>NZ_LMED01000015.1:0-59986 GCF_001425285.1 Acinetobacter sp. Root1280 | reverse complement strand
TATTTTAGCAAAACCGAATAATCCCGAACTGCCTAAATTAGCAGAAATGTTACAGTTAGTTTTTCAAGAAAGCCAAGTTTCTTTATATCAAGTTAATTCTGACCCTCATCAATATAATTTTAAATTCACATTAGATAAATTGAAAAACACAAAATAGTCATGGGTTTGTTTGGTATTTTTTAATTAATGCAATGCAAATTGGCAGCTTGAAGAGGAAGTGAGATACTAAATACTAGACCACCCCTGTTGAGTGATTTCTTTATAGTAGGGAGTATAACCAAAGGATGTTGTCTAGTGATAGAGGTCGGTTGCTTGTAAGTCATATACCAAAAGATAGAATTTTAACTGAAACAGACGGACCTTTTGTTATGAATGGGAATAAGCCGCTACAGCCGGCATCGGTCATGCCTGTTATTAATAAGTTAAGTGATATTTGGGGAGAGCCCAAGGAAAATGTTCAGAATCAAATTTTTGAAAATTTAAAAAGGCTTTTAAATGTATTGAATTAAAGCCTTAGTTACCCGAGTTATGTCTTAACTTTTAAATCTTTGCGCAACAAAGCCTTTCATGTATATCAAATCCATTTTTATGAAGATTTTAATTTTTTGAATAAAAATGAATTGCCATTAGTGAAGTTGATTTTAAACAACTCAAAAAATGTTATAATTGCGCGAACAAATACAACCGACACAGTGAAAGCTTAGTGTCGGTTTGATTTAAATGATTATATACTTTTTAAGAGTTACGCCAAATTTACGCCAAACTATGTTTAAGTGATTGTTTTTGCTAATTGTTTGTGTGCCCAAATTAAGCGAGTGAGCGAGTAAGTTAATGAGCGATATGAGAAACGATGATCCTAACTTTGACGTAATGGGCAATTTTGATCATGGTTTAACTTTGGCATTGAGTAAAGGGCGTATTTTAAAAGAAACGTTGCCTTTACTTGAAACTGCTGGAATTAACTTATTGGAAGATCCTGATAAATCTCGTAAGTTAATTTTCCCAACCACACATAAATCCGTTCGTATTCTAATCTTGCGTGCTTCTGATGTGCCAACGTATGTTGAGAATGGCGCCGCGGATATTGGTGTAGCGGGTAAAGATGTGTTGATGGAACATGGCGCTCAAAATGTCTATGAACCATTAGATTTAAAGATTGCCAATTGTAAATTAATGACCGCCGGTAAAGTGGGCATGGTTCGTCCTAAAGGACGTTTAAAAATTGCCACCAAGTATGTAAATTTAACTCGTCAATATTATGCAAGCTTAGGTGAGCAAGTTGATGTGATTAAACTTTACGGCTCAATGGAATTAGCCCCATTGGTTGGTTTGGGTGATTATATTGTCGATGTAGTGGATACCGGAAATACATTGCGTGCCAATGGTCTAGAGCCTCTGGAAGAAATCTGTAAAGTCTCTTCACGTTTAATTGTCAATAAAGCGAGCTTTAAGCGTAAGCAAACTTTATTAAATCCAATTCTTACTCAGCTTGAAAAAGCAGTAGAAGAGCGTCAAAAGAACAATTAGTCCATTCATGTTTGTTCGATAAAGATACCGTCTAATTTTAGGCGGTTTTTTTATGCGATTTATGTTAAAAAATAATCATCCATGATTTTAAAAAAAGAGCTTATGAAAACACCTCAACAACGCAAAGAACAATCTATTTTAAAACTTAAAAAGTATTCAATTCCTTATATTGACTGGTTACCTGTGATCGAATCTGCTGAAGACGTGCAAGCACGCAGTGCAGAACAGATTGCAAAACGTGCGATTGCTTGTTTGTGGGTGATTCAAGTCGCATGTGATCTGAATAATGATCAATATGATGATGAAACACAGGTATTTGTATTTGATATTTTGAAGAAAATGCAGGTGCTAGATGCTTTAACAGAGAAAGAACAGGCAATTTTAAATCGTGAGGCTTCAGCGCAAGATATCATCAATATGGTGTGGAAATATGAGGCATATTGGGTATTGTTATGGGCTTTGGGGATTGTGGATGAGTTAAGTTATCCAGCAGATATCGTTGATTGTGATTTTGCTATTCAAGCTGTATCGTCGTGCGATACCTTTGCTGAATTTATGGCAAAAGTACACTTGCGGGATAGCGAAGAAATTTTAGATCAGGCTGATTTAATCTATCGTTATGATTGGGCATGTGTAAATGCGCGTTTAAAGCAACAGGATGCACCTGAAAATTTAAATTCATCTATTGTTGTGGAACGGCATGGTGCATTGAACTGGCTGATTCAGGCTGATAGTGATTGGGATCATCCTGATGTGAGTACCTAAATAAAAATTTGCTGTGTCAAAAGTTTTTTGTAATCAAACTTTCCTATTAAAGTAAGTTGAAATGTTGCGGTGATGTTGCCCACAAGATACTCAAAACAAGGTAAACTAAATCTTTCTTAAACAACCTTGTGGGTAAATTGATGCGACGTTTATCGACTCAAGAGCAGAACTTTAAACAAGTCTTTGCTGACTTGTTAGCTTTTGAAACAGTGAGTGATCCTGAGCTTTTAAAAACAGTAGACCAAATTATTGCAGATGTGCGTCAACATGGCGATGCACATGTACTTAAACTCACTCAACAGTTCGATCGACATCCAGCGCATCAATTTTCAGATTTAGAACTGACACAAGAACAACTTAAAGTTGCATTTGAGGGGTTAACCGTAGAAGTACGTGAAGCTTTGGAATTGGCGGCCAATCGTGTTCGCTCATTCCATCAGGCTCAAAAACAAGACGGTTGGTCTTATGTGGATGAATTAGGAAATACCCTGGGTCAAAAAGTCACCCCTTTAGACCGTGTTGGTATTTACGTTCCAGGTGGTTTAGCTTCTTATCCATCCTCTGTGCTGATGAATGCTTTACCCGCGCATGTGGCTGGGGTAGCAGAAATTATTATGGTGGTACCTGCGCCAAATGGTGATTTAAATCCTTTGGTATTGGCAGCTGCTTATTTAGCAGGTGTAAGTCGTGTGTTTACGATTGGCGGTGCGCAAGCAGTTGCCGCACTGGCTTATGGAACAGAAACAATTCCAGCAGTGGATAAAATTACAGGACCAGGTAACCGTTTCGTTGCTGCGGCAAAACGTGCTGTTTTTGGTCAAGTCGGTATTGACATGATTGCAGGGCCTTCTGAAATTTTGGTTTATGCAGAAGGTCACAATGACCCGAAATGGTTGGCGATGGATGTTTTGTCACAAGCTGAACATGATACGGTGGCGCAAGCGATTTTTATTACGCCTGATGAACAGCTGTTAAATGATGTCGAGCAAGCCATTGAAGAACATTTGGCTGCACTACCCAAAGCTGAAATTGCACGAACTTCGATTGCAAATCGTGGTGCTTTGGTCTTGGTTAAAGATCGTCAAGAAGCCATTGATTTGATTAATCAAGTTGCGCCTGAGCATTTGGAATTGTGCTTAGATGACGCTGAGCAGATGTCAGAAAGTATTCGCCATGCAGGTGCAATCTTTATGGGGCGCTATACACCAGAAGCGATTGGTGATTATTGTGCGGGACCTAACCATGTCCTACCTACTTCTGGTACAGCACGCTTTTCATCACCTTTAGGTGTTTATGATTTTCAAAAACGTTCAAGTTTGATTATGTGTTCTGAGCAAGGAGTTAAATCGCTTGCCAAGGCCGCAGATATTCTTGCACAACAAGAAAATTTAGATGCGCATGCCCGATCAGCAAGATATCGTTATCAGTAATTCACCAATGGCCCAGTATCCGTAAAAAATCCTTCTCCCTTATGGAGAGGGTGTGGATGAGGGTGTAAAAATTTAACTGACTTAGTTTGGGGATTCTATTGAAATACCCAAACCCTCTCCTAGAGTGAGAGTGCTTATATAAAGTAAGTCAAGTGAGAAAAAATACGAGATAAAAATGCCAAATATTAGCCCTGAGCAAATGCGTTTTTGGAGCCCTGATGTACGTGAATTAGAACCGTATGTTCCGGGTGAGCAGCCTAAAATCCAAAACTTATTAAAACTGAATACCAATGAAAACCCCTATCCACCATCGCCAAAAGTGGTTGCAGCGGTTCAGTCCGTACTTATAGATTCAGCAGATGTATTGCGACTTTATCCAGATCCAGATGCATCGGCACTCAAACACGCGATTGCGAAACAACAACATGTAGATGTCGAAAATGTCTTTGTTGGCAATGGTTCAGACGAAGTTCTAGCCCATATTTTTAAAGCATTTTTTGTTCAAGATAAGCCAATTCTATACCCGGATATTACCTATAGCTTTTATCCTGTTTATAGTCAGTTTTTTGGAATTTCAACCCAAACTAAAATCTTGCCGTTAAATGATGATTTTGAAATTGATGTGGCTGATTATAAACAGCCGAATGGTGGGATTATCATTACCAACCCCAATGCACCAACCAGTATTGCATTGGGGCTGTCTGCAATTGAACAGGTCTTGCAAGCCAATCCTGATTCGGTGGTTGTGATTGATGAAGCATATGTGGATTTTGGTGCTGAGTCAGCTGTGTGTCTGGTTGAAAAATACGAAAACTTAGTGGTTTGCCAAACGACTTCAAAATCTCGTTCTTTGGCAGGTTTACGCGTTGGTTTTGCAATTGCACAGCCACATTTGATTGCAGCATTGGAAGCTGTTAAAAATAGTTTTAACTCCTATCCAATTGATCGTTTTGCAATAGCTGCAGCTGTCGCATCATTTGAAGATCAAGAATACTTTGTAGCACAATGTCAAAAAGTCATTGTGAGCCGTGACAAACTGGTGGCAGATTTAGCGGCGCTTGGGTTTAAAGTATTACCATCTTCAGCCAACTTTATTTTTGCGTGTTTACCCTCAAAAGATGCTGGTGAACTGGCAAAAGCATTGCGTGAACGTGGCATTATTGTTCGATATTTTAATAAGCCACGGATTGATCAATTCTTACGTATCACTATTGGTACAGATGAACAAAACCAACGCCTTGTTGATACATTAAAGCATGAGATTTTAGTCTAGGATTCATGTTGAGGTTGATGCCATGTATTGAGTAAATCAAGCATGGCAGCAACTTTATCAAAACATTCCTGATATTCTGCATCACAATCTGAAGCGATGGTGATTCCACCGCCTGCCCACAATGAAACATCATCTTGATATTTTTGAATTGAACGAATCAAAATGTTCCAAGAACCGGTTCCATCAAAATTAAAATAGCCCAGTGATCCGCAATAAGCGCCTCTTGGCGCACTTTCAAGTTCTTCAATAATTTGCATGGCGCGAATTTTGGGTGCACCAGTAATTGAACCACCTGGCAACGCTGAAAATAAGACATTAAATGGATTGACATCCGGTTTTAGGATGGCAGTCACCTCACTCACCATATGATGTACTTGGTTAAAAGATTCAATATTAAACAGTTTTGGGGTTTTTACTGAGCCAGTTTCAGCATAGACACTTAGATCATTGCGTAATAAGTCCACAATCATGACATTCTCTGCTTGATCTTTTTTAGAGTGAATCAAAGCATTTTTTGATTGCGCATCTAAAGTTGGATCGTCATAACGAGGCATTGTCCCTTTTATGGGTTTGGTGATAATTTTACGATCAGCTTCGAAATCAATAAATAACTCAGGTGAGCAACTCAGTAATTCAAAATCATTGATTTTTAAATAACCCGAATAGGGAGCATCTGTGAGTGTCCAAAAGTTTTCGGCGGTATCTAAAAGTAAACCTTGTGCTTTTGCAGTGAATTCCTGAGTTAAATTAATTTGATAGCAATCACCCGCTTTTATATATTCTTGGACTTGTGTAAATGCTTGATCATATTGTGGCTTTGTCCACGTCGCAGTACAGTTTGATAAAAGTTTAAAGCTTTGATTTTGTGTGACTGGTCTGGTTAATAAATCTTGTATAAAGTTGAAAAACTCTTCTGCACAGGCTTCTAAACTATAAAAAAAGAATTGTTCATTTTCTCGTTTGATAAATGTTTTATAAACACCCATGTAAAAATTAGGTTGAGACTTGGTTGTAGCATCAATGTGTTGCTGAGAGGCATAGTTGTAGTCAATAAAACCCATATATCCACCCTGAAAAGCATGCTGTTTCGGGGCAGATTGAGAGCTGAAGTTAAAGAAGTGATTTAAATGAGGATCGGCTTTATCTTTTTGATAATGGGTAAAATGATTTCTGGTATAACAAGAAAGTTGTTGCTGGATTGAGATACAGTATTGTTCAGGTGAAAAAGAAACAATATCTTCGCCCGCGTTTTTTAAATAGATACAACCGAATAATGCATCAATACGGTGTAATAAATCTGTAGTGCTATTTGATGAAAAATCTAATAACTTCCGAAACATAGGGAGGGTTAACTCAAGCGCGAAAAGGGTTTATAAAGCACTATTCTACCTGAAAATAGCACTTATAAAAGTGTTTACCGTTTATCGGTTTAATTGGGTTTTTGATAAACAGCAGTTGAACAAAAAGTAACATACCGTTAATTTAAAAGGGCAAAACGGACTACTCAAGGATTGGTGTTCTAAGTTGTAAAACAACTAAAAACAACAGGGAACTATGGAGAGTGGTTAAAAATGAAAAAAAATGCTCTTGGGAGAGTACAGATTATGAAATTATTTACTAAACTTGCTTTAGTTTCGGCAGTGGCTATGAGTTCAAACGCAATGGCGATGCAAGCAATGGATGATGCGGCGCTGAGTGCAACTACTGGTCAGGATGGTATCAGTATTGGTATCGATGCAGATAAAATTGAAATTGCAAAACTACATGTTTTTGATGGTGATGGTTTAGCTGCTACAGGTACTCCTGGTGTTACTGCTGGTTCTGGTGGTTCAGGCAAAGCAGGTGCGATTACTTTAAATAATGTAGTTGTAACTAAAACTGGTACAGGTAATTTAGCTGATTTGGTTATTGATACTGATGGTAGTGCTACCGCTGGTAATACTGGTACACCATTCTTAAATGTCGCTGCTGCAATTAATGCACTGAAAATCGAGTTAGGCAAAATTGAAGTGAATAATGTTACAGGAACAGCTGGTGCATATAAACCTGATGCTGGATCAGCTGAAATTTTGAGTGGCTTGACTGTGAATGTAGGTTCTACTACTGCAAATATTCAATTGGGTAATACACCTCAAGGTGCAATGATTAAACTGAATGGTTCGATGATTGGTGGTTTATCAATCAGTAACTTGGCCTTGAAAGATGCTTCTGCAGCAGGTGGTGGTTATATCGTATTGGGTGGCATAAAAGTGACTGACAGTGGTTCAGCTAATTTGGCTTTAGATGCTGATGTTGCTGTTACAACGAAAGGTTTGGCTGTAACTGCAATGAAAAGCACAACAGGTACAGACATTTATCTAACTAAAGTTGTATTGGGTGGTGGTACTGGCTTTGTGCCAGGCACGCCTGGAACTGCAGGTACAGGAACAGGTTCGGGTTCGATTGGTGATGTTGCAATTACAGGTATGAAATTCTTTAATGGTGGTTCAGCAACAGCAAATGGTGTAAAACTGACAATTTCTGGTCATTAAGTTAAGAATTGAAATGTCAGAAAAGACGCATGCAAAGCATGCGTTTTTTTTTACAAAAAAGCTGAGTAAAAGCGACAAAAGTTGAAAAAAAGACTGTTTTTTTTTTCAAAAACCGTTATCTTCATAAACACAGGGACGTAGAGTGTTCACTCTAAAAATAAAATCAGCACTTTAGGCAAAATACTGCCGAAACTTGATAGTTAAAATTATGATAGAAATTACTTTAGGTTCGGCATTAATGTATTATTTTGCCAACCACGCCTTAGATGTGAAACCCAAGCCAAAGGATGCGATTTACTATACTGAGCTTGCGGATTCCAGAGAAAAATCATTCGGACGTAATCACCGTGAAATGGTGCATGTTAAACCCGCTTTAGAAAATCAATTCCGTGGAATTGTACGTCAAGGCTATGACTATAGTTGTGGTTCTGCTGCGTTAACAACACTGTTAAATGGCTATGTTGGGACAAACTTAACCGAACAGCAAACCATGGAAGGCTTATTACGATTTGGTGAATACAACCGTATTATTGAGCGACGAAGTTTTTCATTGCTGGATATGAAGCGTTTTGTTGCTGCAATTGGATATGAAAGCGGTGGCTATAGAGGTGAGTTCACAGACCTAATCAATCAAAATCAACCGGTGATTGTGCCAATTTCTTATGCAGGTTTTAAACATTTTGTTGTATTTAAAGCTTATAAAGATGGCCGTGTTTATGTGGCAGATCCTGCCTTGGGGAATATTAGTTTTGATCAAGAGCGGTTTAAGCAAATTTGGGAAAATAACACCTTATTTGTGATCAATGCGCCAAAAGATCAACAACGCAACTTGTTGGCACTACAAGATGCGGATATGCGCCATGTAGATGATGCAACAATCAACCGCTATGCTTTAGTTGAAGCGCAATATTCAACCGATTATACCAATAAATTAGCCGATAGAGGCTCAACAATGCGTAAGGTGATTGACCAAGATATCAAGTCTGCAACATACAATCAGCCAATTACATCCTATATGCGACTCTATTATAAACGTAAGTAGAAGATGGATTAAAAAATTACATAATTGAATTGGATTTTTGGGAATAGGAAGAATATGAATAATCAGTGGATGAAACGGACTTTACTTGCGGTGAGTATTCAGTTTGCAATTGGAAGTTTATATGCAGCTGAAACAGAGGCTAGTGCGGATGTAGTAGCAGATCAGGCTGCAAGTACAGACAATGCCAGTTCTGCAACCAGCAGTCAAACAGCTCCAGTTGCAAATGTGGCGCAAGCTACAGAAGATGTAAAGATTAATAAAGATGAAACAAAATCTTTAGTACCTAAACCAGGGACACAAGCTGCAGAAGCATTACAGAAGAAAGAAGGCGACGCTTCTCAAGAAACCAATTTACAAGAAGTTTTTACATCCAATGAACGTCAATACTCTTTAATCAAAAAGGGTGAGTTCTCAACTTTTTATGATTTAGATTATTCCTACTATCGTGATTCGCAGTTAAATTTAGGAATTAACGAAGGTACAGCTTATCAACTTCGTGTTGATGAGGATGCCAGTCATACCATCAGTAATACATTTACTGCACAGTATGGAATACGTGATAATTTAACCTTTACCGCATCTATTCCTTTTATTGCCAAATCAGATAGCTTAAAAGATGCCACTGCTGCGGGTCTAGGGGATATTAACTTTGGTGCACGTTGGGAACCTTTCCCACTGAAAGCAGGCCGATTACCGCTTATTTTATTTGGTAGTTTATCGACCAAAACCGGTGACAGCCCATATGAGATAAATCCAGAAAAAGACCTTTCAACAGGTAAAGGCTATTATTCTGTAGGTGTTGGCGCAAGTACCCGTAAATATATCGACCCTGTTGTACTGTTTGCATCGGTTTCTGCCAATTATGGATTTAAAGAAACAGGTTTAAATCAAGTTCGTGGTGGGGGTAATGCCAATGGTCAAGGTGGTCAGCAGCTTGGTCAGCGAACTTTAGAAGAATTCGATCCAGGTATGACGGGTGGTTTCTCTTTTGGTTTTGCCTATTCATTTAACTATGATGTTTCGATGACCATGTCATATCAACAATCATTCAATATGAATACTTCTTTCACATATAAACCATATCCTGGGGCAACGAATCAGAATCCAGAGAAATATAAAGCAGCTGACCAATCTAGCGGGATGTTTTCCATTGCTTTAGGGGTGCGTGTCAATCCAGATACGATTGTCAATGGTACATTGGGGATCGGCTTAACTGAAGACTCACCAGATATTTCACTCGGTCTATCTTTCCCATTGGATATTTTAGGCTTTGGTAAGAAGAAAGCGAACTAAAGGAGTGTAAAGTATGAAAAACATACGTTTGCGCCCATTAGTTACAGCGATTTTATTAACAGGGTGTTCAACTCAAGTATTTGCGGCGTTAGGACTCAACCTATCGGTAGATATACGCTCACTAACCATGGGGAATGCAGTGACTGCAGATCCGCCTGGAATTAGTGCCATTCATTTTAACCCGGCAGCATTAACTAAACTAAAAGGTTTGCAAACTGACGTACAAGGAATTGTTGCAAACTTTGATATACAACGTGAGTTTTCTGCTCCACCTGGTTATAACGTATTTGGTTATTCTGATGATCCACTGATTTGTAATGATGCACCTGACAATCCTTCGGGGCTTTGTACCGATTATAAAGACTCAGTGCGTGGGGATGTCGAATATGCCAGTTTATATGTTCCTATTCTAAAGAAAGTGGTGGATTTAGGACCTGGATGGCCAGTATTAGCACCAACAGGGGGGATTTCCTATAATCCTCCTGGCTCAAAATTAACCTATGCAACTGCCGTATATGCACCCATGGTGGCAGGTTTTGGATCAGAAGATGGTAACCCAGGTAACTATATGGGGCAGCAAGTTGCCATTGAGCGTATAACCTATTTGTCTCCATCTATTGCATACCAAGTCAGCGATGAATTGTCTATTGGTGCTTCAATCGGGATGTCATACAATGCAATGGCATTAAAAACTGATCTAAGATTTCCAAATGAAATGATCGGCGTTCTACGATTAATCGATGAGTCAGTTTGTGGACCTTTCCGAAATAATTCGAATGTGATTACAGATCTCATATTATTTGGTATTTGTAATGCTGATGAGGGAATGGATCCATTTGGCCAATTCGGGAAGATGCAGGTCAGTCTTGAACAGAGTCTAAGTCCAAGTTATAACTTAGGTTTAATGTGGGAACCTACGGATAACTTTGGTTTTGGTATGGTTTATCAAAGCTCCGCTAAAATGCGTATGAAAGGTAAATATTTTATCGATAATGCCAACGCACCGCGAGAACTTATAAAGGGCCTCAATTCTTCAGCAACAGGACAAATTCTTGCGGCGATTTTAGGTTTTCCAGGTTATATCCCGCCGACCGAGTCAGGTTTGATTTCAATGGATTTGGAATATCCTGCTCATTTCCAAGCTGGTATAAAATATAAGGTTTTACCTGATTTACAGGTGAACTTCGATGTAGGATGGACGGATTTTAAAGCATGGGAAAAGTTTCAGTTTGAATTCGATCGACAAATTTCAGCATTAAAAATTGCCAAATTATTATCCAATCAAGTCACAGATTCATCTTTAGCCTTTCCATTAGGCTTTCAATCGCCATGGAGCTGGGGGATTGGTATTGAGTATTCAGCAAATGATCGTTTAAAACTTCGGGCAGGTTATGAACCGCGTGCTAGTGCGATTCCAGATGATAAACGTAATACTATGGTGCCGATTAACAATGCGCAATTATTTGGTTTAGGTTTAGGTTACCGTTTTGATGAAGATAGTGATATAGATTTATCGATTGGTTTCTTACGTAGCCGAGATAATATCCCAGCAAACAGCAGTAGTTTGGCGAACAAGACAGGGGTAGATAACTTACTATTAAACCCATACGCTGGTTTAAATGTAAAAACCAATACAAAAGTTACAATTCTAGGGCTTAACTACAGAACGAGATGGTAATGCGTTTGAATGTTGATAAAAAAATAGTCGTAACTTCTTTGTGGCTAGCGTTAAGTTCTAGTCTAGCCACATCGGCTTCTTATGCTGCCAATTTTTATACAATTATTGGCCCTGATGGACATCCGATGATTGTTCAGAAGCCTGAAACAGCTCCAAAAGTAGGAGTAAAGCAAAAAGATAAACAAGTACAAGAAGTTAAGCCAATACAAGAAGCTAAAAAAATACAAGAGGCTCAAGCTGCTAAGCCTAATGTACCAGTAGTAGAAGCTCCATCTGTCGTTAAACAAAGTCAAAAAGAGATAACGCCTCAAAATACTCCATCAGCGGTTACTACTGCTCAGTCTGAACGGCAACCCGCTTTAATCGAGCATAAAGCTAAAAGTCAAAGCCCTGTTCAGATACCAGATCAGCCTTTACCACCAGCGTCACAGATGATAGTACCTCAGCTTGTTGTGGAAAAACCTCCACAGCAGCCCACTGATATTACTCAACAAACCAATAAGGTTGAGAAACTAGAGAAAATAACGCCAGTAGACCAAACTGCGGTCAAGACCAATAAAGAAGTTGCGCCGAAAAGTACTCAAACTATAGAAGATCAGCATTTCACAGTTATTGATGGTGAAAAATATGTAAATAATGAGTATTTAGAAGATCGTGAATTCAATTTAGAAGGTAAAAAAAGATTTTATATGACGCCTGAGATTGGCGCAGTGCATGGACGTTATGAAACCATCGAACGGCAAAAAGGTTTAAGTACGAGTCTTTTAAATAGTATTCGCGGAAATCCAGAATCGAAAGAAAAAAAGCCAGTTGTTTTGTCTTCAACCTATTTTCGTTTACCTAAAGATGAGGTTGTTCATAATTTAGAACAAACGTGTTTTTCTGGTAAAAAAATAGCTAAAGCAAAATATTTATCAATCAAAAATCAAGAAGTTGGCTTATGGCCAGTTGCACCGATTAAAGAGAATTTTGCTTATGAAGTAGTGAAATTAGATTCTTCAGTGCAAAATATTTTATTAACATCCTATGCATCCTCTTCAAAGGTTCAAAGCTATTATTGGCCTTTGGTGGTATTTTTAGATAGACAAGGTTGTGTTCTCGAAGGTGTTAGCGGTTTTAAAAATGAAGAATCACACGACAATAATTTACAATATGCAGCGATGGAAGGCGTTTTAAGAAAACCTGATCAAGCTGTATATCTATTTTTAACACCACTATCCTCAGCATTAGATGTGGAAAATAAACAATTAACAAATCATGGACAAATTAAGCTGAGTGTAATTCAGTAAGGATGAAAATATGAAAAAAAGATTATTAGCCCCTTTGGTTTTAACAAGTTTAGGCCTAGCACTCGCGGGATGTGGTGGTGAAAGTGCAACAGTCAATGAAGACCCAAATAAAGGTATCCCAACTTATTCAAATGGTTGTGATGCAGATTCTACAGAAAAATGTTTAGGTTTTTATGTTGATTATCCTGTAGATGGTTTAAATTTTGATTGTAGTACAGATACCAGAAATCATTATGCGACTAAACTAGAAGGTGGTTTGGCACTTGGTGGTTGTTTAATTGGCGATAAAGCGAAATTCTATATAAAAGGCTCACAATCGGAAAGAAAAATTGTTTTAGGCGATGTTGACTTGGCAAAAGTGCGTCCTTTAAAAGTGCGTGGCCAACCTGCTGCAATTGGTTTGATTGATATTGCAAGTGCTATGACAGGCAAGCCACCAACAAGCATGACCATGAGTGATGATACATTTAAAGTAATGGTTGGGTTGGTTCGCGTTTTCCAAGCGATTGGGTTGGAGCAGGATGCCAATCAGGTTGGCGATGTACAACCCCTTGAGTTAACAGATAATATTAAAAATAATTTAACAACAGTCAATGCGGATATTGGGGTGGCTGATTTTATCAATGGTAGCTATGTTGAAAAATTAAAACCGTGGGTCAATATTGAAGCGGTTGATCAAGCTTCTGCAGTCGCGACTGCGCAACGCTTGGTTCAACAATCATTAGTAAATATTTATTCAACAAACTTCCTTATTTTCAGTGGTGCAAATGTTGATATTCAGGGCTTTACAGGTAAAAGTGAATTAAGCACCAAGAATGAATCTATCGCCAATATGTATTTAGTCACTGACCGTCAAGGTTATACATCAGGTTATGCAATGCAATGGGTCGGTGTACCTCAAAAAGTAGAAGGCAGTACAATTGCTGACTCACTGTTAAAATTTTTATTGCTTAATCAGGTTGTACCACAAAAACTCAATGTAAATGGTCAACAAGGTTGGATCAATCCATTGACCCGTAAAATCACCTCTCCACTTGTATTTAAAAAAGATCAAAGTTCAACGGATAAACTTGAAATTTTTCAGGGCGCTTTGCTGAATAATACCAATGTTGCTGGTACTGAATATATGTATAAGCGAACAACGGGTGCAACCACGGCACCTGCGGATCCAACGATATATGGGAAATGGCGTCAAACTTTAAATGCTGATCAACTTTCTGGTGGAATTGATATTTATAAAACCAATCCTGCCAATTACTTAGATCGAAAAGTTTTCCTCACTAAAAACACAGTGAAAACTGGTGAAAAATATTATTTCCCACTGTATGCGAATATTACATTTGCTTTTGATAACAAAGAAGTTAATCCAAATACCCAAACACTCGGTATTGTGATTGATGAAAATGGAGATATTCGTACCAATTTAGGTAAAAATAGTGCGCTAAATTCAACTACATGTGCTGATGTAGATCCAATTACTTATATTGATAAAGAAACAGGGGTACAACAATATCGTATTGGTACTACAGGTACAGCTTATATAAATGGTAATGTTGAAAAGTCGATTACACTTCGTATGATTTTGGCCAATCCTATATTTGGTAGTCTTGATGGTGCATTGGCAGGTTTAAATGAAACATTAGTTGTTCGACCAACCAGTGGTACATCTGCAGAAGAAATAGCCAATGCTTCAGTTTCCTCTGGTGGTATACGCTTAAACCTCCAACGATTAATCAATGAGCAAAATACAAACAATGGTGTTAATATTACCAGTTGGGATGGGGACAAGACGATTACTGCAACATGGGTGAATTTACATGCATTTTACCAGTCAGTTTATAACAATGTAGAAGCCAATAAAGAGAAAGTTACACCTGAGCAAAAAGAGCTAGCAAAGCGTTTATCAGGGTCTTTAACTGTAAGTTTACCGCAGTGTTATACCATTAAAACCAAGTAATTTATGTTAATTAAAAAAACCTCGATTCAAGTGATTTGAATTGAGGTTTTTTTGTGCCAATATTTTTTAATGCTCAACCATTGGTCGAAGCAATATCAGGTTTTTATTATCCTGTCTGATCTAATCGGGTACCCAATGTTTCTAGATGCATTGGAAATGTATTGGTTTTTCGGTCTTCAAAATAATGTCTTAACGTGCGTTCTACACTTGGAAAAGCTAAATCGTTCCAAGGAATCTCATACTCTTCAAATAAACGACTTTCAATGGTTTCTTCACCTGCACCAAATACGCCATCTTTTATTTGTGTTTTAAATAAAACATAAACTTGTCCAATACGTGGAATATTATACATGCAGTAAAGCTGTTCAATCTCAACCTCAGCTTCTGATTCTTCACGTGTTTCGCGTGCTGCACCTTGTTCCATGGTTTCAAAAAGTTCCATATAACCAGCAGGTAAAGTCCATAGTCCATAGCGTGGTTCTATTGCACGACGACAAAGTAAAACTTTATTTTCCCAGATCGCCAAAGCACCACAAATCACTTTAGGGTTAACATAATGAATGGTGCCGCAGTGTGTACAAACTTTACGGATTTTTTGATCACCTAAAGGAATTTTTTCTATGGTTGGATGACCACAAGCACTGCAAAAACTCATAAGCTTCATTAAAAATGTGAGATAACTCAGCATAACTGAAAAATTCTACTTTCGCATCATTTATAGCCTTATCGATAAAATTTCCTATATGATAGAACGAGAACAAAAAAGATAGAGTGAGATCAATGAAGGATGATGAGCTAACCCAAGTATTGCAAAATCGATTACGTTTTGGCAAAAGAACTTATGCCGCCAATGCCGCAGTGCTCATTGCAATTACTCAAGAAGCTGATCCTAAAATTTTACTGACCAGACGTTCTGCTTATTTATCAAATCATGCAGGAGAGGTTTCTTTTCCAGGTGGAAAGCGTGACCCAAATGATACCAGTAATATCGTTGTGGCTTTGCGAGAAGCATGGGAAGAAACAGCACTCAATCCATTTGATGTCAAGCTGATTGGTGATTTACCCATGGAACGGGCAAAAAGTGGAATGACGGTAAAACCTGTTGTTGGGTTAATCCCGCCAGATATTCAATTGATTGCTCAGCCAAGTGAAATTGATCGTATATTCTATGCGCCGATTAAAAAAATGATGGAATCACAGCCTATTCCTTATGAAGTACGTTTGGCACATCAATCGGTTTATTTTCCCAGTCTAAGAATTGAAAATGAAATCATTTGGGGTTTAACCGCCAGAATTCTAATTTCATTATTTAAATATGGTTTGGACTATCAAAAGAACTGGCCATTTTTATTGAATTCTCCATCATTTAAATCACAAATATTCAATAAAAAGTAATGCTGAAAAGTTATGATCCAAGTGAATGGTCTTAAAATATCTCAAAGGAATGTAATACCATGATGTATAAATTTAAAGGTTTTGTGCCAAAAGCGTTACATGTACCTTTTGATGGTTGGATTGCGGATAATGCGACGGTGATTGGTCAGGTCGAATTGGGACAACAAGTCAGTGTCTGGTTTGGTGCAGTCATTCGTGCAGACAATGCCAAAATTCATATTGGGAATTTTAGTAATATTCAAGAAAATGCCGTTTTACATACAGATACAGGGATTGAATTAACCGTTGGCGATTATGTAACCATTGGGCATCAAGCTATGTTGCATGGTTGCAGCATAGGCGATAACAGTCTAATTGGTATTAACGCCGTGGTTTTAAATCATGCTGTGATTGGTAAAAATTGCATCATTGGTGCAAATAGTTTGATTCCAGAAGGTAAAGTTATTCCCGATAATTCCTTGGTGGTGGGCTCACCAGGTAAAGTCGTGCGAACTTTGGATGAGAATGCGGAGAATTTATTAAAAATGAGTGCCTTGCATTATGCGTCCCATTACAAGAATTTTATTGATTTAGAAGAATTTAAATTTGATTAAAGTCGTGGTTTTAAAATTATCACTTAAATGCCAAGCACAATGTCTTGGCATTTTTATGGATAATTTTGATCTAATGTATTTTATCTGACTGGCTTTATCTCTAAGCCCTCGCGCTATTGAAATGAGTGGAGTATCATAGGCAGCATTTTTAACACAGTAAGGTTGTGCATGAAATTGCTGGCATTGGAAACTGCCAATGAGCAGTGTTCCGTTTCGATTGTTGATGAAACTCAAACACTCTATTTTCAACTTGATACGCGAGCAAAAGCACAAACTCAAACCATTTTGCCGATGATTGAGCAAGGTTTTGAGCAAAATCAAATCTCCAGTAAAGACTTGACTGCAATTGCATTTAGTCGTGGACCGGGTTCATTTAGTGGTGTACGTATCAATGCCGCAGTGACTCAAGCTTTAGCCTGGGCAAATGATATTCCTGTGATTCCAGTTTCAACCTTGCAAGCGTTGGCGCAAGCTGCTTATCAGCAAGCCCAATTGATTGAAGTCACGGCTGTTTTAGATGCACGTATGCAAGAAGTTTATATGGCAAGTTTTAAGCTTGACCCAAATAACATTATGCAACTTGTAGACGAAGAAAAATTATTAGACTATCAACATGCTGCAGAATATCAAAAATATACCTTGATCGGTTCAGGTTCAGCTTTGGTGAATGTAGAGGCTGTTGCGTTTCAACAGATTACTGCTTCCGCTAATGATATCGCCACAATTGCGCGTCAAAATGCACTGCAAAAGCAATGGTTGAGTGCAGAACAAGCTTTACCTGTATATTTACGTGATAATGCATGGAAGAAAATTCCAGAACAAGGTAAACCATAATCGTTTTTCGCTTTAATTTTTAGGATTTCACAATGGATCTTTTACTGCTACTCAAAGCAGCCATTATGGGTATTGTTGAAGGTATTACCGAATTCTTACCTATCTCAAGTACAGGGCATTTAATTCTTGCATCTGAATTAATGAATTTCTGGACCAAAGAAAAAAGTGACTTATTTGTCGTTGCTATTCAAATGGGCGCAATCGCTGCGGTGATTTATGAGTATTGGGGCAAGCTTTGGGGTGCAGCAATTGGTTTGTTTTCAGGTGAACCGAAAGGGCGTCATCTTGGGATCAGTATTATTGCAGCTTCAATTCCAATTATGCTAGTTGGCTTAACTTTTGGTGATATCGTAAAAGAGCTGTTGTTTAATGATATTTCTGTGGCGATTGGTTTAATCGTCGGTGGTTTAATCATTTGGTGGGTTGAAAAAAATCCACCAAAAGTCAATGCGGTGGAAGTGGAAAATATCTCGATTAAAGAAGCGATTTATATTGGTTTAATTCAGGTATTGGCGCTTATTCCAGGGACTTCACGTTCAGGTGCAACCATTATTGGCGGCATGATGCTGGGTGTATCGCGTAAGGCTGCAACAGAATTTTCGTTCTTCCTCGGTATACCAGTCATTGTTGGTGCGGGCTTATTAGATCTTTTTAAAAATTATCATATTTATGAAACAACACAAGATTGGACCGTGTTTTTTGTAGGTCTTATCGTTTCTTTTGTTTCTGCTTTAATTTTGATCCGTGTTTTGGTGGCTTATGTTTCTAAGCGTGATTTCATGGTCTTTGCTTGGTATCGTATTGCTTCAGGTTTGTTGATTTTATTGTTTGCATTAACAGGTTGGAAATTATGGTAAGCGAAATTCGCTTATTTACTGAGTCCACATTTTTTGAGAAAGCACAGTCCTACCAAACTGTGCTTTCTTTACGTGGTGTCGTGGTAAACATTGCAACGATTGAAAAACTCAATGCACGGTTTTTAAGACTGAACCCAGAACTTGCCTTGTGTGTTGATGAACAAGGGTTAAGTCTGTGCGCCAATGGCATGAAAATGCAGCCTGATTGGAAAGCGGAGATTCCACGTTTAAAACGTGCAACTTTAAAATCTGAAATGATTGCACGGGCATGTAATATTTCAGAAAAACCAAACTTAATTGATGCAACTGCTGGTCTAGGGCATGACGCATTATTGATGGCACACTTAGGGGCGAAAGTAACCCTGATCGAACGTCATCCAATTTTATTTACATTACTGGAAGATTCAAAAAAACAATTGGAAAATGATCCATTTTTAGCCAAAGTTGTTGAGCGTATTGATTTGGTTTTTTCTGATTCAGCTGAATATTTACAACAATTGATCATCACGCACCAAACTGTCGATGTTGTTTATTTAGATCCGATGTTTCCGCAACGGGATCAAAATCAGCAAGCCATTAAAAAACAGGCGCAAGTGAAAAAGCAAATGCAGCTATTACACATGCTTTTACCTGAAGATGGTGAAATGGATTTAGGCGATCATCTTTTAGTCTTAGCACGGCAAATTGCCAAGCGAGTTGTGGTAAAACGTCCTAGACTGGCTGTATTTTTAAATGATCAGGCAACCGATCATCAATGGCAAGGTGATGCTTGTCGTTTTGATGCCTATTTTAACAGCAATCTTATTGAGTAATTTGGTAACTGTTTCAATAATAGTCGAATTATTGATATATAGTTAAATCAAACATTGATAATTTTTTAGCCAAGCCTAAACTAGATAGGCTGATTGAAGCCACTGCCTTAACAGAATCTTTATGATAGATCTTAAACCCTCGATTAACTTTTGGCATGATTTGAAAAGTAACCAACGTGCAGGGATTTGGTTATTCTTAGGTTCGCGAAAGTCTTTACAAATTGTTCGTCCATCGATTCTTCAATTGATTTTTTGGGGGCTGTTGGGTGCAGGTGCCAATACACTATTTAGCTGGTTAGTTGCTGGTGATGGTGGTGTTTTTAATCGGCAAGGTCTTGTCAGCTACGCATTGTGGCCTTTTATTGCCTTAATTGTAGGGATTTTCCTATCACAACGAACCAATAATCCGCGTTTGATGTTGGTTCCAGCACTGTTATGGCTGGTGCTTGATACGCACATCATGTTGTTTCAATGCTTGCTGCAATATTTGGGCAATCAAGATCTACTACCTTATTTCACTTACGATGTAATCCCACTGCTATTTTTTGCTTTGTTTATTTGGCAAAGCCTTGCTGTGGTGTGGGTATTTTCAAGAGAATTAAAATGGCCATGGTGGGAACGTGCTTTGATCATGTTTGCTACTGTAGCCACTTTGTTCACTTGGCAGGTTTCGATTAAGGAACAGCCGATTTGGAAAGTAGAAGACGTTCCTCCAACGATCAGTGAAAATGCTTTTTATGCACAAAGCCATTTACTCAATAAGGCATTGGAACAGGTTCAGTTTGGTGAGTTTGCTCAAACGCATTGGTACTTTTTAGGTGTTGCTGGTGCAAGTTATCAAGACGTGTTCAAATTTGAAATAGATCGAATTAAAGAACAATTTGATACCCGCTTTGGAACCTTTGGACGCTCTGTTGAGTTGGTCAATAACCCACAAAGTATTAAAGACACTCCTATTGCGTCTAAAACCAGTATCGACCTTGCTTTACGCCGTATTGGCCAACAGATGAATCGCGAAAGTGATGTATTATTTCTTTATATGACTTCTCATGGCTTACCTAATCGTTTTGAACTAGAAAATGAACCGATTAATTTGGATGATGTCGATCCAAAATGGTTAAGAGAAACCCTCGATAAATCGGGTATTCGCTGGAAAGTGATCGTGATTTCAGCCTGTTATTCCGGTAGCTTTGTTTCAGCACTCCAATCACCAGATACTTTGATTATTACTGCTTCAGCAGCAGATCGTGCCTCATTTGGATGTTCAAATGAAGCCGATTATACTTATTTTGGTCGAGCTTTCTTTGATCAGGCAATGCGTGAGCAAGGTTCTCTCAAAGCCGCATTTAAAGAAGCGACTGAAACAGTTGCAAAATGGGAAAATGCACAAGGTTTTGATCCATCTGAGCCGCAATGGGTGATTGGGAAAAATATGGAAATGATGTTACCGCAGTTGGAACAACATTTATTTCCACAACAGGGTGTTATCACTTCTGCACAAACCCAAAATGTAAAATTGGATACGCAACAAAAGCCATGATAAATAACGGCGTTTTAAATGCGAAAGCAAAAGCGCTTTAATTTATATTGAGTTGAATCTATTGATGCTATAAGACGGTAGCCCTAAACAATTTAAAGATCAAAATGTGGAGCGATGCGCTGATGGAACTTTTAAGTAAAAATATCTGTTTTGATGGTGAACAAAGAATTTACCAAACTCAGTCAAATTATTTAAAAGGGGCAACGAAGTTTGCGACATATCTTCCGCCTCAAGCATTAAAAGGGCAGAAATGTCCTGCATTATTCTATTTAGCAGGACTGACCTGTACAGAAGAAACCTTTATCATAAAGGCGCATGCACAGCGCTTGGCATCTCAGCTTGGTTTAATCTTGATTACACCTGATACATCACCTCGTGGTGAACACGTTGCACAAGGCGATTCATGGGATTTGGGGCAGGGTGCAGGATTCTATCTCAATGCAACTCAAGCACCTTGGGCTGAGCATTTTCAGATGGAAAGTTATATTGTAGATGAACTTTATCCATTGCTAATAAAAAATTTACCGATTCAATCTGAAGCTGTAGGAATCTTTGGTCATAGTATGGGCGGGCATGGCGCACTAACACTGGCTTGGAAATATCCAAATTATTTTAAATCAGTATCTGCATTTGCACCGATTTGTGCACCGACAGAATGTCCTTGGGGTGAAAAGGCATTTTCTCATTATTTAGGCGCTGATCAGTCTGAGTGGACAAAGCATGATGCGACTCAATTACTGCTTTCTAAAGGTCAGTTATTTGACGAAGTGCTTATCGATCAAGGTATAAAAGATCAGTTTTATAGTCAATTGAATCCCGAGAAATACCAACAAGCTTGTCATAAAGTTGGGCAAAAACTCACCTTAAGATTTCATGAAGGTTATGATCACGGTTATTATTTCATTCAAAGTTTTATTGATGACCATTTACAATTTCATGCTTTGCAACTACAAAAATAATTGAATCGTCTAACAAAAACTGAATTTTGAGTAAAAGTAAATCGTTGTTTGCTTTTACTCTATTTCTTTCAGCGCAGAAAAAATATAAACTGCTTTTTGAGGTTTTTTATTTCATATCATTTTAGATTGTCATCAAATAATTTGAATAAAGAGAAGAATATGCAAGAACAAATACCGCCTCCATTTCCGAGTCATTTGAGTTTGGAAAAAGGCGCTACACCACCAGAAATACAGCAGCCCGTAGATCAGCAATCTCCTAGAATTCACCGTTTTAAATTTCACGGTGATGCAATGGAATATTTTGGTATATGGATTGTGAATATCTTATTGACCATCATTACTTTAAGTTTGTACGCGCCTTGGGCGAAAGTACGTCGTTTACGTTATTTTTATGGTAATACTGAATTCTTTAAAAGACGTTTTGACTTTACTGGCATCCCCACCAAAATTTTAGTTGGACGTTTGATTGCATTGGGTATTTATGCCGCCTTTTCAATCTCCTCGCAGTATTCCATGATTGCGACGGTGGTTGGTTTAGTGGTGCTGTATGCAGCAGTGCCATGGCTGATTCGGGCAACAATGCGCTTTACCGCAAGAAACAGTAAATTCGGCAATAGTCGGTTTTATTTTGCGGGAACTACAAAAGAATCCTATAAAGTCTTTTTTCTGAGTATTCTAATTTATATTTTTAGTTTAGGGATATTTGCTCCTGTTGCGATCTGGTTGTATAAAAAATACTACATCGATCATTTATATGCAGGGCAGTTGGATTTTAAATTGAATGCCGATTGGTCAGCCTATATGGCGGCAGTTTACATTCCAATTTTTATGTCTTTTGGAATTATGCTGGCATTTGGCATTATTTATTTCGGAATTATCGGCTTTATTGCAGGGTATACGCCAAACTTTTTTATCTTTGGTGTCTTTGCGATGTACGCTGTGGCAGGGTTGTTTATTTATCCATTGATCGCGGCACGTATTTTTATTACCACATGGAACAATACAACAGTTGGCAGCAGCCAATTTAAAACAGATTGTAATCAATGGCGTTATGCATGGATTGTGGCATCAAATTGGCTGGTTAAAATATTAAGTATTGGTTTAATGTCTGCATGGGCGGCAATTCGTATTCACAAATATCAAGTTGATTCGATGAGTTTAATTTTGCATGATGATCCAGATCAAATGATGAATCTTGCACAGCAAGAGCAAAGTGCTTTAGCTGAAGAAATTAGTGACATCTTCGACATTGATGTTTCTTTATAATGATATGAGTTGAATAATTTATGTCACGACCAATAGAAGTCATTTTCTATGATGGTGTGGTGTCTAAACCACACCATGCCCAACTTTTTGCTCAATCTGAGTTCGAAGTGCTGATTCAGTATGGTGAGCGTTTAGAGCATCAACGCCGTTATGCATATCGCGATATGGAATTAATTGGCGCACTGGGGCAATTAAATCCTGCAATTGAACTTAAAGATGACGCACGGATTGAATTTCAGGGGGCTTTACCAGAATGGTTTAATTTGGGGACTAAAAATGTCCAGCATTCAATCTGGAAATTAGAACGCTCTCCAAGTTTAATTGTATTCAGTATCATCTTTGTGGTGGCTTTTGTTTTTGCTTTAGTAAAATGGGGTGTTCCGGCGGCATCACATTATGTTGCTTTTCAGTTGCCTGAAAATAGTTTGAATAAATTAGGCGATGAAGCGGAAAAATATGTGTTGAATAATTGGACTAACCCCAGTCATTTGGCACAAGGTCAAAAAGATCAAATTTCCAAGCAATATCTAAATACCATCGCTGAAGGAAAGCCAGCAAAATTGGTTTTTCGTGAAGGTGGGCGATTGGGTGCCAACGCAGTGGCTTTACCCAACAATACGATCATTGTTACCGATGAGCTGATTGAAATGGCGCATAGTGATCAAGAGATTTTAGGTGTCTTGGCTCATGAGCAAGGGCATTTGGTGGAACGGCATAGCTTACAGCAAGGCTTGACCAGTTTGGGGTTGAGTGTACTCTATATTGCCATGACGGGAGACAGTTCAGACCTCTTGACCTCGTTACCTGCCGCGATGATCGGTGCAAATTATTCACGCAAATTTGAAGCTGAGGCGGATATGTATGCGCTGAAATTGATGGATCGTAAAGGCATTGAAGTGTCTCATTTTGCGAATTTCTTACAACGCTTAAGTGATGAAACTGCACTGGAAGAAAAACCAAAGCAGGCAGGCAAAACGGCTGAAGCTGATAAAAAAACTGACCCAAATAAAAAACAGCCTCAAAATGAGTCTAGTGAAAAAGAGAGCTCTTTAGAGATTTTTGATGCCTTGTCTTCACATCCTGCAACTGAAGAACGCATTAAAATGGTTCGTGATTTTGAGAAAAAACAACTGGCTAAACCTTAAACAGTATAGATAAGCGATGTTTATCTATAGATTGTGCAAGGTGGCGGTGACTGGATCTAGGGCTTAATGAAGCCCTTTATTTTTGTATTTTTCTCAAAAGATCAGATTATTCGTTAAAACCCATATCATCAAGTAATAGACAGCCGCTGATTCAACCAGATTGATTGCTATGACCTGATAAATGAGCAAGATAAGTAAAACTGTTGCTTTTTAAAACAACCCAATAGGGTAAGTTTGTTATAATGGGAAAAATTTTTATCTTTGCCAGGTTGTTTCATGTCCAAGCCATATCTGATCGCACCTTCAATTTTATCTGCTGATTTTGCCCGTCTGGGTGAAGATGTGGAACATGTATTGGCAGCTGGTGCAGATGTTGTCCACTTTGATGTCATGGATAACCACTATGTGCCAAACCTAACTTTTGGTGCGGGTATATGTAAGGCATTAAAGAAATATGGGATCAAAGCCCCGATTGATGTGCATCTTATGGTTTCACCTGTTGATCGTATGATTGGTGATTTCTTAGAAGCAGGTGCAGATATTATTACTTTTCATCCTGAAGCAACGCATCATATCGACCGTTCATTACAATTGGTTAAAGATGGTGGTGCCAAAGCAGGCTTGGTATTTAATCCAGCAACACCCTTGCATTATCTCGATTATGTTTTAGATAAAGTGGATCAAGTGCTTTTAATGAGTGTAAACCCAGGTTTTGGCGGTCAAAAATTTATTCCAACCACTTTGGATAAATTACGTGAGGCGCGTAAAATTATTGATGCTTCAGGTCGTGACATTCGTTTAGAAATTGATGGTGGTGTTGGCCCAGCAAATATCCGTGAAATTGCTGAAGCGGGAGCAGATATGTTTGTTGCAGGTTCTGCAATTTTTAGTAAGCCTGATTATCAAGCTGTGATTAACGAAATGCGCGCTGAATTAGCAAAAGTTGGACAAGTTTCGGCTTAAACTTTTCCACAAATGTATTGTGTGAATTGTGGATAACTTTGATGATAACTATATGGATAACCATGTTGATAAGCATATGGATAAGCTGGGTATAGATTAATCAAAGGGTGATCAATCGTTTATCACACATGCAATTTTTGTTTAAAAAGAGCTCAAACGAGCTCTTTTTTAATAAGAATAGTCCGCTACTCATCAATTTAATTATTCATTTTTTATTCAAAGTGCAGTTGATGGAAAATTATTCAGTGATATTGACAATCTTTCCGCGTGATATTTGCCAAACTCGTCATTATTGGCTATGCTTTAGCTTCATCTTAGATTAAAACATAGGTTTTAGTTTTGTTTAGACAACTGCACAAACGGCTTTGGTTTGTTTGTCTTATGGTTTTTGCCATAGGGTGGAGCAGTGTGTCTATTGCATCTGTAAATGTGATGCAACATGAGCAAATGATGAATTCATCGCTTGTAGATGAACATCAATCGATGATGAAAAACAGTGTTGTACAAGAAATGAAACAGCACTGTGCAGATATACAACAAAAACAAAATGATCAAAACTCGCATCTCAATCATGAGCAACAGGCGCAAAATCTAAAAGATTGCCATAATCAACAGGTTCAATCTCAAGATACGCAACTGACTAAATGTCTAGATTGTGCTGCATTCTCATGCCAATCTTCAGTGGTTTGGTTCAATCCTGATATTCCAAAATTGATTGCACCTGATCATCTGCAAAATACTCAAGCCTATCAAATCAATTACCAAGCTCAGCACCTCGCAGGGCATTGGCAAGAAATCCTACGCCCTCCAAAAGCCTAATCTGATTTTAGACACTTTTTTATTCAAAATTGCTTGTTAAAATTTAGGTTAAGTTATGTTTATTCAGTTATCTCAAAAGCGATTAGCTCAAAGCTTGATTGCGACATTGTGCTTGGTCTCCTCAACTTGGGGAATTGCCGAAATCAAAGAATATCAACTCAGCATTGATGAAGGAATCGTCAATGTAACAGGTAAACCTGTAAAACGAATTACTGTAAATGGCCAGTTTCCCGCACCACTTTTAGAATTTGAAGAAGGTGATGAAGCGGTGATTCGAGTTAAAAATAATTTAAAGAATCAGGATTCATCGATCCATTGGCATGGCCTATTATTGCCCGGCATTATGGATGGTGTACCTGGCTTTAATGGTTATAACGGGATCAAACCCAACGAAGAATTTGTCTATAAGTTTAAAGTTCGTCAGAGTGGAACCTATTGGTATCATGCCCATTCGAAAGGCCAAGAACAGGATGGCTTATATGGTTCTTTAGTGATTTATCCAAAGAATAAAAAACCGCTGGCAGCACATGAACGCACAGATCGTGATTATGTGGTGATGTTGTCGGATTTTCATGAGCAAACCAGCGACCAGATCCAAAAAAACCTAAAAATTTCCGCAGAATATTATCAAAATCGACGTGAAACCTTAGGGGATGTTTGGAAACAGTTACAACGTGATGGTTTAAAAGCAACGTGGTCTGATCGCAAAATGTGGAATCAGATGCGTATGTTAAAAACAGATATGTCTGATGTGACGGGTTATACCTTTCTTGTAAACGGAAAAACCCCTGAACAAAATTGGACAGGTCTGTTTAAGCCAAATGAAAAAGTTCGACTGCGCTTTGTGAATGCATCGGCAATGTCGTTCTTTGATGTACGTATACCTCAGCTAAAAATGACAGTGGTCAGTGCCGATGGGCAACCTGTAAAGCCAGTAAATGTAGATGAGTTTCGTATTGGTACAGCTGAAACCTATGATGTAATTGTTGAACCAAAAACCAGTCATTATCAGATTGAGGCAGAGTCTATTGATCGTTCAGGATTTGCGATTGGAACACTCCATAATGAATTAACAGCAAAAAGTGCTGCTATTCATATGCCTGCTGCTCGTCCACGTGCTGTGCTGACTATGGACGATATGGGAGGTCATGGTGGCGGAGGGATGGATCACTCCAAAATGAGTATGGGTGATATGTCAGGCATGGACCATTCCAAAATGAATGCGAAAGATATGCAGGGTATGGATCATTCAAAAATGAATGCCAACGATATGCAAGGCATGGATCACTCCAAAATGAGTATGGGTGATATGCAAGGCATGGATCACTCGAAAATGAGTGCGAATGATATGCAGGGCATGGATCATTCAAAAATGAATGCCAACGATATGCAAGGTATGGACCATTCAAAAATGAATGCGGATGATACGCAAGCTATAGATCATTCACAGCATCGCAATTCATCGGCAGCGCAAAAAAATGACCAAGTGGTTTATGGTTGGGCAAATGCATCGACGCCGCAAGGAGATAAAGCACTGCAATACAGTGATTTAAAATCACTAACCCCTCAACCTGATACTCGTGATGCCACCAGTGAATTGGTGATTCGCTTAGGCGGAACCATGGAGCGTTATGTTTGGACGATTAATGGTAAAAAATTCAGTGATGCTGAACCACTCAAAGTGAAATATGGCGAACGTATCCGAATTAAATTTATCAATGACAGTATGATGGCGCATCCAATGCATTTACATGGCATGTTTATGCAACTGGAAAATGGTCAGCCTGCTGTGGATATGCCCAATAAACACACCATTGTTGTACCACCTGCAAAAACAGTTACAGCATTATTAACCGCTGATGAATTGGGTGAATGGGCAATCCATTGTCATTTGCTCTACCACATGAGTGCAGGGATGATGAATAAATTGATTGTTGCCAATGTGAGTGAAGGCAAAGTTTCCACTCAGCCAGTTCAAACAAGCAACACCACTCAAAAGACTGAAGTGAAAGGAGACGAACATGCAAATCATTAATCTTTTTTCTAAATCAGTTCTGGCAAGTTCATTACTTATGCTGAGTGGTTTGGCTTTGGCCCATGAAGGGCATCAGATGCAAAGTGATACGAGTATTGGGACTGAATCAACTGTAGTGACTGATCATTCAAGCATGGATCATTCAAAAATGAATCAGTTGGATGAGCAAAGCAATGCTGTAGATCATACACAGCATCAAGCGCTTACAACCACTATGGGGGAGGAGAGCATAGCTTCGCATAGTACCCATGATCATCGTAAAGAACATGGTGCGCAGGTTTATCAGAGAGTGACTATTGATAATGCTTGGATGCTGGATGAAGATGGAAAAGGTACTTTAGATTCATCTTTAGAGTTACGCATAGGTACTGATGAAAATAAGTTATTCATTAAAGGGAGCTCCAGTAAGGCTGAATCAGACAAAGTAGAATATGATCTAAGTGCACTCTATAGTCGTAACATTGCTGATTTTTGGGATGTACAAGCAGGTGTGCGCTACAGTGATAATCCTGAACGAAGCACTGATCAGGAACGCTTTGATGCGGCTTTGGGTTTACACGGATTGGCACAGTACTTTTTTGAGACAGATGCTTATCTGTATTTCGGACAAGACAGTCGGGTTGCATTTAGCCTAGAAACTGAACGTGATTTACTATTAACTCAAAAGCTGATTTTAAAGCCTTATTTAGATTTAAATGTGGTATTTAGCGATGATTCACGCTATGCCCAAAAAACAGGTCTAAACAGCATTAAAACAGGTTTAGAAACCCGTTATGAAATCACAAAAAAGGTGATGCCTTATGTGAGTGTGGCCTATGCATATTCTAAAGGTAACAAAGAGACAGCATGGCAAACTGCAACTGACTCCGAATCAGGTTGGTTATATGGTGCAGGTCTGCGTTTTAGATTCTAAGCTTTCGTTTTTCGTATAAAGCAAAAGGTCACTTCTTTGGGAGTGACCTTTTACGTTTCTGCAATGCCAGCAACACGTTCAAGCTGGTTATTTACAAATTTAAATTCCATTCCATGCTCTGTATCTAAATCATAATGAATAGAGAGGGTTAAAGTGTCGGGTGCACTCACACGCAAATTTAACATGGTCTGAATATAAGGATTGTGAGATTCCACATCCTGAATATTCAATGCAGCCTCACCTGATTTTTCTGGATTTTCATAATAATGTGCATAAAGCTTTTGATAGCGTTCAAAAGCATGTTGCTGGATGGTCTGAACATGTTGTTCAATACTGTTGATAAATAATTGGTAGGTTTTTGCAAAAGCGTTGAGTTGATCAAGATTGGGCGCTTCTTCGATTTCATCGCCATCTTCATCAAACTCTTCCCCTAAGAAAATCTCCCGATCAGCATTTTGATTAAAAAAACAATGCGAAAAAAATGTTTCTGAACTAAACCCAGCCCAGCTCGGGTGGATATCACCCCAATAATCATGTTTCATGGTTTTGATCCCTGATTTTTATATTTAGCATGCTTGATCATAAAGTAAGCCTCATGAAAAAAAATTATTCGAAATGTAAAAAAGGTCAAATTTTGTAAATTTTAATAAATTCCTCAACATGAGTTGATATAATTAGGCTTCTTCAGGAGGAACGACCTCCCTCAATTTGAGAAAAATCGTCAGGACGGCCTGATTCTAATTTAAATTTGGAGCTGGTCATGGCTTGGGTTTTTCTTATTTTCGCAGGTATCTTTGAAATCGTTTGGGCATATAGTATGAAATTGTCCGAAGGTTTTACAAAGCTTACACCAAGTATTGTCACCTTATTTTTCATGATTTTAAGCTTTGGTCTATTGGCATATGCGATGCGTACTTTGCCATTGGGAACTGCTTATACCATTTGGACAGGGATTGGAGCGATAGGCTCATTCTTGGTTGGTATTTTTATCTTGGGCGAACCTGCAACAGCAATGCGTATGTTCGCTGCTGTACTGATTGTTTCTGGCTTAGTTTTAATGAAACTTTCTTCGACTTAATTTATTGAAATGTTTAAGTGCTATTTCTGTAGGAGATAGCACTTTTTTTACGTGTAGTTCATGGTGTAATCAATAGTGGAAACATCCAATAGAAAATGGTGAATGTGTAATGGCATGGGTTTTATTGGCAGTTGCGGGTGTGTTTGAGGTGGTTTGGGCATATTTTATGAAGGTATCTGACGGGTTTACCAAGCTGACACCGAGTATTTTGACCATCATCTTTATGATTGCAAGTTTTGCATTACTTTCTTATGCAATGAAAACATTACCACTTGGAACAGCTTATACCGTGTGGACAGGGATTGGTGCGATTGGTTCTTTTGCCGTCGGAATTTTCTTTTTAGGTGAAGCAGCTTCAGCGATGCGGATGTTGGCTGCTGTATTGATTATTTCAGGTCTTATTTTGATGAAATTATCTTCAAGCTAAGTTAAGCTGTTGGTGAGTTGGAAAGGGAATAAGGACATGCAACTTTCATTTATGGAAATGAGCTCCCCAGTCGGGATATTAAAATTAGTCGCCCATGATCATGCCTTGATTGCAGTACTTTGGGAAAATGAAAATCCTAAACGGGTTCGTTTGGCTGAATTAATTAAAAACAATACACATCCAGTTTTGTTGGAGACGGCGAAACAATTGAATGAGTATTTTCAAGGAAAAAGAACCCAGTTCGATTTACCGCTAGATTTTGCGGGGACTGAGTTTCAACAGAAAGTTTGGCAAGCTTTGTTGACGATTCCATTTGGTGAAACGCGTAGCTATAAAGAGATCGCAGAACAGATTGGAAATGTCAAAGCGGTTCGGGCAGTGGGTGCAGCGAATGGTAAAAATCCCATCTCTATTATTGCGCCATGTCATCGTGTGGTCGGGGCTGATGGTAAATTAGTGGGTTTTGCGGGTGGGTTGGATAATAAGGATATTCTTTTAAAAATTGAACAAGTGCCATAGACTCAACGCTATTCATTATTACATTACAATTTAAAATGATTGCTCAAATTTTTGTACCATTATTATCAAATTTAGGTTGGATTGTTTTACTTTTCGTTGCGATTACGCTGGTTAAATTCTTTAAGCCCTTTTTAAAAGGGAAAATAGGTGAATTTGCTGTCAGCACCCATGTAAAACTCTATTTAGACAAAGAAAATTATATTTTATTAAATGATTGTACTCTGCCTGATGAGCAAAATCAGACCACCCAAATAGATCATATTTTATTAAGCCCTTATGGTATTTTTGTCATTGAAACAAAGAATTATAAAGGTTGGATATTTGGTGGCGAGCGTCAAAAGATTTGGACACAAAAGATTTATAAAAAGAGCTATAAGTTCCAAAATCCATTACATCAAAATTATAAACATCAAAAAGTTTTAGAAAGTGTGCTCACAGATATTGTTGATTCAACTCAGATCCATTCAATCGTGGTTTTTATGCCTGATTGCGAATTTAAAACCCAAATGCCAAACCACGTCTTTCGTGGTGCAGGTTGGACAGATTATGTCAAAAAATTTAAGCAAATCAACATTCCTCCAATGAAATTAAAACGTATTCAGTATCGTCTAGAGAAAGAAATTTTAGAAAAGTCGTGGAAAACCAATCGCCAACATATACAAAGCCTTAAAGATAAATATACTGAGAAATGAACAGATTACTCATAATCAACATCGTCCAGATTACATTATATTTTTTGTTTGATTGGGGTCTTATGCTGTATCAGTGGCATTAATATCAGCAGAGGATGAGGGGGAAAAATCACTCATCCGCAGCTTTAGACTTTAACCATTTCCATTGCCCATTTTTAAATTGGTAAGTGTCGATCCACCATCTTGCGCCACCTCGACATGAGCTGGTCATTTGTTTCTTCTGGGGAATCAGTTTGAGATCCGTCAATCCAGAACATTGTGCATGGCTAAAATCAAATTTTTCTTGGTCCAACACTTGATAATCTTTACTTTTAGGTCGGTAGAGAAAAATATCAAAAATAGAATAAACCCCCATTCCCATATCAGGTGTAGACACAGCAATATCGGTATATCCATCAAAATTATAGTCTTGAAAATGAATCTGTCGTTTTCGTTCAAATGGTAATTCTGCAAGATCAAATGCTTGCTGTTTAGCTGCTGTTTGAATGATGAGTTGACCTGATTCATCATCGCCATCTTTAAAAATAAAATGGGTTTTTTGCCCATTCACTACATCGTTAATATTGTGATTTACAGTTTGTTGTTGTGGTTGAGCAAATACGGCGAATGAGGTTAAAAGTAAACTTGATAGCATTGTTGTCGTGAGTATTTTGTACATTATTATTCTCATTGTCTTTTCTATTGTTTTAGGGGAGTTTCCAAGTTTCAGCTGTTTAGTGAAACTTGGATGCTATTTTCAAAAGTGCAGAGCAATATTCAACATTTAAAAGCGCTTTGGAATTTTTTGGCCACCTTCAATCGGCGTTTCGGCATTTTTTAATACACCAAATAACCATGTTTCAGCATGTTGTACCGCGATTTTAAGCGGATCTCCTAGTGCTAAACGTCCTGCAATAAAGCTTGCCAATGAACAACCTGAACCATGGTATTCACCTGCCAAACGGGGACATTTAGATTCAGCGATCATTTCACCATTCACATACAAGGCGTTGCGAATATAGTCTGGGGTATCTTCATGCCCACCTTTTACCAGAACCGCTTGTGCGCCCATTTCAAACAGTTTGGCTGTGGCTTTTTCTATGTCTTGTTCTGCTGTTAAGGCGCGTAATTCCACAGTATTTGGGGTAATGATTGTTGCCAGAGGAATCAGTTCAATAAAGGCTTTAACCAAGGTCTCTTGATTACCCAGTGAACCACCACTATTTGCCACTAAAACAGGATCAAGTACATATAGATAATCTGGATGTTCACGTAAAAACTCAGCCAGTGCAGCAATATTATCTGTGGTTCCTAACATCCCCGATTTGATGGCTTTAATGGGTAAATCACCGACAACTGCATTGGCCTGAGCAAGCAGTAGTTCTTTGGAGCTGGCTTCAAAACCAAAAACTTGTTGAGAGTTTTGAATGGTTAATGCTGTACAAGCAATTGCCGCATGTGCGCCACTTTGACCAATCGCTTCAATATCAGCCTGTATACCAGCACCACCAGAAGGGTCTAGACCTGAAAAACAAAGTACAGTAGGGCGCACGATGATGTCCTTAATTCACAAATTTACGTTAGTATAGGCAAGTTTACGAGAACACTCGATAGTAATTTGATAATTGTTTCAAACACAGATTTAAAGGATTGGATGGTGATAAAGAATATTTTAATCGATCTCGATGGCACATTAACCGACCCAAAAGTAGGCATTACGACATCTGCACGTTATGGACTTGCAAAGGTTGGGCATCCGATTCCTGACAGTGAAAATATCGACTGGATTATTGGTCCACCGTTAAAGGCATCATTGGCAAAGCTACTCAATGTTGAAGCAAATGACCTCTTAGCTGAGCAAGCTTTATTGGGTTATCGTGAACGTTTTGCTGTAACAGGCTTATTTGAAAATCATGTTTTTGATGATGTAGCGCAAACCTTGGCAGCCTTAAAAAGTAAGGGCTATCGACTGTTTTTAGCCACCGCAAAACCTGAAGTTTATGCACGTCAAATCTTAGATCATTTTGATTTATTAAAATATTTTGATTATCCCTATGGCAGTGAGTTAAATGGCGAGCGCACCAATAAAGGTGAGTTAATCACTTATATCCTTGAAAAAGAAAAGTTAAATCCAGAAGAGTGTTTGATGGTGGGAGATCGGGAACATGATATTTTTGGTGCACGTAAAAATGCGATTGAAACCATTGCGGTAGAATATGGATATGGCTCAAAACAAGAATTGGACGAAGCAGCGCCGAAAGCAAGAATTGCAAAGTTCTCTGAATTGTTAAACCTACTCTAAATCTGCTTTTAGTTCAGACTTTTGGGATAATTTGAATTTACCTTAATGATCCCCAACCGAGAATATTTTATCGATGTGTTGGGGATTTTACTCGTAATCACATAGTTAGTAGCAATCACACATTTAAACAGGGACTAAATCCCCAGTAGTCTTTTAATGTTATTCACCAAATTGGGTAGAGATACTGCATGATGTGGAAGCATTAAACGCTTAAACCCATCACCGCTAAATTTACGATCTATTTGCAGTAAAACTTGGCTTTAAGGTGGAGAGATATTCAAATGTGAAATGGGTGGCAAGTCAATCCATTTAAAGGTAAAAATGATGGAATTAACGCACATCCAAATACAATGATTCCTTAATTTCCTCCATCACAATATAGCTATGTGAAGAGGCTGAAGATGGAAGTTTTTTAAGTAAATCACCAAGTAAGCGTCGATAAGCGCTCATTTCTTTTAATCGGGCTTTGACTAAATAATCAAAATCTCCCGAAATAAGATGGCACTCTTGTACTTCTGGTATTTCCATTAAGTCCTTAGCCACTTGTTCAAACACATCACCAGACTTTGCGGATAAACTAATTTCTAGAAAAACCAATAAGTTACGATCAAGGTGTTTCGGGTTTAGGCGTGCATGATAGCCCATAATGATGCCATCTCGCTCCAAACGTTTGACACGTTCAGAACAAGGTGTGGTCGATAAACTGACCCGTGAAGCCAATTCGCTGATGGCAATTCGACCCTCATTTTGAAGAATATCTAAAATCATTCGATCTATACGGTCTAATTTACGCATCAATTATTCCCTTTTTTTTAATCATTTTTCACGACAATAAATTAAAACACCTAAATTTTAGCATTAAAAATAGTGAAATAAACTATTTAACCAAAAATATACTAGTGAAATAAACTAGTAAATGCATAAAGGATAAGAAATGCGTGTAATAGTATTAGGTAGTGGTGTGATTGGCGTAGCAAGTGCATATTACCTCGCGCAGCAAGGAGCACAAGTTACAGTTTTAGACCGTCAAGCAGGTCCAGCTGAAGAAACCAGCTTTGGTAATGCAGGTCAAATTTCTCCAGGCTATTCGACACCGTGGGCTGCACCCGGTATTCCATTTAAAGCGGTTAAGTGGATGTTTCAACATCATGCACCACTTGCGATTAATATCGATGGCAGTATGTGGCAGTTGCAGTGGATGGCGCAAATGCTTAAAAACTGTAACTCTGAAAGTTATGCGATCAACAAAGAACGCATGACCCGTGTAGCAGAATATAGCCGTGACTGTTTAAGAGAACTGCGTAAAGATACTGGGATTGAATACGAAAACCGTTCAAAAGGCACGTTGCAAGTTTTCCGTAATGAAGCCCAATTAGAAATGGTTCAGCGTGATATTGCTGTACTCAAAGAATGTGGTGTTCCACATGAGTTATTGCTTAAAGATGATCTTGCTAAAGTAGAACCAGCATTAGAACATGCCAAAGATAAATTGGTTGGTGGTTTACATCTTCCAAATGATGAAACAGGCGACTGCTATTTATTTACCAATGCTTTAGCCAATTTAGCCAAAGGTTTAGGTGTCGAGTTTAAATTCAACCAAAATGTTGAAAGATTGGTGGTTGAAGGTGATGAAATCAAAGGTGTAGTGGTTAATGGTGAAGTGTTAACTGCTGATCGCTATGTATTGGCTTTTGGTAGCTATTCACGTGATTTCTTAAAGCCGCTGGAATTGAATTTACCTGTTTACCCAGTGAAGGGTTATTCTTTAACTATTCCAATTGTTGATCCAACATTTGCACCACAATCTACAGTTTTGGATGAAACCTATAAAATCGCGATTACTCGTTTTGATCAACGTATTCGTGTTGGTGGAATGGCAGAATTAAGCGGTTTTAATCATGGTTTAAATGCGGATCGCCGTGGCACATTGGAAATGGTGACCCAAGATTTATTCCCGGGTGGTGATTTGGCACAAGCGTCATTTTGGACCGGTCTTCGCCCAATGACCCCAGACAGCACACCAATTATTGGCGCAACACGTTTTAAAAACTTATTCCTCAATACTGGACATGGCACTTTAGGCTGGACGATGGCATGTGGTTCAGGAAAATTGATCAGTGATCTGGTGCTTAATCATCAAACCGATATCAGTACCGAAGGTTTATCTATTCAGCGTTATCCACACGCTGCTTAAGTGCCACTTTGTTAAAACAGTGATAAATAAATTGTTTAGCGATAAATAATTTACAACGCCAATCCATATTCAGGGATGAATAAAATGCCTAGACCAATTACTGCCGTCATTCATCAGGATGCTTTGTTGCATAACCTGAATGTCGCCCGTCAATTTATGCCACAAAGTAAAGTTTTTACCGTCGTCAAGGCCAATGCTTATGGACACGGTATTGAACGTGTCTATGATGCATTCAAATCCGCAGATGGTTTTGCTTTGTTGGATATCGATGAAGCAAAACGCCTAAGAACATCGGGATGGACAGGTCCAATTCTGCTCTTAGAAGGCATTTTTTCAGCAGATGATTTATTGGATTGTGAAAAGTATCAATTAAGTTTTAGCCTGCATAATGAAGATCAAGTGAATTGGCTAGAACAATTTCAAAGCCAATCTCTCAAAGACAATCCAGCACAGCCTCAATTTGATGTATTTTTAAAAATGAATACAGGAATGAATCGCCTTGGTTTTAAACCTGATGCGTATCGGGCAATGTGGCAAAGATTAAAGCAATTCGATGTGGTGAAATCTATCACGCATATGATGCATTTTTCAGATGCTGATGGTGAGCGTTTGGGGCAATCTGGGATTGCCTACCAGCAGGCTATTTTTGAACAAACCATTCAAGATTTAGACGGTGAGCGCTCAGTTTCAAATAGTGCGGCCATTCTCCGACATTCACAAGATTTACGTTCAGATTATATTCGTAGCGGGATTATGCTGTACGGCAGTTCTCCAGACTATCCAACACATTCAATTCAAGATTGGAATCTTAAACCAAGCATGAGTTTACGCAGTGAAATCATTGCAATTCAAGATTTACAGCCGAGTGAAACAGTGGGTTATGGATCTAAATTTACTGCAACCCAAGCCATGAAAATCGGTATTGTGGCATGTGGTTATGCAGATGGTTACCAACGTATTTCTATGGATGCACCCGTATTGGTTAATTCTGTACGAACCCAAACTATTGGTCGTGTCAGCATGGACATGTTAGCGGTTGATTTAACCCATATCCCAGATGCGCGAGTTGGAAGTGAAGTGGTACTTTGGGGACAGTCTTCAAATGGAACTGTACTGCCGATTGATGAAGTTGCAGCAAGTTCTGGAACCGTAGGTTATGAGCTCATGTGTGGTGTAACTGCACGGGTAAATTTTAAAATTTCAAAATAAGGACATCAACATGTCAAACAACGTTCAACACGCAGACATTCAAAAACTCAACAGCAATCAAGTAATGAGTGCAGTCACCATTTTCAATAAAGTGGTTTATTTGTCAGGCCAAGTTCCTAAAAATACCCAACAGGATATTATTGGTCAAACTCAAGAAATCTTGGCAACAATTGACCAGTTATTGCTTGAGGCAAATACTGATAAATCACGTTTATTGTCTGCTCATGTCTACATCAAAAATTTAGATGATTTTGCGACGTTCAACACCATTTGGATTGATTGGTTAGAAGGCTGTGTTGCACCATCTCGCGCAACGATTCAAGCTGATTTGGTTAATCCAGATTGGTTGATTGAGATCGCAGTTATTGCGGCGCAGGCATAAATTAATCTCTTGTCATAAAGTAGAATTGATTATTGTCAATAATTAAAGCAGTATTTGCCCCGAATTAAAGCTGGACACATGTAAACCATGTGGCCCAGTTCGCGTTAGGTAGAACAATAGAACGGGAATGTTCTTATGCCACAAGCGGGTTTTACCTCCAAAAAATTGTCAAAAAGGATATTTTTATGACAACTTCAAGCCATTCAGATGACGTACCATCGTCGCCAAATGAGCTACAACGGAAATTATCCAATCGTCACCTACAATTAATTGCGATTGGTGGTGCAATTGGTACAGGCTTATTTATGGGTTCAGGGAAAACCATTTCCCTTGCAGGCCCTTCAATTCTGATCATTTATATGATCATTGGTGCAATGTTCTTTTTCCTGATGCGCGCATTGGGTGAAATTCTACTTTCAAATCTGCACTACAAATCCTTTATTGATATGGCACATGACTTAATTGGTCCGGGTGCTGGCTATTATATTGGCTGGTCATACTGGCTCGGTTGGATCTTAGTGGGTATTGCGGATTTGGCTGCAATTATCAATTATCTTAATTTTTGGCTTCCTGACGGAACCGCCTTTACCCCCATGGGACAAGCCTTAATTAGTGCAGGATGCGTACTCTTGGTATTGGGTATTAATCTCCTCACGGTAAAGTTGTTTGGTGAAATTGAGTTTTGGTTTGCTTTGATCAAAATTTTAGCCATTGTCGGATTGATTCTTATTGGTGGCTATATGGTGTTGAGCCATTTCCAAGCACCGACAGGTTCAGTTGCAAGCTTTAGCAATGTCTGGTCGCATGGTGGCATGTTCCCGAAAGGCGCAAGTGGCTTTTTAGCAGGTTTCCAAATTGCCTTGTTTGCTTTTGTCGGTGTCGAGCTGATCGGTACTATGGCGGCAGAAACCAAAGATCCTGAAAAGAACTTACCTAAAGCGGTCAATGCGATTCCGACCCGTATTATTTTGTTCTATGTATTGGCACTCTTTATCGTGATGTCGGTAACCCCTTGGAATGAAATTCCTGCGGATCAAAGTCCATTTGTCACATTGTTTCTACATGCTGGTATTGGTGCAGCGGCTGTGATTATGAACTTGGTGGTTTTATCCTCGGTAATGTCATCGATGAACAGTGGTGTATTTTCGACCAGTCGTATGTTGTTTGGATTGGCCAAAGAAGGACAAGCACCGACTAAGTTGGCTGAACTGTCTAAACGCGCCGTTCCTGCAAAAGGTTTATTGTTCTCTTGTGGCTTTATTATGGCAGGTGCAGCACTACAATATTTTGTTCCAAATACCGTTGAAGCATTTACCTTAGCCAGTTCTTTATGTGTGATTTTATTCATTAGTATCTGGAGTATTATTATGGTGTGTTATATACGCTACCGTAAATTACGCCCAGAATTGCATGAGAAATCAAACTTTAAAATGCCGGGTGGTGTATGGATGTCTTATCTTGTTTTGATCTTCCTTGCTTTTACTTTGGTGATTTTAAGTCTAGAGCCTGATACTTTAAAAGCTTTAATCATCAGCCCATTGTGGGTGATTATTTTAGCAGTGACCTATCAAATGATGTATAAACCGCGTATGAAAAAGCGTAATCAGCAGCTTTAATGTTGAATATTCAATTGATCAGGAGATGGTGTTAGATCATCTCCTGAATAACTATGATATGAAAATTTTTGATATAAATTAAATTTAAAAATTAAACGCTTAGATTAAATATAAAATGCTCAACTTTTTGGTTTTATCCGTGATTGATTGCATAGGTTCAATGTGAAATTTAACAAATTATTCAAAATAAATTACTGAAATAAAAATAAAAAGCACGTTTAATAGCATCATTTACGATAAACAACTGCATATATGCGCAATAACAAGATCGATCTCTTACGTGGAGTTTCAATTTTATTGGTACTTCTCCACCATTTTAATATTCCTTATAAACTGCATGACACATTTCTAGGTATACAAATCTTTGGCGAAAGCTTAAGTACCTTAATTGCCCGCAATGGTAATTATGGTGTGACCCTATTTTTTGTGATTTCAGGTTTTTTAATCACCCAACATACTTTACAAAGAAGTGGCACACTCGCGCAGATTAAGCTCAAAGATTTCTATATCCGCCGTATTGCCCGAATTATGCCTTGTTTGGTCCTACTGGTGGCGCTGGTGACGGCACTGGGTGCAATGGGGTTAAAACCCTTTATCAATCAAGCGCCAAACGGTATTGAAGTCTCTTATGGCTTAACTGTATTTTCTGCTTTTACCTTTTGGATGAATATCCTGATCATTGAAAATGGCTGGGTGAATTATGCGCTAGGCGTGCTATGGTCTTTATCTGTTGAGGAAGTCTTCTATTTAGCATTTCCAATTTTATGTGTTGTATTAGGCCGTGGTAAAGGCTTTATTATATTTTTATTGGCAATCATCATTTATGCACCTTATTTCCGTTCATTGCATTTTGCTGAGGAAAGCGGGGCTTATCTTTATCATTACTTCTCAAGTTTTGACGGAATTGCGATGGGTTGCTTAACTGCTTTAATGACTCAGCGGATGGGACAAAAAATACAGGTTTCAAAAATCGTGGTTCCAATCATTGTTTTGTTGATGGCCGCTGTTTATTTATATGCACCAATCAAAGAGGTTAGTACGTGGGGAATCAGCATTTTTGCCATATTGTCAGCAATGTTGATCTTCTGTTTTGCTCAGAACCCATATACTGAATCTCGCTCTATATTGTCAAAAGGTGTAGCGTGGATTGGACAACGTAGTTATGAAATGTACTTGTTTCATTTGATTATCTTGGGTTTATTTAAAGTTTTTTATTTTCCCAAAGAAACCTTAGCTGTTGAAAAATTAATGCTATTACCAATTTATTTTATTGCTGTTTTTGTATTGAGTTGGGCCATTGAAAAGTGCTATTCAACACCGATGAACAGAAAAATACGCCAAGTTTTACTTAAAAATGGGTGATAAAAATGGAAATATTGCAGTTAATAGAAACCATAAAACAAGATCCAAGCTGTGAGGTGTATCCTGCACAGTTAGCACAAAATTTGCCACAAAATATTCCTGATGATGTGAAGATCTTTTATCGTGAAACCAATGGAATAAAATTTTTTCCACAAGAAGCTTATTCAATTGAAATCGTCGCGAGTCATCAATTTATACCGATTAATACTTATTTATTCTCAGACGAATCAATCGATTTGGAATTGGAAAATGATGATATCAGTCATGACTGGTTTTTAATCGCAAAGGTAGATGAAATGAGTCAATACATCAGTATTGATATGGCGCAAGCTAGACGAGGTCAATGTTATGATAGCTTTTTTGAAACTCATGCAACGATTGGTGATTCACCTATTATTGCCCAGAACTTTACTGCGCTTTTACATCAGTTATATTTGAATAAAGGGCAATACTGGTATTGGTTACAAGATGATTTTCAATATTTAGGTGATGCTTATGATCCGCCTTTACCCAATCGAGATGTATAAAAAAACCTCCATTTAGGAGGTTTCTATCTACAATTTAAAATGTTGGTTTAACGACCACTAAAATCACCACTGCAAATAAAATCAGGGTTGGCATCTCATTGAAAAATCGCCAAAACTTATGCGATTTATAATGTGCATTGCCAATCAGTTTTTTACGGTAATAGCCACAAACAAAGTGGTAAATTACTAAAAGACCAACTAAACCGACTTTTAGATAAAACCATAAAGCTTCATGGTAATGACGTGTAGCATCACCCCAGTCTACGAGAAAATGTGCGGTGATCAATGTTGCGATCATCGAAGGCCACATAATGCCCCGATATAATTTACGCTCCATGATCTCGAAACGCTGATGACTTAGATTGTCATCGCTCATGGCATGGTAGACAAACAAACGCGGGAGATAAAACAGTGCTGCAAACCAACACACGACTGCAATGATATGTAAAGCTTTTACCCAAAGGAAAGCTTCTGAAGGAGCATCCATCAATTTACCCTTTTAAGGGCAGTGTGCGAGATGTTGATCATCCAAACTTATTTTAAATTTGAATGATCAACAATTCTTTGTTTAGCCTTCCCATTTTTTAAAAATGAGACAAGCATTGACACCGCCAAAACCGAAACTGTTACTCATCACAGTATTCAATTTTGTATCGCGTTTTTCAAGTACGATGTCATAACCTTTTGTGCCTTCATCAAGCTCAGTGACATTGATGTTTGGCGCGATAAAGTCATTTTGCATCATCAATACAGAATAAATGGCTTCTTGAACACCAGCAGCACCCAGACTGTGACCTGTCATAGACTTGGTTGAGCTTAATGGTGGAACATTACCTTCACCAAATGCACGACCCATCGCAAGAAGTTCAGTCACATCACCAGCAGGTGTTGAAGTACCATGGGTATTGACATAGTCAACCTTATCTACGCCATGTTGTTTAGCTTCTTCTAAAGCCATTAAAATACAACGGGTAGCACCTTCACCTGATGGTGCAACCATATCCGCACCATCCGAATTTGCAGCATAAGCAACCACTTCTGCAAGAATATTTGCACCACGTGCTTGAGCATGTTCAAGTGATTCAAGTACAACAAAACCACCACCACCCGCGATCACAAAACCGTCACGGTCAGCTGAGTATGGGCGTGAAGCTGTTTCTGGAGCATCATTATATTTAGAACATAGTGCGCCCATCGCATCAAACAATAAGCTTTGTGACCAGTGATCTTCTTCACCGCCACCGGCCAACATTAAATCTTGTTTACCCAATTGAATTAGGTTGTAAGCATAGCCAATCGCATCAGCTGAAGTTGCACAAGCACTGGTGATTGAATGAGCAACACCTTGTAATTTAAATGCAACACCGACATTGGCAGTAATGGTGTTTGACATATTACGTGGTACGAAGAATGGGCCAATTTTACGCGCACCTTTTTCTTCTAAAAGTTTAACCATCTCTGTAACAGACGCCGTTGAGTTACCACCTGAACCCCCTGCAATACCGTAACGAGGATTACCGCCCAATTGCTCTGGTGTTAAGCCAGCATGTTCAACAGCTGCAAGCGCTGAATTGTAGGCATACATTGCACATACGCCCATGAAGCGCTTGAGTTTACGGTCAATACCATCAAAATCTTGTTCTGCTGCGGCACTGACATGACTTTTAAAATTAAGTTCTTCGTAAGTTGAATTATGACGTGTCCCTGAAATACCATTTTCCAAAGAGTGCTTAACAGCTTCCAATGTATTACCGATACATGAGTTAATGCCCATACCAGTGATGACAACACGACGGTTCATGCAAAGTCCTTTATTTTAGAATACAGAATGAATGTTTACATTTAAACGCGTTTACTTTTTTAGTTCAATGGCGAAAGATATTGATTCTTGTGCATCATTTAAAACAATATATTGTATGCTTAAAAGTTAATTAAATAACTGAAAATAAATATATTTATTATTTTTATAATAATATGAATTCATGATGGATATTTACATCAATTAGGCAAAACCATCCATAAGCAGGGCTTACTAGAGATGGTTTGAAGCACTAATTTTTGAAATAAATTTTAAATTGCTGGAACAAGCATGGTGTTTTATCCCTATTGTAGAACAAGGCTTCTCTTTACCTGCTGAGTTGAATTACCCATATAACCGATATGATGACCATCAAGACCAATCATATCGGTTGCAATACAACTGTTATAGCCTGTAGCAAGCCTAAACAAAATTTCTTTGTCTTTATGAATTACCAAGGCGTTTTCTTTTCCCACTCTGGATCAAAACCTGATGTCGATGCAGCAACTTTTAAATAATCTGCATAACTCTCAGCCAATAAAATTGGTGGAATCTGTTTAAGTGGAAGTTCATTGTTGTTCCAAGAGCGGCTGGCTTTTTTACTAAAAGTCAGTTCATAAAGTACAGCAGGAATATTTTCCTCTGGTACATAGCTTCCACTAAATGTAATTTCTACATCGATACCCAACTGTTTATACGGCTTGGTATAGCGGTCAAATGAACCACCATCTTCGATACTGGCACGTTGGTAGCCTAATTTTGTCACTACACCACGGAGGGTAAAGGTATCTGTAAGCCAGCCGTTATGATCCTTAATTTCAGTGACATTATCATCTTCAAGCTTCGGCAGGTGATGAGTCATCTGTTCAAATAAGAATTTCACTTTATAGTCTTTAAAGTGTGCAATCCAATCTTTCGCTTCCTTTTCACCGACCAAAACCGCATGAGAAATTTGAATTTTGCTGTCTGCGCTGAGTTCGATTTCATCATCATCTAAATTCAGTAATGCACCATCATCACTTGGTCTAAAACTGATTTTTTCACCATTGGTTTTGATCTCAAGCCAAATCAGCTTTTGGATTAAGCGTCTCATAATCGGATGGGCAAAGATATACTCTTGCCACTCAGCAACATTCCACTGACGTTCGCTACACATCGCCTCATACAAACGACCTGTTTGCATATCAACGACTTGTTTAAACTCTTTTTTACTGGTGCTAAATAGTGCTTTGGCTTCTTTGATCAGGCTTTCATCATCATTTTGGCGGGCAGCAGGTAGTGCTTTAACTTCTTTACCTTCTTCATTTTTAAGAATGAATTTGTCTTTATCATCGACAATGGCGCTAAAGTTACGTGAGCCATATTGTAGCTGTAACACACCATTTTCATCTAAACCTGCTGTTGGAATAGTACGGTCAGCCAGCTCATCACTTGTCCATTGATTGCGTTCAGCAATCTCAGCAACCAATGTGTTTGCAAGTGTTTGCACTGAAGCAGTACGGTAACGACGTGAAAGTGAAAGCAACAGTTGGATGATTAATGGGTCATTACTGATCGATAATGCACTAATCATGGCTTCAATTTGTGAGCGACGAGGGTAGTGTTGCTTCATATAGTTCTGCAATTGTTTTACTGCAAAACTTCCTTGTGCATTGGCGGTCAGTGAAAGCATACCTTTACTTTTGATCGCGGAACCCAGATAAAGTCCTAAACGTTCGCGTTTAATCTCTTCAATCACTTCTTCTAAGGTGATGGTGCCATATTTGGCATAATATTCAGGGTATTTTTCACCATAACGTTTGTATGAATCCCGATAAGAACTCAGACGGCCAGGCGCTTCTGTGGTTGCATATTGCGTTGCTTCATCCAATGGTGTTTGTAAGGTATCTTGATGAATAAAACTGTGTAATAAATGATTGGCAAGTTGTACCTGATCTTTTTGATCGAGTAAGCCACTGTAGCGTTGTAATAAGGCATTGGCTCTAGGCTCTTTCAGTTTTTCAGCCAATATCACCCACCATTTGACAATTCTAGGGTCAACCTCTTTACCATTCTGCCATTTCACTTTTGGTAATGTGTCAAAATCAAACCATGTAAAACTGCTTGAAAGTTTGCCTTTTAAACCGTCTTCTGCTTCTTTTAGTAGCACTTCTGGTTTGAGATAAGCACTAATATCCTGTCCAAGCTTTTCCAATGCCGTTAGAAGAGCAGCTCGAACGATTTCTTTCTTCTCTTTTTTAAGTAAAGCATTCAGCGGTTTTACTGCATCCTGATTTTGTAGACGTGCTAGCCATTCAATTGCAGTGATTCGAATGTCTTGTTTACCCGAATCTAGAGCTTCAATGGCACGTTGATGAATGTCTGGAAGGTGTTGTAAGGTTTCTTGCGCTTCATAACGCAAACGCTTATTTTCACCCAATGCAAATTCGAGTAAGCGCGGAATAAATTGTACTGGCAAGGATGGGAAACATTTAAGTACAAAGATGGCATCGGATGGGTTAAAGCTTTGATATTCATTTTTTTCTAAAGATGGAGAAAGCCCCAACGCTTCAGTTAAATATTCTTGATTTTCCGCAAAAAATGGCCAAATTTTATCTTTTTCATAAATATGATCTTGTAAACTTTGATAATAGGATGATCCCGCTAGAATCCCTTGAGCGACTCTACGTTTGGGATTATTAAATTTAGCCGCATCTAGGGCCTGAACGATATGACGAAGTTCATAATTGGCATATTCTTCAGGTTTAAGCATTTCAAATAAATTAGGCCAATAAATCCAATTCCGATTGCGTATCGCAATGATTCTCATGGCATGATTAATGGAAAACTCAGGATATTTTTTATATTTATTTTTATGGGTAATAATATTTTCAACTTGGTGTACATTTTTAAAAGATGCATCACCGTTCAGTTGGTCAACAATCGATGTTAAGGTTTGATGATTAATTTTTTTAAGCTGCTTTAAATGATCTTGAGCCCAAGTTCTTTTATAACTTGCTGTTTTATTCTCTTCAATTTCATCGGCAGCATTCTGTTCAGCTTTAGCCAAAATTTCTTGATAATTTTCTAAAATAACCTCGGTAAAACTTGCTGGAATTTTTTGTTCAACAAACGGTTGAAAGGTTGGTGCTTCAAAATCTTGCTGTAATTGAGCAGTATCAACAGATCTTAAGCGCTGAATTGCCATTTGTAAGATTTGTTGTACAGATTTTTGTTTTTCTTGTGCAAAAGCTTGTTCTAGTACAGTTAGATTGTCAGCACCTAAACGTGCCAATAGATCTGCAGAAAAGCCACGTTCCTGACTTGAACCTTCCAATAGATTTTGATTTAAATATTTTTGGCTATCTTCTGGATTTAAATTCGTCAATAAACTGGTGGCTTTAGTACGAATGGTTTTAGATTTCCCTACAGAAAGTTTTACAATCAAGTCGGGGATTTGTTTGATCAATGCTGTTTGTTTGGCGATATAGTCTAAAAAGTTTTCTTGTCCAATGATGCTCAGTGTTGGAATAAGTTTTCTGAGTTGATCTAATCGGGCTGAAATGAAATCTTGGGTGTCCTTGAGTAATAATATTTTATCTAATTTACTAGAATGATAACTGTCGATATTTTGGCGTTCAAATAAATAAGGCAACAGTTCATCGCCTAAACCCTGTTGATCACTTTCAAGCAAATCAAATAGTTTCTGTTGGGTCCAATTTTGCTTTAACAATTTATTCGGATCTGATTCACTAAACTGCTGACTATCAAACGCGGTAATAAATGTATCTACCGTGAGATAAATAAACCAAGCGGGCACTTTTTCATAAATATTGGTAAAATTTTTCTGTTGTGTTGCCGCTTCAAGCACTTTGGCAAAACGAATGATTTGTTCAAATTCTAATTCTTCAAAGATCTCACCATAATAACGACGGCGTAGTTTTAGTGCTGCTTCAGCAAGCTTATTTTCTTTTTTATCCAGTGATTGATTGTTTTGAGGCCAATACCAGCTATAGGTACCCGGCTTTTCCAGTAAAAGCAGTGCTTTTTCATGCGGGTATTGCTGTAATTTAAGTAATATTTCTGGATTTTCTCCATCCAAAATAAACAAAACCACATTTTGATCAAGTTGGTCTTCAATGACGGCCAAAGGCTGGAAAATATGGTAGAGCTTTTCAACTTTATTTTTTAAATCTTCATTATGTTTTTGAATGTGGTCATGATCAGCGGTTGAGTTTGCTTGTTGTGTTTTCACTGCCTTATCCTCAGGCTTTAAAAACATCGACTCAATTTTTGAAAAAAGTTTATTTAACATCTGTATTCCTTTTGAGCAACTCGCTGTTGCTTTTCTATAGGCGCTAATACTTTAGGCTTTAATACTGTGCTTGGTAGTTCACTAAAATTATAGAAAAATATCATCAATTTAAATAGCAAGCTTAATTTATCACGACGTAACTTGTCCTTCTAAAGCGATTCTATGATTTAGGCGTTGTAGTTGTAATAAAACATGTCGCCATTTTAAAAGCTGACTGGCTAAATTGTGCTGTGTGGAATCTGATTTGAGTGAGTTTTGAATAAAGCTTAAACCCAAATCTGCAAACTTTTCAGCAAAATCATCCAGTTTAACCAGATCATCCATATCCAGTTTTGAACGACCTGTATTTGCATAGAATTCAAACAAGGCTTGTGATTCCAAGATCAAAAGGTCTAATGCAGATAAATGTTGCTGATGTTTCCATTGTTTTTTTTGTTCGAGCAATTTTTCAATTCGACCAGTAATCAGCTCAACCAAGCTACTTTTCTTCTGTACAGGATAATCATAATCCAGACTGAATATTTTTAAACCTTTTGGCGTTGTTAAAAACACACTACATGGAATGAATTGAATCTGTTGCTGTGTTGCTTCGATACGCACCAATGTTGTGATAATTTTTTCATTATGAATCAGTTGGGTGAGATGTTTAATTCGTGCACGGTATTCTGGTTCTATCGGAATGACCAGCTTGAGTGCTCTATTTTCATCGTCAGTAATACGGTATTCAAAATATTGCTCTAGTTCGTTGAGTTCAGGCGCTGTGATACTTTTATGGCGAAGCAGTACATAACGTGATTTAAGCTGTTCTAGGCTTGAATGCGGAACAAGCATTTCCTGTAAAGATTGCCATGTTGAAATGCCAATATTCATCTGTTCTAAGTCAGATTGGCTGAGTGCATTCAACAAGCCTTTTGGTAAAAAACGAGTATCTGTGCTGGCACTGAGTTGTGTATCTGAACTGGATTTTGCATGGGTTAGTTCAAGTTGATGTTGGAGTAAAAAGCTGAGAGAACTTCCCCAAATTCCAGTATTGGCTGCACTGTGCATATCAAAGGTACGATCTAAATGATTGGCACGTGCCTGAGTCACTTCTTTGAGTTGTTGCTCTTTTGCATCCCAGAAGCACACTGTTAGACCATGTGCACCACTCTCTGTATTCCACCATTCACAACCAAGAGGGATCAGATGTGCTATGCTTTCTTGTTGATAGTCGCGTTGTACAGCACCACGAAGTTGTCGCAATGCTTCGGCTTTAACATCTGGATTTAAATGCTCGATTTCTGACAGTGCAGCCAAATAGGCATACAAATGTGCCAATTGATTAAAAATCTGCTGCTCATCAACCTGTACATCTGCTTCCAAAAACTGCTTCATTGAGCCATGTAAGGCACGCAATAAGCTCCCTAAACGTGGTAAGTTTTGTGCGCGTGCTTGCATATTTAAAATATGCAGTGACATGACCATTTCTTTGGCCAGATGTGACAAACCTTGCTGAATAAAGTTTTGACAAATGAGTTTAAGTTCTTGGATCAATACCTGATCATCAGGCAAAAGTTGCTGAGTAGGATGGTGTTGTTGCGCTGTTGTATCAATGGACCATTGCCATTTTTCAGGGGCATTTTTCAGAACTAAATAAGCAATACATGCCAAATGCCCAGCAACTTTTTGTTTATCTGCAATTTCTGACAACATGCCTTCAAACCCTGTTGCGGGGTAGAGAACAACTGGATTGGGACTTAAATCGGTTTGAAAAGTGATTTTATGTTCTTGAATATCAATTTGACAGGATTCAGGTTGCAGCAACCAATTTTGTACAAATTCATAGGCCAAACGAATATTGGCTTTGCCTGCTTTTTTTTGGATTTTGCTTGGATCAAATTCTAAAACAGTTTCAAGGGCTGATGTTGTTACTTGCTCAGATGGCTCAGTATGTTGAGCTAGCAGTACTGTATCTTCTCGATTATTGTTAGGGCTATTTTCACTTGGGCTATTTGCGGTAGCCAGTAGTGTTTCATGTTCCTGAACCCATAAAATACTGCTGAGAATGTGTTTACAACAGCCTTGTGCTGAACAATTACACAGTGCTTTGGTGATGCCTTCAAAGGGCAGTTTAACTTCACATTCTTCGACTTTAAATACCAGTTGATCGTGCTCTTGTTGTAGTAGTTCAACAGCATCTAAGGCTTTACGGGCACGACGTAGAAGACCAGCATTACTGTGCATGGTTAGGCTGTCTTCATCGTATTGGGTATAAATATGCCAACTCATTGCATCACCTCTGCAAACCATGTCGCCAAATGTTCAGGAGTCATTGCTGCGATTTGCATACCACGTTCTTGGAGTTTTTGTGCCATATTGATGTCATAAACAGGATTGGCTGCTTGATCCAGCGCCGCAAGCCCAAGCAGTTTGCAGCCTTGTTGGTTGAGTTGACTGGTGGTATTGAGCATTTGTTGAACGGATGCACCTTCTTCAAAGTCACTGATCAAGACTAAAATACTGCGATTGGGCTGTTTAATCTTCTTTTGACAGTATTGCAAAGCTTGACCAATATTGGTTCCGCCACCGAGTTGAATGGTCAGTAAGACTTCAACTGGGTCATGTGCCAAATGGCTTAAATCAACAATTTGGGTGTCAAACAGGACCAGACTAATATTGACCGCAGGGAGAGCTGCCAAAATACTGGCACATACTGCTGCATACATGATCGAATCCATCATCGAGCCACTTTGGTCGACACACAGTACAATTTCCCATGGCAAATGTTTCTGTACACGGGCATTAAAATAAGGGGTTTGGATAATCAGTTTTTGTAAATCAGGCTGATAATTCTTGAGATTGGCTTGAATGGTCCGTTTCCAATCAAAGTTTTGTGTCTGTTTAAGATGTGAACGCTTAAAACGATTACGACGACCTTGTAGTGCTTTTAAAAATTGTGTACGGATTTTTTGTAAGAGTTCTTCCACGACTTTTTGAATTAATTCTCGAATCGCATCTTTCATCTCATTGCTTAAACGACCACGCATACTCAGCAAAGCTTTAGCTACTGCAGGGTTGGGGTCAAGTTGTCTTACATGCTCTGGATTTTTAAATAACTCAGTTAACTCATAGCGTTCTATGGCTTGTTTTTGCATACGTTCAAAGGTCGATTTTGGGAACAGTTTTCGACTTTGGTTGAGCCAGTTAATCGCGTTAAGCTGCGAGGCTTCCAAACCGCCATGGCGATTTTTCCCTTGTTGGATGCCACGACGTTTATATTCATTTTGGTAGAGATAATCGAGGTTGCGCTCAAGTTTTAGTTGATCGCCTGACAATGCCGCTGCTGATAAATTCTGGTCGGCATAGCGACCGAGCATCAAGCGCCAACGGCGTGCTTGATCCATTGCATCAAGAGAAGCGGGGGTATCTGAGTTTTCATCAAGATTTGGTTCAGGAGGTAATTGGCTCATTTATTCACTCCTTGTTGTTCTGATGGCGGTTCAAGCTGTTGTTTTGGGTTGAGTTGTTCTGGATTGAGTTGTTTTGAGCGATTGCTTGCCCAGCGATCTAAGTGATCATATTCAAATATTTTTTGCAGTTGCTGGTTAAGTTGTATGCCTTGGAATACATCCTGTTCCCCAATATGACTGAGTACCTGATCGAGAATGACATCCTCGCCAAGTCCTGTGGTTTTTGCGATAATTTTAGATACTTTAGTGCTTTGCTTTGGGGTAAGCTGACTAAAGATATAGCGTAAATCAGGTAAAATCCGAATAAAGGTGTCTTCCGTCCAATGACTGACCAATTGGTGAAGTGCATCAATTGCAACCTTGGATTGCACAAAGATTTCAGGCGCAATAAAAAACATGCCATGTAGGTATTGCACAGCATCTTCAGGATCACTTCCCACTGCAAAAGCCAGTTGTAATTGTTGTTGAAGCTGATTTTGCTCAATTTCATGATCTAAAAACTGTAAAGTATGTAGCGCACCTTTGAGTGAACTAAGATGAAACTCATCAATTTTTGCCAGATCAATTTGGCTATACATCAGTTCCAGTAAATCTACATCTTGTGCATTTACGACTGCATGCTGTAGTGAAAGATTTCGTTGCTTGATATTTAAAATCAGTTCATGCAAGGTTTTTAAGTTGCTAAGATTTTGTTCAACTTTTTCTTCGTGGGTATCGTAAATTTGATCAAGTAAAAAACAGGCCTGATAGACGGCAAAACTTAAACTTTGTATCACGATATTTTCGGGTAAATTTAACAGCTTGTGACCATGCCACAAATAATACAATTGCTGTGCTGCACCAATCACCGAGGCAAGGTTTTGATCGCTTTCTAAAAAAGTATCGAGTTGTTGACGGAGCAATTCTAAATGTTGCTTTAATCCTAAGCGACATGCCAAAGCCAGCAATTTGGCAGTTTCAAAGGCAGATTGTCCCACACCTTTTGCTTCATTTTCTTGCTGTAGTTTAATAATTTTAAGCAGTGCAATTTGTTCGAGTTGATTGCCCATTTCTGCCAATTCAATCAAACGCGCTTCGACACTGGGTGTCCATGCATAACGCCATTCCTCAAATAGCAAATCCAGACTGGCACCTTGAACAAAATCTGGGCCTGAAATACGTTGAGCAAAATTACAGCCGACAAATTCCAATAAATGCAAATATTGACTAATGTTCTGATGTAAAGGTTTACGATAAATATCGAGTTTTCGATTGCGTAAAATGGTGTCATTTAAATTAAAACGATAGGCTTTAATCTGTTGATAGGTATTTTGTAATAATGCAGGGCTGTGCTGATTTTGAGCAACCTTACCAAGTTGTTGCCCACTTAAAAACTGAAAAATCAGGGTAAATAAATGCTGTTGTCCATCATCCATTTCCCCTTTGATTAAGGCAGATTGTAAGGCATCGAGTAAATCATAACGGCTCGGTTGGTAATGTCCTCGAAGGCAAGCCAATTGCCAAGCTAGTTCAGCGGTATTTTTTAGCGCGATATAAGGCGTTACATCCAGTGCATTTTCTTGGTTTAAAAAATGGCACAACTCATTTAAATATTGAAAAAATTGCAGTTGCGTCTGTTCAACCGTTGGGTTGTTTGCAGATTTTAAATTTTGCCAATGTTGTTGGTAATATGCAGGTGAGGGCATACCTGAAGCATAGCCATTTAAAGCATCTAAACGATCGAAACTATAGCGAATCAGCCAAGCTTGCTCTTGCCAGTGTTGCTTTTGATCTTGGACAATAAAACGTTCTGCTTGCTGTGGGGCTGCTAGATTTTCAATTAAGGCAAGACTATGAAAGCCACCCGTGATCACCAAAATTTTATGCTTGGGATCAATACTGTCTTGGATGCAATTCCACATCACATCTTCACGATGTAATGAAGCATCTTGTAAGAGTACCTCACGCTCATAATCCAGACGTGCCAATGAACACCAAGCAAAAACATCATCAAAAAAAGTTTGAGCATGTTGCAGTTGTTCAACATTTTGCAGCTCGAATAAATGATCCCAAAGTTCATCGTGATTTCGGCAATGCATGGTTTCAGCAAGTTTTTGGATATATTGGCTATGCGCAAAATAACGTTCAGACAGCAAACTTTTTTGTTGCCAGTCCAAATCGGACTGTTGTGTTTTTAAGGCACTTTGTTTTGCCCAATCCAAGTCAATAAATTTAACGTCTGCTTGAATGAGTTTTGCCTGTTGGATGGCGACCCATTCAGGTGAGTATTCACAAAAAGGGAAGTAGGCAGAAAAGATTTCTGGTTGAACCTCGTCATCACTTTCATGTTCTTCGCCAGCACTCTCTTTATTTGCAGCGCCTTTTTTGGGTGAGGTTTTATTGGAAGAGCGTTGTGCTTGTGCAAATATAGCCACAGGAGGCTGAGTGGCTTGGTTCTGTAAGCTTTCAATTAAGAATTCAAAACTTGTTGGTGCTTCGATTAAAATGTGTGTGGGCTTTAGTTCATCGATATATTGTTTTAACGCGTATGCACAAGCGGGGCTATGATGGCGGATTGGCGCAAAAAAAACGTTTTGCTCTGCCATTTGCTGTTTCAGTTGAAATGCCTGTTTTAAGCGTTCAGGCATTTCACCTCTCTCTATATTTCGATCCAACAGCTGCATGATTAAAACTCTCGGCTGGCGTCATAGAAACTTTTCCAGTCGGCATCTTTACGTGCACGCTCTTTCACCACAGTATCCAGATAGTAACGTAGGCGTTTAGCGTCATCTGGATTATCTTTAAACACAACTCCAATCAATTGTTGTGCGAGGTGTTCTGCTTTTAATTTTCCATCACTGAGATAAATGGCTTGTAGACCTGCCGCATGGGCAATATTGACCGCTTCAGCAGTAGACATAACAGCATCAGGCGTTTTAAGTGTTGCGCCTTGCAGACTTTGTCCTGTTCTGAGCTCATTGAAAATGGTCACCAAGAGTTCGATAACTTCTGGGCGAACTTGGATTTCACTGTATAAATCAGCAAGCTGGTTCTTAAGTTGTAATCCCACCAGTTCGATTTCAAATTTTTGATCACGAATTGGTTTTACTGTTTCAAAGTTAAAGCGGCGCTTTAATGCTGCTGACATTTCATGTACGCCACGATCACGCAAGTTTGCTGTTGCGATGATGTTAAATCCTTGTGTCGCTTGCAAACTAAAATCTTGTCCCATTTCAGGGATCATCATTTGCTTCTCAGACAGTAAAGACACCAACACATCCTGAATTTCAGGTGGACAACGGGTGATTTCTTCAAAGCGGGCAATTTGTCCGTTTTTCATGGCATAGAAGAGCGGGGAGGGAATCAGTGATTTATCTGTTGGTCCTTCCGATAAAAGGAGTGCGTAGTTCCAAGAATATTTAATATGGTCTTCGGTTGTCCCTGCTGTCCCTTGAATTGTGAGCTGAGAATTGGCTGAAATGGCAGCACTAAATAGCTCTGAAAGCATCGATTTTGCTGTACCTGGTTCACCCACCAGCATCAAACCCTGATTGCCCATCAACGTAACCAAGGCGCGGTCAACTAAAGCATCATCACCATAAAACTTTTTTTGAATATCCAGCTTGGCATCACCCAAGATAAATGAGCGAACAGCGTAGGCAGAAAGTTGCCAACCTGCTGGCTTTCTATGTTGATCTTGTTCTTTTAAGCGTTCTAGTTCCGCTTGATATTTTTGTTCTGAACTGTGCTTAATTTGATTTTGAAAATTTTGCTTCATAATGATTCTATATATATTTTATCCAATGAATCTATCATAACTGGCAAAGGCTGAGATGACCACTGGTACATAAGTTGTCCGCGACAAATTGTGACATCTATTTGTTATGAAAAGTATTTTTAAGTAAATTGAGTGCTGTAATTGCAAGTAAACTAGGGTTAGATTGTTTATAATTGTATAGTATGATGATCTGTATTGAAATTTTGTGAAATAGTGATTGTATTGATTCGTGAATCAGTACATTAATGTAAGCGTTGAGAAACTATTTAATACAAGCTTTAGTGTTTGAAAAACCACAGTTACGAGGGTGCACATGGCAAATTCTAATAAAAAACAATCAGGCGGATTTATTTCAAATGCTTTTGGCGTGGCCAAAAAGTTAAGCGAAACAGGCTTAAGTGTGATCAATCATGTTGCTCCTGGTACAGTGAGTAAATTGAGCCACAGTCCTAAAGATGAATCCGTTGTACAAGGTACTGCTCAAGAAAAAAGTGCTTTTGAACGTAAACAATATGAAAATCCTCAACAAATGCTACGGGAACATTTACCCAATGTAACCGGGCAGCTTTTGGGGAAACATTATAAAAAAATCAATAATGTCGCTTCGTTTATTTCACCAGATTTAAACGATAAATTGTCTGATTTTATTTTTGATAAGCTAAATGAGTTTGTTTCAGAGCTGACTTCTGTAGATGCTGTTCTAAAAGAAGTGGGTGCAAAAAGCTTGGCAGAATTGGCCAAGGATCCTGAACGTTCACAACGGATCAGTACTGCGCTGGCGAATCAGAATAAAATTATTGCTGCAATTCAAGGTACGGTTACAGGCGCGTTCGGCGGCTTAGGCGCAATTCTTGATGTACCTAGTTCACTGGCTTTGGCACTTCGAAGTGTTTATCACACTGGGCGAGCGCATGGTTTTGAGTTGAATGCAAAAGATCACGCTGTTGTTGAATACATTTTTAAACAAATTGATCTAGGCACTGTTGCTGAAAAACACGCATTAATGGCGGCAATACGAACTTTTGCAGGGGTGTTGCAAACCCACAATGTGAGCCAATTGCAACAGCTTTTAGGTTCGAGCAATGATATAGAGCTGTTAAAAAAATGGGTGGCAAATGAGGATGGTACATTTAAGTTGCCATGGATGAATAATCTTCCACATTTTAGTCTGTTGACACGACTCACCCCCTTAGCCACGATGAGCATCAGTGCTGCATATAGCTGGAAACTGGTCGATGATGCAACCGATAAAGCTCAAATCGTATTTTCTGGCGCAAGGCAATATCTGCTACAGCATTCTGATGAAAAAATTGATGTATTAGATGCTTATGAAAAATTTAGTCAATTGATCTCAAACGCGCATCCCTTGCTTTTAGAAGACAGCAAAGCAGAAAAGCTTGCAGAGAAAGTCGAGCCTCAGGTTGAAAATGAAGCAATTACTCATGTTGAAGTGAAGGAAAAAACCAGTGAAGCTGTTGAAGAATCCAATGCTGAGCAAAAAGTTGAGCAGGGGATTCAAAAACTGGCTGAAACGCACATTGAAGATAAACATGCGACTCAACAGCAAGACAAAGCGACACCCGTAAAACCTCGACGTACCGCACAAAAGAAAGTCGCAGCAGTGGAGACCACTACAGCGAAAGTAACTGATGTGGCGAAAACATCGACAACTGCAAAAACTGTAACAAAAAAGCGTACCCCGGTAAAAGCCAAAGCGTCTACAGAAAATACGGTAAAAGCGTCTGAAAAAACGCAAGAAGCTACTGAAACAAAATCAGAAAGTAAGCCTGAGTAAGTTGAATCATTCATTTAGCCAAAGCTTGAAATGGTCAATATTTGACACCATGTTGAATGTTGACCATTTTTACTTCTTGGCTTACAATTGCATGCCCTCAAAAAGTGGTAATTTTTTGAGGCTTTTTATTAACGGGAGAATTGCCATATGGCAACAACAAATCAGTTGATCCGTAAGGGTCGCACAACTTTGATTGAAAAATCAAAAGTTCCTGCGTTGAAGGCTTGTCCACAACGTCGTGGTGTTTGTACACGTGTTTATACAACTACACCTAAAAAACCTAACTCAGCAATGCGTAAAGTTTGCCGTGTTCGCTTAACTTCAGGTTTCGAAGTTTCTAGCTATATCGGTGGTGAAGGCCATAACCTACAAGAGCACAGTGTTGTTCTTATCCGTGGTGGTCGTGTTAAAGACTTACCAGGTGTACGTTACCATACCGTTCGTGGTTCTTTGGACTGTGCTGGTGTTAAAGATCGTAACCAGTCTCGTTCAAAATACGGTACTAAACGTCCTAAGAAATAATCTTTTAAAGATTAGCTTCTTAAGAATATAGAGCCGCAATCCTTTATCGTCTCGCTTGTCTGATTTCTGCATTAATTTTGTGAAATTCAAGCGACGTGTAGTAAGGCCAGCGAATAGCACACGACACTTTGTGCTGATGCTGGATAAACCTGAAGTGTCATATTTATAGGTAGATTAAAATGCCAAGACGTCGCGTAGTCGCTGCTCGTGAAATCCTTCCGGATCCTAAGTTCAGTAGCCAAACAATCGCTAAATTCATGAACCACGTAATGCAAGATGGTAAAAAGTCTATTGCTGAAAGTATCGTTTACGGTGCTTTAGACCGCGTTCAAGAAAAAAATAAAGTAGACCCAGTTGAATTTTTCGAGACTACTCTTGAAAAAGTTCGTCCTATGGTCGAAGTAAAAGCACGCCGTGTTGGTGGTGCTACTTATCAGGTACCTATGGAAGTACGCCCATCCCGTCGTACTGCCCTAGCTATGCGTTGGTTGGTAGATGCTGCTGCTAAGCGTTCTGAAAAAACTATGGCGTTACGTCTTGCTGGTGAGTTGCTTGATGCAGCTGAAGGTAAAGGCGCAGCGATCAAAAAACGTGAAGATGTGCACCGTATGGCTGAAGCTAACAAAGCCTTCTCTCACTACCGCTTCTAAGCGGCTAAAACAGTCCCTAATCAGGAGAATACTCATGCGTACTGCAGCACGATTTAACATCGCCCTCTACCAAAGTGGGGGATTTGCGGGTATTTAAGTTGCCCATTACGTATCGAGTATCCGTACGCATCAATGCTTCATTGATGCGTCCTGTTTTAAACAACAAAATTTAGGAATGCAAGAAATCATGGCTCGTCAAACCCCAATTTCTCGTTATCGTAACATTGGTATTTCTGCGCACATTGATGCCGGTAAAACTACAACTACTGAACGTATTTTGTTCTACACAGGTGTATCTCACAAAATTGGTGAAGTACATGACGGTGCAGCAACAATGGACTGGATGGAACAAGAGCAAGAACGTGGTATTACAATCACTTCAGCTGCTACGACTTGTTTCTGGTCTGGTATGGGCAAGCAGTTCCCTGAACACCGTATCAACGTAATTGATACACCGGGACACGTAGACTTCACAATCGAAGTTGAACGTTCTATGCGTGTTCTTGACGGTGCGTGCATGGTTTACTGTGCTGTAGGTGGTGTTCAACCTCAGTCAGAAACTGTATGGCGTCAAGCAAATAAATATAAAGTGCCTCGTTTAGCATTCGTGAACAAGATGGACCGTACTGGTGCAAACTTCTTCCGTGTTGTTGAACAAATGCGTACTCGTTTAGGTGCTCATCCTGTACCTGTAGTGATTCCAATTGGTGCTGAAGAAAATTTCCAAGGTGTTGTTGACCTGATCGAAATGAAAGCAATCATTTGGGATGAAGCTTCTCAAGGTATGCAGTTCGAATATGGTGATATTCCTGCTGATCTTCAAGCATCTGCTGAAGAATGGCGCACCAATATGGTTGAAGCTGCTGCAGAAGCATCTGAAGAGTTGATGGACAAATACCTAGAAGAAGGTGATCTTTCTAAAGAAGACATCGTTGCAGGTATTCGTACGCAAACTTTGGCTGGCGAAATCCAACCAATGCTTTGTGGTACAGCATTCAAAAACAAAGGTGTTCAACGTATGTTGGATGCTGTAATTGAATTCTTACCATCGCCTACAGAAGTTAAGCCTATCGAAGGTATTCTTGACGACAAAGCTGAAACTAAAGCGATTCGTGAAGCATCTGATGAAGCGCCGTTCTCTGCATTAGCGTTCAAAATCATGAACGATAAGTTCGTAGGTAACTTGACTTTCGTACGTGTTTATTCTGGTGTTCTTAAACAAGGCGACCCAGTATATAACCCAGTTAAGTCTAAACGTGAACGTATTGGCCGTATCGTACAAATGCACGCAAATGATCGTCAAGACGTTGAAGAAATTCGCGCTGGTGACATCGCTGCATGTGTAGGTCTTAAAGACGTAACAACTGGTGATACGCTTTGTGATGAGAAAAACATCATTACACTAGAGCGTATGGAATTCCCAGAGCCAGTAATTTCTCTTGCTGTTGAGCCTAAAACTAAGGCTGACCAAGAAAAAATGTCTATCGCTCTTGGTCGTTTGGCTAAAGAAGATCCATCGTTCCGTGTACGCACAGACGAAGAATCTGGTCAAACGATTATTGCGGGTATGGGTGAGCTTCACCTTGACATCCTTGTTGACCGTATGAAGCGTGAATTTAACGTTGAAGCGAACATTGGTAAACCAATGGTTGCTTACCGCGAAACAATCAAAAAGAGTGTTGAGCAAGAAGGTAAATTCGTACGTCAAACAGGTGGTAAAGGTAAATTCGGTCATGTATATGTTCGTTTAGAGCCTATGGATGTTGAAGAAGCTGGTAAAGAATACCAATTCGCTGAAGAAGTTGTAGGTGGTGTAGTACCTAAAGAATTCTTCGGTGCGGTTGACAAAGGTATTCAAGAACGTATGAAGAATGGTGTATTGGCTGGTTACCCTGTTGTGGGTATCAAAGCGACATTATTTGATGGTTCTTACCATGATGTCGATTCTGACGAATTATCGTTCAAAATGGCAGGTTCTTACGCATTCCGTGATGGTTTCATGAAAGCAGATCCTATCTTGCTTGAACCAATCATGAAAGTTGAAGTAGAAACTCCAGAAGACTACATGGGCGATATCATGGGTGACTTAAACCGTCGTCGTGGTATGGTTCAGGGTATGGACGACTTACCTGGCGGTACTAAAGCAATTCGTGCTGAAGTTCCACTTGCTGAGATGTTTGGTTACGCGACTCAAATGCGTTCTATGTCTCAAGGTCGTGCGACATATTCTATGGAATTTGCTAAATATGCTGAAACTCCACGTAACGTGGCTGAAGGCATCATTTCTAAATTCCAGTCTGGCGGTAAAAAAGGTGACGACGAGTAATCTTTCGATTACTATAAGCCCAAACTAATTCATAGTTAAAAACCAAGTGCTCATGCAGTGACCCTGCATGAGTAGTTTAAAAAGGAAGCTCTCATGGCTAAGGCTAAGTTTGAACGTAATAAGCCACACGTAAACGTGGGTACAATTGGTCACGTCGACCATGGTAAAACAACTTTAACTGCTGCAATTGCA
>NZ_LMED01000014.1:0-64045 GCF_001425285.1 Acinetobacter sp. Root1280 | reverse complement strand
AGTAAAAATCCACACAAGTTGTTCTTCATATTCTCTTAATGATTAATTTATCACTTCGTCAGTGATAAATAAGACGCAATAAACATTTAACAACTTAACCCTCTAAGCCAAGTTCGTTTGCTGTATCGCGTCGGGATGAGCTCATTATAGGGCAATTTCTTACACACGCAAGTGCTTTTAACTGATTGTTTTATTGAGTGTTGTATTTTTATGCACTGTTTTGGTTCATTTTTAGGCTTTTTGTCGCGTAAGCTTTTAATATTAAAGCAGAAATATGAACAAAATATTTCTGCTTTATTTTTTAACTATTTTTTCACATTTGTTTTTATTGTTTGAATACTGATGATTTTTACAGCTTGTTTAGGTACATCTTGGTGCATACCCACTGTTTGTGTTGGTGTCTGTACAATTTTATCGACGATATCCAGTCCTTGTGTCACCTTACCAAATACGGCGTACCCAGGGTTTCCAGCAGACTTATTTAAAAAGTCGTTATTTGCAACATTAATAAAGAATTGACTGGTTGCAGAGTTTGGCGCATTAGTCCGTGCCATAGCCAAAGTCCCACGAACGTTCTTTAAGCCATTGCTAGATTCATTCTGGATCGCTGGTTGAGTAGCCTTCTCTTTCATGTTGCTATCAAAGCCACCGCCTTGAATCATAAAACCAGGGATAACACGATGGAAAATGGTGCCGTTGTAAAATTGACTATTTACATAGCTCTTAAAATTTTTTACTGATATCGGTGCTTGATCATCATAAAGCTCTATATTGATGTTGCCTAAATTGGTTTTAATTTGCATATCTGTATTGGCGAACGCTTGATTCACCAAAACCACTAAAGCAAGACCGATGCCTATTTTTTTGATCATTCTCTTTTCCTTAAACATTTTAAATTAATAAGCCTCTCATAGTAGTCTGCTTTTATTCTGTTGAAAAATGACATTTAAACACGTTTACCAATACTCAACAGTATTCACGACTATATCTATATAGCTGTCATAAACCTTGCTGGTTGTTGAATATGTTGATGATGCTTTATAAGCAAGAAAGCAGTATAGCTAAGTTATTGTTGTTAGCTTTTATAGAGCGATTACTTTTTTTGATTATTTTTCAATCAATCACTTTTGTTCCACGTGAAACAAAAGTGACTTGTACAAGATGATATTGTGTTATTGCTTATCCCAGAATTTACGGAACTCTTTACTCATCTCTATAACGTATTTTTTAGCTTTACGTGAAACAGGGGTTAAATTAATAAATCCGTGGGTTTGATCTTCATAATCCTGATAATGAACCTTTACGCCATTTTGACGTAACTTATAAGCATAAATTTTACCTTCATCGTGCAAAAGATCATGTCCAGCCGTTACTACAAATGCAGGGGCAAGTTTCTTTAGCTGGCCATTGGTCGGTGAAATGATTGGATCATCCAATGCCATATTAAAACGCGTCGCATAATAGTCGGTCACATAATCAATATCTGAGCCTGTCAACACCAAGCCATCTTTATAAGCAAAGAAAGATGGATGTCGACTCTTAAAATCAACGGCAGGATAAATCAAGAACTGGGCTTGAGGCGCAAACACTGTATTGACTGTGCGTTGTGCAACAACAGCGCTAATATTTCCGCCCGCGCTATCTCCTGCAACCGCAATCCGGTTTTTGAGAATTTTAAATTGACGGCGATTTTGATACACCCAAGCCAAAGCATCTTCACAAGATTGAATTAAGTCACGTGGGCCAACTTCAGGTGCGAGTGGATATTCAATACTTAAAACCTGAACTTTTGCATGAGCAGCAATTAAGCGACACACTTCATCATGGGTGTCTACACTACCTACCACAAAACCACCGCCATGATAAAATACAATCATTGGCAATTTTTTATTTGGTGCAGGATGGTAATGGCGTGCATAGACGCTGCCACTTTGCAACGGAAGACGAATATCTTCAACAAATTGGATATGGGTCGGTTTGTTTATAATAGATTGCATTTGTGATTCAAATTGCTTTCTAGAGCGCTCTACATCTGCGCCAATAAAACCTACTTTGCCCTGTTTAAGTTGAGCTGCCATCAAACATTTGGTGAAACTATCCAATTGAGGAAATTGGTACGGGTAACCCAATAACTTGGTTAATGACTCTTGAGCGAATGTAGGCAAACGATCTAAAGCCCTACCTGCCGAACCCTGCCCTTTTTCGACTAAATCATGAATACTACGTTGAAAAGCAACCATTACGATTCTTCCTTAAATGTTCAAATTCTTCATATTGTCTACATGATCAGGCATCGACTGACTATAATCTTATACAAGTCTCATCATCGATATACAAATATAATTTTTAAATACGCTAATCTGAGTTAAATGACTTGTCATTGACTATTTTGCTATATCTGAATTTTTTTTTGCTATTTTGCTTGTTAAATGGAGACAACTTATGGCTATAAAAGCATTAATTGTTTCATTCATAACATCTATTATTGCTGTTGGTTGTGTTGCATTTCCTGAAGATGGTTATGACTCTCGCGGCTATGGGCAACCCGTATATCGAGATTATGGCTATGGACAACGCTATGATCCAAGATATGACCGAAACAATGATCGCCAACGTTGGGAACGCGAGCGAGCTTATCGTTTACAACAAATGCGCATTGAACAAGAACGGCGCCAAAAGAACTGGGATAAACAACGCTGGCAATATGAACAAGCCAAACGTGATCAAATGAAAAAACAGCAATGGGAACAACATAGAAAAGATTGGAACAATAAATCAAATCGTGACCACCGCTGGGACAACCGACCTGATCAAAAACAGTGGCAACAGCGTGATCGTCAAAATCAACAACAGCAACGTGATAAAAGACGTGATGAGCGTAAAAACAGAGATCACAACAAAGATTAATCTTCAAGAATTTGGGGCGAACCCAGATTCTTTTGTCTTTTTAGCAAACAATTTATTCATTTATAAAAGCAAACGTAATGATTTTCCTCAGTAATTAATAGCTTCTGACATTTCTTCTTTGCTGAGGAAATTTTGTCATTTGGGTCATTGCGAACTGACTCATTTCAAGTAATGATTTCAATAACATCAATTCATCATTGAACTCGAACAATTGATTTGGAAAATCGATTGTTCAGAATAGATCATGTTGGGTTTAGCAATAAACGATTTTCTAAACTAAATACATTTTTGATGTCACAAAGTTCTATTGGTCGAGGCTCTTCGATTCAATTGAACATGAATAATATTGATCATGGAAAGGAAAAAAATAATGAAATGGTCTAACGCTCTCATTGCTGCTGCGGGTCTTTTGCTTGCAACATCTGCCACTCAAGCAAAACAAGTCATGTGTGTATTTGATTTAGTGGGTAAAAATGGTGATGTTTTTACCTTAATGAAAGATTATCAACTTGCAGCGAAAAACTGGGGTGCGGATCTGGAATTAAAAGTGAATTCAAATGAATCTGTTATTGCAGAAGATTTTAAAGCGGGTAAATGTGATGCTGTCAGTATCACAGGTATGCGTGGCCGCCAATTTAATAGTTTCACCGGCTCTTTAGATGCAATTGGTGCGATTCCAGATCTCAATCTCGCAGTAAAAGTAATGCAAGGATTAGCAAATCCAAACTTTGCAAAATACATGACCAGTGGAAAATATGAAGTTGTTGGTGTTATTCCAGTAGGTGATGCTTTCCTGATGGTCAATGACCGCAATATCAATACCGTTGCAAAAGCAGCGGGTAAAAAAATTGCGGTACTCGACTATGACCAAGCACAAAAAATTATGGTTCAACAAATTGGTGCTCAAGCAGTTGCCGCAGATGTTACAAATTTTGGCAGTAAATTCAATAATGGTCAGGTTGATATTATTGGTGCACCTGCAGCGGTATTTAAACCTTTAGAGCTGCATAAGGGTTTAGGGACTAAAGGCGCTATTGTGAATTACCCACTGCTACAAGTCACAGGTAATATCATCATTCGTCCAGATAAATTCCCTGCTGGCTATGGTCAAAAATCTCGTGATTGGATTAAAACGCAATTGCCTCGTGCAAACACTATCATTGGAAAAATGAAAGCAGATATTCCGGCGAAATACTGGATGCAAGTTCCAGATGGTGATAAACCTGGTTATCAAAAACTCATGCGTGAATCGCGTATCAGCTTGACCAAACAAGGCGTTTATAACAAACAAATGATGAAAATCCTTTGGCAATTCCGTTGTAAAAACGATCCGAAAAACTTTGAATGTGCGCTACAAGATGAGAACTACAAATAATTCTAGATTAAATCCGATAAATTTAGTCTGAATTTACTTTAAAGTTCACTCACTGACCATATATTGAGTATGTTATACTGAATATATGGTCTTTTCATTTAAGCCATTTGAAATCTGAGGAACAATATCATGACCGCCCAAGCACTTGAGCTGACTGACAATGCTGCAAATAAAGTTCGCCAACTTCGTGATAGCGAAGGTAATCAAGATCTGATGTTACGTGTCTATGTAACGGGTGGCGGCTGTTCAGGATTTTCTTATGGTTTTAACTTTGCCGAAAGTATGAATGAAGATGATGCTGAATTTATAAATGGTGATGTAAAAATGTTGGTTGACTCGTTGAGTTATCAATATCTCGTCGGTTCTAAAGTTGACTATATTGAAGGCTTAGAAGGTTCACGTTTTATTGTAGAAAACCCGAATGCAACAACAACTTGTGGTTGTGGTTCATCATTCTCCATTTAATTCAAAGCATATTTTGAATCAAATCATGCCCTCTTCTTATGAGGGCATTTTTATGGTTAGGACATCAAGGTTAAATCGTTTCTAAAATATATTGGCTCAATTGTTTTGCATTCTGCACTGGTATCCAATGCGTCGCATCCATCACAATTTCTTTATAAGCTGCTTTTACATAATGATGATTTAAGGCGACGCTTTTAGAACCGATCGCTGAGTCATGTTTGCCCCAAATAAATAAAGTCGGCACACAAACTGGTTGGGTTAAATTTTTATTTGAACTAAATGGAAGTCCCCGATACCAATTTAATGCAGAACTTAGACGCTTTTCCACCACGATGTCTTGTTGGAAATCTTCGAGTTGTTTTGCGGTCATTCCTGAATCTTTTAATAAGCCCAGACCCAACTTTGGTAATTTCTCAAATAATAATTCTGGAATTTTGGGTAATTGGAATAAACCAATATAGTAAGATTTTAACAATTGATTACTGCTGAACATCGAACGCATAAATGCTGCTTTATGCGGTACAGAAATCGTAATCAAATGTTTTATTTTTTCAGGATAACGTTGTGCAACATCCCAAGCAACCACTGCCCCCCAATCATGTCCAACTAAATAAACCTGTTGTTGGATCATATCGATTAAAGCATTTACATCTTCAACCAAAGCAGAACTTCTATAATCACGGCGGTTTTGCGGTTGTGCACCTAAACTATAACCACGTTGATTGACAGCAAAAGTACGATAACCGTTTTGATTCAGGATCTCTGCAGTTTCTTGCCAGCTTTTATTGGTTTCAGGAAAACCATGTAACAAGACAAAAGGCTGTCCATCTAAAGGACCTGAATCTATCACATCAAAGCTAAAACCCTCTCTTTGAAATGATTCTATGCGCTGTTTCTGTATCGCTAAGTTCATTGTGATCTCAGTTTTAATTTTTATTGATAGTGGAAGCTTATGCACTATTTTTTAACAGCAGTAAAGGACAATCTCAGCGCTAAACAGGTCGATCATTGTTCTACAAAATATCTCACACTGCTATACCGCACTTGTTCTTGTTTTAAATATTGATTGCTAAGGTGTATCACTCACCTTAGCAATCATTTCAGTTTTAAACTGCTGTAATCGTGCCTAAGATACGATAGCCTTTTGCCCCCGTAACAGCAGGTAGGTTGCCACTTAACTGTTGGTCAAAGCGCATGGCGAGCCATGCAAATGCAGTTGCCTCTACCCATGTCGGTGCTAAGCCCAGTGCGGAAGTCGATTGTACAGACCAATTGTGCTTACGTAGACGCCAACGGAGTTGTTCAAGTAGATGTGAGTTATAAGCACCTCCACCGCAAACATAGACCTCACCCGTATCTAGAGGTGAACGATAAATAGCTTTCTTAATGGCACGTGTCGTGAGTTTCATCAACGTTGCCTGAATATTTTCAGGGGTATCTTCTAATTCATCATATTCTAAATCATTGCGCCAATCTAAAATCTGCTCATCTAACCATTCCAAGTTAAAGTCTTCACGCCCTGTACTTTTTGGCGGTTCTTTAGAGAAGTATTCATTTGCTTGAAGGCGATCTAACAATGAACGTATCGGTTGACCATAAGCTGCCCAATTGCCATTTTCGTCATAAGGTTGCCCAGTATAACGATGACACCACGCATCCATAAGAATATTGGCAGGACCTGTATCAAAACCATAAACATTCTGCTCATCACCAGCAGGCAGCATGCTGACATTGGCAATCCCCCCTAAATTGAGAATCACTCGATGAATGGTTGAATGTTGGAATAAAGCTTGATGAAACGCTGGAACTAGAGGAGCACCCTGCCCACCTGCCGCCATATCACGACGACGAAAATCTGAAATCACAGGAATTTGAGTAATTTCCGTAATAATATTTGGATCACCAATTTGTAAAGTAAACCCGTGTTCTGGGCGATGACGAATAGTTTGTCCATGACAACCAATCGCTTTAATTTGGCTTTTATCTAAATTATTTTCTTGTATAAGTTGGTTAATGCCATTGCCAATCATGGTTGCAAGAGCGACATCAGCCTTACCCATTCGATCGATTTCATTATCATCAGGTAAGGTCAATGCCATCAATTCATCGCGTAAATGAGGATCAAAAGCGACTGTAAGCGTGGCATGGATATGTAAAGGATCAAATGAAGCAGCAACAAAATCGACGCCATCCATGCTGGTTCCAGTCATTACGCCAATATAGATTGTTGTCATGAGATATTCTTCGCCTGCATTATGCTGAAAAAATGTTAGTATATCGCACAAATAGTCTAACTGAAGTATTTGGGTTTTTGTAATGTCAAATTTCCTGCCGGCTGAAGAACAACTTGCCCTCATTCGCCGAGGCACTCACGAAATTATTTCTGAAGAAGATCTTCTGAAGAAACTAAAAGAAAATCGTCCTTTAAAAATTAAAGCAGGATTTGATCCAACTGCCCCAGATTTACATTTGGGTCATACTGTTTTAATTAACAAATTAAAAGCGTTTCAAGATCTTGGTCATGATGTCACATTCTTGATTGGTGATTATACCGCCATGATTGGTGACCCAACAGGTAAGAGTGCGACTCGTCCACCACTATCGCGTGAACAAGTTTTAGAAAATGCCAAAACATATCAAGAACAAGTGTTTAAAATTCTTGATCCAAATAAAACCAAAGTTCGTTTTAACTCTGAGTGGTTTGCAACAAAAACCGCTGCTGATTTGATTCAATTGGCTTCGCAGCAAACTGTTGCGCGTATGCTAGAACGTGATGACTTTACTAAACGCTATAATAGCCATCAACCGATTGCTATTCATGAGTTTTTATATCCTTTAGTTCAAGGTTACGACTCTATCGCGCTTGAAGCCGATGTTGAGCTCGGTGGTACAGACCAGACCTTTAACTTACTTATGGGACGTACTCTTCAAGGTCGTTATGATCAAGAAGCTCAAGTATGTATTACCGTACCAATCCTAGAAGGATTGGATGGCGTTAATAAAATGTCGAAGTCTTTAGGCAACTATATTGGTGTATTTGATGCCCCTGGCGCAATGTACCAAAAAGTATTGTCTATGCCTGACAGCTTGATTGAACGCTATTTTGAATTACTCAGCTTTAAGTCTATGGACGAAATTGACGTTCTTCTCAAAGAAATGGCTGAAGGTCGTAATCCGCAAGACATTAAGAAAATTCTTGCACTTGAGTTGGTTGAACGCTTCCATGGCGCAGAAGCTGCTGAACATGCACATAAAGGTGCGGGTAACTTAATCACAGAAGGTGAGCTACCTGAAGGTACGCCTGAAGTGACTATTTCTCGTGGTGAATACAATGGAGAAATCTCGATTGTGTCTATTTTACGTGCCGCAGGCTTAACCAAGAATTCAGCACAATCTAAAGATGCTGTTTCACGTGGAGCCGTAAAAGTAGATTGGGAAGTTGTGGATGCAAACTTCACTGTGAAAGAAAATGTTACTTTGGTTATTCAGGCAAGTAAAAAAGCCATTGCAAAAGTGACCTTTACCGATTAATCCCGTCTAAGCCAATAAAACCAGAAAAGCCATCAACATTGATGGCTTTTTTATTGAATAAATTTATTCACCTGCAAGTGAACATTCAAAGTTGGTGCGATCTACCGTACAGCGTGCTTTTTTCAGTACCGACATCATTACAGGATCGTACACCCCTCTTTTTGTTAACTCAATCCGCCCTTCTCGCAATAATTTCTGATAACGGAGTGCATCATCCTTGGACACATTTAATTTATATTTTGCTGGGATCTCAGCTTCCATTTTTTCTATTTTCTTAAATGAACTTGGTAACTGCTTCACAGCCCACTCACGTGACTTAATACCAAAACCTTCTGGAAATTGCTCAGGTTTAATAATTAAATCAGCAGTCACATTCACTACGGGATAAGTAAACATTGCACCATTGCTACCTAAACCTTTATAAATTTCCAATGGTTTATAGGCATAGGCTGGCGAAGCAATCGCATCCACCTCACCATCATTAAATTTTTTCACAAAATTAAAAATATCAGAAGGAACCCCGATTGCGCCTACACGCTCAACGGCAACCTTTTGTGCAAGATCATAATGCAGATAGGCAAACTTTTTACCTTTGCCCTTCTCCAAAGTATTCATTGCGCGATCTTTAACAAAGATATAAGCAATACCAATCGGGGTAATCATTGCCAATTCATATTTGACCCCATTTTTTTCAGAAACCAATCTTTTTGCATTGCGTTTATCCAAGGCATAGTTGATCGCTCTTCTGGCAATTTCATTGTTGGGAATTCCTCCCAAAGCATCAATAGATCCACCAAATTTATTGTATTCACGTGAGCGCATCGTGGTCATTGCCGCGGCATCACATTTATTGGTTTTAAAATTTTTATCCACGGCTTCTTCTGACTGATACACGGTTAAATTAATATCAGCACCCCATGCTTTGGCTGCTAAAGCCCATTCTTCCATGAGTTTATAAGATTCACCCGCTTTACCCAGTAAATCAAACACACACACATTTTGTTTTGCCTGTAGTAGAGGTGAAAAAAAAACTGAAAAAACAATCGGTAAATATCCTATTTTATTCATCATCTAACGTCCATATTTTTATAAATAGATTTATCCTTGTAGATGTAAAAGCAATCCGAGTCTTTTACTTTAACTACACATTTTTAAGTGATACTGTGATTAATTCTACATAAACTGGATATTTTGTGTTAGTTTTTTAACCAACTTTTAGATGAAATAAAAAATTTAGAGCAAAATTCTGATAAAAATAAGCGGCTGAGCTGATTTTATTGAGTGGTTTTAAAATTAAAATATTCTAATGATTGCTGTTGGTTTGGAAGATATACGCATTTTTTTTATTGAAGCATTCACAATAAAGCATTGTTTGTTTTTTTGAATTGATCCTATTTACCCAATTTATTGTGCATTTCACTCAAGAAAAGACATTTTGTCACTTCTTTTATCAAATACATTTTTTGAACTCTACCATTTATCCTTTACTATACCGCATCCGATATTCAATAGTCAGTTTCCTATGATTCAGTTAGACCAACTTTCAATTCGCCGTGGTGGACGCATTTTATTCCAAAAAGCGTCTATGCAACTTCATCCTGGTTGGAAAATTGGTTTAACAGGTGTAAATGGTGCGGGTAAATCCACATTGTTCTCAGCACTTTTGGGTGGAATGGAGTCAGACAGCGGTAGCTTAACTCGTCCAAATATATGGACCGTCGCCCATATGGCTCAGGAAATCAAAGCCTTAGATATGAAAGCTATTGATTTTGTGTTATCTGGCGATGAAGAATATTGGCTCATCCAAGACAAACTAAACCATTCTGAAGATTTGAGTAATGATGAGTTAGCGCATTTATATAGCCGTTTTGAAGAAATTCATGGCTATACAGCTGCATCTAAAGCATCTCAACTGATGGCCGGTTTAGGTTTTTTTGAGCATCAATCAGAACTCTTGGTTTCAAGTTTCTCTGGTGGGTGGCGGATGCGTTTAAATCTTGCTCGCACCCTGATGAGTCGCTCAGACTTACTATTACTCGATGAACCGACCAACCATTTAGACTTAGATGCAATTTTATGGTTAGAAGATTGGCTCAAGGCATATGAAGGCACGCTCATTTTAATTTCACATGACCGCGATTTCTTAGATGCAATCACAGATCATATTTTACATATCGAAAATCAAGTACTGACTTTATATACTGGTAACTATTCTACTTTTGAAACCACACGTGCTGAGCGATTAGCACAACAACAACAAGCGTTTGAAAAGCAACAAGAAGCTAAAGCACACTTACAAAAATTTATTGACCGTTTTAAAGCCAAAGCGACTAAAGCACGACAAGCGCAAAGCCGTATTAAACAACTTGAACGTATGCAAGAGCTTGCCCCTGCGCATGTAGATAATCCATTTACCTTTAGTTTCCGTGAACCAAGCAAAATGAGTTCACCGCTGCTCACACTCGAACATGCAGATATTGGCTATGGCGATAAATTAATTGTCACCAATGTAAATTTACAAATTACACCAAGCAGTCGTATCGGTTTACTGGGAATGAATGGTGCAGGTAAATCGACCCTAATTAAATCTTTAGTCGGTGATTTACCGCTGATTCAAGGTTTACGTAAAGATTCTGAGTTACTCAACATTGGTTATTTTGCCCAGCACCAAATGGATGCTTTAGATGGCAATGCCAGCCCGATGTTACAACTTTCTCGCATTGCTGACCCAAAGATCAGTGAAGCAGCATTACGCTCCTTTTTAGGAAGTTTTGGCTTTAGTGGTGAACGTATGGACACCCCAAGCGAAAGCTTCTCTGGCGGTGAACGTGCGCGTTTGGCTTTGGCTTTAATCGTCTGGCTGCGTCCAAATGTTTTAATTCTCGACGAACCGACTAACCATTTAGATTTAGATATGCGCCATGCACTTACGATGGCTTTACAGGATTTTGAAGGTGCTGTGGTTTTAGTTTCCCATGAACGTCAGCTGATCGCTTCAGTCTGTGATGAACTTATTTTGGTTCATGCAGGTCAAAGCAAGGAATTTGACGGGGATTTACAAGATTATGCAACGTGGTTACGTCAAGCACGTATCGATATGATCAAGAATGGACAACAGCCTAGTGCACCTGTTCAATCTCAGGTGGTTGAAAAGCCAAGTATTTCAAAACTCGATAAAGAAGCACAACGTAAAGAAGCAGCTCGTCAACGTGAACTGAGCCGTCCTATTCGTAAAAATATCGAGAAAATTGAAAGTCAAATTGGAAAAATTCAACCTAGACTCGTAGACATTGAAGCATTACTTGCAGACTCAGCCCTTTATGAGGCAAACCGTAAAGATGATTTACTCAAACTCATGAATGAACAGACAGAGTTAAAAGTAAAATTAGAACAAGCTGAAGAAAAAATGCTTGAACTGATGATGGAACTAGAAACATTAGAAAGCTCTTTTGATTAAAAAGTGCTTTTAAATACAGCAAGCCCCTCAAATTAGCTAGAAATAGGCAAATGCCTTTCTAGCTTTTTAATAAAATATAATTAAAAATCAATAAGTTAATTAATAAAAGATATTTTATTTAAAGTTTTAACCGTAACTTCATTGCCTCAACAAAATTTAAAGTTCTATACCTCTTCTCATAAATCATCAGTAATTCAATACATAGCCACGCTATGCAAACACGCTCAGGTATTGTTTCTCATTACTCTAGATTTCCCCAGATCAAAAAGAAGGCTTTTTAACACAATAATCGAATAAAAATCATAAGCTTATTTTATTTAACATCCAAACCACATCCAACAGCCACGTCCAAGCCTAAAAGCATCTTCAAATCGATAAAATACAATCATAACTTTTATTTATAATAGGCAATTTCCACCGTGGAACATATTAGCTCAACTAAATAATAACTAAAAAGGCTTTAAAAGGGACAGTTCATTTGAATTTAAAAATGTTTTTTATCAATTACATGTGGATAAGTTAAAATTTTAAAACAGTTCTTTTGACTCATTCTTTGACAGCATTTTTTAACGATTTTGAAGTTTTATATGCAAATAAATCAGTCTGTATTGATCGAATTTAGGCTTGATTAAAAAGTTACCCACATACTTATCAACATCATTTTGGTTAATAATAGAACAAAATTCAAGTGCAAAATTTAACCGTTCGTCGCTTTTTATAATGAACATTCATCTAATTTTTTTGATTTCAGCAAAATTATTTAAAATTACATAGATCATGAATTTCGAACAAGTTGTAATGAAAAAGCATAACTCGGGCTTAAAAAACTGATTTACTTATAAAAAGATTGTCGATGAAATGAGAGTTAAGTCGCTAATTCACAATAATTGTCAAAAAAAAAATAATAAATGGAGTAAATGCTCTATTTTTTTCAAACAAAGCTGATTAATATTGCGCTTATGGAAAAGTTCCTAAAGATGGATAAATAGATAAGGACGAAAATATGAAAAAAATTGCATTCGCTATTGCTGCAACTTCAATCGTTGGATTTAGTTCAGCATCTCAAGCTGCGACAGATGTCTGCGTATTTGACTTATTAGGTAAGTCAGGTGAGTCATTTCAAATGGCGCAAGAATGGGCATTATCAGCAAAAAGTTGGGGCGCTGATATCAATCTCATTCCAAAACAAGATGAAGCTGTTGCAGATAACGACTTTAAAGCAGGCAAATGCGATGGCGTATTTATGACTGCAATGCGCGCGCGTCAATACAATAAATTTGTGGGTTCAATCGACTCTATTGGTGGTGTGCCAAGTAACGCGATTGCACAAAAAGCCATTACTTTTGCCTTAGATGCGCGTAATGCTGCAAAAATGACCACAACCTTGGGTGGTAAAAAATACGAAGTTGCTGGTATTGCACCACTTGGTTCAGCATTTATTTTTGTACGTGATAAAAATATCAACTCGATTGAAAAAGCCGCTGGTAAAAAGTTTGCTGTATTAAGCTATGACAGCGCTCAAAAAATTCTAGTACAACGTGTTGGTGCACAAGCAGTTCCTTCAGATATCACCAACTTTGTTGCAAAATTCAACAATGGTCAAGTTGATATGGTCGGTGCGCCTGCTTATGCCTACAAACCGCTTGAAATTCAAAAAGGTTTAGGTGCAAATGGGGCAATGTTTAACTTCCCTGTATTACAAGTAACTGCTGACTTTGTCATCCGTCCTGAAAAATTCCCTGCAGGTTTTGGTCAAAAATCTCGTGATTATTTTGTGAAAAACTTGCCAAAAAGCTTTGCTATGATTAATCGCCTAGAAGCGACTATTCCAGCAAAATACAAAATGAATTTAACCGCTGAAGATAAGCTGAAATATCAAAAGTTAATGCGTGATGGCCGTTTAGAACTGACTAAACAAGGTATTTATGATTCAGGCATGATGTCTGTGTTGAAAAAAGCACGTTGTTCAGTAGATAAAGCCAACTTTGAATGTACGCTAGGTGGTGAATAATACTTTAGATGAAATAAGCTAAAGTCTACAAAAAAAACCAGCTTTGAGAAGCTGGTTTTTTTGTTTTAAATAGAAGCAGTAGCACTATCAAAATTAAAATAAGGGCTATAAAAAAGGGAATAAACCGAGGTTTATTCCCTTTTATTGATTAAAATAAGTTTAATTAAGCATCAATATCTGCATTTAATGCATTTTCTTCAATGAAAGCACGACGTGGTTCTACATCATCGCCCATTAAACATGCAAACATACGATCGGCTTCAATCGCATCATCAATGGTCACTTGCAGCATATTACGGTTTTCAGGATCCATTGTGGTTTCCCAAAGCTGTTCAGCATTCATCTCACCCAAACCTTTATAGCGTTGGATCATCATGCCGCGACGTGAGTCTGTCAAAATGTGTTGCCAAACCTGATGGAAAGTCGAAACGTTGATTTTACGTTCGCCTTTTTGCAGATAAGCACCTTCTTCTAACAAGGTGAACCAGCTCTTCGAGTTTTGCAATAAACGTTTATATTCGCCCGATGCCAATAAACCCGCGTCTAATAAATAGCTATGCGGTAAATTGTGCACATAAATCGTTATACGCGGGAAATAAATCGTCGTTTTAAGCCCATCAGCAGTTTCTTTATCAAAGGGTTCCAAGCTCAACACTGGACGTAAACTCGGTTGCGTTGTTTCAATCGCAGTACGAAGTTTTTCACCCCATTGTTGTACATAATCTTGGTCATGATTTTGATCAAGTTTAAAATGCTCAAGACTCAATAAACCATCCAGCAAGGTCGCAGGATAACGCACAGTTAAACGCTGCAAACTCTTTTGAGAGGTTTGATAATCAGCAATCACTTTCTCTAATGCTACGCCACGAATTGCAGGCGCTTCAGCATTGACACGTAATTCAAGTTCATCAATCGCATTTGAAATCAAATAAGTTTCTAAAGCATCATTGTCTTTAATGTACTGCTCTTGCTTACCTTTTTTCAGTTTATACAGTGGTGGTTGTGCAATATAAATATAACCACGTTCCACAAGTTCTGGCATTTGACGGAAGAAGAAAGTCAAAAGCAGGGTACGAATGTGTGAACCATCCACGTCAGCATCGGTCATGATAATGATTTTATGATAACGCAACTTGTCTGGGTTATATTCTTCACGGCCAATACCACATCCTAATGCAGTAATCAGCGTACCCACTTCCTGTGATGAAATCATCTTATCGAAACGTGCACGTTCCACATTCAGGATTTTACCTTTGAGCGGAAGAATGGCTTGCATTTTACGGTTACGGCCTTGTTTTGCAGAACCGCCCGCAGAGTCACCCTCGACCAAGTATAATTCTGAAAGTGCTGGATCTTTTTCCTGACAGTCTGCCAACTTACCTGGAAGACCGGCAATATCAAGCGCACTCTTACGACGTGTCATTTCACGTGCTTTACGCGCAGCATCACGCGCACGTGCAGCATCAATGATTTTGCCTGCAATAGATTTTGCAGCCTGAGGATTTTCTAATAAATACTCAGAAAAGGCTTTGTTCATTGCCTGCTCGACAGCAGGTTTAACTTCACTCGACACCAATTTTTCTTTGGTTTGAGATGAGAATTTAGGATCAGGTACTTTAACTGAAACAATTGCTGTTAAGCCTTCACGCGCATCATCACCAGTAACTGCAACTTTCTCTTTTTTGAGTAAGTTTTCATTTTCCATGTAGCTGTTTAAGCCACGTGTCAACGCTGCACGGAAACCAGCTAAATGCGTTCCACCATCTTTTTGTGGAATATTGTTGGTAAAGCAACGAACATTCTCTTGATAGGTATCATTCCATTGCAAAGCAACTTCAACACCTATGCCATTTTCAGCTTGAGTGGTGAAATGGAAGATTTCATTGAGATGGGTTTTACCTTGGTTAATATATTTTACAAACTCAGATAAACCACCTTCGTAATCGAAGACATGTTCTAAGGCAACACGTTCATCACGTAGGACAATACGAACACCCGCATTCAAGAATGAAAGTTCACGTAAGCGACGTGCCAAAATATCGACATTAAAAATCGTTTGGCTAAACGTTTCAGTACTTGGCCAGAAACGAACAATGGTCCCTGTGGTTTCGACATCACCCACAATTTTTAACGGATAAACCGGATCACCATGTTTATATTCTTGTTGATGAATATGACCAGCACGATGAATCGTAAGTTCAAGTTTGCTTGAAAGTGCATTAACTACAGATACACCTACGCCGTGCAAACCGCCTGAAACTTTATAGCTATTATCATCAAACTTACCACCTGCGTGCAGAATCGTAAGAATTACTTCTGCAGCAGAGACACCTTCTTCTGGGTGAATATCAGTTGGAATACCACGTCCATTATCTGCAACGCTGACTGACTCATCTTCATGAATAGTCACTAAAATTTCATCACAATGACCAGCTAAAGCTTCATCAATCGCGTTATCGACGACCTCAAATACCATATGGTGTAAGCCTGAACCATCATCAGTATCACCAATATACATACCTGGGCGTTTACGAACTGCATCTAGACCACGTAATACTTTGATACTAGAGGAATCATAAGCCTTTTCAATGGTTGGTTCTGTTTGAGAAGCTATTTGATCTGCTGAACTCATGGTTTCTCCCTAGTGAAAAATAGGTCTTTCCAAAATTGGCTAAAATCTAAAATCATGTTGCAACAACACTTACCTGACCTTGGTCAACATTGAATAACTGGTAGGAAATAGACAAATCATGTAAATGTTTTTTTACTGATTCATGGTCTAGTGTGGTAATAAAAACTTGACTACCAAGTTGGCTCAATCGCTCAATTAAACGTTGTTGTGCGCTTAAATCTAATTCTGCTGTCACATCATCTAATAATACCACAGTTTCTTTATTACAGGCATGTAACATGGCAATTTGTGATAGTTTTAAAGCCATTATCAACAACTTTTTCTGCCCTCTAGACAGTACCACATCCGCTTCGCCTAAAGGGGTTTTTAATCGGATATCTGCACGATGCGGTCCATACTCGGTATAACGTCGATCAACATCTTTTTGGTGATATTGAATCAGGTCATTGGCCAAACCATGTTCCACATGGAACCCTGCACTGTATTCCATTTCAATCTTTAAATCGGGTAGCAACTGCGCCAAATCTTCTTGCAAATATAACTTCCATTGCTCAACAATCTCGACCCGTTGAGAATGTAACATTTCACCATAATCACTGAGCATTTTGTTCCACGGCTCTAAATCAAGCAAAGTCAGATTACGTTTGGTTTTAAGTAAGCTATTTCTTTGCTTTAAAGCGCGAGAATAATATTGCCATGCATGATAGAAGTCTGGTTCCACGTGAAACATGAGCCAATCCAACAATTGGCGACGTGGTTTTGCCCCATGATCAATAATATCAGTACTTAATGGGTCAATCAGTTGCAATGGCAAGATTTTGGCAAGCTGCCCTTGGGTTGCAACAGTATCACCATTGACTTTAATTAACTGCTCACCACTTTGCAGCTTTTGCATACCAATCTTTTCAGTCAAAGATTGGGCAAAAACAATGGCGTCTGATTGATTATTTTGAATGTAATTTTTCGGGATATGTGTTCGAAAAGAGCGACCTGTTGCCAATAAATGAATGGCTTCTAAAATCGAGGTTTTACCTGAACCATTTTGTCCATAAAAAACATTAAACGGTTGCAACTCATGCAGAGCAACCGTCTTGAGGTTTCGAACACGTTGTATATTTAAACGCGTAATATGCATGGCTATGATTTAAAAATAAATCAATTAAACACGCATCGGCATCACAACATAAGTTTGATTAGATTGGGTTGGATCTTGTACCAATACCGACTGATTCGCTTCCGACATGGTCATTGCGACATCATCACCATCTAAAACGCTTAATACATCTAAAATATATTGCGCATTAAACGACATTTCCATCGGTGCATTGGCATATTGAATAGCTAAATCTTCAATCGCTTCATCTTGCTCAGGGTTATTGGCACGTAATTGCAAAGAATCAGCATTAAAGTTTAAGAATACACCACGTAATTTTTCATTACTTAAAATCGCAACACGTTGTAAGGATTGCTTAAATACATCATGTGGAATATTTACAACTTTGTCACCACCACGTGGAATCACACGACGATAATCAGGGAATTTACCATCAATCAATTTTGTTGTGAAACGTACTGTAATATCGCCTTGTTCTTTGTCGCGGCTAGAGGTTTGAATGGTAACATTTAACAATTCACGACCAATTAACAAGGTCAGTTGCTCATCTTCAATACTTAAAAGGCGTTGTAACTCACCGACTGCTTTACGTGGAACAATGGCTTGAACCAATTGTGCAGCGGTTGAAGACGCTAATGTTTCACACAATGCTAAACGGTGCCCATCGGTAGTGACTGCGCGTAATTGATTTTCATCAATTTCCAATAATGTACCTGTCAGGTAAAAACGTACATCTTGCACAGCCATGGCAAATGAAGTTTTTTCAAATAAACGTTTTAATTCACGCTCAGTGACTTGAACTTGAGTGCCTTGGCTATTTTCATTGGTTAACAATGGATAATCTTCAGCAGGTAAGGTTCCTAAAACAAAGCGGCTGTTTCCAGATTTTAAAATACAGCGTTGATCTTCAGTGATCTGCAAATCAATCAAAGCTGCTGCTGGTAAAGATTTACAAATATCAACCAACTTACGTGCAGGAACTGTGGTTTCCCCTGCTTGTAAACATGCACCTTCAGCTAGAGTTGTACTTGCCACAAGCTCCACTTCCAAATCTGATCCTGTAATCGTAAGGGCTTGATTTGTAGCTTGAATTTTCACGTTTGAAAGAATGTTTAAAGTATGGCGACGTTCAACTGCTCCAACCACATGGGACAAAACATTAAGTAAGCTCTCTTTCGCGATTTTCAAACGCACGGTGGAATTCCTCTAACTAAATATGACAAAAATGTGGGTAATAAATTTTTTTTAATGACGTACTATGCGGCAGTTTATGCCGCATTGCAAGCGCATAATTTGTACAAATTTTAACTTTGTAACAGGCGCATGAGGTTTTTATAATCCTCATTAAAAATTGGATCTTCATCGCGTAAACTTTGCACTTTTTCACAGGCATGCATGACCGTACTGTGGTCACGACCGCCAAAAGCCATCCCAATTTCAGGGAAACTGTCTCCAGTAAGCTCACGCGCAAGCCCCATCGCCAACTGACGTGGTCGTGCGTAAATACGTGTGCGTTTTGGCCCCACCAACTCTTTCAATGGTATACGGAAGTATTCGCTCACTACGCGTTGAATATTTTCAGTACTGATGGTACGGGCACGAATCGCCAAAACATCTTTCAATGATTCACGAACCACTTCTAGATCAATTGCAGAACCCTTAAAGCGTGAGATTGCCACAACTTTGTTTAAAGCGCCTTCAAGCTCTCGCACATTGGCAACTACCTGTTGTGCAATAAATAAAGCGCAATTTCGAGGCAGATCGATGCCACTGCTTTCGGCTTTTTTCAGCAAAATTTCGATACGTGTTTCAATATCTGGTGGTTCAACCCCAACCGATAATCCCCATGAAAAGCGCGAGACTAAACGCGGATCCAATTCGGTTAATTCTTTTGGATAACGGTCAGAGGTTAAAATAATTTGTTTAGATTCATCCAATAAAGCATTGAATGTATAGAAAAATTCAACAAGACTGGCTTCTTTACCCGCCAACAAATGAATATCATCAACCAACAATAAATCTAAAGAACGGCAATTCTTTTTAAATTCTTCAACCTTGCCTTTTTGCAGAGAGCTGACAAAGTCTTGGACAAAGCTTTCCGCAGTCATATACATCACACGCGCATTTGGCTTTGCTTGTAATAATGCATTACCAACGGCTTGCATTAAATGCGTTTTACCTAAGCCTGTAGGGCCGTATAAAAAGAGTGGATTATGTTGAGATTCACCCAGTTGTGTTAAAACTTTGCGGCAAGTTTCAGCCGCCATTTGGTTTGAACGACCTTCAACAAATAAAGCAAAGTTAAATAATGGGTTAAGTTGTCGTTTCTTCACATTTTTTGCAGAAACAACTTCATATTCTTTGTCTTTTTTGGCTTTGACATGCTGTGTAGGCATTGGAGAACTTTCAAGCGCTGCCGTTGTGGTAGCAGGCTGTTCAGCAGCAGAAAGAATTGCACCAGGACGCGAGTCGACTAAAATTTCGACTTTACGAATACGACCTTCAGATAATTGTTCTGCCAAAATAGAAATCAGTTCTAAATGATGTTCTTGAATGTAGCGAGTCCAATATGGATTGGGTGCATACAGTTTTAAAGTATCTTCGACTTCTTCTGCAACCAAAGGACGAATCCACATGGCAAAGACATTATCAGAGAGCTCTTGTCGCAAGCGAGTTAAGCAGTCCGTCCAAAGCATGTGAAACCCCTTCATTCAATTTTAAATTCAAAAAAGACTATTTACCCCTACCCTGTAGGTGAAGGGGTCGCCATTCTAACCAAGTTATCCACATCTGTCATGGTTAATTCAATCTAATTCGCTCAAAAAAGCAACCTTCTGTAAATAAATTCAAATTCAAAGCAGTTGTGGATAAGGTTTTCCACAAGCTGTGGATAAATTATCACAGAAAGTTATCCACAATCCATCAAATTAATAGAAACATGGATACTCACAGGGTAAGTTATTATTATTTATCTTAAAAAAGCGGTTTTCCACAGAAAAAATGCTCCCTAATAATAATAAATATAAATTTTAAATTTGAATTTATTTATAAGGATCAGGATTTCTGTGGATAAAGCTTCAGTTATGAATTTAAATTCAAAACAATACGATTTTTAAATTTAAAATTGAGAAATTAAATTTAAATTGTGAATCAGCCTATGGATAACTTTGAGGATATATCTGTGCGTAACTCTTATTTGCATTATAAAAGAATAAGTTATGCTGTGAATATATATTTTTGATAATTTATTCAATTTAATCTATATAAAGTTGTTGTCTGGGTAAAAATAAAGCGTCTATATAAAAGAAATGTGTATATTTATTGACAGAATAAAGAATGCACAATACAATCGCGAACCTTTAGAAAAGATCAATTTTGGAGTTTCGATATGAAACGTACATTCCAACCATCTGAATTAAAGCGCAAGCGTGTTCATGGTTTCCGTGCTCGTATGGCTACTAAGGCTGGTCGTCAAGTATTAGCTCGCCGTCGTGCAAAAGGCCGTCATAGTTTAACTGTTTAATTTTTTAGACAGTTGATAGACGACTTGGGTGTTATGTCTCTTTATAGTTTCAGTCCAGAGGTGAGAATCCACTGCGCTGCTGATTACAAAGATGTATTTGATGGTGCGCTTTTTAAAGTGCATCAACCCCATTTTATATTCTTAGCAAAAGTCACCGAACAGCCTAAAAGCCGTTTGGGTATTGTTGTTGCAAAGAAGAAAGTGCGCCGTGCGCATGAAAGAAATCGAATAAAACGTTTAACGCGTGAAAGTTTTCGCTTAAACCAGCAAAATATAGATTTATTGGATATTGTGGTGATGCCTAAAGTTGGTATAGAAGCAGTTCCAAATGCTGAGCTTTTTCAGCAATTACAATTTGCTTGGTTGAAATTGCAGCGCATTGTTAAAAAGCACCATAAAATAGCTCAATCTTCCCCTCAAAAATAGAGGATACCAATGATTCGTTTATTGCATTGGTTGATTCGTTTCTATCAAATTGCGATTAGTCCTCTCATTGGACCTCGTTGTCGTTATATTCCGACTTGTTCTCAATATTCGTTAGAAGCGATCCATACGCACGGCGCATTAAAAGGTAGCTGGTTAGCGACCAAACGCGTGTGTCGTTGTCATCCTTGGGGTGGGTATGGTTATGATCCTGTGCCAAAAAAAACAATTCGTTTTATTTCATTTCAGCAAATAGATTCTCAAACGCTTCATGTTCCTGTACCCTTGCGTGAACGTTTATTGAACCAAAATCACTCTAACCACTTGGGGTAATAGATATGCAACAATGGGCCAGGTTTGCAATCCTTGGGGCCATGTTAGTCACCGCATATTTGCTCATTTTGGCTTGGCAAAAAGACTATGGTCATGACAATACATCGAAGGCTGCGACACCGCAGGCTGTTGTAGCGCATGATGTGTCTGCCGATCTGCCAAAAGGTCAAGCAACTGCGGCCACTAGCGATGTTCCACAAGCAAATATAGCTGCTGCACAACAGAATACAGCTGCACCAGCCACAGCAAATCAACAATTGATTTCAGTACAAACTGACCTTTATCATCTTTGGATTAGTCCTAAAGGTGGTGATATTGTTCGTATTGAATTACTGAATCATGACAAGAGCAAAGACAGTGATCAGCCTTTTGTTATGCTTGAAAGTGATGCAAAACGTACCTATGTTGCGCAATCTGGGTTAATTGGATTGAATGGTCCGGACAGTAAGCCAGATCGTCCAAACTATGCGTTTGAAAAAACTGCTTATACTATTGCAGATGCCAAAGCAGCCAAAGACAAAGATGGCAAAACATCTCAAGTTTTAGCTGTACCAATGGTATTTAAAACAGCAGATGGCGTTGAAATCATCAAAACATTTACCTTTAAACAAGGTCAATATCCAATCGATGTGAGCTATCAGGTTGTCAACCGTAGTGCGCAAAATTGGCAAGGACAAATGTTTGGTCAAATTAAGCGTGATAACTCAGATGATCCAGGAAAAACCTCTCAAGGGATTTTTACACTTGGAACATATTTGGGTGGCGCTTGGGGTACACCTGATGAGCATTATAACAAGCTAAAATTTGCAAATTTTACTGATGAAAAACTCAACACTGAAGCAAAAGGCGGATGGGTTGCGATTGTTCAGCATTATTTTGTAAGTGCTTGGATGCCTGGTCATTTTGGCGGTCAAGAATACACAGCAAAATTGGAATCTCGTAAATCTGCAGATGGTATGAATATCATCGGATTTACTTCTCCAACCATCAATGTTCCAGCTGGAAAAGCAATGAGCATTGATGCAACGTTCTACTCAGGTCCAAAAATTCAATCTGAATTAAAAGACTTGGCTGTTGGTTTAAACCAAACTGTAGACTATGGTTGGTTATGGCCAATTGCAAAATTATTATTTGCTGGCTTACAGTTCTTCCATAATCTTGTAGGTAACTGGGGCTGGTCAATTATCTTATTGACTGTATTGGTTAAGCTTATTCTTTGGCCATTGTCGTCTAAGAGCTATCGTTCTATGGCGAAAATGCGTGTGATTGCACCTGAAATGCAACGCATGAAAGAAGAGTTTGGTGAAGACCGCATGCGTTTCTCACAAGAAATGATGGCGCTTTACAAACGTGAGCAAGTCAATCCACTTGCGGGTTGTTTACCATTGTTGTTGCAAATGCCAATCTTCTTAGCATTGTATTGGGTATTGATGGAATCTGTAGAGCTTCGTCATGCACCATGGATGCTTTGGATTCAAGATTTATCTGCAATGGATCCTTGGTTTATTTTGCCGTTGATCATGGGTGTAACGATGTTTGTTCAACAAATGTTGAACCCACAACCTACTGATCCAATGCAAGCTAAAGTCTTCAAAATCATGCCGATCATGTTTACAGTATTTATGCTGTTCTTCCCTTCTGGCTTGGTTTTATACTGGATTGTGAACAACTCGATCACGATTCTGCAACAATGGTTTATCAACAAAAATGTTGCTAAAGCCAAAGTCGCAAGCGAAGTGGTTTAATCTTCATAGATTAAGCAATAGCTGAAAAAATCCGCTTAAGATGGTAATCTTAGGCGGATTTTTTTATTGTCAAAGTTTGAGTAATTTAGATGAGCAACCCTTTAAGCCAAACCACAATTGCAGCAATTGCGACTCCACCTGGACGTGGTGGTGTAGGTGTGATTCGTCTATCTGGTCCTAAGGCTTATGCGATTGCACAAGCTTTAACTCAAAAAGCGCTTCCCCAAGCGCGCTTTGCTGGTTTTCGTCAGTTTTTTGATGAAAAAGGTGAAGTGATGGATGAGGGGCTAGCAATTTGCTTTCCAAATCCAAACTCGTTTACGGGTGAAGATGTGGTGGAATTGCAGGGACATGGTGGTCCTGTAATTCAAAATGCACTTCTTGCACGATTGTTCGAGCTGGGTGCTATTGCCGCCAAAGCAGGCGAGTTTTCCATGCGAGCCTTTGAAAATGGCAAAATGGACTTGGTTCAAGCTGAAGCGATTGCAGATTTAATTGATGCGACTTCACAAGCCGCTGCGCGTTCTGCAGTACGTTCTTTGCAAGGTGCATTTTCCAATAAAGTGAATACTGTCTTGGAAAAACTGATTCATTTACGTTTGCATGTTGAAGCGGCGATTGATTTTCCTGAAGAGGAAATCGACTTTTTGGCAGATGGAAAAATTCTTCATCTGCTTGAAGATGTGCAGGCTTCAGTCTCTGCTGTACAACACTCTGCGCGTCAAGGGCAATTATTACGTGAAGGTCTGCAAGTGGTGATCGCAGGTAAGCCAAATGCGGGTAAATCTTCGTTATTGAATGCCTTGGCGGGCAATGACCGTGCCATTGTTACGGATATCGCAGGAACGACGCGTGATGTACTGCATGAGAAAATTACTTTAAATGGCTTGCCTATCACACTGACCGATACTGCGGGCTTACGTGAAACAGGTGATGTGGTCGAAAAAGAAGGCATTCGCCGAGCAATCAAAGAAATTGAGCAAGCGGATTTATTACTTTTGGTCTATGACCTCAGCCAAGGCGAAAATCCTTTAGCATTGGCTCAGCGCTATTTTGAAGATCATTTAGAAACTAAACGCTTGATGTTGATTGGTAACAAGTGTGATTTAACTGCGCAATCACCTGAATTAAGTGATTTTCAAGGTTTTCGCCATGTTAGCGTGTCGGCCAAACAGGAAATGGGCGTACAAGCGCTTATAGATGCGATTACAGCGCATGCTGGCTTCCATCCTGAAGAAGATACCTTTATTGCACGGACACGCCATTTAGACGCAATGAAGCGTACTCAGCACTATCTTGCAGAAGCACATGAGCAACTTGAGGTCTATCATGCGGGTGAACTGGTCGCTGAATCGTTACGTTTAGCACAGAATGCCTTAGCTGAGATCACAGGCGATTTTAGTGCAGATGATCTATTAGGGGTAATTTTTGGCTCGTTCTGTATTGGAAAATAATCCTTTACTCTAACAGCTTAAAAGCGGACATTAGTCCGCTTTTTTTGATGAAAAGTTGTGCTTTTGTAAGCTGAATTTACATCAATCTTAGAATTGTTTACTGTAAGATCAATTACATATTCAACAAAGGCTTCTTTTCATGAAAAAAACTCCTTTATTGCTTGCGATTGCTGTTTTAGTGATGACGTCAAATGTTTGGGCGGGTAAAGATGATCATGTGATTATTCAAGAAGCTGCCAAAAACAAGATCACCATTGGACAAGCAATACGTGCCAATGATGAAACAGCTGTCACCTTGACGGGGACAATTGTTCGTCAAATAAAACATGAACATTATGAGCTAAAAGACAGCACGGGCACTATTGGGATCGAAGTGGATGACGATCTTATCGATTTAAAAAAGTTAAAACCGGGTACCAAAGTTAAAGTTGTGGGGGAAGTCGATACCCATCGTTATAAACCCACTGATATAGAAGTGGTTAAAATTGAAATTATTCAATAATTGCTTTTAACCAATATCTAGGCGCTGTGCGCCTAGATGTTTGATCCAACTTTAATTTTTAAATGACTGATCAATAAATAAATACATAAGATACCAATTCCTGCACAAAAGCCTAAAACACCAACCATTAAACCAAAATGATCAGATAAAAAGCCTGCGCTAATGATCGGCACAATGGTGCCAAAATAGGCAATAAACAAATAAGTAGAAACCACAGCTGCCCGATTTTCAACATTGGTCATGTGGTGAATCAATGCAAAAGCACTCAGTAACGTTAAACCATGCCCCATTCCGACCAAAACCACACTCAAAAAGAATAAGAAACTCCAATGCATGGTCATACAGATCGATAAAATAATATAGCTGGAAATCAATAAGACTAAGCCTGTATTCAATGCTTTATGCATATCAAAAGACTTTGCGATAAATTGGACGATCGCAGAAACCATTAAGATACTGGCAATGGTTGCACCACTGACCAATGGTCCATGCCAAGGAATCACATCTCGAATAAAGGAAGGTGCTAATGAAGCAAATAAACTAAATGAGCCAAAAGCACAGAATGCGGTAAAACTGGCGATATAAAACAATTTTTTAAATTGAGCTTCTGGCAGTTGTAAGTGGGGTGCAATAGAAAATGGCTGCCTTTCAAACCTCATGGTTTTAATCGTAAATAAACTCAGCAAACTGATGATTGCTGCAACAATTACGGGTAAATAAGGTGTGACAAGTGGGCGATCAGAAAATTGTGCGATTGCGCCACCAATAAACGGGCCCAGTCCAAAGCCAATCACGGTAATAATTGAACTTAACTGTGCGGCATTCTGCTTATGTGAGTCAGGAATGGTATAAATCAAACCTAACATTGCAGAGGTGCTGATCAACCCAGAGGCAATGCCAATGATAAAGCGGCCAAATCCAAGCAAATAGGTGGTTGATGCAAACACCGACAGTGTTAGGCCAATCACAGCAAACAATAGCCCGATTTGTAAGGTACGAATAAAACCAAAACTATTACTGCTACGTCCTAAAAATAATAATGTGGTTAAACAACCAAACATATAGGCCACGAAAATATAGGTGATCTGGCTTGGGAGTAATTGCCAAAGTTGTTGATAAATTGGATATAAGGGGCTAGCGAGCGCCGTACCAATCGTACCAATACATAAGGCTAGGCTGATCATTAAAAATGAACGCCATGATTGTTGATTCATAAATATAGGACTTCAAATGCAAATGTTTTGCAGATAAAAATGCCAAACCTGTTCAATACAAAGTTCGGCATGGAAGGAATTGAGTATGGAAAGATTAAAACTTAATCAGTAAAGGGTCAATGGAAACTTGAACATTCAAGCATAGATGACTGTGAATTGAGTTATGAGTAGCGTTTTAGCAGCTTTAAAAATTCTTGTAATTCAGCTTCGTCTACGGCTTGAGTGTCTTTAATCACATGCTCGGTTAAATGCTGCTCAATCAATTCATTCATTAAGCCATTCACGGCACCTTTAATTGCTGCAACTTGCTGTAAAACGCTGATACATGAGCTGCTCTGATCAACCAAAGCTTCTTCAATCGCATGAATTTGCCCTTTTAGTCGTTTCACTCGATTGAGGACTTTTTTATCTTGATGTAAATGACTCATAAATTAATCCGCTATTTAACATACTCCCTTATAGTATATTTTAAATTGAAATTATATACTCATGGGGAGTATATAGGATCACGCCTCATGCAATTCAAGACCATTCAGCGAAAGCATAGCCATCAATTTGATCAAGGTAATCCTTTAGCACAAAAGAAAATCTTATGGGCGACCATTTTGACTGGATTGATGATGATTTTTGAGATTGCGGGAGGCTGGATTTTTAATTCCATGGCCTTACTCGCAGATGGTTGGCATATGAGTTCGCATATGCTGGCATTAGGTTTGGCTTATGCTGCTTATCGAGCTGCTCGTTATTATGCGCAGGATTCTCGTTTTAGTTTTGGTACATGGAAAATTGAAATTCTTGCTGGCTATAGCAGTGCAATTCTATTGATGGTGGTGGCCTTATTCATGGCCTTCCAGTCGTTAGTGCGTTTATTTCATCCTGTACAGATTCATTATAATGAAGCGATTTTGATTGCTATTTTAGGCTTATTGGTCAATTTAGTTTGTGCATGGTTATTACACGATCATGCTGACCATCACCATCACCATCACCATCACCATCACCATCATTCACATACGCATAATGACCATCATGGACATGATTTAAATCAAAAAGCTGCGTTTTTACATGTGGTTGCAGATGCACTGACCTCTGTCTTGGCGATTATTGCACTTTTTGCTGCAAAGTATTTGGGTTGGGATTTTTTGGATGCTGTATTGGGTATTGTTGGGGCAATTTTAGTCGGACGTTGGTCATATGGTTTAATCAAAGAAACGGCGCAAACATTATTAGATGCGGAAATGGATCATCCTGTAGTCGATGAAGTACGTGAAGTGATTGAGCATCTAAATGTTGAAGCAAAAATAACCGATATTCATGTATGGAAAGTCGCTAAAGCCAAATTTTCAGTGATTTTAGCGCTTGAATCCAATGATAAAAATTTAAATGCTGATCAGGTACGTCACGCTTTATCTATTCATAAACAATTGGTGCATATTTCTGTTGAAATCAACAAAACCGCGATGTTTAGTTGGGTTTCACGTGAAACCTGAGCAAGAATAAAGTACAGCTTTTTTAACAGTTCAAGGTACTGTGATCGGTAGAGAACCATTGCAAATAGAGATAAGGATCAATCACAGTTTTTAAACAAGTCAGCTGATGAATTATGCTTTAATGCATCTCAATATTTATTTTGATTTTATCGATTTATGTTAAAGCAATTTATCGCACTGAGCTTAAGTCTGGCTTTTTGTACAGCTGGCTTTGCCAGTGTCGAGACTGTGAAAGCAAAATTAGCACAGCAGTATCCCAATGTAAAAATTAATAATCTGCAAACAACAGAAATGCAGGGTTTATATAGTGGGACCTTGGATAATCAAATTGTTTATGTCAATGAGGATGCTCAGCATTTATTTATTGGTTCAATGATTCGTTTGAAAGATCAGCATAATTTAACCAAAGATTTAGCAGTTAAAGAAAATACTATAGATTTTAAAGCATTACCTTTGAATGATGCTGTAAAAACAGTCAGAGGGAATGGTAAGCGTCAGCTTGCAATCTTTTCTGACCCAAATTGCCCATATTGCAAGACGCTTGAAGGGAATTTAGCCAAGCTCAATGATGTGACAATTTATACATTTATCTATTCCATCAAAGCACAATCGATTTTGCCATCTAAGCAAGTATGGTGTTCTGCAAATAAAGAATATGCATGGAAAAATTTGATTCAAAATGGGATCAAACCAACTGCACCAGCAAATTGTGCAACGCCAATCGAGCGTAATTTGGAATTGGGTAAAAAATTAGGTTTACATGGAACACCTGCAATTATTTTCTCAAATGGTTATAAGGTGATGGGTGCCTACCCTGCCGAAGAAATTGAGAAAATATGGAAAAATTTTGGATTATAAACAGCGCTTAGAAACTGATAGCGTAAAAAAGCACCCATCGAGGGTGCTTTTTATATTGAGGAGAAAATTTAAGTACGTTTGGCAATCATGTTATAGATAAAGAGTACCACTATTGCACCAATGACTGAGGCAATAAATCCAGCTGATGCACCTTTTGGATATAGGCCGAGTAATTGACCTCCATAGGTTGCAACCAATGAACCTACAATACCGAGTGCTGTTGTTACAATGAAGCCAGCTTTGTCATCACCTGGGTGAATTGCACGTGCAATTAAACCAGCAATAAAACCAATCACAATTGCACTAATCAGTGACATCATAATCTTTCTCCTTTTTCTTTATTTTGTCGTGAGTTACTGCATCGAATTAGTTTAATAATCAAATATTCTCTAGGGAAGTAAAAGCGCTTATTTGCTACAAGTTGTTGTTTTTTTGTTCACTACAACAGCTAAAAAAATAAAAAAAGCGACCGAAGTCGCTTAACTCATTTTAGTTAAAATGATGTGATGAGGTCTCAATTAAAGACCAATTTCTCCAATAAATGGAATGTGACGATATTTTTGATCATAGTCTAAGCCATAGCCCACAATGAATTTATCTTCAACTTCAAAGCCAAGAAATTTCACATCTAAGTCGATTTCACGGCGAGACGGTTTGCTGACTAAAGTACACAGCTCGATCGAGTTGGGGTGACGTGTACTTAAAATTTCCAATACTTTGCTTAAGGTATTGCCAGAGTCAATAATATCTTCTACGACTAAGATATCTTTACCGCGAATTTCGCCGTCTAAATCTTTGAGGATTCTGACATCACGAGAAGATGTTGTACTGCCACCATAGCTTGAAACGGTCATAAAATCGAGTTCATGAGTCTTACTGATTGCACGACATAAATCAGCCATAAAAATCACTGAACCACGCAATAAACCAATTAAGACAAGCTCTTTATCGCTATTGGCATAATGCGCATCAATTTTTTTACCAAGTTCCTGAACTTTTGCATGAATTTCTTCAGCAGAAATCATCACTTTCATTTCAATAGTCATGGGAAATACCTAAAAACCTAAACATCAAATTCTAAAATTAAAAAAGGTGTTGACTAGCAACACCCTAAAAGATGACATAATTTTAAAACATATCAGATCAAGATGCATCTTTTTTGACATTTGAAAATGTAAATGTCCTAATTTAAACCGAAATGATCAATGTGCATCACGTTTTAAAACGAATGCACAGATCACAAAAACTGTACCAATCAAAATCAGTTTTTTCTTTGATTTACGCGGTTTTTGTTTGGTTTTGCTCATAGGCTTTTTGTCCATAAATATAGGTGGCTTGAATATTGCGATCATCCCCCATGGTAAATAAGGCAAATAATGCATCGTCTATGTTTTTAGCACGTTCCTGACGCAGTTTTTGTAGCGCCGTTGCTTTTAAATCTAGCACAACAAAATCGGCTTCTTTACCGATATTGAAATTGCCCAATTGCGTATCCAAATGTAACGCTTTCGCTCCACCAAGCGTTGCATGATAAAGTGATTCCATTGCCGAAAGTTTATCACCTTGGAGTTGTTGCACTTTGTAGGCTTCATTGAGGGTTTGTAATTGGCAAAAGGCTGTTCCTGCACCAATATCTGTTCCTAAGCCGACTTTGACCTGTTTTTCCCAGGATTTTTTTAATGGGAATAAACCACTTCCCAAAAATAAGTTTGATGTCGGGCAAAATGCAATCGCTGAATCAGTTGCATGCATGCAATCCCACTCATGCTCTTCTAAATGAACACAATGTGCGAAAACAGAACGTTCTCCTGTTAAACCATAGTGGTGATAGACATCCAGATAACCTTTCTGCTCTGGGAATAAGTCTTTGACCCATGCAATTTCATTTTTATTTTCACTAAGATGGGTATGCACATATACCGTTGGATACTCGGCTTTTAACTGCCCTGCTTTTGCCAATTGCGCAGGTGTAGAGGTTGGTGCAAAACGTGGGGTAATGGCATATAGGTTACGACCTTTACCATGCCATTTTTCAATCAGTGCTTTAGAGTCAATATATGCGCTTTCAGCAGTGTCTGTCAGTGCTTCAGGTGCATGACGATCCATCATCACTTTACCTGCAATTAAACGCATCTGATGCTGTTCTGCGGCTTCAAATAAGGCATCGACTGATTGGGGATGTACTGTACAAAAAACCAGTGCTGTCGTGGTGCCATTTTTAAGTAATTCTTGGACAAAAAACTGTGCGATTTTGTCGGCATAGGTTTTATCTGCAAACTGAATTTCTGTTGGAAAAGTATAGGTATTTAACCATTCTAAAAGTTGTTCACCATATGCACCCACCATTTCTGTTTGTGGAAAATGAATATGGGTGTCAATAAAACCAGGCACAATCAGTTGTTCTGGGTAGTGATCAATTTGAATATCATCTGTCAGGTGAGACTGTGCATCTTCCCAAGGGCCAAACCATGTGATTTTGCCTTGCTCTGTGATCAGTAAACCATCTTCGATATAACGAACTTGATCTAATATTTGAGTTGCTTGAGAAACGGTATTTTTAATATCAAGAAAACGCCCACGAACCGCTGTTTTCTGTACAACACAAGACATGTAGAACCTGCAATTTATCCTTTTTTCGATTGATTGTACCTGAAATTTGTATCAGGTGCTGTATGCAGTTTTGCGTGAAAGCATTCTAAAAAATTGAATAACGTTATTTTTTATTGTTTTAGCGCAGGGAAATTTTTATCGAAATATAACTAAAATTAGTGGCTAAAGGCATATTCTATATTGTGAGTTTATCTTTATAGCAACAATCGCTACAGTCTTGGAAAATGGTGAAATAAGACAACAATGGACAATACTAAACAGTTAAAACAGATCATCTATTTATATCCTGAATTGATGCTTCGGTTACAGTATTTGCGAGATATTCATGCACATGCATACTTGAGTGCAGGTGTAATTCGTAACTTGGTATGGTCTATTTTACATCATCAGAGTTATGGATTTGATCAGATTGAAATCGATGTCATTTTCTATGATTTAAATGATCAACAAGGCCTTAAAGAACAACATTTGACTGAATTGTTAAAGCAAAAATTTCCCAATAATGAATGGGATGTGGTCAATCAAGCCTATGTGCATTTGTGGTATAAAACAGATGATGGACGCTCTATCTCTCAATACCAATCCTTATTCGATGCTTTATCCGTATGGGTTGAAACGGCAACCGCAATTGCAGTACGTTTACTTGAAAATGATGATATCGAAATTATTGCGCCGTTTGGGCTAAATGATTTGTTTGAATTAAAATTGAGATGGAATAAACGTTTGGTCAGTTATCCAGTTTTTTTAGCACGAATTCAGGCTAAACAGTTTTTGACCAGATGGGAAAAGCTGGTTGTTGTGGATGATTAGGGGATCTGGATTTAAATCAATCAAGCCATAGAAGATCATACTCCAAGACAACAGATGGCTATTACAACAGATGACTAGGCTGATGGATAAAGATTTCATTTCAATACTGTCCATACAATTTAAATCGTTGAGTATTATTGATCATAAAAAAGCCTTCCAATTGGAAGGCTCGATCTAGTGTTTATAAAGTTGTTTCATGATGTTTTTTGCTATGGCGAATAGAAAGCCAAGCGGTAATTGCCAAGACAATCACAATAAAACCTAACGAAATCCAAATCGGCATATGGAAGACATCCAGCATTAACATTTTAAAGCCAATGAAGACTAAGATGATGCCTAGGCCATAAGGCAAGTAATGCATTTTAGACGCGGCACCCGACAATAAGAAAAACATTGCACGTAGACCTAAGATCGCCATTAAATTCGCAGTTAATACAATAAATGGATCACTGGTCACCGCAAAAATCGCTGGAATAGAATCGACCGCGAAAATTACATCTGAAGCTTCGACTAAAATTAAGACTAGGAATAACGGGGTTGCCCACAACACACCATTTTGACGAACAAAGAATTGAGCACCTTCTAATTTGGGGGTGATTCGCATATGTTTACGTAGCCACTTTAGAATAGCCATATCTTCGATATTGGTTTCTTCTTCATCCTGTCCTTTAAGGAATTTATAGCCTGTATAAACCAAGAAAGCACCAAAGAGATAAAGCACCCAAGAGAATTCTTGAACGAACCATGCGCCAATAAAAATAAAGATGGTACGTAAAATAATTGCACCTAATACACCATAGAGCAGAATTTTACGTTGTAAGCCTTGTGGAATCGCAAATGCAGCAAAGATCATCAACCAGACAAAGACATTGTCGATCGCTAATGATTTTTCAAGTAGATAACCTGCAAAGTATTCCATGACTTTGCTATTGGCAATTGAAACACCCGCGGTTTGTTGTAGATATAGCCATAAACCACCACCAAATAACGCTGCAACACTGACCCATGCAATGCTCCAGTAGGCAGCAGTTTTAATTTTGACTTCTTGCCCTTCTTTTTGTTTAAAGCCTAAAAAGTCGATCAGTAGCATGACAATAACAATAGCGAAGAACGCTAGATACAGCCATGGATTGCCAATAGTTTCCATAAAACTCTCCAAATCTGGCAATCAGGCATAAAAAAACCTTGACCTGTTGCCAGATGATTAAACATCTGTGTCAACATGATCAAGGTCTTGCCTACATTTGAGTTATGTACATCAATCTCAAATGCTCAGATACCGGCTTTTTTCAAAGCGTAATGACGATATTCTGATAAAGGAGGCTACTCCCCTTGTTCAATATACTGTGTAAGAAATCTTTCATTTCTTAATATCTAGTGAGAATCGCATATTTATTAAAAATGTGCAAATTTTGAATGTATTTTTATGTAGTTTATTTTATGTACAAAATTCAGCGCTGGTTTTTAGCACAACAAAAGCTTGATTGAGCGTTGAATTATGATGCTGAATAATACGGTCAGCATTGAGAACCTTTGAATCTATTGTGCTGTGCGCATCTGAAATTAATGTCACTTTATAATTTAAGTCTTTTGCTGCACGGCTTGTGCTATCGATACAAAATTCAGTTTTTAAACCACAGATGATCACTTCTTCAACATTTAAAGATTCTAATTGTTGTGATAAATCTGTTTGGAAAAAGCAATTTGGCCGTGTTTTTTCTAAGATGTAATCTGTATTGGGATCAATATTTAATTCAGCAATGAGTTGAGTCATTGGACTATTTGGTGCGAGTCCTGTGCCAGCTAAACCAACATGACGTATCGCAAAAATCGGAATGTGTTTAACACGCGCATATTCAATGAGCTGATTGACGTTTTTCAACAATTGATTAGCTTGAAATGGAGGATGCTGTGCATGAAATAGGCCATTTTGTAGATCAATAACGAGTAAGGCTTGTTTATTGTGATACTCAGACATGAGTTTCTCCGTAAATATTGACCAAATCGCGGAGCAAAAAATAACCCCGCTCATTGGCAGGGTTGGTTTCTACATTTTATTTTAATGTATACGTCCACACTGCCGATGCAGTGTGGTGGTTAATAATTTAAATAAAATGATTGGTTGCATTGATGATCATTGTTTTATCAAAGTAATTTAATTAAGTTAAAGTTTTTAACTCAGCATGTCACTTTAAAACTTGTAAAAAGATATTTAGGGTCTGTTGGCATTTCATAAATGGCTTGCGTTGTAGGTTAAAATTGAGCAGGCAAGGCATTAAACGAAGAGAATAGTGGGTCTATTTTCGAGTTTCATAACGAAGGCTGAGATAATTTTAACCACAACCCTGAGCAAGAACAAAGCACTGCTTTGTTTGCAGCGCAAGGCGCAGCGGGGGACTAGTGTTTTTTTTTTGCCGCTACGTTGTTACCTTGCGAAACGATGTTTCTCATTATTTAGAATGACTAAATTTCGTATTTCGCGCCTAGTATCGCCTAAAAAACACACGTAGTCGCAAACGTAGACGAATTGTCAACAGACCCTATTTTTTTGAATAAAATCTTTACGTTGTACAAGCACTAAAGCTAATAGTGTCCCAAGAACAGCGATTATACCGCCAACGATGCCAATATGGTTGAGCCCATAACTGGTGGTTACTAGCCCGCCAAGCAAAGCACCACCACCAATACCTACATTGTAAAGTCCTGAATAAATTGCCATCGCGACATCAGTGGCATCAGAAGCTAAAGCCAAGGTTTTGGCTTGTTGAGCTAAGCTAAAGCAAATAATCGCCATACCCCAAAATAAACTCAGTAGACTAAAGCTGGTAAAATCAGTGCTCAGTGAAGTCAGCAATAACATCGAAACAGCCAGTACAGCACTACTTAACGGTATTGGGAGTTTGGGATATTTTTTGGCAAATTTACCAAATAAATAAGAGCCAAAGAAACCCGCTGCGCCATAGATTAATAATAAGGTTGTGGTCTGTGTCGAGCTAAAATGTGCAACATTCAGAGCAAAAGGTTCGATATAACTGTATGCGGTAAATTGCGCGGTAATCACAATAATGGTCAGAGCAAAAACAATCATTAGGCTTGGGCGTTTTAAAAATACCTTTAAACTACTCAGAGAACCTGAATTGACGCTTGGTAAGCGTGGCAATGTTTTGGCTAAGATGACGCAAACTATAGCCGCACCAATTGCAATCAAAGCGAAAGTATTACGCCAACCATAAGATTCACCAATCATTCGTCCAAATGGAATACCTAAAACCATCGCCAATGCTGTACCTGTGGCCAATAACCCCAAAGCTTGAAATTCCTTACCTTTGGGTGCGACTCGTACTGCCAGTGATGCAGTGATTGACCAAAATAAAGCATGAGAAAATGCGATACCAATTCGACTGATCAGGAGTACATCGAAACTCCATGCAAAATAAGATAATGCATGACTGGCCACAAAGACCATAAACAAGATGATCAGTAAAAACCGTCGTTCAATATTTTTGGTCAATAACATGATCGGCAATGAAATGGGTGCAACGACCCATGCATATAGAGTAATCATGATACCAACATCAGTTGCAGGCATCGCAAAGCTTTTTCCAATGTCACTCAGTAAAGCAACAGGAACGAATTCTGTGGTATTGAAAATAAATGCTGCAAAAGCAAGGCTAATCACACTGATCCATTGCTGGGATTCACTGGGGGCAGATTGTGGTGCTGGAGTTTGGGGAGATAAGGCAGACATGGTCAATATTAAAAGAGGTTAGCACTAAATTTTAGGCTGAATTGTGGATAAAGTTAAGCTAAGTTTGTTGTATAAAAAATAGAACTGTCAGACAAAATTTAACAATAATTCAAATATAGTTATGGCATTTTGAATAGGCCTATAAATTTAAACGTATATAAGAGTAAATAAAATGTTAGAAATCAGACATAAAGATGATGGTAAAAAAGGTGAATTTTATATTGGTGAAGAAGGTCACCATTTGGCTGAAATGGCGTACACATGGGCGGGTGAAAATATGTTGATTATTGACCATACAGTTGTAGAAGATGAATTGCGTGGTCAAAGTGTAGGTCGAAAATTATTAGATCAAGTTGTAGAGATGGCTCGCTCAAAGAATGTGAAAATTATTCCACTCTGCCCTTTTTCAAAATCAGTGTTTGATAAAGATCAATCGATTCATGATGTTTTGAAATCTTAAGGTTGCTTTGCTACAGTGGAATTGTGTTATAGAACATCCATGAGAAAGAATATATGCAATTCCAACATGTAGATAATCAACAAAAAGGTGAATTTTACTTCGATAATGAGCAAGGTAAGCGAATTGCTGAGATCAGTTATTTATGGCATGGTGAGCATCAGATCATTGCGAACCATACTTGGGTAGATGACTCCTTACGTGGTCAAGGAATTGCGCGTCAGTTGTTAGATACTTTGGTTGAATTTGCGCGTGAAAAGCAGCTTAAAATTGTACCAACTTGTTCCTATGTCGAAGTCATGTTTAGACGGGATAAAAGTTTTGTTGATGTGAAAGCTTAGCTTTATTGTGTGCCCAATGCTCATTGGGTCATTCAGATTCGGTTAGAAGATTAAACATGTTTAAAAAAATGATAATCACTGTATTGTTATTGAGCAGTTCATCGTTCAGTTTAGCAATGAGTTGTTTTGAATTAAATATACACACCTATAAAAAAGAGCAAGAAATACAGCCACGTTGGGAGTTGTTAGGCAAATCTAAACATCGTATTTATTTTTATTCAGCACCCAAAAACATCTGTAAGATGAATGATACTTTTGTGCTTCAAAATGATAATGTCACGGCTTATTCAATCTATAAAGACAGAAAAAAACAAGACTGGGTTTATGTGATATTTAATGATCCAAATCAAAATATAGAAGATGATCTAGTCGAAGGCTGGGTCAAGCTTAAGGATTTTAAATTTATTGAAAAGACACCTACAGTAAATCAATAAAAAACCCACAAAAATTTGTGGGTTTTTTACACTTTATTTTGGCTTATTTTGCTTTTAATGCTGCAATCAATTTTTGATGTAATCCACCAAAACCACCATTGGACATAATCACCACAGCATCGCCCTCACCTGCTTGTGTAACAACGGTACTGATAATGTCATCCAGTGTACGAGCCACAACGGCTTTATTGCTTGCAGCGTCAATGACCGGCTGTAAATCCCAGTCCAGACCTTCAGGTTGATACCACATCACTTCATCTGCAAGACGTGCAGAATGTGCCAAGCCATCTTTATGACTGCCCATACGCATGGTGTTTGAACGAGGTTCAATAATCGCCCAAAGCTTACGCTCACCTAAACGTTTACGTGCACCTTCAAGCGTGGTATCAATCGCAGTTGGGTGGTGGGCAAAGTCATCATATATCTCAATACCATTTACGGTATCAAGTAATTCCATTCGGCGTTTCACCCCACCAAAATTCGATAAGGCTTCACATGCTGTTTCAATTGAAACACCGACATGTTCAGCTGCTGCAATGGTTGCTAAAGCATTGGCAACACTGTGTTGTCCTGTCATATTCCATTTCACTTCACCCTTTACTACGCCGTGTTGAAGCACTTTAAAATGTGAACCATCCGTAGAAAGCTGTTCAGCATAAACTTCAGCATTGTTATTGGCGTCAAGTGAAGTCCTTACGACAGGTGTCCAACAACCCATTTGCAACACTTCATCAATATTGGTTTCAGTGATTGGGGCAATGATACGACCTTCACTTGGAATAGTACGAACCAAATGATGGAACTGTTTTTGAATCGCTGCTAGATCATCAAAAATATCGGCATGGTCAAATTCAAGATTATTTAAAATCGCAGTTTTTGGATGGTAATGTACGAACTTAGAGCGTTTATCAAAAAAAGCAGAGTCATATTCATCTGCTTCTACACAGAAATATTTTCCACCACCTAAACGTGCGCTTTCACTAAAGCCTAAAGGTACACCACCAATTAAAAAGCCAGGATTTAAACCTGCTTGATCCAGTACCCAAGCCAGCATTGTTGTTGTGGTAGTTTTACCATGGGTACCGGCAACACCAAGTACATGTTTGCCTTGTAAAACATGGTCAGCAAGGAATTGTGGACCTGAAATATATGCTAAACCTTCATTGAGCATATATTCCACTGCATCTATACCACGCTTCATTGCATTGCCTACAATGACAAGATCTGGATGTGGCTGTAAATGGCTACGGTCATAGCCTTGCATTAAGGTAATGCCAGCATTTTCGAGTTGGGTCGACATCGGTGGATAAACATTCGCATCTGAACCGGTGACCTTATGTCCTAAATCACGCGCCAATAGCGCCAATGAACCCATAAAGGTGCCGCAAATACCCAAAATATGCAGATGCATTCGTGTTAACTCCAGTGCTTTTATAGACACATCACTTTGTTGTTGTGGTGTAGCCGTTTCATTTGATTTGAAAGCAACGATAGCAAGGGTTAAGGCGAAAAGATAGTTTTTCTTGTTACGATTTTAAAGGTGGGTTTTTATTGAAAATAATGAACTCTCACTTGGTGTTTTTATTCTTCTATCAATGCTAATATCGATTGAACACTCTGAATTATCTATTAAAAATGGATATACATGATTTTATCTTTCTGCTGATTAAAAATATCGCTTATTTTATTTTTTTGATTATTGTTTCTGCTTTGATAGCAGGCATTGCAAAAATAATATCCATACCCTTAATGGTCGCAGCTGTAATTTTAATCTTCTTCCAATATTTTGCGTTCATTTGGATGGGATACCTCAATACAAAAGACTCAAAAGATCACAAATTAAAAAATGGATTAATTTTTCATCTCATTTGGGTTGCTTTAATTGGTCTATTAAGCTCATTTTATGATGAGCAATCGCTATTGAAACAAGTATTCGATACTGTATTGTTGTTTGGTACTTTGGAAATAGGTTCGCTCATTTATTATTTCAAAAAACGTAAAAAAATTGCCTTAGCGCTTTAATGTTCAGACATTGAATGTTCAAAAATATATCTTGATAATTTAATTGGTATCAATATGGCTTTATCTCTCCCCCTTTTATTACTAATTATCTCCAACTGTTTTATGACCTTGGCTTGGTATGGGCATTTAAAATTCTTACATGATGCACCTCTGTGGCAAGCGATCTTGTTTGGTTGGATCATTGCCTTACTTGAATACAGCTTTATGATTCCCGCAACACGTTTATTGGCACAACATGGTTGGTCGTTGGGGCAAATGAAAATCACCCAAGAAGTGGTCACACTGTTGGTTTTTGTTCCGTTTATGATTTTCTTGTTTAAACAACCATTTAAATTAGATTATTTATGGGCGGGTTTATGTTTGATGGGCTGCGTGTTTTTTGTGTTTAGAAGCCAGTAGATGAGCTGTGATGATGTGAATTAAAACGGATTTCACTCAGACAGCATATTCATCTCATGTCCCAATCTTCAGCAATTTTCCTGCTGCTTATGAGTTCGAGATCATATTTATTCTCAAATCAAACGGCTTTTAGGTTGTTCCCTTAAAAAAAATTGACTTCCTACGTCTGTTAAATTTTCGTGAGATGAAAAATCAGTCTATAATAGCGAGCTTCTTGATATTCATTTAAACACTGATCACCAGTATTTAAACTTCCTTACATTCGTTTATGGAATATATGCAATGAATGCGGCCGCTGTACAAGACGCTCCTCTCGTTGGAATTATTATGGGTTCTCAATCAGACTGGGCAACTCTCGAAAACACTGCCAATATGCTGAAACAGCTTGGTGTTCCTTTTGAAGCCGAAGTAGTTTCTGCGCATCGTACGCCAGACCGCTTATTTGAATATGCTGAAACAGCACGTGAACGTGGTATTCAGGTGATTATTGCTGGTGCTGGTGGTGCAGCACATTTACCAGGAATGTGCGCAGCAAAAACAGATTTGCCTGTATTGGGTGTTCCTGTGAAATCTTCAATTTTAAATGGCGTTGATTCTTTGTTGTCTATTGTACAAATGCCTGCAGGTATTGCAGTTGGCACTTTGGCAATTGGCCCTGCGGGTGCAACCAATGCAGCAATCATGGCTGCTCAAATTTTAGGTTTAACTCGCCCTGAAATTGCAAAAAATGTTGCAGATTTCCGTGCCGCTCAAACCGATAAAGTGGCAAGTAAAAATATTCCGGGTCAAGCTTAAAAACGGGACACAGGTTATGAATAAAACCATCGGTATCTTTGGTGGTGGTCAACTCGGCCGTATGATGGCGCAAGCTGCGCTCCCATTAAATATCCAATGCACATTTTTTGAAGCTGATGCTGATTGTCCATCTGCAATATTGGGACAAGTTTTTAGCACCAAAGCTGAAAATGGGTTACAAGATTTTATTGCCAGTGCAGATGTTTTTAGTCTGGAATTTGAAAATACGCCATTGATTGATGTTGATGTATTAACCAAGCAAAAAGATCTGTATCCGCCACGCCAAGCTTTAGCAATCGCACAACATCGCCTTTCTGAAAAAGCTTTATTTGATGAGCTGGAAATTCCTGTTGCGCCGTATAAAGCAGTCGATTCATTGGAGACGCTTAAGCTTGCAGTAAGCGAATTAGGCTTACCGATCGTACTTAAAACTGCGACAGGTGGTTATGATGGTAAAGGTCAATTTGTACTGCGTTCAGTCAATCAAATTGATCAGGCATGGGCTGAGTTGGGGCCAGCAGGATCATTAATCGCTGAAAGTTTTGTGATTTTTTCTCGTGAAGTCTCAATTATTGCGGTGCGTGGTATTGATGGTGATGTAAAAACTTGGCCTTTGGCTGAAAATCATCATCACAATGGTATTCTCTCGCATTCAATTGTTCCTGCTCCAAACAGTGCTAATTTACAGCCCGTTGCGCAGGAATACATCACCCGTTTGTTAAACCATTTGAACTATGTTGGTGTGTTAACACTTGAATTGTTTGTGACTGAAAAAGGCTTATATGCCAATGAGATGGCACCACGTGTGCATAACTCTGGGCATTGGTCAATTGAAGGCGCAGTATGTTCGCAATTTGAAAATCACATTCGCGCAGTGGCAGGTTTACCACTCGGTTCAACCGAAGTGGTTCGACCAACAGTGATGGTAAATATCATTGGGCAACACCCTAAATCCGAAGATGTTTTAGCGTTAAAAGGTGCACATTTACACCTTTACAATAAAACAGAACGTGAAGGTCGTAAAATTGGTCATATCACCCTGATGCCAAATGATGCTGCTGAATTAACGACTTTATGTCGTCAATTGGCGAAGATTTTACCGAATCCATTGTCATTAAGCGAAGATATGAACATTTAAGCTCGATTTTGTATGTAAAAAAAGCGGTCAAACTATTGCCCGCTTTTTTCTACTCTGCTGTTCTGTATCATGATGCTCCCCCTATTTTATCGCTAAGCAATGACCCAAAAATGGATCATTTTCTGGGGCTATAAAAACAAGAATGATGAAAAAAACAGCTTAAATAAACAGAAAAACAAGCATCTATTTTTAAATTCAAAGTTCAAATTTAAAGGGTTTAGAACATTTGAATTCAAAAGTATTAACAGCAAAACCCAAAAAGTTATCCACTTTGAATTTAAATTAACTTGAGGGTGTTTTTTGAATTTAAAACTTTAAATTTAAACTTTTGCTTGCTCGAAGTGAAAATAACGACTGTGGATAAGTTTTGACTCACCAATCCAAAATCCAAATTGTGGATAAAAATAAACACTTAAGCGAGTTTTGATGGGATTGAGTGGAATTTTAAATTTAAATCTAAGGTTGCTAAAATAATGATGTTTTTGAATTCAAATTTGTGTGAAAGTTTTGAATTTAAAAAATGATAAGTTTACTGGGGTGTGGATAACTATATTTAAATTCAAAACAGTGAACTGTGGGTTATGAATTTAAAATCGAAAAATGAATTCAAAATTTACGTTTTTACATCTGTCATTTTATTCACAGACTGCTATGGTATTCACATAATTTAAATTTAAAACCATTTTGTGGATATTATGCGTCATTTAACTTTGATTTGTGGATCTGTTTTGTTGGCAGCATCGCATGCCAATGCTGAATTAATCATTAACGGTCAGGCTGTATCTAGCTCACCAATCACAACAACACCGAATACAAGCTATACACCCAATTCTAATTTTCAAAGCTGTATTGCAAATTTACGTTCGCAAGCGATCAGTTCAGGTGTTAGTGGCACAACCTTTGATCGTTATACGCAAAATCTAACGCCTGATTATTCGGTCATCAGTAAACTGGATTATCAACCTGAGTTTTCAACACCGATTTGGGATTATCTTTCAGGTTTGGTCGATGAAGAGCGGGTAGAGAAAGGCCGTCAAATGCTGGCTCAGCATCGTGAAGTTTTAAACCGTGTGTCAGCGGCGTACGGTGTTCCAGCAGAAACGGTTGTTGCTGTTTGGGGTGTGGAAAGTAATTTTGGTGACATTTCAGGAAAATATCCTTTATTGCAAGCGTTGGGAACTTTAAGTTGTGAAGGGCGTCGACAAGGTTATTTTCGAGGTGAATTCTTTGCCACAATGCGTATTTTACAGCGAGGTGATTTACGCGAAGAGCAGTTAAAAGGTTCATGGGCAGGGGCATTTGGTCATACTCAATTTATGCCTTCAACGTATGAAGAGTTGGCCGTAGATTTTGATGGTGATGGTCGACGTGACTTGGTTTCAAGTACTTCGGATGCTTTGGCATCAACAGCAAACTTTTTGAAAAAACGTGGCTGGCAAACGGGAATGCCGTGGGGCTTTGAAGTAAAAATCCCAACTGGTGCCTCTGTAGGTGGAGAAAGTCGTCGTAATAAAAAATCGTTGAGCACTTGGGTAAATCGTGGTTTTACTCGTGTTGATGGTACTCCAATCATTCAAGGCAATTTATCGGAGGGCTCTCAGGCGGGTTTAATGATGCCTGCGGGTGAAAATGGTCCAGCATTCTTGGTGTTTAAAAACTTTGATGCAATTTATTCGTACAATGCAGCGGAAAGTTATGCATTGGCAATTGCGCATTTGTCTGATCGTTTACAAGGCAAGGGCAGTTTTCAAACTGCATGGCCAACTGACGATGCAGGAACATCTCGTACAGAACGCCGAGAAATTCAAAATTATTTATTGAAAAAAGGCTATGCGATTGGCGATGCAGATGGCTTGATTGGCGATAAAACGCGTCAGGCCATTCAGCAAGAACAAGTGAAGTTAGGATTGAGTCCAACAGGTCGAGCAGGGCAACAGATTTTAAAAGCTTTTAGAAATGAAGCTGCAAAGAATATGATGCGTTAATCAAACAGTTTTGCATGATTTTTGCGAAAAACCTGATGAATAATCAGGTTTTTCTTTTATGATGTAATTTATAAATTTTAGAAAGTCATAACAATGAATAATGAACTTTTAATCAGAAGATTTAACAAAATCAAGCTTCCACAGGGACAGTCGAGTCAGTCTATTCATAAATTAATCAATTTATTGGCAAACTTTGAAAGAATTGGTTTTAGTTGCTCTGAACAGCTCTGCACTGAAATATTAAAATTGTCTGATACGCAATTTGATGAATTTTATAAAAATACTTTGGGTTGTATGAAAAAGATGTATGGGGCACATGTGAAATATAAACCCATGTATCCAAATTTTCCGCAACAAGTATATGAAATGTCGGAGTCAGAATTATATCAAAATGCATTTGCCCATTATCTTGGTGATTTTTTGGGAATACGCCTCTTACCTGAATATCAAATTGAGCCTAGAAAAGCATTAAACAAAAGGATTCTCAATGTATTGGATCTTGCGGATGGCACTGAATTAACCACATTATTTTCAAACCTGTTAAATACAAAAAAATCGTTAAATCAGCAGGATCATGCAGATCTTATCTACTTAATAAGAGATTTTGGATCTAAAGGGTTGCAATATTTGCCTGAAAAATTTCAACATAAAGAAGTACAGGCGATCGTCAGCGCTCAATATTTGAGTTTGCAATTATGGGCTGTGCAACAGTTACAGCTTCATGTACAGACTTCAACTGATGTCTTACGGATTTATGTTGCATTGTCAGATGGTGATGTCAGTTTAGCAGAACCTTGTAAATTGATTTCTTTGAAAAAGTCTCAACGACGAATATTACTAACTTTGTTGGAAAACTGCCTACATATTCAGGAAGATTTATTTCGTTATCCAGAACCGTGGAAACGTGTGATTGAGCGGATACATCCGTTTAGTTATCAAAAGCATTTTCCTAAAACCTGTATAGCATTTCAGCATATTCTTGAAAATAAAAAGCCTGAACGGTTCAGCCAAAAGATAGAAATTGCATTACAAAGCCATCAATTTGAAGATGTGGTGAAACTTTTAAAACAAAGACCAGGAGAGTTTGCGCGTAGGTTGCAGCACTGTTTAAAGCAATTTCCTGTACAACAGCAACAATTGCTTGATGCATTTAAAACAGTTATAGATGCAGTGCCGATCGCTTTGCTGTTTCAGATCAAGCACTATTTTCTGCAAAATCGAACTTTAAAATATCGAACCTTTTTCCCAAAAGGTCAGTCTGCCAAAGTATTTGCAATCAAAAATAATTTAGCGCCTTTGTCTGCAGTCATAACGACACAAATAACAACCCTATGTGAGCAAAGTATTATTCAGCGTTTCAGTAAACTCTCACCATTAGGTGCTTGCTATCTGGATGATCAGTTGAAAAATTATAGTGTACCTTTTGCGCAACGAGCAGCAAGTAAAGCATTGAAAACCATTGCAGCAGGGAGCCGTTTAGCTTTGGATATTGGCAATACTGTTCGGTTTTTTATTTATTGGAAAGATACTGACTCAGAAAGGGTGGATATAGACTTATCCGCATTGGTTTTTGATGCAGAACATACAGTAAAAGCAACTATTGCTTTTTATAATTTAAAAGAAAGTTTTGCAGTGCATAGCGGTGATATTACTTCAGCACCACAAGGTGCATCTGAATTTATTGACATTGATATTTCAAAGGCATTATCTCTGGGAGTTCGCTATGTGATGATGAGTATCAATAGTTATACCCAGCAAAATTATTGTGATTTACCTATTTGTTTTGCTGGTTTTATGATGCGAGAGGATGCACAACAAGGTCAGATTTATGAACCAACCACGGTTCAGCATAAATTTGATGTGACTTCAAAAAGCAGTTTTACCATTCCACTCATCATTGACCTAGAAAAGCGTGAAGTGATTTGGACAGATTTGGCAATGACAGCTACGCCAAGTATCGATAACACCGTTTTTGGTCATTTATCCAGTATGTCGCTGATGCAGTATGCCATGACAGAAAAAACTTTCCCGAACCTCTATGATCTATTTGATTTACATATTCGAGCTAGAGGGCAACGTGTCACTGAACGAGTTCGAGCAGAACATATTTTTAGTGTAGATGAAGGAATTCGTCCTGTAGATATTGACAATATTTTAGCCAATTATTTATAGTGTTGCTGAGGGCTATTTCGTTGCTTCCTTCTACTCTGAAATTAGTGACAAAGCTTTCCCTCACCAAATGTTAAAAGGTCTGCATAAGCAGACCTTTTTTTATGTGGATTATTCAATTGCGAAAGGATCAATTTTGACCGCTTCTAGGACATCTAAAATGACGGCGGTAACATCCTGCGTATGATCACGATCATTAAAGATTTCATAGGCTGTAATGGTCACATCGGTATCGCTAGGTAACTGTTTTTGTTCTTCTTCAATTAAATGTTGAATTGGCAATAAGGTCTGTTTAATTTCAAGGTGTAGAACATCTTTAAACTCGACATTGTCGTCTTCTAGTTCAATGATTTGTTCGTTGAAATAAGGCAGCAGAATCGAATGGAGATAAGGTTGAAGTTCAGTAATATCAAAAATTTCAATATCACGAGTTTGCTCAATCGTGCTGATATGATCATTTACTTCTAAAATAATATGATAATAGCTCACAGTCATCTCCTCAATTTATTGCTTCAGGGATTCACAATAACATGATTTTGCATAAAACTGATTTAAATACATAAATAAATTATGGATTTAAAATTGATAATCATCGCTAAATTTTGCTTATCGTTGTCTTGAGTTTAGCATGGCTAAATCCGCTGTGGTTAATCTAAAATTTTTCAAATCTTGTTCTTTCATCATTGGGTACATGAGTGCTTTAGGATCATTATTGTGTGCTAAGCCCAAAGCATGCCCAAGTTCATGTGCAATCGTGACACGTAAATCTTCGTCCGAAGCAAATTCATAGATATTAATGGTTTTACCATCGAATACGCCTTTATCAAATTGGCGTGGTTGGAAACGGCTATTAAAGTGATCCACAGATTGATTGTATTGTTGATTGACAGCGTTGAGCTGTCCAACTTGACGATTTAATTCATAGACTTTTTGATTATAAATATCTAACTGTTGTTTGAGTTGATTCTGCTCGATGATCAGTTGATTTTTCTGCTGATCTAACTGCAATCTTGCTGTGGCATCTAAATTTTGATGGGATTGATTAAGGGTGTTGATCAACTGATTATACTGGTCAACTTTACTTTGATAATTGGTTTTTTGCAGATCCAATTCATCATTGGTACGATCTAATTCAGCGTGAAGTTGCTGAATTTTTTGTTTTTCACTTTGTGTATATTGTTGAGTATTTTGCAAAATACGCAACTCTTGGTTTCTGGCGCTAGATTCCGCTTGGCGTTCATCATAAATTAAGTTAATCGTCAGTTTGGCATGATCATCATAAACAAAGAGACTTTTCATGGTTCCTAAATGCCAAATATCGGTAGCTTGTTGTGCCAAATTTTGTACTTGCTGTTTACTGACATGAAAACGCGGATCTATTTCGCCAATACGATAACGTAAACGGGTATCTAAAGGATGCGTGATACGATCAATGGCAGAATTATGATTCAATTGCGGATACATCATGCGTTGTATCGCAAAATAAGCAGTAAAGGCAATTACACAGAGTAGAATCCAAAAACGCATGATTGATTTAAAAATAATTGTTGTAGTGGATAATTTATCTGAAAATATAAGAATCGCAAATGCTTAAGCAAGTAAAGCTTGCGTGATCAATACAAATATTGATTTCAATTGATGATGTTTTTAGCAGTCAGCTTTAGGTGGAAAACAGTAATATGAATGGAACGCTGATTTTAGGCTGGATTTCTCTAATCCTTGGTATCGCTTTTTTGATAAGGGCTTTCTACAGTCTATTTCTTATATTTCGATCACGTTTAGTGCTGGACTTAGCCTTAAATCAAAAAATTAAAAATTTTAAAATCAGCAAAAAGGGTGGCTATGCAATTTGGCAAGAGGGTCCATTATTTAAACTTGCACCTATGCTATTGATTCATCCACAAATCACCAACACAGATCTTCAGCAGATTGTGAAGCTATCACCAAGTATTGCAAGAGCAAGTAAAAATGGTTTTTCTCGTGCTTCAATGCTAATGTTTTATTGTGAGTTGGATGTTGGACACTATTGTTTAGAGGTACTCGAGGGTTCGTCATTAAATCCTATCGAAGATAAAATTTCTCAGGCGATCACCGATCATTTATCCATTCAAAAACAACCTGACAGTCTATACAATTTACAGATACGTGAAAGCCTGAGCAAAAAGCAAAGAATCATCATGATCATTTGCATATTTGCAGGATTATTTTTGTTGATGAAAGGATTATTTACCATCATAACGCTGAGTTTGGGCATCGCGATGGAAGGTTCATTCACATAATCAGTTGATTTAAACGTTAAACAGGACTTGGATATCAATAAATAAGAGAATAAAAGCAAAAACACTGAGTAATCGATTCATCCAAACAGATCTTTTTAAATATTCAGGGCTGATATATAAAGCTTTGAATTGTAAAGGATGCAACATGATATAGCTGATTTTCTGTTTAAATACTGGAGTGACGGATTGTTGTTGTTGCTTTAAAACCACTTGGCGCAGAATAAAAGCATTTAGCCACCAGAGTATAAATAGAATGAGTAAAATAATGCTGATACTCAATGTCAAACGAATCCAAACATTCTGTTCAAAATAGGCAATTTCAGTATAGAAATGGCTCATCAGTACAATACTGACCAGTAACATGGTGCGATAAAAAGTTTGCCGTGTAAATTCAAGGTGCAGAGGATGATTGAGCTTTTGTTTATCCGCTTTACTCACGATTTTCCCTGCAAAAAATGCAAAACCATGACATAGAATTTCTAAAAAGAGATATAAGCCAATGCTGATGGCAAGCGTTTTATACATGATTAATCGTGTTCAAAAATAGGTCGATATAGTGATGGAGTCACTAAAATCATCAATAAAATTCCAGAACAAACAAAGGCCAGATCGTTAAAAATCGCTGCATAACTGGTCATGTAAATCCAGTGCATAAAGGGCATAAAATAAATCAGAAATATTGGGAAAAATGTATAGAGATAAGCTTTTCTTGCCCATTCTTTTTTTAAACATAAACCAAAAGTGATGATGAGGATGATTAAACCTGCAATCGACATAACTCCCAATTCCCAAGCTTGCGGGTCTTGGTAAAGTGTTTTATCCAGAAGTTCTAACTCGGGTTCAGTACTGTATATATCGATGACTGCTGCAATGATAGGCAATATAAATTGCGCTATGATCAAGCTGTAATACACAGTATTGGATACAGCAGGAGAGTTTTTCATCATTTGACTCATTATTATTGTGATAATTAAGATAAAAGATTTAGTGAAGATTGGCAATTGATCAATAAGAAAAACCACTCAATGACTTGAGTGATTTTTCGAGCTTTTTTATAGCACAATATCACTGACGAAATGTTGCACCACTTCGGTTAAATCTTTGGAAAGGTAGTGTTGTGTATAGGGCTGTTTAAAATGGGCATGGTAAGCCTGTTCCGAGTCGAAGCGTTCCCAAAGTAGTAAACGAGTTGGCTCTTGTTGGCATTGATGCAGTTGAAATAAGCTACATCCCGGTTCTTGTTGAAGAGTGAGCTTACATAATGCTTGTAAGGCTTCACGGGTTTCTAAGATTCTGTCTTTATCTTTAATTTTTAATTCTGCGGTGATGTAAAAACCTGAACTTAACATTGTCTACTCCTAACTCAAATTGTGAGTCAAAAATATTAACTGCTCGAGTTCACTCTAGCTCAAGCATTTTTTGTGCATATACTTCAATTTTATAGTCGACAATGCTTTGTTCTTGCTTGAGTCTTTGAATTTCTTGTTTTAATTGAACGGAATGAGCAATAAGAAGAGCTTGTCTTTGTTTTAAGGTTTGATCTCCTTGTAGTCGAAATTGGGCAAAATCTTGCATTTTTTCTAGAGGCATGCCTGTTGATTTTAAACGTTTTACCCATTCAAGCCATTCCAGATCAAGTTTAGTATATACACGTCGCCCAGATTGATTACGATGGATATTTTTCAGTAAGCCTATTTGTTCATAATAACGCAGGGTATGGATAGAGAGTCCAGTTTTTTTAGAGATATCAGAGATAAACAAAAGTGACCCCACAGCTTTACGGATAAAAATAGATCATATAAAAAAACCGCTCAATCTCTTGAGCGGTTTTCTAAGATTAAAGTGACAAATTATTTTTTGTCATCTTTAACTTCAGTGAATTCAGCATCTACAACGCCATCATCAGCTTTTTGCTGTTGTTGGCCTGCATCACCACCGAATTGGTTAGGATCGAAGCCTTCAGCGCCGCCTTGACCTTGAGCTGCTTCATAAGCACGTTGAGTGATCGGCATAATGATGTTTTGTAAAGCTTCAGTTTTTGCTTTAATCGCATCAACATCATTTTCTTTTGCAGTCACTTCTAACTCAGAAACTGCTGCTTCAATTGCAGTTTTTTCATCAGCAGTGACTTGTTCGCCAAGATCTTTCACAGCTTTGTTTGCAGAAGCAACTAAAGCATCAGCTTCGTTACGTGCTTTTGCAAGCTCTTCAAACTTACGATCTTCTTCAGCATTTGCTTCAGCATCTTTGATCATTGCTTCGATTTCAGCATCAGACAAACCAGAGTTTGCTTTGATCTGGATCGATTGTTCTTTACCAGTGCTCTTGTCTTTTGCTGATACTTTTAAAATACCATCAGCATTGATGTCGAATGATACTTCAATTTGTGGTACACCACGTGGTGCAGGTGGAATGTCGCCTAATTGGAAGTTACCCAACAATTTGTTTTGTTGAGCCATTTTACGTTCACCTTGGTAAACTGAAATATCTACCGCTGGTTGGTTATCTGCTGCTGTAGAGAACACTTGAGATTTCTTCGCAGGAATTGTGGTGTTTTTCTCAATAATAGCAGTTAATACGCCACCCATGGTTTCGATACCAAGTGTTAAAGGTGTTACGTCAAGTAAAAGTACGTCAGTTTTGTCACCAGACAATACCGCACCTTGAATTGCCGCACCAATCGCAACAGCTTCATCCGGGTTCACATCTTTACGAGGTTCTTTACCGAAGAACTCTTGTACTTTTTGTTGAACCATTGGCATACGTGATTGACCACCAACCAAGATCACGTCAGAGATGTCAGAAGTCGAAAGACCTGCATCTTTAAGTGCGATACGGCAAGGCTCAATTGTACGCGCAACTAAATCAGCAACTAAACCTTCTAGTTTGGCACGTGTTACATTCATCACTAAGTGTTTAGGACCAGTTGCATCCGCAGTGATGTATGGCAAGTTAATTTCAGTCGAATTAGATGAAGAAAGCTCAATTTTAGCTTTTTCAGCTGCTTCTTTTAAACGTTGTAATGCAAGTGGATCTTGTTTCAAGTTGAAGTTTTGCTCTTTCTTGAACTCTTCAACCAAATAGTCGATCAATGCATTATCAAAGTCTTCACCACCAAGGAATGTATCACCATTGGTTGACAATACTTCGATTTGTTGGTCGCCATCTAAGTCAGCGATTTCAATGATTGATACGTCAAATGTACCACCACCTAAGTCATATACAGCAACTTTACGGTCGCCTTCTTTTTTGTCCATACCGAACGCAAGTGCAGCAGCAGTTGGTTCGTTAATGATACGTTTAACTTCTAGACCAGCAATACGACCAGCATCTTTTGTTGCTTGACGTTGCGCATCATTGAAGTAAGCAGGAACAGTAATAACAGCTTCTGTTACTGTTTCACCTAAATAATCTTCTGCAGTTTTTTTCATTTTTTTCAAAATTTCTGCAGAGATCTGTTGCGGTGCAAGTTTTTTGTCGTTTACTTCAACCCAAGCATCACCATTATCAGCTTTGATGATTTTGAATGGTGCAATGCCGATATCTTTTTGTACTGCTTGGTCTTGATACTTACGACCAATTAAACGCTTGATTGCGAATAATGTATTCTTAGGGTTAGTCACTGCTTGACGTTTAGCAGATTGACCCACAAGAATTTCGCCATCTTTATATGCAACGATAGAAGGTGTTGTACGGGTACCTTCAGCATTTTCAATCACTTTAACTTTATCGCCTTCAAGTACAGCAACACATGAATTCGTTGTACCTAAGTCAATACCAATAATTTTAGCCATAAATCAAATTCCTCTAAATTCTTTTGAATCCCTGATTTCCTCTTTTTGCAAAGGGGAGTTAAAAGGGATTTTCTTGTTATCCGATATGAGAGCCATTCAAAAATTTTCAAGTCATGATTTGTGAAAATTCATGAAAATATTTTTAAAAAGCTCCTATTTATTACGCTTATTGACCAACCATCACCATTGCAGGGCGAAGTAGTCGACCATTTAAGGTGTAGCCTTTTTGCAAAACTGTGCCAATTTGGTTGGCTTGTGCATTTGGGTCGATCCCGACAGCTTGATGTAAGTCAGCATTAAAACCATTGGTTGTGTCTGCTTCAACAACACCGAATTTTTCTAAAGTGGTGAGAAGTGATTTCAATGTCAGTTTTACGCCTTCGAGTACAGGTGTTTCTTCATCACCACCCGCAAGAATTGCACGTTCAAGGTTGTCGACAGAATTTAATAATTCTTTCGCAAACTTTTCTAACACGATGTCTTTATGCTTTTCAGCATCACGTTGAATACGTTCTACACTTTTTTGTGCTTCATAAACTGCATTTGCAGTACGTGCTTTTTCGAGTTTTAAGCTCTCTTCAAGATGACTGATTTGAGCCTGTAAAGCTTCAACGGTAACTTCAACCTGTTCATTTTCAGCCTGAGTTTGCTGTTCGGCTTGCTCGTTTTGAATATCTTGGGCTTCTTGATTCTGCTCAGTTGCCATTGATTTACTCCGTTTAAATGGGTTCTTAAACATGTACAGTCCTTATCGGCAGCAGTTTTGCACTGTGTTCATTTTTGAACTGCCATGATCGTTTAATTCATTAATGAATAAGAAATGTGGGCGAGCCGCTAAAATTCAAGCAGTTTTAGACATTATTTAATGAAATTCAGTGAAAAAAGCGGATCTAAGAGAGAAATCTTAAAATTTAAAGATATTTTTGTAGGAATAATCATCAAATCAATGATTATTTTTTTAGATTAAAAATTTAAATTTATGAGGAATTGATGCGGTTATTGCTTAAAAATGATGAGTAAATTCAAAAATTAAAATTGAATGAATAGATCAAAATACTTAACTCACATGTAAAACCGATTAAACTTATTGAAAATAAGGCTTTGCGAAAAAGCAATAATTTAATTATCATGCTTCATAGATTCTATGGCTGTAGTTTCTTTTTTTAGTTTGAACAATGTTTTCATCGCTTATCCAATCTTCTTGGGTAAGCTTTTTTTTGTCTTGTAAAAACCATTAACAATGTAAGTAATGCGAAACTTTTATGGTAAAAGTATATCTTTTATTAGATAGACTTTTGCCTAATCGCATTCAATCCCATCAAAAAATCCAGCGAAATGAAACAAGTATAATGAAAAATAAAATCGGTCAATCTAAATCATTGATTTAATAAACTTTGCATAACTTATACGGCAATACCTTAAAAGTCTAACCAAGCTTCAACGAAGTTTGCAGAAAAAATAGCAATCATAGTCAGCACGACAACGCAGTCCTGTGTTGCCGTTTTTTGATAGAGTGATAAAGGAATTTATGATGAAAAAATCAGGTCTTATTTTTATGCTATTGGCTGGTGTTGCGGTCATGAGTACGGCGTGTACATCAAGTGAAACAACACAAGCACCTGAAACGACCCAATCAGCACCAATGAGTTCTGCAGATCAACAACAATCGGCACAAACTTCGACGGTAGATCCGACTCAACAAGGTACTGCTGTTGAGGGCGATGCGACGATTCAGCAATCACAACCTGCTCAAGCAACCAATGACCCAAGTTTAGTTGAACAACCTTCAGCTCAGTAAATTTTAAAATAAAAAATCAGGCAATTTATGGATGCCTCCATTGCCTGATTTTTTATCAATAACTTTTGAAGAGATGTTATTCACCCGCCAAAGAACATTCAAAATTGGTTCGATCTACAGTACAACGCGCCCGTTTAAGCACTGACATCATGGTCGGATCGTAAATACCTTGTCGGGTTAAATCCATACGTCCATCTCGTAACAGCTTTTGATATTTTTCAGTATCTACTTTACTTAAATTCAAACGATATTTAGCAGGAATGCCTTCTTCTAAACGTTTGACCATACTGAATTGACGCGGAAGTTGCTTGATAAACCAGGTTCTAGAATCATTGCCAAAAGTAGCTGGGAATTTTTGAGATCTAAACACCAGATCAGCAGTAACATTAAGCACTGGAAAATTGATCAATGCACCTTTAGAGCCAAGCCCTTTTTCCATTTCTAAAGGTTTAAATGCATAGGCTGGTGCTCCCACCATTGGTACTTCACCTGTATTAAACTTCTTAATAAAATTGGAAATATCGGATGGAACAGGAATTGCTCCGACACGTTCAACCATTGCAATCTGTGCTTTGTCATACGCCAATACCGCAAATTTTTTACCTTTACCTTTTTCAATGGTATTGATGGCTCGATCATTCACAAAGATATAGGCAGGGCCAATTTGACCGATTCCACCAATTTCTATTTCTTCATTGTCTATCTTGGTTTTTAAGCGTTTTACATTACGTTTATCCAAGACAAAGGTAATCGCTTTGAGCGCAATGGCATTGGTTGGAACACCACCCAACGCATCAATAGATCCTGCGAATTTATTGTATTGGCGTGCACGCATTGTGGTGATATAGGCAGCATCACATTTACCATTTTTAAAATCTTTATCAGCAAGCTCTTCATTTTGGTAAGCAATGAGCTGGACATCGGTATTCCATGTTTTTGCAGCGAGTGCCCACTCTTCCATCATTTTATAGGATTCACCAGCTTTCCCTAATAAATCAAAAACACAGATTTCTTGTTTTGCTTGAGAGGTGCTTGATATTCCTAATAATACGATTGTAGTAAGGGCAAGAAATTCCTTTTTCATGTTATATCCTTATACTTAAAACGCGTTTTATTTATACTAAATATAGTAATTTTATTTGAATAAAAATAGAGTTTTTACTCTATTTCCGATGAATAAACCATTGAATAGCTTACTTAATGTGATTTATTTATCTTAAAAAAATATTATTGTGATGTTGTTTTGTTTTGTTTGTTGGTGTGGGTTTAGTGGCTTAATTAAAATCTTGTTAATTTTGATCGATCTAGAAAAATAAAATAGATTTCAAGTTTTGTTAATCAATAAAACATATAAGTAAATCTAAAAAACGTATTTTTAATAATATACAAAAAAACCGTACCATGAGGCTGATTCCCATCTCTTTTTATTTATTCTAGTCCATACATTGATCATGAAATTTCAGCAACTGATTTTGCTTTGCTCAGCTATAAGTTTATATAGCTATAGTGGTTTGGCAAATGCTCGCCCTATCGTCATTGGTTATCAAACCAACATAGAACCTGCAAAAGTTGCACAGGCTGATGGTGTGTATGACAAAGTGATTGGGGAAAAACTGGATTGGCGCTTATTTAATAGTGGTGCAGAGGTTTTAACTGCATTGGCTTCTGGTTCTGTAGATATCGCACTGATTGGTTCAAGTCCGTTAGGGGCAGCTGTTGCCAATAATTTGCCCATAGAGGTGTTTTTAATTTCTACCGATCTGAAAAGTGCGGAAGCCTTAGTGGTGAGAAATGGCTCAGGAATTAATAGTCCTCAGGACTTGATTGGGAAAAAGGTGGCCACGCCATTTGCTTCGACTTCCCATTACAGTTTATTGGGGGCTTTGCAGCATTGGAATATTAAAACCAATCAAATACGGTTGTTGAACCTAAAACCAGCTGAAATTAATGCAGCATGGCGCAGAGGCGATATAGATGCAGCTTTTGTCTGGTCACCTGCACTTGCCAATATTAAGAAAACCGGCAAGGTCATCACAGATGCAGGGCAGGTTGGGCAATGGGGATCTCCTACATTTGAAGTTTGGGTAGCACGTAAAGATTTTGCACAGAAGCATCCTGAAGTCTTAGCAAAGTTTTCAACAGTGACACTGAACTATTACCAATCTTATAACCAGAATAAAAGTCGTTGGACTGCCAACTCGGCTGAAGTGCAAAAAATTGCCAAAATTACCGGCGTAGATGCTCAAGATGTGCCAGCGCTTCTTGCTGGCGCCGCCTATCCAGATCGTCAGGCGCAATTAAGCACTCAATACCTTGGTGGGCGGACCACACAAAATATTGTCAACTCAGTGAACTTTTTAAAAGCACAAGGTCTGGTGAGAAAGGTTTCTCCAAATTATCAACAGTTTATTAACACGCGTTTTATTCAAACATCGAAATAGAGATCGGAAGTATTCATCATGGCTGTATTGACTGTAGAACATGTACAAGCACAGTATCCGGGTGCTGAACAACCGGTTTTGAAAGATGTGTCATTTCAACTGGGTTCTGAGCAACTGATGGTTGCATTAGGTGCTTCAGGCAGTGGTAAAACATCCTTATTAAATCTGATTGCTGGATTTACTCAACCACAAGCAGGCACTTTAAAACTGGATGGTGAAGCAATCGTTGCACCTAGCCGAGACCGTGGTGTGGTGTTCCAAGATGATGTTTTATTGCCTTGGCAAAATGTAGAAGACAATATTGCTTTTGGTTTAGAGCTTGCAGGGGTTGATAAAAAAACACGTCAAAACCGTGCACAAGCATTACTCAAATTGGTGAATTTAGAAGGCTTTGGTCAACGCCATATCTGGGAACTTTCAGGCGGGCAACGTCAACGGGTTGGTTTAGCGCGTGCTTTGGCTTCTGACCCTAAAATATTATTGATGGATGAACCTTTTGGTGCTTTGGATGCGTTTATTCGTGAACAAATGCAGTGCTTATTATTAGATGTTTGGAAGAGCACGTCCAAACCTACTTTCTTAATTACCCATGACATTGAAGAAGCTGTTTTTCTGGCTACAGATCTGATTATTCTTGCACCAAATCCTGGGCGAATTGTGGAAAAGCTGGAGTTGGATTTTGCTAAACGCTATGCCAATGGCGAGCCAGCACGAAGTATTAAATCAGATCCCAAGTTTATTGAAATGCGAGAGCATGTGTTGAGTTGTGTATTCATTCAAAATAATCAGGATCAATACCATGTTGCTCAGAGCGACCAAGCTCAAGTGGAAAAGGTGGAGTAATGACAGCACAATTAGACCCTAAATTGATCCCTCGTACAGTTGAATCTCAGACTGTGGAGGTGAAGGTTCCACGTGAAGTCAATATTACTTTGATCAGTAGTATCACGATCATTACTTTGATTGCAATTTGGTGGCTGGTCACCACTTTAGGCTGGATTGATGCTTTATTCTTACCATCACCAACCGCCGTGTTGCAGCGTTTCAATGATTTGTTCAGCAATGGCTATATGAGTATTAGCTTGTGGAGTCATATTGGCGCAAGTTTGGGTCGTATCGGCACGGCGTTGATTGCTGCGGTTATCACTGCGATTCCAGTGGGGATTGCGATTGGTCGCAATAAAATTGTGCGGGGTATTTTAGATCCTATCATTGAGTTTTATCGTCCGATTCCACCACTGGCGTATTTACCTTTGATTGTAATTTGGTGTGGTATTGGTGAATTGTCCAAGGTGCTACTGATTTATCTGGCAATTTTTGCACCGATTGTTATCGCAACAGCAACCGGTGTCCGTTCAGTCGACCAAGCCAAAATTCGTGCTGCACAGTCTTTGGGTGCAAGCCCAATGCAAATTATTAAACATGTGGTTTTACCAAGTTCTTTACCGAGCATTTTAACCGGTATCCGTATTGGTCTTGGGGTGGGATGGTCGACTTTGGTGGCAGCAGAGTTGGTTGGTGCTTCTGAAGGTTTAGGCTTTATGGTGCAATCATCTTCACAGCTTTTGGCTACGGATGTGGTGATTGTCGGGATTTTAATTATCGCTGTGATTGCCTTTATTCTGGAAATTGGTTTACGTCGTTTGCAAAAGAAATTAGTCCCTTGGGATAAGCAATCTCAGTAAGTTATTTTTCGCTACATTTTTCGATAGCATATCGCCATATTTAGTTTTAATGTTTTAATGATGCATTGCCTTTAATACATCGTGAGATGATCGAGGAAGAAATGAACGCTGTTGTTTCAAATATTTTTAAAGTTACCCCATTAAATCCAACGATTGGTGCGCTGATTGAAGGTGTGAATTTCAATCAGCCTTTAACACCTGAACAAAAGGCTTTGATTGAAGCAGCTTTATTGAAACATCAGGTGATCTTTTTCAGAAATCAGCCGATGACTGCACAGCAACATGCAGCTTTGGCGCGTCAATTTGGTCAGTTACACATCCACCCAATTTACCCCAATATTCCAGAACAACCAGAAATCATGGTTTTAGATACGGAATTAAATGATTTACGGGATAATGCACTGTGGCATACCGATGTGACTTTTCTTGAAACACCAGCAATGGGCGCAATTTTAAGTGCAAAAAAAGTCCCTGCATGGGGTGGAGATACGCTTTGGTCAAGTGGAACAGCGGCGTTTGAAGCATTATCCAAACCGATGCAAGCGATGTTGTCTGGTTTAACTGCAACACATGATATTGCGCGTTCATTTCCAGTAGATCGTTTTGGTGGTGATCCTGCTGAATTAGAAAAGCTAGAACAGGCTAAGAAAAAACATCCTCCGATTAGCCATCCTGTGATTCGTACTCATCCTGTCACAGGTCGTAAAGCTTTATTTGTGAGTGAGGGTTTTACCACACGAATTAATGAACTCGAAGCCAAAGAAAGCGATGCTGTCTTGAAAATGTTGTTTGAACATATTCAGAAACCAGAGTTTGTAGTGCGTTGGTCATGGCAGGCCAATGATGTGGCATTTTGGGATAATCGTTGTACCTTCCACTATGCTGTTGATGATTACCGTCCTCAGCACCGTGTTATGAATCGAGCCACTTTGATGGGTGATAAACCTTTTTATCAAGCAGATTAAGGTTTAACTTGTTATAAAAACCAATCAAATTTGATTGGTTTTTTATTTTTGAAACAACTGAATTTGAATACAACTTTTTGAAACTTCAATATTTAAAAAATACATTAAAGAAAAAATCATAAAATGAGCTGTTGGTAAAAGTATCGGTATGCTGTGTTTGTCGGTGTTCACAAAACAATTTGAATATTCAAGCTCTGATGAAACCTTGTTGCTGAGCAATAATGTTTAATTATTCATCAAAATTAAACAAATGATCAACATACTAGGCCATAAATATTTATTGCTTGTTGGAAATATCATGTTGATTAATAATAAAAAGCAAATCATTTTGCTGAGTGTACTGTCTACGCTGTTGGTTGCTTGTAATGATGATAATGATCATTCAAATACTGAAAAACCAGTAGAGGCAAAAGCTTTAGAACTGAATATCTTGCATATTAATGACCATCATTCACATTTAGATGAAGAAAGCATTAAATTTAAAAGCAATGTGGGGACAGGGGATGAAGAGTTTAGTGTTGCAAGTGGTGGATTTGCACGTGTTGCAAGCTTAATTAACCAACTTGCAGTAGAAAAGAAAAATGCTTTAAAAATACATGCTGGTGATGCGATCACTGGCGATTTGTACTATAACTTAACGGATGGTAAAGCAGACGCAGATGCAATGAACACCGTTTGTTTTGATACATTTACGCCTGGTAACCATGAGTTTGATTCTAAAGATGATGGATTAAAGAAATTTATTGGTTTCTTGGATCAAAGTTCTTGTAAAGACAAAACCCAAATTTTAACGGCCAATGTCAGTTTTGGTGCATCTTCACCGTTGTATAAAACCAATCGCATTTTGAAGTCACAAGTGTTTGAAAAAGAGGGGGTTAAATTTGCAATCATTGGTTTAACGGTTGCTAAGAAAACCAAAAACTCTTCTCAACCAAATGCTGATACATTGTTTGCAGATGAAATTGAAACAGCACAAAAAGAAATAAATCAATATAAAGCACAAGGTATTAAAAATATTATTCTTCAAACCCATGTGGGATATGACTTAGACCAACAGCTGGCAAAATCACTTACCGATGTTGATGTGATTATTGGGGGTGATTCACATACCTTGTTGGGCCCTGACAGTCTTAAAAAATATGGCATGACACCTGAAGGTGCTTATCCAACACAGCTGAGAAACAAAGATGGTCAATTGGTCTGCGTCGCGCAAGCTTGGCAGTACAGTTATATCGTGGGCGATTTAAATGTGAAGTTTGACAAAAACGGGAATGTCGAAAGCTGTAGTGGAACACCACATGTACTCATTGGCAATAACTTTACCCGTACCGCCAAAGACGCAAAAGCAGTCACCGAAACTGAAAAACAAGCAATTCTGACGCAATTTAAAACAGATCAGGCCCCATTTACTGTTGTAATGCCACTACAAAAGACTTTGGATGTTTTAAAACCGTATCAGGAACAAAAGAAAAAATTTGCTCAGGAAATCGTAGGTCAAGCGACAGATAATCTCTGTTCACGTCGAGTCCCTGGTACACAACGGGATGTAAATCGTTCAACACTCGGCGATATCTGTAATAAGAATACCCATGTCGATCAACATGGTGGAGATATTCAACAAATTATTGCTGAAGCGTTTTTACAACAAGGAAAGACCTTCTTTGGCGCTGATATCTCATTCCAAAATGGTGGTGGTGTCCGTGAAGATGTTGCTTTAGGGGATGTGACAGTTGGTAAAATTTATAATGTCTTACCGTTCAAGAATACATTGTTGCGTTTAGATCTGACGGGTGCTGAAGTTAAAGCCACCTTAGAGGATGCAATAGATGGTGTGATTGCCCAGAATAATACGGGTAGCTACCCATATACTGGTGGTATGCGTTGGAATGTTGACTTTACCAAAGACAAAGGCCAGCGTCTTAACCAAATACAAGTACGTAATGCATCTGGGCAATATGAAAATCTAGATCTCAATAAGACTTACAAAGCGATCACGATTGATTTTCTTGCCAATGGTGGTGACTACTATACTACCCTGAAAACCATTACTGGTGAGCGCCGTGTGAATGTTGGCTTAGACTATGCTGAGGCTTTCCTCAAATATGCCCAAGGTTTGGCTGGTCAGACAGGTCAAAAGAAAATTAATAAATTAGCAACGGCTGAATACAGTACCCAGATATTTATCGATAAAGCAAAATAAACTGAAACAAACAATCAAAATCCCGCTTCGGCGGGATTTTTTTCGTTGGGTCGTTAATGAAAACTGACAAAATCCTATGTTGGTGATGAATAAATAATTGCAAAAAACCATGCTTAACTTTAAAATGAGCCAAAATTTAGCCACGATGGCTTAAATAATCACAATGACAAACCTAATTTTCTTTTCACTTGCCTCAATTTGATCTTGTAACGTTGCCTTTTGACAAGATTGTTTACAACCACTGACTGGTTGCAGGATAACCATAATATCTTGGTTGAACCCATCGTTTTAAGCAGGGTGCTTAAAATGTGATTTGAATCAGCTGTTAAATTCAATATTCGGGAGAAAAATCATGTTGTTTAACGTATTTCTCATTTTGGGCTTTAAATAGACCCTATACATTTTTAATCGTTTAAATTAAACGAAAATAAACCTTATTTTAAAGAATATACATGTTCTGAGGGATGACTTTGCTTGCAGAAAATGCAAATTGGAAAAAGTTTAGCCTTCGGCATGAAAAGAAAAAAGTGAATATATGAACGAATATATTAATCAACCTTTTGCACAAAATATGCATCAGGTTGACGTAGAGGATTTTGCTGAAATTTCTCCGATTGTAAAACTTTGGGCTTTTCGATTTTTGGTCGAGTTAGGTGGTGCAAAAGAATTTATTTCTGATCATTGCTTTAGTCATCAATGGATTGCAAAAAAGTTAGGTTTTTCTGAAGCATTACTTGCAGATAAGTTCGATGAGCAAGCTGCTTATCAGGAACTCAACCATTTGCATAAAAATAGCCAACAGCAAAATTTATTAGATAATTTTCAGTTCAATGCTGAGTTGCAATATAACCTAAAGTTAATACAGCAATTACTGGATTTAAATGCTGTTGAAAGCACGATTTTAGGCTTTATCGTGATGTTAAACAGTGAACAACTTTTAGATGATATTGCGGATACCATCGGTGAATTGACTGCGTCTAAAACCATACGTGCTTTGGCTGTAGTTTTAGATTTGCCTTATGAAGCAATTCGTCAGGCTTTGTCTGTACAAGGGCGTTTACATCGCAGTGGTTTAATCAGTGTTCAACAACACTATCGTAATTATTTACGTGGCAAATTGAATCTGGTGTCAAACCAATTGGCCGATAAGTTATTGGTGAAAACCAATGATGTGATGGATCTGTTTGTTGGAACCATTAATAAAAGTCAGCCTGCTGAATTAACCTTAGAGGATTATCCTCATTTGCACACTGAATTGACTTTACTCCTAGCTTATTTAAAGCAAGTCAAAATGAGTAAGCAACAGGGGGTAAATATTTTCCTTTATGGCAGTTCAGGTACAGGAAAGACACAACTGTGTAAGAGCCTTGCAGATGAAATGGCGGTGCAACTTTTTGAAATCTCCTGTGAAGATGAAGATGGTGATGCAATTTCAGCCACAGGGCGTTTATGTGCGTATCGTGCAGCACAATGCATTTTCGACAGTCAATCTGCTTTATTGATGTTTGATGAAGTCGAGGATGTGTTTAATGACACCGAAAATGGTGTGGGGATGAAAAGCACTGCGCAAAGTCGTAAGGCTTGGGTCAATCGTATTTTAGAGCAAAATCGTACACCAACGATTTGGGTGTCTAATTCCGATCAGCTTGATCCTGCGTTTATACGCCGTTTTGATATGGTGCTTGAAATTAAAGTGCCACCTAAAAAGCAACGCAGAAGTTTTATCGAGCAACATTGTGGTCAAGAACTTAATCCTTTGTATCAGGAAGCCTTGGCCAATGTTGAACAATTATCTCCAGCAATTTTACGCCGTAGTTATCATGTTGCCAAAGCGGCTCAAATGCACAATGAGCATTTAGTGATACAGGAAAGCATGACCAAATTGGTGTCCAATACATTAAAAGCACAGGGTTACCAAGGTATTAAATTGCAAGATAGTAATGCTTTGCCCAAGTTCTATGATTTGAACTATATCAACTGTAAGGTGAATCTTGCGGAGATCGCATCAGGTATCCAGCAACATGGTTTTGGCCGGTTATGTCTATACGGAGCATCAGGAACAGGTAAAACTGCATTTGCACGATGGTTATCTGAAACCATCAATCGACCTTTACTGATTAAGCGTGGTTCAGACTTAATTTCTGCTTGGGTCGGTGAAACAGAACAGAACCTTGCTAAAGCGTTTCATGAAGCCGAAGACTTACAGGCAATTTTATTGCTGGATGAAGTAGATGGTTTATTACAAGATCGCCGCCAAGCAACCCGCTCTTGGGAAGTTTCTCAGGTAAATGAGTTTTTGGTTCAAATGGAAAGCTTTAATGGCATCGTGGTGGCGACAACCAATCGCTTTGATGAACTTGATCAAGCTGCATTACGCCGTTTCGATTTTAAAATGCATTTTGATTTTCTAAATTATGCACAGCGTTTGGCTTTACTGGAAAATGTCTGCACACAACTCAAACTTGTTGTTCATGAAGCCGATATAAAAGTAAAGCTGCAATCTTTAGATCGTTTAAGTGCAGGAGACTTTGCTGTGATTGTACGACAGTCCTGTTTTCATCCTTTTGAAAATGTGGATTCTATTCTGCAGCATTTAACAGATGAAATGACTGCAAAATATAAAAGTGCACAAAGTATAGGATTTACCGCATCAAATTGATGCGGTTTTTCTTTTTGAATCCTGATTCAGTTGAATAATGCTCAGATTTTGTGATTCGAGAGTGGAAAACAAAGCATAAAAATAACTTTAATATGAAAAAAATAATGAAAAATGCTTAAAAAATAGATAAAAAGCATAAAAAATCACTGATTTTGAGGAAAAAACGCACATCCGATAAGAAAGTTTAAAAAAAGGGGTTGTGTTGGGTTGGGAATGCTGTAGAATGCACATCCATCGGCGGTGATGTTAAATAAAACTTCTGATAAATCAGGTACTTGATTA
>NZ_LMED01000013.1:0-75583 GCF_001425285.1 Acinetobacter sp. Root1280 | reverse complement strand
GATGACCTCGGTGCAATTCCAATTCAAGCATTGATACAACGTAATCCAACGGTAGATTGGCAGCAAGTCGATGATGTGATTTATGGCTGTGCCAATCAAGCCGGTGAAGACAATCGTAATGTCGGACGTATGTCAGCATTATTGGCGGGTGTGCCATACCAAGTGCCAGCAACCACTGTGAACCGTCTATGTGGATCATCACTGGATGCGATTGCCATGGCAGCTCGCGCCATTAAAGCCAATGAAGCAGATTTAATCATTGCCGGTGGTGTAGAAAGCATGAGCCGTGCGCCCTATGTGATGGGTAAGTCGGACAGTGCTTTTGGACGTAGTCAAAAGATTGAAGACACCACCATGGGCTGGCGCTTTATCAATCCAAAACTTAAAGAATTGTATGGTGTGGACAGCATGCCACAAACCGCTGAAAACGTGGCAGAACAATTCAATATTAACCGTGCGGATCAAGATCAATTTGCGCTGAATAGCCAACAACGTACTGCGGCAGCACAAGCTCAAGGCTTTTTCCAAAATGAGATTGTGCCCGTCACTATTCCACAGCGTAAAGGCGATGCTGTGCTTGTGGATACTGATGAACATCCACGTGCATCAACCACTTTAGCTGCACTGACAAAACTTAAAGGTGTGGTCAAAGCTGATGGTACGGTCACGGCGGGTAATGCCTCTGGAATTAATGATGGTGCAGCGGCGTTATTGATCGCCTCAGATGAAGCTGTAGAAAAATACCAATTAAAACCACGTGGCAAAATTATTGCAGCAACCNTCTGGAATTAATGATGGTGCAGCGGCGTTATTGATCGCCTCAGATGAAGCTGTAGAAAAATACCAATTAAAACCACGTGGCAAAATTATTGCAGCAACCACGGTGGGTGTTGAACCAAGAATTATGGGCTTTGCACCCGCGCCTGCAATCAAGAAACTGCTTAAACAAGCTGATCTTAGTTTAGCGCAAATGGATGTGATTGAACTGAATGAAGCTTTTGCTGCCCAAGCTTTGGCGGTAACCCGTGATTTAGGTTTGGCAGATGATGATGCACGCGTCAATCCCAATGGTGGCGCGATTGCTTTAGGTCATCCTTTGGGTGCATCAGGTGCCAGACTGGTGACCACTGCCTTAAATCAACTTGAACAGATCAAAGGTAAATATGCCCTATGTTCAATGTGTATTGGAGTGGGTCAAGGTATCGCGCTCATTATTCAACGTGTTGATCAAAATTAAGGAACGAGCAATGCCAACTTTTCAATCAGCGGATGCACAGATTAATTATCAAAGTTTTGGAAACCCTAACTCCCCTGCACTGGTCTTTTCAAATTCCTTAGGGACCAACTATGGCATGTGGCAAAAGCAGTTCAATTATTTTAAAGAACGTTTTTTTGTCATTTGCTATGACACCCGTGGACATGGTTCTTCATCTGCGCCACAAGGTCCTTATACCTTGCCCCAATTGGCTGAAGATGTGATTCGATTACTGGATCATTTAAATATTGAAAAAGCCAGTTTCTGTGGCATTTCTATGGGGGGGTTAACAGGTCAATGGTTAGCCATCCATTATCCACAACGATTTAATGCTGTTGTTATCAGTAATACCGCAGCAAAAATTGGACAAGAACAAGCATGGCTAGATCGTGCCCAACTTGTCCGAGAACAAGGTTTAACCAGCATCGCAGCAACCGCTGCATCACGTTGGTTTACAGATCCCTTTATCCAAAGTCATCCTGCAATTGTCAATAATCTGTGTAACGACTTAAGTGCTGGCAGCGCAATAGGTTATGCCAATTGTTGTGAGGCTTTGGCTAAAGCGGATGTCCGCAATCAACTCAAAGACATCACAATTCCAGTTTTGGTCATTGCAGGAACGCAAGACCCTGTAACTACAGTTGCAGATGGGCAATTTATGCAACAGCACATTCCGCAATCCCAACTTGTGGAAATTCAAGCATCGCATATTTCAAATATTGAATGTTCTGAAACATTCAATGCTGCACTTGAAAAATTTCTCTCAGCAATTTTTGCGACTGAACTTTGACACTTAATTTTTGAAACAGCATAAAGGGATAGAACATATCCCTTTATTTTTTGGCATTTCACCAAGACTTGATAAAGCATATTTAAAATAAAATGATGAAATAAAATTAAGTCTATTTATTTAAAAGTATAAATATATACCTACAAAGTAATAGAAAATTACATATAAAAATAACAATCATTTTATTTAATCAGGACCTGCATATCGATAAATCTGCTGTTTTTAGAAAACATCTAAAAGCATTTATTTCCCAACACTCTATTTCTCAACAATAATGAAAAGGATATTTCAATTGAAAAAAAGCCCCTCAAATAATCAACTGAGCGATAAACACCACTTAATCAAATTAGGTGTTTTAAGTTGTTTATTGCTTGCAGGATGTAGTTCATCCCCTCGTTTAGAATCAAACCCAGTGCAAAAACAGGTCACGATTCAACGTGACAATTTTGGCACACCGCATGTCTATGCCAAGGATACTTATGGTCTTTTTTATGGCTATGCTTATGCAGTCGCAACTGATCGTTTATTTCAAATGGAAATGTCAAAACGTACAGGTTTAGGCACTGTTGCTGAAGTTCTCGGCCCTGATTATCTACAATATGATATTGCAACCCATAGTCGTTTTAATCCTGAACAGATTAAACAACAAATTGCCCGACTTTCTCCTGAAGATCGTGCCATTTTCGATGGCTATGCCGCTGGTTTTAATAAGCGTGTCCAAGAGGTCTTAGCCTATCCGGAGCTGTTGCCTAAAGAATTTATTGATTATGACTTTAAACCATCGACATGGCAGCAAGAAGATATCGCAATGGTCTGGGTGGGCTTAATTCTCAATCGCTTTTTTTCAGCCAGTTCAGAAGTCTCAAATTTAGATTTACTGACTCAACTACAAAAAGAAAAAGGTCCAGAAACAGGATTAAAAGTTTATCAGCAATTACGTTGGTTAGATGATCCGAGTGCTCCTACAATTATTCAATCTAAAGCAAAACCACAAGTTTCAGCACGTCAGCAACACATGTTAAAAGGTATAGCGCCTATCTCAGACCAAGCAGCCAAAAACTATTTAGCTCAAGCACGTATAGCATTGGGTAAAAGTGTGGTTGATGGCGTCCCTACAGCCAGTAATGCCTGGGTGGTCAAAGGAGATAAAACGGTAGAAGGCCAAACGGTTTTATATAATGGCCCTCAACAAGGCTGGTACACGCCTGCCATTACTTATGCGGTTGGGTTACATGGTGCGGGCTATAATCTCACAGGAATTACCCCTGTCGGTCTACCTGCAATTCTATTTGGAACCAATGGAAAAATTGCTTGGGGTTCAACTGTCGGTTCGCTTGATACCAATGACGTCTATCAACTCAGCTTAAATCCGAGTAATCCAAAACAGTATCGTTATCAAGGCAGTTATATTCCCTTTGAACATCAACAGATCAAAATTAAAGTCCATAATCAACCAGACCACGTTTTAGATGTGTATCAAAGTAAACAAGGCTTTGTCAGCACATGGGATGAAAAAAATCATACCGCCTATGCACAAAAACGTAGCTGGGAAGGTGTAGAGATTGAAACTTTATTGGGCTGGGCCAATGCTGCAAAAGCGAGCAACTGGCAAGAATTCCTAGATCAAGCCAAACGTGTCGCGGCTTCGATTACGTGGTTTTATGCCGATACCCAAAATAATATTGGTGTCGCTGCATTGGGTCGTTTACCGATCCGCCCTGAAAACCAGCATATTCAACTGCCTGCTCAAGGTGATGGCTCAATGGAATGGCAGGGTTTCTATGATTTCTCACATAATCCCAAAGCCTATAACCCTGAAAAAGGCTATATTAGCAGTTGGAACAATAAAGCTTATGCGGATTTACGTTCCGATTCCTCCAACTTCTCTCATGTTGACCGTGTCAATGAACTGATTGAACCCCTAGAAAGTAAAGCAAAATTAAGCCAACAAGACATTTGGGATATCAATAAAATGGGCGCTTGGTCGGATCTGAATGCGCGTTATTTTATTCCCTATATGGTCAAAGCTGCGCAAAGCCCGAACGCATCACCTCTGGCAAAGAAAGTTGCCCCAATATTGGCGGGTTGGGACTTCAAACTTCGTCCTGACAGTGAGGCTAAATTCTATCAAGGCGCAGCACCTGTCATTATGCGTACATGGCTCAATCAAATGATTGAATTGGTGCTTAAACCGAATCTATCTGAAAATATTTATGCCCGTTACACAGATACCCTTTACCCAGTAAATAATGACCCACGAAGTACACAACCGGCCAATGCATCTAAACTGATCTGGAATGCGCTGCAAGGCAAACAAGCCAGTGTTGCTCAAACCGTTGATTTCTTAAAAGGACAATCAGCAGATGATGTGGTGTTAACTGCCTTGGAAAACACCTTAATTCAGCTTTCAAAACAATATCATTCAGACCAACCCAATGATTGGAAAATTCCTGTTGCCACAATGGGATTCTCCAACAAAAACTCAGTGGGTATTCCATGGGCTGATCAGGCGCATCAACAACAGCTGAGCACCTATGGGAATACAGGGAGTGCAACCTTTAGAGTGGTACTCAATCCCAATCACGTCAGCATGTGTTCAATTCTTGCACCTGGTCAAAGTGGATTTATTCATCGCAATGGAAAGACCGATGCACACTTTGCCGATCAACTCCCATTATTTGAAAACTATCAATGTAAGGATGATGCGGTAAGCCAAAAGCAAATTGATCAAGCAACACAACAAAGTATGACTTTAACTTATTAAATTTTACTCGAAACAGCCCAATATATAGATATATTGGGCTGTTTCGGTTTTAAAGCTTATCAAATCCATCATTTCTGAAAATGATGTACATACCGAAAAATCATACTGGTCCCTTGTGGTCGATTTTCTGCATCTTGTTCAAAATAAGCATTTGCAACAAGATGGTCATGGGGAGAAAAACTATACATCGCCCCTGGACCGATCGCCCAGACCTGTTCACGTCGTCCTTTGACATTTTCACCATCCACCTGTGTATCTGTGATTTGATTGAGCCAATATCCATTTATTCCTAACCGAAGCTGTGGTGTGACTGCATAACTACTTTCAAAGTTGGCATGTAATGCTTGCCCAGCCTGTATGTCTTCAGCATTCCCAAAACTATAATTTGGATCATTATTCTTAAAGTTATAAAGATAGTGTAAGCGTGTCGAAAGTGTCCATTTGGGATTCAGCCAATAGGTTGCAGCCCAGTATGGATCAAGTGACACTGCATTGGCACCAGGGTTTATATCCTTATTATGATCATATTCACCTGTAGGTAAATTGATTTGAAATTCAAAACGATGGGAAAACTTAGGCCCGTCTCGCCCCATCACTGGATCAAATTGGATAAAAGGGCCGATAATAATGTCGCCCAGTCCCCTATTTGCTTTAATGGCTTGATTATTGAGGCCATCATCCACATCTACATGTGCCAGCACAGGAATCACCATATTTAAGCCAAGATTACCACTGCCCAATTTGATATCTGACATATAACTGATTTGCTGAACAATCGATTGATAATCAATCTCTGACTGAGGGAGTGCGATTTTGTTGCCATGTGTATCGCGAATACTATCCGCGCGATAATTCTGAAAATAGGTTTGTGCATACCAACCACTACCTGCTGGAACTGCACCGTCTACAAAACTCGATAGACCTAAATTCACAGTTGGCAGATCACTGGCAAAACTTGTATGCGTAATAAAAATCAGACCCAGTATTTTCTTATTCATCTTCAATATCCTTATTGTTGAGGCAAAATCCTCCTACAGGTAGCAATTGATGCTGCTACCTTTTTCTAACTGGATTTGCCTGTTTTAAATAGCATTATGCATTTTTAATAACGGATCATCACTGACTTTAATTCAGTGTAATCCTCAATAAATGCGTCTGAAAATTCACGACCCAGACCAGACGCTTTGACACCACCAAAAGGAACGGCAGGATCAAGGAATGTGTGCATATTCACCCAGACTGAGCCTGCTTCAATTTGCGGAATGAGTCGCAAAGCTTTCGCCAAATCATTGGTCCATATACTTGCAGTTAAACCAAAACGAGAATGATTCATCATTGAAATTAACTCTTCATCACTTTCAAAAGCAATCACATCCACCACAGGTCCAAATGTTTCCTCAATAAATAATGGATCATCAATACCCCGCACTGTTAATAAAGTTGGCTCTACAAAATAGCCTGTTCCTGCAATGACTTTACCACCACAAATGATTTGATTATTTTGATGAGCAATATCCAGATAATGTTTAACCTTCTCAAAATGTGGTTTATTTGAAAGTGGACCAAATATAGAGGATTCATCCAGTGGTGAACCTATTTTAAATTGCTGAAGAGCTGCGGCTGCTTTTTGAATAAACTCTTCATATTTAGAGCGATGCACAAAAAAACGTTCTGGTGCTGCACACACTTGACCTTGATGGACAAAACTGGCTTGTAAAAGTGTTGGTAAAATTTCATCGATTTGAGTATCCGCTAAAATCGCAGCTGCATTTTTTCCGCCTAGTTCTAAGCTGACACGGGTTAAATCGTTATGCATCGCTTGTTTGCCAATCGCAATTCCTGTGGGTACAGAACCTGTAAATGAGACTTTTTTAATCTTTTTAGAGTCAATTAAATATTGGCCAGTTTCTCCTGTGCCTGTGACAATATTAATCACACCTGCGGGGATGCCTGCTTCTATTGCAAGCTCGGCTAAACGTAATAATGAAAGTGTTGTGAACTCACTAGGTTTAAGCACGATTGTACAACCCGTTGTCAATGCCGAACCAATCTTCCAACATCCGATCATCAAGGAAAAATTCCACGGCACGATTCCTGCCACAACCCCAACAGGTTGACGCACTGTATAAGCTGTATATTTTTCACCATTGGCTGAGGGAATAGAAGGTTGCATGGTTTGACCATGAATCTTGGTGGCCCAACCAGCAAAATATCTTAAAAACACGACAGTCTGAGCAACTTCTAAGTGTCGAGAAAGATTAATCAACTTGCCTGTAGTCAAAGTTTCTAGTTGTGCTAATTCCTCCGCATGCTGTTCAACCAGATCAGCAAGCTTATTCAGCTTTTGCCCACGCTCATAAGGTGATGTATTGGCCCAAGCATGTAGAAAAGCATCTTGCGCACTGTTTACAGCGGCCTCAACATCGGATTTAGTCCCAATCGTAATACTTGAAACAGGCTGTTCCGTTGCTGGGTTAATCAGCTCAATTCGAGTACGCGTTTTATCGACTTCAATATGTTGGCCATGAATAAAATGACCGTGTTGACGTTGCAAAAAAGTTTGGACACTCGCTAAAATTTGTACTTGGTTCATCTTGTTATCCTGTGTTCTATATAGAAATCTTGGCAATTTAGGTTCAGCAATCTCTATGAGATTTAGTTATGCATTTAGAATAAAGTCAGCACCGCGCTCACCAATCATGATGGCAATGGCGTTGGTATTTCCACTTGGTACTTGTGGGCAAATGGAACAGTCAATCACGCGTAAATTTTGAAAACCATACACTTTAAGGGTTTGGTCAGTAACGGAGTCTTGTGAAGAATTGCCCATTTTACAGCTGCCTGCGGGATGGTAGACCGTTTTAATATTTTGACGCATCCACAGATCAATCGCAGCAATGTCATCGGGATCGATATTTGCTGGTTCAATAATATCTTTGACTATAGATTTTAATGCAGGCTGTTGTAGTAAACGCAGCCCTGCCTGAACCGCGCGAATATTGGCATCAATATCTTCTTGATGACCTAAATAGTTTGGATCAATGATCGGCAAAGCATTTGGGTCTTTACTGCTTAAACGTAAACTGCCTCGTGCTTTGGGTTGTACATGTCCAACCTTAATGGTGAGACCATGTTCTTGTGCCACTGCTTTTTCACCTGGCGTATTATCAAAATTATCCAGTACTGGCAAGAAATGGAACTGTACATCAGGTCGGCCATGGTTATTGGTATCAATAAAGCCACCGCCTTCTAAAATATTAGACGTTAATAAACCAGAACGGGTAAAGCGCCATTGTAAAAAGTGCCGTAGTGCTTTTAAACCTTGATCTTCCCCAAGCAAGCTATTCTTGGTTTTAACAGTTGCATTCACTGACATATGTAAATGATCATGAAAATTCTCACCCACAGGTAAGTCTTGAATACATTCAATGCCCAGTTCATTTAAATGCTGTTTTGGACCAATACCTGAGAGTAATAAAACTTTTGGACTACCAATTGCACCCGCACTGACAATAATTTCTTTGCTTGCGTGCACAGTAACAGTGGGTTTTCCAGCAATGCTATAGGTTACACCTGTCGCCCGACCAGCATGTGTTTCGATTTTATGAACCAGTGCATCGGTCACCACAGTAATATCTGCAAGATGTTCAACCGCTTTTAAATAGGTCTTTGCAGTGCTGGCTCTTTCACCATGCAGGGTTGTGGTTTGATAAAAGCCGACACCCGCTTGATCCCATCCATTGAGATCATTGACATATTTCATCCCCATTTGCTGACCTGCTTGAATACAGGCAAGTGTTAAAGGATGACGATAACGATTTTCACTGACAGGCAAAATACCCTCTTGTCCGTGATACTCATCCGCAAGGCTTTCATTTTTTTCAGCTTTTTTAAAAAATGGAAGCACCTTTTGATAAGACCAATTGTTGCAGCCCCATTCAGATGCCCATAGATCATAATCCTGACGTTGTCCACGACAGTACACCATGCCATTGACAGAGCTCCCTCCGCCAAGGACTTTTCCTTGTGCAAGAATCATTTCACGATGATTACAATGTTTTTGTGGAACCGTCATATACGGCCATGATTTTTGTTGAAATACTTTGATCACTGTTGCAGGGATCGTATGGAACATACTATTGTCCTTCGTCCCCGCCTCTAAAACCAGCACTCGTCCTGCATTTGCTTGTAACAATCGTGCTGCGACCACACAGCCTGCCGACCCTGCCCCAATAATAATATAGTCATATTCTGCTTGCATCATGCTTGCCTACTCATCCAATTCCTTGAATAAGATTTCATCATGATTACAGCGGATGTTCTTGTTTAAACGTGACTCAATTTATGCAAAATTGTGACATTGACAGCAGATCTAAAAATTCATCGACTACACTTTTAAGCGATATTGTTTCGGTGAAAGCCCGATCATCTTACGGAATAATTTTGAGAAATGAGCACTGTCACCAAATCCCCACTTCAAAGCAATTTCAGTAATCGACAGACTTTTATTTTTGCCATCTTTTAATTCATACTGAATTTTTTCGATACGATGCATTTGAATAAACTTGTGTACAGATTGCTGTTGATGTTCAAATAATCGGTGTAAATGCCGAAGTGAAATCCCTAAGTGATTTGCGATCATTTGTGCATTTAAACTTTGCTGATTGAGATGTTCAAAAATAAATCGCTCTGCTTTTATTTTGAGATGACTGGAAATTTCAATATTTTTATAGTTAATTGTCGGTTTGATTAAAGCAATCAAGGCATCTTCAAAAGCATTGCCATCCTCTTTTGCATACCAAAGTTCAATATTTTCAGGTGATAGATTTTGCAACATACCTTTCAGCAAATGCCCACTCATATTGGAAGTGTTTAATTTGCCAAAATGATCAACTGTAATGCCTTGCTTGAATAATTTCTCACGCGATAAATGCACTGAAACATGACTAAATAAACCTTGTGGATACATATCAATCGTTTCATCAGGATCAAGTAAGGTAATCTCTCCTTCATTTAAATCAATATTTTGCTCTTTATAAACAATCCGCATCTTGCCTGTGTACTGAATTACCAAAAAACAGAAACGATCTTTCACTCGATCAGGCATACCACTTTTTCTGCAAATATGACTGGCATTACTTTTTATAAAAGCAACCTCTGTCTCACCCAATAGGAAGAACTTTACTTCACCAATAAATAAATTATTTTGTTTATCAAAGGTCGTTTCAAAATCACCACAAACCTTTTGAATAGATTGCTTCCACTGCACAATTTCATTTTCTTTAGCTTGATTCATATCCATTCCCCTTGGACAGATCGATTCAATAATTTGAGTAGCTTTGCTTTGTCTTTTCCAACACCGTTAAAAATTCTATCTCAATAAATCCAAATAACCGACAAATTCATCTAGATATTTGTCGGTTAGTTGATGTTTATACAATCCCCGCAATATCCTTTAAAATTTTAATAAAAATTTCCTTTTCATTTTCAGGATATTTTTCAAAAACTTCATTTTGATGGCTATCGGCAATATCAAACAGATAATGTGCGGTTTTCTTGCCCTTTTCCGTTAACTTAAAAAAACCTTCCGTTTCAATCAATAAACCATCTTTTTTTAAGATAAGCGCAGCTTGTTCGATCTCACGCATCGGCATGGCAATATCACGTGGTAAATCTGCTTTATTGGATGCAGTACCACTGCCTAACACCAATAATAATCTTGCTTCACTGGTTCGAAATCCAGTGATTAACTGCTTCGGAATATAATCGGTCTGATAAAATTTAAACGCCCGACTCATTAAATAGCAGACATTACTATATAAATGCCCTTGATGTAATTCGCCTAAATCTTCTGCTTCTACAGTATCTTTAAGCTGTAATAATGGATGAGGAATCACACCTGAATACGCGCCTTGGTGATACACCAACGGACTACGCCCTTGATCATGAAACTTAACGACTTTGCCAATAATAATCCAGTGATCACCACCTTCAATAATTTCATGTCGTTCACATTCAAACACTGCTGAACAATGGTCTAGAACTGGTGATTGACCTGCACCAACCTGATAACTTGTGCCTTCATACTTATCGATATTGCGACGAGAAAATTTATTGGATAACTCGATTTGAGAACCCGATAAAATATTTACCGCAAAATGCGTAGCTTGCTCAAATACAGAAAAACTCGATGATTTTTTATCGATACTCCATAAAATGAGTGGTGGGTCTAAAGACACTGAGTTAAAACTATTTGCAGTGACTCCAACCTTCTCGCCTTGCTCATTTTGTGCCGTAACAATGGTCACACCTGTAGCAAAATTACCCAATGCCCGTCTAAATTGCATTGGATCTATTTTGATTTCATCCATTGATTTTAATGAATTCATTATTCTCTCCTGAATCTTTTATCCTATTTAGCTCGGTATCTGAAATTGCTTAGTCCTGTTAAAAGCAATTAAATATCCAGTACCAATCGTGCTGACTTTGCACGGGAACAGCACACCAGTATTTGTTCATTACTGGCTTTTTCTTCATCAGTAAAATACACATCGCGATGATCAGGCTCACCTTCGATCACATCGCACATACAGGTTCCGCAGACGCCCTGTTCGCAAGACATTTCAATCTCAATCCCTTCACGTGCCAGTGCTTGCAGAATGGTTTCTTCGGCATTGACCATGATGATCTTGCCGCTACGCTCAGCAACAACTTCAAATGCATCACCGTTGGTTTCAACCTCAACCTGAAAATATTCCTTATGAATCTGTTGCTCAGGAAAATTTTGTGTCAAAGCCAAATTAATCACCCAATCCATAAATCCATTGGGACCACAGGTATAGATATGGCTTGCTTTGTCTATGTCCTGAATGGCAGATTGAAAAAACTCGCGATGGCTGGCCCCTTCCGATTTAAAATGGAAGGTGGTAAAGGGCGCCAATACACTATTTCTAATTTCATCGACAAAGGCACATTGCTCTGGGCTTGCCCCGCAATAATGCAGTTCAAAAGATGCGTTTTCTTGTACCAATTGATAGGCCATGGTGATCAAAGGGGTAATTCCAATCCCCCCACCCACCAGTACAGCATGTTTGGCTTTGACTAATGGAAACAGATTTTTCGGTTCACTGACCTGTATTTGCATACCATCTTTTAAATCATCAAAAGCCGATACTGAACCACCACGCGATTCTGGATCACGTAAAATCCCCAGTCTGAATATGCCAACATCCTTTGGATTTTGGCATAGTGAGTACTGACGCACCATACCATTAGGTAAGTGCACATCAATATGCGCACCTGCTTCAATTTTTGGTAATGTGGCAGAATTTGCAGATTCAAACTCCATGACTGCAACATTCCCACCTTCTACATGACGGTTTCTGACAACCACGTTATAGAGTGTAGCCATGATTTATCTCCCTTTTATGCATCTCGCCCAAGGCTTAACGCATAAATAATCCACCGTTAATATCCCACGTCGCCCCAGTGACAAATGCAGCGCTTGGGCTTGCCAACAAGGCACAGGTTTCAGCAATAAATTCCATGCTACCTAATGCTTTGACTGGGATATTTTGAATAAATTGCGCCATTTTCTCGTCAGATACCACACTGTGTACAATCGGTGATTCCATTGGCCCAGGCGCTATGGCATTTACAGTCACACCTTTAGCAGCAAACTCTTTGGCAAAGATTTTGGTCAAAGTCACAATTGCACCTTTGGTTGCAGCATAGTGTGCTCCTGTTGCAGTACCTCCATTTTGCCCTGCCAATGAAGCCATATTGACGATACGACCATAGCCTTGATCTGCCATATATTTGCCAATAATCTGACATGCCTGAAAGGTTCCTCGCTGATTCACTTGGGTGATCCAGTCGAAGTCAGCTGCAGTAATCTCTAAAACAGGGGTTGCCTTGGTGACCGTCGCATTATTAATCAACACATCCAATTTGCTGAATTTTTGTTGAATCCACTGCACTGCGGCATGAAAATCTTGCTCAACTGAAATATCCAGTTTTAACGCAAACATATTCTCCGCATTAGGACTACGTGCTTTGGCATTTTCAGCCTTTTCTAAGCTGCTGGCAGAGACAATCACTTGATGCCCCTGTGCTGCAAAATATTCGGCGATCACATTCCCTAAACCAGATGCTGCGCCCGTGACTAAAACAACCTGTTTCATTTTTTGCGCTCCTAGAGGATGTAACTGATACCCGCCAAAGTATCGGTCGAGTTGACTAAGTTGATAATTTTACGATTGATCTTAAAGCCTTGTTCTGGATCACGAACCAAATGAAAAATCACATCTGCGGTGTAATGTTTTAAGCTTTCCTTACGGAATTCACGGAGGTTTTGTGCACAGCGTAAAATGATTTCACCATCCTCATCTTTTACGACACGGATACGTGACACGCTACGGACGGTATTGGCTTTGGGTGCAGTCGAAATCGCCTCACCATTTTCCAAACGTTCGACCCGTAATGTACGCATATGATTGTTGTCATAGGCATAGTTCAAATTATTTTCATAATCCTTGAGTGTCGGATCAATCGGAATGATATACACGCCTTTTTCATTCCAGAGATTGAGCCATTCACGGTATTCACTGTGGTCTAACATGTCAGCTTCAGCCCAAACAAAAGCAGTCACTTCATTTAATAATTGCAAATTCATGTTCATGCTACTCTCCTTAAGCCGTCATCATCTTTTTCCACTGCTGATAAGCAGCGCGCATTCCAGTTTCTGCACTGACATCACTCTTTAAGCCATCTTCAGTTTTTACTTCGCCGGGTAAACCACGGTTCAACATGATCCATAAATCATGACCAGCATTGGCACCATGTTGCACACGTTCCCACGCTTCTGAGTCATCAGGTGTACCAAAACCAAATGGACCTTGGAAATGTTCATGTAGACGTAAGCGATATTGATTGGCAATCTGTGGACCACCATCCATCGTGATCACGGAATGATGAATTTCAGTTTCATTGACTGAAATCGGTTGCATGACACGGAAAAAGGCCATTGAACAGGCAATGTTTGGGAACAGGTTTAAGTTAAAACCAGAACCACCCACAGCACGTACAATACGGCGTACTTCAAGTTCTTCATGTCCTTCATCACGTAACGCTTGAGCAAGCTCTTCAAAACGTTCCTGAATTGGGCGTTCCATCAACTCTTCATCTAAATCCACCAGCTCAGGAATCATCACCATGACACTGTGCCCATTACCTAAATCTTCAACATAGCCAGGTTGATTTTCAAAATTAAATAACTCTTCAGTCTTCTCATCGACTGAACTTAAGAATGACTTATGTACCAACGGAAAATGATAGGCATCGGTGGTATTTTCCAGCTGGATTTTCCAGTTGCCTGGGAAACGGAAACGATGTTCACCCAATACTTTAATTGGATAACCTGCGCCTTGTTTCATAAACAAATCAATCCATTTTTTCGCAGCGCCCAAGAAATCCGCTAAAGGTTCAATATCGTCTTTAAAGGTGGCGAAAATCATACCGTTGTATTCTTCAACACGTAGGCTAATCAATGGAAACTCTGATTTATCCAGACATTCACCATAACTTTCAGGTGAAGGTACACCACGTAATGAACCATCCAGTGCATAGCTCCATCCGTGATATGGGCAAACAAAACTGTTGGTTTTGCCTTTTTTATGTTCACATACCGTTGCTGCACGATGGCGACAACGATTGAGCAATACATGGACTTTTTTCTTACGGTCACGTACAACGACCACAGGTTGCTTACCAATATTAATGGTTTTATAGCTACCACCATCTGGAATTTCGCTGGCATGTGCCACCCAAACCCAAGTGCTGTAATAAATCTTTTCCATTTCATCATCAAAGACACGCGCATCTTTATATAAAGAGGTATGCGCACGATCACTTTGAACTAACTCGCTGTAATCAATATTAATATTCTGCATTGGAATAATACTGTTCATATCCATTATCCTTTTCAATTTATCCATAACTTATTGCTGAGACGGTACTGGCAATATCGCTGTACTGTTCCAGTGAGACACAGGGCGACTAAAAATATTTTCAGTCTGAAAATGTTTGATCTTCCATAGACCATCGGTTTGCTGTTTAAATTTCACACTGAGTTTTGCGGCATTTAAATGGCTATCTCCATTGAGAAAGGTCGAGGTTTGCAACATCAACCAGCTTGCATTGGCCTGATCGCCTGCAATATAAATTTGTTCTGAACTGACAAAATGTGCATTCATCACAAAATGTGATTCGGTTTGGGTATAACTTTTAAACATGTCAAAAATGGCTTGCCATGAAGCATAGCGACCAAAAGATTGCGCATATTTCTCACCAATTCCTTCCCAAATACTGTCCTGATCAAATAAATCCATTAATTCATTGAGGTCAGTTTTGGCATTTAATCCATCACAAATTTCCATATAACGATGAATACAATTACGAATCGTGTTTTGTGCTTCGAGCTGCTCTAAGCGTTGTAAGATAACGGTCAAATCCATCTGGCTATTCATGTCATATTCATCCTTGGACATCTCGTGATTATTTAAATTCGGCTTATAAATAACCGGGTGCTGGCTGCATACCAAAGCTCACCAAAGCGGCATTTTGTAAAGTGGCATCGCCCATAAAGGCATGCTGAGTCACCACATTGGTATCATTCACAAAACGGCTAAATGGGTTATGGGTATAAATTGCAGTCATGCCCGCCAGCATTTGAATTTTGCGCGTCACACGTGCGCAAACTCGAGCAACATGGGTACAAGACAAACGCATCTCACTGATCTGTTCTGGCGTTGGCGTAGCACCTGCAATAATCTCATTCCAAACGATTTGCATAGTGTCGTAGAACCAAACACGCGCTGCTTTAAACTCAGCTTCGACTTGGGCAAATTCATATTGAGTGACTGGGCGACTGGCAATTTCAGCACCACCTGTGATAGATGATTTGCCAGGCGCTAACTTTTGGAATTCTTCCAACGCTGCTGCTGCAACACCGATCCCGACCACAGTTAACACCTGTGTTGCCAATGACAGTGATGGATATTTAAAAAATGGTTCCGAAAGTTTAGACGGTTCACCACGAATAAAGGTCCAATCATTGTTTACAAAGACATTATCGACTAGTAGATCATGACTGCCTGTTCCTTTTAAACCGACCGTATCCCAAGTCATTTCGATTTGCGCTTGTTTTGCTGGGATAATTGCTAAACGTGGGAGACCTTGTGTGGTGTTATTGACCTGTGGACTAATCCCCACCCCAATAATATCGGCCCCCATACAACCACTGGAAAATTTCCATCGACCTTTTACCACCACGCCATCAGCTCTTAAATCTGCGGGTTGCGGTGGAAAAATACCTGCTGCAAATACAATATCTGGGCTCTCTTTATATAATTCTTCAAGCGTTGCTTCAGGCAGGCTACCCAAATAAGCAGGGCTCATCCCAAAACTCGCAACCCAGCCCACTGAACCATCTGCTTTAGACAAACGTTCAATCAACTCACAAAATTGTTGAGGTGACCATTCATTGCCGCCAAAACGTTTCGGTACCAATGCACGATAGACACCAATCTGCTTTAACTTATCGATGATGTCTTGACTCACATACGCTTGGTTATCAAACTCGCCTGTACAAGCCCGTTCTCGAATCTCCTGACAGAGTGCTTCTAATTCCGTTTTTGTTGTGTCCATTACAAATTCCTTTGTCGATAAATCATTCATTACCCAACTCCTTGTCATTTATTGCGCTGCATCCACGATATATTTCGCAATTGCACACACCAGCTCATCCGAATTTCGTTTTGCTACGATTTGTAAACCCACTGGTTGCCCTTCACTGGTTTTGAGCGGTATTGAAATTGCAGGATGACCAGATAAATTGAATGGACGCACCAATGAAGTTAAGTTCAACAGTGCAACCATATGTTCTGCATCGATTAATTTGGGTGGGATTTGCGGAAGGGTTGGCAGTAACACAGCATCATATTTTTCCAATAAGCCATCAATTTCATTGATAAATTGTGCTTTGACCGCTTCCGCCTCTTTTACTTGTTGCGCCGTGGTTTGCGCAGATTTGAGCAAGCGAGCATGGATATCGTCACCCAATAAACCGGTTTTGGTTAACTCACCATACGCCTGCCAATTTTCATAATTAATGATCTGCATCCCTGCATCATAAGCAGGCTCAAACCATTCAGATTTCACTGGTGTAGCTGACAGATTCGCCTGAGCAAGAAATTGCTGAATACAGTTCAATACCGTTGGATTTGCATTTACCTCAAGCCAAGCCAGTTTCGGCGTATGCGCTAATTTTTCCAAAGCATGAAAGCTTGGATCAATTATCTGCATTGCGGTTTCAATCATTGCAACCGAAGCGGCAAATGGTCCCACGCAATCCAACGAACTCATGGCTGGATGTATCCCTTGACGACTGACGCGATTGAATGTCGGCTTAAAACCATACACCCCACAACATGCCGCTGGCATACGAATTGAACCACCAGTATCGGTACCTAAAGTAAAATCAGCCAGACCTGCGGCTACGGCAGCAGCAGACCCACTCGATGAACCACCTGGAATTAGATCAGGATATTGAGGATTGATTGCAGTGCCAAAAACAGGATTGATCCCGGTAATTCCAAAAGCCAACTCATGTAGATTGGTTTTTGCGGTAATTTGGCAATCCGCTGCCAAAATACGCTCTACCACTTCTGCATTTTTTGTTGCAGAAGGCTTATCCATCAAGGCTTTGCTCCCGATCATGGTCTTTAGACCTTGAATATCAATGGAATCTTTCACCATGACTTTTAAAGCACCGCGTCCTATTTGTACGTCTTGTACAACAATATTCATTCACTTTTCCATGTATTTTTGTACTTAATACCAATATCGGAAAAAGTAATGTAATTGTCAAGATGTTTTTATCAGAAAGAGCAAAGATTTTTTCTTTAATTTTTGTATAATGATGAATATTCATCTTTATAAAGTTATCACTTTGCTATGCTTACTCATTTAGAACAATTTCTACCTAATAATGAACCTAGCAGCTTACAAAGCTATCCTTTCTTTTGGATTTCTCAAGTGAATGGTAAATACACACAACTTATTGAAAAATCAATAAAAAAACTAGGTATCGACAATACACGTCGTAAAATCATTTTAAGTACCAATGCTTTGCAACAAGCCAGTATTACCGAAATTGCCAACCTCTCTACCCTTAAATTGACCACAGCAACCAAAGCCATTTATCGCCTAGTTGAAGATGATATTGTGCAGGTTTTTTCTTCAGAGTCTGATGAACGTATTTCGATGGTCAAGCTCACTGACAAAGGCAAAGAACTGGTGGAGCAGATTAATCAAATCAGCCAAGTGACTTTATCTGGGATTTTAAATGCCTTTGAAGATGAAGAATTGCATCAGTTAAATGCACAGTTGAAAAAGCTATTCAATTTGATGCCATCAAGCTAAAAGCTGTAAATAAACGCCCATTAGCTGAATGCAATGGGCGAATTGTTCGGTTCATCACGTTGCGGACTGTAAAATATTAAACGATGGTTTTAACTTACTTTTTTCAATTCGATCTGAAAAGGTCCGTAAAACATCTTGTTTATATTGATGAATATCCACATCTGCATAATTATAAAAACCCTGCTTTTCACGAAGGCCATTACGCTGCTGACGCATATTTTCCGCAATAATTTCAGGTGTACGAAAACGCTCCCCCAGCTCTTTTTGCAAATATTGCGAGGCATAATACAAAATATCGCCACCGCCCCAATCAATAAACTCCAATAAGCCTAAAACAGAAAAACGCAAACCAAAACCAGTACGAATAGCAATATCAATATCTTCTGCCGAAGCGACTCCATCTTCAACCATACGCGCCGCTTCATTCATTGCCAAGGCCTGAATCCTTGGCACGATATAGCCCGCCTTGGCATTACAAACCACAGGTACCTTACCAATCGCCTGTAGAAATTGCTTAAGCTGAGTCAACACCTCATTTGAGGTCTGGTCAGAACGGCTTAACTCCACCAAAGGCATGAGATAAGCAGGATTTAGCCAATGTGCATTGACTACTCGCTCAGGATGCGAAATCATTTGCGCAATATCCGTCACTAAAAATGTGGAGGTGGTCGAAGCCACAATACACTGCTGTGAAAGATATTGGTCCAGCCAAGCAAAAATTTCTTGTTTAGCTTGTTTTACTTCTGGTACAGCCTCAAGGATCAACGCACAGCTTGGCAATATGCCTGTAGCAGCCTGTTTAGATAAAATCGCAATCTTATCCAAAACAAAAACTTGCTGGTCTGCTTGAATAAACTGAATTTTCTCAAGCAACTGTAACTCTTGCTGTAAATCAGCACGAATTTGAGTTTGATATTGTTCAAATTCAGCTTCACTACGTTGTTTTGCATCAATCAAATCAACGTTTAGTCCTGCATAGGCAAATGCAATCGCAATGGCTTTGCCCATACGTCCAGCGCCAAGCACCGCAATTTTTTCGATCATCTGCATTTTAGACTCCTTGTTGCAAAATCGCTTGCAGTTCTGCTGGGCTTTTATCCGCCAGACCTAAACGCTCAAAAGTACGTCCTTGTTGATATAAATCCTTACCCGTGACCGCTGACGCGATATTCAACAAGCCCTCAGCAACAGGGGTTGCGACACCTACCCAACGTCCCACAGAAACTAAAAAAGATAATCCTAAACGAGTGTCTTCTAACATATAGCGATGTGAATCTAAGTCGATATCCTCACGCCAGTCACCACTGTCAGTTAATTTTCCATGTGCCCCACGTCCATACATCCATTCATCACCCTCACCTTCATGATTATAATGATCCGCCAAAGGAAAATGTGGTGCGGCATATCCCAATGCTTCACGTACTTGCATTCGTTCCGCATCAAGTTGATTGGTGACACGACGAATTGAGGGTTGAGTACCTTCGTTATGAATATCCCACGCTTCAAAATGTTCAAGTGGACCCGCATTCATCAAAATTAAAGGTGGATGAATAATTGGTCCAGCATTCATCAATGCACCACTTAAGCTGTCTTCAACGGGTTCAACACTAGGATATGCCTGCTTAAGCACTTGAAATGCCTGTTGTGACAATACGCTTGGAAATACGCCTGTGGGTAAACGGGTCGCATAACCACTAATCACAATTTGATTCACCCCATGTTTACGCACCAAATAAGGCAAAGTTCCCGTTTCTGCAAATGCCACTTGCGCAGTGTTACCTGCTTGTTGCATCGCCTTGGCAAAGATAAAACTACCAAATGTCGCTGGTGGTAAGTACACCACTTGCCCAGCTTTAAAAAATGGCGCTGCTTGACGGGCTAAATCATCATGTGTGGTCGCAGGTAATGGAATAATAATCAACTCAGCATGTTTAATGGCGCGTTGCAAATCATCAGACAAATTAATCTGACTCTTTTCAAAACCCACCGTCACAGTACGATCGCCCTGATAATCCTTAATCTTTAATTGCCCAGTGGCAGCAAGTTGTTGTAAAGCATCTGAATCACGGCGCCATAACAGCACCTCATGTCCTTTTTCAGCCATTTCTGCCGCAGCTGCATAACATCCATGACCGCCACCTAAAACTGTAATTTTCATCATTGCTCTTCCTGATTTATTTCAATTCATCATAGAAGCACAATAACCTGCTGGCTTATCCAAACACGCAACACGTGTTCAGTTTACGAAAGCATTGTACTCATTTGAACAGGACTCATTTTTAAAGTTTTAGAAGGTAAACACCCATAGCGTTTTTTATACAGCGTAGAAAAATGCCCTAAACTTTGGAAACCGTGATGCAACACAATATCCGTCACTGTTTCATTGGTTTGAGCTTGCTGTAAAGCCAGATGTACCCGTTCAAGTCGCTGATCACGGATATACTCGACTGGGGTTTGTTGTAAATACAGGCTAAAGCCTTTTTGCAATGTGCGGATCGACACCTCACAACACTGGCTTAAATCCGCTAATGAAATCGGTTGTTCTAAATGATTCTGAATATATTTTTGTGCTTTTTTTAGATAGCCGGGCAAAATATGCTGTCTTTGCAAATTAAGCTGGTCACTATAGTTATTTGGAATCTTCAATAAAATCAGTTCAATTAAATACTGGGTAAAACTCGCAGAGATAAAGCTCCAATTTTGAATATGATAATAGGCATGGCACAAATAATTGAGGGTTTCAATAATCGAGTCTATGCCTTCCTCGGTACAGGACAGGCTCATATCAAAGACAACTGGTTCATGACTGGTATGCCCCAACATTTTAAACAATTGGGTTTCTACATCATGTTGAGCAAGTTTTAAAATAATATTTCGGCAATGCTGATTGGTCTGGATTTGCTGTTGAGTATGTGGATGCGTAATTGACATAATCCCGACTGACTGTAGCACCTGTTGGTCTTCTATACCGACTTTACATTGACCTTCCAGTGTCAATCGAAATAAATAAAAATCAGAAACCTCATCAATGGTAATCATCACAGGTGCGCTATATTTAAGATCGTACAAGGCACAATTTCCAAAGCGAAAACCATTTAAACGGGTATTTAACGGTTCACGCACTTCCACCTCAAAACGATGAGGGCTTAAATAATAACTGACCTGATCTTTAATGGTTTGATAATCATCCGATTTAAACAATAGCAGTTCATCCAGATAATCCAATTTGAAAAACTGTTCCATTCTTTCACTCCCTGATTATGGATTGACCAAACAAGTCACAAAGCCCATTACAAAGAATGGGCGCTGTGACTGATTGAGAACACCATTGGATTAAGAGGCATGTTCCTGCTGCATACTGGCGCTAAATGCCTTACAGCCCTTTTTCAATAAGATAAATGCCAACACACATGAAATCGTACCCACGATAGACAAAGACATCCCCACCATCAGTGGATTTTCAAAGATTTTATCTGTAATCAATGCCACCAACGTGGTACCGATCCCAACCGCAACCAAATTACTGATCAGCAAAAACACGGCTGAGATTTGTGCACGCAACTGATTCGGTGCCAGCATTTGCATTGCTGTGGTTGAAATTGGCATTGGGAAAGAGGCAAAAAACATGGCAGGGACCAGAAATACCACAGAAAGCCACAGCTCATTGACTTGGGTAAAGAACATAATTGGTAAAATTAATCCCACGATTCCAATCACACCGGTAATCATTGGCGCGTCCTTACGTCCTTTTTGAATAAACCAGTCATTGAGCCAGCCTGCACAGAATACGCCAAGAATATTTGCCACCAATAACACCGTGCCTAGCATATAGCCTGCTTCTGTCGGTGTAAGGCCAAACTTACGCATGTAAAATGCTGGTGACCAACTAATCAGGCAATACAGCGCCATTGCATAGAAAGTAAAACCTAAATAATGGCAAGTAAAAGTACGACTATGTTTTTTGATAAACTTAAACGCATCTTTCATATTGGTCTTTTCAACTTGACCTTGTGCATTTAAACGCTGACCTTTTCGTTGCGGTTCTCTCACCGTAAGTAACACCAGTAAGCCAATAAACACTCCAGGTAAGCCTACGATAATAAATGCCGCCTGCCATGCTCTTAATGCACCAAATAAAGGAACCTGAATGGTGTCCATATTTTTAAGCAAGCCAATCACATAACCGCCGACCAGAAAAGCAATCCCTCCACCGACAAATGAACCAATTGAATATACTGCAACAGCACGGCCTAATTTGTCCTTGCTAAACATATCACTAAACATTGAATAAGCTGCAGGAGATAAAGCGGCTTCGCCCACCCCAACACCCATACGGCTTAAAAACAGTTGAATAAAGTTTTTACTTAAGCCACAGAATGCAGTTGCAATGCTCCAAAATACCACCCCGACTGCAATAATTTTTGGTCGAGAAAATCGGTCTGCCAAATAGGCCAGTGGCAACCCCATAAAGGCGTAAAACAATGAAAAGGCAAGACCATGTAATAGACTAAATTGGGTATCTGACAAACCTAGATCAGCCTTAATTGGTTCAATCATCAGTGCCAGTATTTGCCGATCTATAAATGAAAAGATATAAGCCAACATGCAAAGTGAAACAACATACCATGCATATGTATTTGAATGAGAGCCTGTTGACTCTGGTGAGTGAGTATCCATTTTTCTTCCTTGTCCATGCATTTTTATGATTGGTATCTTTAAGAAGATGTCGCTTATTCGAGGAAATATCCATTTCCTATCCACCTTCATAAAGAAAAGCTTAGCCCACTATAGTTATTTTTACATGGAATTTTCCATGTTATTTTAAGTATATAGTTATACCTTTTACTTCACAATGCTCAACTCGAACCAATTTATTTTATTTAAAATAATAGATATCAATAAGATACTATATTTTTAAATTGTAAATTATTTTTGGGAGCGTTCTTGAAACATACGTTAAAAATTTAATTTTAAAATAATATTGAATTTTACATTTATTTTTACATAATATAAAAAAATACACCTCTCATAGGAAATGGATATGCCGCTGTCAAAACAAGATGCAATTGAAAGTATACATAGCATGCACGTACTGATTGAACGTATTTTTAACGGGAAACATACAGAACAAGATCTTCCCCTACTTATTGAATATTTTTCCGATCATTTTGAGATGGTCGGTGCAGCTGGAAAGCGTTTTTCCTTGGCCGATGTCAAAGGGCTGTTTAGCAATAATCAGGGCAAGATGCCAGATCTAAAGATCGAAATTTATGATGAACAAATTTTGATGCAAAGTGAACAAAGCATTGTTCTCACCTATACTGAAAAACACACCAAGGAATCAGGAGTTCTAGTTCGACGTTCTTGTGCGCTGATTGAAGAAATTCAAGGAAAAATGCAGTGGAGTTACTTACAGGAGACTTTTTTACCTTAAATAGCGGTTAGTCTTAATAACTTCATTTTTCAATGCAACGCTTTAAGTTCAATAAGATATCAATTTAGAATATAAATGATTGAATTGCGACTTAAAGCTTAGCCTCCCCCCGTTTTGGCAAACACTTTGTCCATTTTCATCCCCAACATTAAAATTTTACTTAAAAAACAAAATTACGGCGAAGTTCAATTCAAAAATATTATTTATTTCAAAAGTATGCATCTTGTTATGTATAAAACAGATTGAAAAATCCTATCGCAATCTCCTCCACAAAAATGTATCCAAGCATTTAATCTGCATAAAGTGGATAAACACATGGAAAATCTGGATAGAGCCTTTCTTTAAATCGCGGTTCAATCAAACAAAGGACTGATTGGATAGAGGAAGAGCCCATGACTGCACGTAACCTCGCCGAATGGCAAAATTTTGTACACAGCTGTATCGATTTTCGACCAAATGATGGTGTTTATCGAATTGCTCGCGATATGTTTACCGAACCAGAACTATTTGATCTCGAAATGGAACTCATTTTTGAAAAGGTCTGGATTTACGCTTGCCATGAAAGTGAAATTGCCAATAACAATGATTTCATTACAGTACAGATTGGCCGACAACCGATCATTATCAGCCGTGATGGTAAAGGCGAACTACATGCCATGGTCAATGCCTGTGAGCATCGTGGTGCAACCTTGACCCGTGTGGCCAAAGGCAATCAGTCTGTATTCACCTGCCCGTTTCATGCTTGGTGTTATAAGTCGGATGGGCGTTTGGTTAAGGTCAAAGCGCCAAATGAATATTGTGAAGATTTTGATAAATCTAGCCGTGGTTTAAAACAAGGCCGTATTGCCAGCTATCGTGGATTTGTTTTTGTCAGTCTGGATACTCAGGCTACAGATTCACTGGAAGACTTTTTAGGTGATACTAAAGTGTTTCTTGACTTGATGGTTGATCAATCACCAACGGGTGAGCTTGAAGTATTACAAGGTAAATCTGCTTATACTTTTGCAGGCAACTGGAAACTACAAAATGAAAATGGTCTGGATGGCTATCACGTTAGTACCGTGCATTATAACTATGTTTCCACCGTTCAACATCGCCAGCAAGTTAACGCAGCCAATGGCAGTGAACTTGACACACTTGATTATAGTAAATTAGGTGCGGGTGATGCCGAAACGGATGATGGTTGGTTTAGCTTTAAAAATGGACATAGTGTGCTGTTTAGTGATATGCCAAATCCAGCGGTACGTCCTGGTTATGATGTGGTGATGCCTTATCTGCTGGAAAGGTTTGGGGAAAAGCGTGCTAAATGGGCCATGCACCGTTTACGTAACCTCAACCTTTATCCAAGCCTGTTCTTTATGGATCAGATCAGTTCACAACTGCGTATTGTCCGGCCTGTGGCATGGAATAAAACCGAAGTCATCAGCCAATGTATTGGTGTCAAAGGTGAATCAGCGGAGGCACGTCGTAACCGTATTCGTCAGTTTGAAGACTTTTTCAATGTATCAGGATTGGGTACACCAGATGATCTGGTGGAATTCCGCGAACAACAAAAAGGCTTTCAGGGCCGTTTAGAACGCTGGAGTGATATCTCACGCGGTTATCATCAATGGAATTATGGCCCATCACAAAATTCACAAGATCTTGGTATTGAACCCGTGATCACAGGGCGTGAATTTACTCATGAAGGGCTATATGTCAACCAGCATGGTCACTGGCAACGCCTGCTCCTCAATGGACTCAATAAAAAAGCACTTAAGATGCAAGAAGTCACTTTTTTAAATCAATCTGTTACGGATGAGGTGTAACCATGTCTCTAGAACTTCATTTTGCAGTGTCTCAATTCCTTTATAAAAAGGCGGAACTGTGTGATCGCTATGATTGGGATGCTTACCTCGAACTCTATGATGAAGATAGTGAATATCATATCCCGCAATGGATTGATGACCATCACTACGTTCAAGATCCCAATCAAGGCTTGTCCTATATTTATTACCCCGATCGTTCAGGACTTGAAGATCGTGTGTTCCGTATCCGTACTGGAAAAGCAGCTTCTGCAACGCCTTTACCGCGCACTCAACATAATATTCACAATGTACAAGTAAAGACTCAAGAAGATGGTTTGGTTGAGGCAAAGGTAAGTTGGCGCACGCTTTATAATCGTCAGGGCCTTGAAGGATGCTTTTATGGTCATGCCACTTATTTGCTCCGTCCAACTGAAGATAGTTTCCGTATTCGTCGTCAACACAGCGTATTGCTTAATGACAAGATAGATTCGGTTCTCGATTTCTATCACGTCTAAGGAGAAATACAATGAGTCATTCTGTTGCACTCAACTTTGCCAATGGTAGAACATTTTTTATCGCAGTACAGGAAGACGAATTGCTGTTGGACGCAGCGGTTCGTCAAGGAATCCACCTCCCGCTCGATTGCCGTGAAGGTGTTTGTGGAACCTGTCAGGGGAAATGTGAAACGGGTATTTATGAACAAGAATATGTTGATGAGGATGCATTAAGCGAACGTGATTTGGCTGAACGTAAAATGCTGGCTTGCCAGACACGGGTTAAGTCTAATGCCGCTTTTTATTTCGATCATAGTTCCGAAATCTGTAATGCGGGTGAGGCTTTAAAAATCACCACGATGGTTACTGCTGTTGAATTGGTTTCAGAAACCACCGCGATCTTGCATCTGGATGCCAGTAGTTTTGACAAGGAACTGAATTTTTTACCAGGTCAATATGCACGTTTACAAATTCCAGAGACTGACGATTGGCGTTCTTATTCATTTGCCAATCGTCCCAATGCCAACAATCAACTTCAGTTTTTAATTCGTCTGCTGCCAGATGGTGTAATGAGTAATTATCTCAGAGAACGTTGTCAGATTGGACAAAGCCTGATGATGGAAGCGCCTTTAGGTAGTTTTTATCTACGTGAAGCTGAACGCCCTCTGATCTTTATTGCAGGTGGTACAGGTTTATCGGCTTTTTTAGGTATGCTCGATAATATTGCCGATCAACCAAATCAACCCTCAGTGCAACTCTATTATGGTGTCAATACAGAAGCCGATCTATGTGAACAAAAGCGTTTGATCGCCTATGCAGAAAAGATCAAAGACTTTAGTTATTATCCGATCATTTCAAGCGCCTCAGAACTATGGCAAGGAAAATCAGGCTATATCCATCAACATCTGGATAAACAACAACTTCAACAACAACGCTTCGATATGTACTTATGTGGCCCGCCACCGATGATCGAAGCCGTCAAATCTTGGCTAGATGAGCAGTCTATCGAAGATTGTTCTATTTACAGTGAGAAATTCTTACAGAGCAATACGGTAAGAACTTAGTTTTAACAACAAAATGCGTGTCATATCTTAAGATATGACACCAACTCACAGCAGGATTAAGCTCAAGATGATTCAAATCTTAATTGAGCAACAAAACTTATTAAATAGCGAAATCATATGATGATTTATTGATTGAATTTGGATATTTTTTCTACGTGGCCTGATTATTTCAGTTTGTGATATCCTGATATTTAAAATAATACAAGAATTTTTAATATAATTATATTATTCAATAAGTTAAATCAATAAAAACAACCAAAAATAAATTGATCATTTTAGTCAGATTTGCTATACATAGAGATAGATCTTAAGGAATAGGATCATATAAAGAGTACAAAGCATGATCAACGCTATCCTTTATTTTTTAAAAAATACCATGACGTTTTTTTTTGATTTGATCACGCCAAACTAGACTAAAAATATGTTGTATCGAGGTATTTTACTTGGTCTATTTTTTGCTTAACTCTTTATATCACTGCCAGCCACTTAAAGTTTTAAGTATTGTTTAATGCAGTTTTAATCAGGTCATCATGTGACATAAAGATTAGCTGTAATAAACAAGCCAGCCAAAAGGAATATTTATGAGTCAGGTCGATCCTACTATGGAATTCAATGGACGTCATTTACAACAATGCCCCATTTTTTCATCGCAAAACTTAGTCTTTCAGCATCAAGACTTGGGCGAAACCTGCAAAAGTGTTGGGCAAATCTTCAAACCGCATCTATTAAAAATCGTACAACAACAAAACGATTTTCACTCATCCATGCACCATCTTAAAGCAGGACGATTATCCATCAGTCGTCTTGAATACAGTGCCGATGTCTATATTGAACCTGACCATTTAGAAAAATTTTATCTGATTCAAATCCCAACACAGGGATATGCAGAAATTGAAATGAATCAACAAAAATTTATTTCTTATCCGCAAGTTGCCTCTCTAATTTCACCCGAACAATCGCTAAAAATGCGCTGGCATGCCAACTCCTCGCAGCTGATTCTCAAAATTGATAAAGATGACCTTTTACAGCACTGCCGCCAGCATCTTCCAGACGCACAGCAGCACCCTCCTATTTTTGAACCCAAGCTTGATCTTTCTACCCAAGGCGGTGCTTATTTTTTCCAATTGATGCGTACATTGATGGATGCGCTTGCTTGTGAACAGCATCCTTTGCATCACCCAATGGCATTTAAGCAGTTTGAATCCAGTCTATTTAATGCCCTGATTTACGGCCAAGCCAACAGCTTATTGCATCAAATCGATCAGTACAGAGAAAAAGTCATTTCACCTTATTTTGTCAAACGTACTGAAGCCTATATACGTGAAAATCTACACGCAAATTTAACCATTGAACAATTGGCTGAACAGGCAGGCGTAAGCGTACGTACATTATTTGCAGGATTTAAAAGCTTTTTAAACACCACTCCAATGTCATACTTAAAAGAGTTGCGTTTTGAACAAGCGCATATGGAACTCCTACAAAATGAGCATGTCTCAGTCACAGATGTCGCGTTTAAATGGGGCTTTAGTCATCTTGGGCGTTTTTCTCAGGAATATAAACGTCGTTATGGTGAATTACCCTCTTGTACACGCCGTAGCACCCTTGAACAGCAAGATCTTAGGTTTAAGCCATATTCTTAAGCAACCGATGAGATTTAGTTAAAGAGATTTTATTCATTATAAAAAATTAAAAAACCTATTTAGACGTATCTAAATAGGTCAAGTATATCTGTCAGGATGTTGCCATAGCGTTTCAAATCAGAAGTGATGAATATAACGTAATTGCAAACGAGTTCCTTCAGGACGATTTTTTGCATCTTGTTCAAAATAGGCATTTGTCACGATATGATCATGTTTAGAAAAGCTATACATCGCCCCCGGTCCAATCGCCCACACTTGTTCACGTGTGCCTGTTAATTTTTCACCCTCTACTTCCGTGTCAGTCATTTGCTTGAGCCAGTAACCATTGATCCCTAAGCGTAATTGTGGTGTAAGCGCATAGTCTGTTGCAAAATTGGCATGGATCGCTTGCCCTGCCTGAATATCATCTGCAAGACCGAAGCTATAATTTGGATCATCATTTTTAAAATTGTACAAATAGTGCAGACGTGTAGAAACCGTCCACTTTGGATTAAACCAATAAGTTGCTGCCCAGTATGGATCAAATGAAACGGCATTATTGCCCGGATTAATATTTTTATTCTGATCATATTTCCCTGTCGGTAAATTGACCTGAAATTCAAAACGTTGTACGAATTTGGGCCCATCTTTGCCCATGACTGGGTCAAACTGGATAAATGGCCCAATCATCAGATCACCAAAACCCCCTTGGGCTTTAATCGCGGCATTATTTAAACCATCATCCATATCCATTTTACTGACAAATGGAATCAGCACATTCAATCCTAACGATGCATGTTCACCTACACGCACATTGGACAGATAACTGACTTGTTCAACAATGACTTGATAATTTAAATCGGTCTTGGGTAAAGCTAACCGATGAGCTTGATTGTCTTTTAACTTGTTCGAATCATAATTTTGCAGATACGTTTGAGAATACCACCCTGGCCCAGCAGGCAGCCCACCATCCAGAAAACTGGTCATGCCCAAATTCACCGTCGGCAAATCATATGCTTGTGCTGCAACCGCTGTTAAGACCACTGTTCCAGCAAGAAAACCTCTTTTGATCACATTATTTTTCATTTTCGATCCCCGAAAAAAATCACGATCAAAATTGATCGTGATTGTTGCTGTTAAATACTCAGTTCTGGATGCGCTGCAGCAATACGATACTTGCCCGCATGAAACACCAAAGGCTCACCAATACGATGTTGATAATGTTCAATCTGACCAATAAAAATCAGATGATCCCCCCCTTCATATTGATTTACGTTTTTACATACCAATGTTGCCAATACATCTTCTAGTAACGGTAAACCGCGCTCACACTCACGATGTGCAATGTTGGCAAACTTATCCTCTGAACCACGGGCAAAATGCCCTGAAAGTGAGTGATGTTCTTGTGCCAGCATATGAATCGCAAAATATTCGGTCTCAGTAAAATCCAATAAGCTTGGTGCAGTCTTTGACAAACTCCATAAAATCAGCGGCGGATCGAGTGATAGTGAAGAAAACGAGTTGGCTGTCATCCCAATTTTTCTTCCATCTCGTCCACGGGTTGTAATCACCGTAACCCCTGTAGCAAACTGCCCTAACAGGTTGCGGATTTCTCTTGGATTTTCCGTATCAATTGGTTTTAAATCCAGTTCCTGCGATGTGTTGATATTCATACCATTCACCTTTGACTTTGCTTCCCTATTAAGCCACTTTTTGACAGCTTTTCGATTCGATAAAACGTTGCGCCTGTTCTGGATCAAACCACCATGGAGCAAAATTGCGTGGATTATCAAAATTATTGGCAATACTCGAAGCAATGGCATGGTTCTGCTCAGCCGCCGCCAAAAGCTCAATCATGTGCGGTTGTGGTGGCAACAATAAACTGTTGGTCCAAGCCACGACTTTTTCGGCATATGCCCAATAACGTTCAAATGTCTGTTGCATCCATTCATCTGTAAATGTTTGATTGTCATGCGCTAAAATGGCATCGAAATAAATTTTGCTACACTTGGCGGCATTGTTTGAACCTTGCCCCGTGATTGGGTCGTTCACCACTAATGCATCGGCCATACCAAAAACTTTGCGACCAGATGGCAGGGTTAATATCGGTTTACGCACTCCCGGTGGAAAACGTCCAGACAGATAGCCACCAGCGTCGGTTAATTCAATATTTTCACAACGTGCTGCTTCCCAAGGCACATATTTGTTTAAAATATCTTTACTCATTTGCAAATGCTGTTCTGGTGTTTTCGCATCTTGCCAGCAATCCATCGGCCCACCGGGAATGCCTTCAAACACCATAATTTCACAAGCACCTGTAACTGTAAGCGCAGGAAAACAGAAATATTCACCCACTTCTGGAATTACGTTAAAAGTCACACGAGAATACGGCGACATTTGCTTCATACCTGTTACATAGGTCAAAGCAAGCGCGCGTTGTGGCTTATCAAAACAACTACGCGCTTCATCACGCTCGAACTGTTTAACCACTTCCCCCTTACCTGCGGCCAGTAAGACCAGCTCATATTCAGCAGTGAGCTGTTCCAGTTCATCTATTCCAACATCTTGAATAATCAACTGACCACCACGACGCTCAAACATTTCCATCCAGTACGGCATCTTGACGCGCTGATCTACCGATTGTGCATAACGCTCCAATCGCGCACTCCATGCAAAGGCAGGCTGTTTTGTTTCTGGGTTGACCAGTGTAAATCCAATCCCTTCAACCGCTGGACATTGCTCTTCCCAAAAATTAAGTCCAACATCACGCTCTGTTTGCAAGGCCGTGTGAAACATACACTGACTCGACATGACCTTGCCCTGACGAATTTCATCACCAGTACGGTTGGTGACAATCGTCACCTCATAACCTGTGTCTAATAATCCTAAACCGAGCTGCAATCCAGATTGACCCGCTCCTACTATAGCTATACGACGCATCATGGTTCTCCCATATTTTTTAATTCATTGAGTGTTTTAAATGTTTGATTTGCTATCACGCTTCATCGGCTAAACGTGGAATAGCTGGTTGATTCCCTTCAGGCCCCATGACGGAGTAACCACCATCGACGGCATAATCTGCGCCTGTCACAAAACTTGCGGCTGGCGAGAGTAAAAACAGCACCACATTGGCTACCTCTTCGGGATGACCTAGACGTCCCAGCAAGTGATAGTCAGCTGCTACGGCATCAGCTTTGCTTCGGTTATTGCCACTGACGTCGGCAATCACCCGTGACCATGTCCAACCAGGTGATACCGAATTAACTCGTACCCCATCTGCTGCAAAATCCATCGCCATAGACTGGGTGAGTTGTCGCATCGCTGCTTTTGAAACGGGATAAAGCCAGCGTCCTGCTTGTGCAAATTTGGCGGAGATCGAGGTGAAATTGACAATCGCACCATGCTTGGTTTTTAAATCCTCATAAAACGCACGGGTCAGTTCGACGGCTGAAAGCAGATTAATATTCAATGCTTGTAACCAGTCTTCACGTGAGGATTTAAAGCCATCATCCAGATAGGTACAGGCCAGATTGACCAAATAATCAACTTTGCCAAAGCTGTCGTGAATTGTTTTCACTGCGTTTACAATCGCCACATCACTGCTTAAATCAGTTTGAATAAATTGCGCCTGCCCGTGCATGGCATCCGCCACTTGCTGTCCTTGTTGGTCAATATCCAGAATAATGACTTTTGCACCTGCATCGACCAATGCTTGAACTACGGCCTGACCAATCAGGGTTGCGCCGCCACTGACCACAGCGATTTTCTGATTCAATTGAATATCCATATTCCACTCCTGATAGTTAAAACGATTTGCCTTCGCTGCTTGACCAAGACGGCATGAGGGTATTGGATGGCAAATCTTCATCCAGTAGTTTTTGAGCAGTTTCTACACCAGCAACGGGTAGCCCTTTAGGATTGAGTAATCCAATTTGAACCAGAACGGATGCCTGATCCCAGTAGATATGTTCATGGCAGAGTTTTGGGCCACGGAACTGAATCACACCCAGCATAGGAATCTCAACATACTTCCCTGTTGGCGCGACTCCCGGCAGTAACCAGTCAATTTCACTGTCATGGGTAAAACTCATAATGAATTCATCCACCACCTGTGTTGAACCGACAGTGCGTGAGATCGACGTGATCTTCATATCTTTTGGATTTTGATGAACGAAGTGATATTGATAGAAGCGGGCAAGTTGGCTATATCCCACACCACCTGTCAATGTTGGAATATGATTGACATAGGGTTGCGCCACCATGGTTGCCATAGTGGCAGGTACATCGCGTGTATCAAATTCATAACGGATATGCGCTTCCCAAAGTGCAACCAAATCATAAACTGGTCCGATACTTTGATGCAGTGCGGTAATACTGCGTTCATGAGCAAAACGTGCGGAGGGTTTGTGATAATGTTCGCTGTTTGGTCGGGCAAAGGCATGATCTACACCCTCATAGACATAAGCCTGAACATTGCTATATTGGGCGGCAGCATCCAGAATCTTTTGGCGTGCCTCTGGCGGTGTAAACTTGTCTAATTCAGCAATATGTAAAACTACTCGCCCTTGGGCATTTTCAAGTTCATCGAGTGTCTTCTCGATTCCTACCCCGTAATACCCCACTGCACAGGCCACTTCAGGAATACGACAACCTGCCAGATACGCCAGTTTTCCACCCAGACAATATCCCACGACACCTAAGCCTGCAGTGGCATCGCAACTCTCCAAAGTTTTGAGAAAATTCAAGCTATCTTGAATATCTTCGACACCTTGATCTTCATCATAGTGTTGATAAAGCTCGAAGGCTTTTTGAAAATCTTGCTCGGTATAACCCAGTTCAATGCGGGGTGCAGTACGCCAGAATAAATCTGGAACCAATACGGTATAGCCTTCCTCAGCCAAAAAATCAGCCTTGATACGCATTGCTGCATTCACACCAAAAATTTCCTGACACAGTACAATTCCAGGCCCTTTTCCGCCCTCTGCAATTGCCAAATACCCAGCAAATGACTTCCCTGTTTGGGTTTTTACTTCAATATATTGACCTGACATTTCATCCACTCCAGACCTAACCGTTAGCGTTATCATGTCTGTGAAAGGTATTTAACGTCTGTCCAAAATCTGCGAGGATTATCCAATCAGTGCGGAATACTGTGAAAGATGAAAATTCAATGCATAAAATTTTTTTTAGAAATCATTAGATCTTTTTCATAAATCAAAAATGAGCATATTGAGCGAATCGTTTTGATATTGAAATTACCTTTGGGCTGAGGCGAGGATGAGAGGGCTTTTATGTTGAATTATGGTTTTAATAAGGACTTATGATAGAAGCTGATTGCCACTTTTTATAAATATCTTGTCATCTACTATTCTGAACAACATTATCTTAAACAAGATTTTGCTCACCACATCAATAAGCCATAGTTAAATAAGTAAATCTGCAATTTTGCAAAAGTTCTCAATAAAAGCCATTGTTAAAGTCCATCTCTCTCAGCAATACATTGCAACAATACCCTGTTGTTCAGTAAGCTATGTTCAACGCTACCTGTAATGCACGCTTCTGTGCGATTCGTCCCAACTTCTATAAAGCTGATTCTATCAAGCTGAGTGAATATATTAGACATGGTTTCTGATTTATTAAATTCTAATATGCACCTTGCATTTTCTGACAACAATCAAGTTCGTGTAGTAACGACTTTTTCTGAACTTGTAAATACGACATTTCAAGGCGAGATAAATGCTATTTGTTGGAACAGAGATTTGCTGGGTGATTTTAAAGAAATTGTGTCTAAACTTGAGTTAAAAGAAAATATTACCGAAGTTTCCACTGAAGATCTTTTAGCACTACAACTTTCAGAAAAAGGTATTCTGGCAAGGGACATCATCTTAAGCGATATACAACTATTAACTGATTTCGGCGCTTCGCCTTCACTGAATTTACTTAAACATTATGAACGGGACCAAGATCTGGATTTCATTTCTACAGATGTATATTCGTATCATGTTGATCGTTCGCCCATTGAAACAGATACTTTTTTATGTACCTATCATGGCGCTGCCAGTGACATCATCTCCAATGATCAAGTGGAACAAAAGATTTTGATCCCAGAAATCAGGGAAAAGCTTAAAGCATTACATGACGGTCCTGAAGCAGAATTTGAAACCTTTCTGCAAGAGTATTTTTTTGATCTGCATTACCAGCCGAAACCCAACTCAGAACCTGTAAATTTAGGCTCAGGACATCTTTGGCGCTTAGCGGTAGATCATCCAACACAACAGGTTTTACCTTGCGTTCATCGAGCGCCCGTTGAAAAGGATGGCGAGTATAGGTTGTTGTTAATTTGTTAGATCATGATTTAATCAATATAGAGGGAAATTTGATAAAAATTTAGAAATTCTTATGGTTAATCATTTTTAATATTTTTTTCGCTTTATGTCTTACTTTTTGACTATATCTAACTTTATTTGAAAATACTTGATTCAAATATTCAGAAAAAAATCAAAATTTATTGGATTGCTTTCTTTAAGCCAAGTTAATGAAAGATCCACCCAATATTCTGACCCAATTAAGAAACCAGCTTCAATTAACTTAATTTCAGGAAATACTAACCATTTTTGTGAGTCTCCAATCTTTTCTATAATTTTTTCTCTGCCGACCTCTAAAAAAGGTAGCAATGAAAGTATAACGCCATGATTTAAAATATTGATTTCAAAGTTTTCATTTTTAATATTAATTTCCCAAGTATTTAAGTCATTATAATGTAAATAAATATCTTCAGATAAAGTGTAAACTCTCATTTTATTTCCACATCTCTCTAGCTCAAACAGCACGAGTAAATTTAATTGTCGATGGATTATGCATCATATTTTTACTCGACTCTTGGTTTCACTTGGATTCTCTCCAAATTCTTCACGATATTCATGTGAGAAACGACCCAAGTGATTAAACCCCCAATCAAAAGCTAATTTTGAAATGGAAATATTTTTATTCATAGAGGTACTTAAGGTCTTATAAACTTGTTGTAAACGATATCTACGTAAAAAAGTCAAAGGACTTGTTCCATAATACTGTTGAAATTCAGCATATAATTTAGACTTTGATACGCCAGCTAATCTTAGCAAATCTTCTGCACGAATCTCTTCATGGGCATACTTCTGAATATAGTCGCATACCTTACGTAAGTATTCTGGCGCTTGTTGATCAGATAAGGACCTTAACAAGCTTGAGTAATTATTTTCTTGCGAGAGTAATAAAGCTTTAATCAGAAAATTTTCATAATCCTCTGACCAGAGTTGTAAGCCCTGCATACTTTTGTATTGAGATCGAAGCAACAAAAAATGATCAATATTTTGCCACCACATCCCGATACCCTGATCAATTTTCAAACTCATTTCAGGATTGAAAACCACGGGTTCTTCAACAGACTGACGTAGTAATTCGCCTAACACCTTCTGCATACTTTTTTCAGGAATAACCACTTGATATTTTTTACAATCTTTATCAATCGCTAAATCTTGTAAATCTGCATTAGATAAAATTAGGCCTTTATCCGCACTGGAAATATAATTGGTGCCATTGATTGCTAAAGTCTGCTTACCTTGAATCGGCAAGCTAATACTATATGCCCTTAAATTAGACGTGTTAATGAGTACATTTGCACCATAGCTGATCTTACCGATCGCCATACGCTTGTGGGGTAATCGAATCCCTTCATAATGAAAATCTAAGACATTTCGACCGCATGTATCTAAGTGATGCTCCCCACATATTGAGGACATTAAACTGTGTGCAAATTCTGCCTGACGGGAATAGTGATTTAGATCCATCTCTTGGCTTAGTGATAACATATTCTTTTCACCTAGCTAACGCTCAATACTTGTTAAGGGGCAAATTACGTGCCAATTCCTTTACTTAAAATATTAAGCTCTGTTTATCCATAAACAATGTAGAAAATCAATTAGGCTTCATTAAGGAAACCTAATTAAATTTCCCATATAAAAGCGTATTAAAAAAATTATTTTTCCTAAATTAAAGAAATTACTCTTATTTTTAAAAACTAGCAAACCATCTCGAAACATCTTTTAAGAAATAATCTGGTGGGTAATGTCCTTTTAAACTCCCACCTCCAGAATACTGACCAAGTTGATAAAGAGTCAACCTTACAGGTGCAACCTGACATTGGGTGTATTCAATTGTTTCGTTTGATAGTTTTTTAGTCAAAGAGGTTTTACATTTATGATTATCTAACCAAAATGTATTCTGCTCTTTTCCAAACAATCCATTTGGACTCTTACTGCCAAAAAAATCATCTGCCAAACCAAATACAGTCCAAACTGCAGGATTACCTTTGCATTTAACAGCATTATTATCATCATCATAAAACCAATATGGACTATTGGCTGCAACTGGTGCAATTGCTTTAAACTGATCTCCTAGCGAACATCCAACTACAGCAGCCATATCGCCTCCCCAAGAATGCCCTGTAACAAATATTCTTGTTGAATCAATTGAATAATTACGCTTAACTAAAGAAAGTAATTCCTCAGTAAATTTGATATCATGATTTCCAGAAAAATCCCCACCGTTTGGCCCTAAGGCCCAACCTTTATCAACTCCCCAGCGCCATTTTTGATCAGGATAAATAAAAATAGTATCAGACATATTTTTTTCTAATCCATGAGCCGAAGAACTCCATCCCTGCCCAAACCAATCCTTCATTTCTTTACCTGTAGTATCTGTTCCCGCAAAAACCAATACCAACTTATATTTTTTCAATGGGGTATAATTTTTAGGTAAAGTAACGAAATAACTTCTATTTCCTCCAGCAGCTTCAGAAAAGTTATTATTCAGTTGCCCACTTGGTGGCATAGCCGCAAAAACCATATTAGTAAATAAGAAAAATAATATATTAATCTTAAATAAAATTTTTAAAATACGTTTTATTCCCATATCATCCACCTAATTTTAAACATCATATAATTTAAGAGTTATATCTAGATTAAAATTAATATATTTAAAATATATTAATAATATAGCAACATGAAACAACCCAATCTTGAAAATCAGTTAAATATAAGATTGCACAACAAGCTTCTTAAAGCTAAAAATATTACAATCCTTTTTAAACGATCATAAATTCAATAACTTTCCTGTTAATATGTCTTCCTAAAAAGAAAAATCTGGTACCACGACTAACTCGAAGATAACTAAGCATTCTTTTTCTTTTTAAAATAAGGAGCAAGTAAAGAATCCCAAGCATCAACTATTTGTTGATATTCATATTCACAGTCTTCAGCACGTTCCTTATGAAGCAACTCATCATCTATAAGACTCTGGAAGCTCTTCGGATCAGAACCATAAACGTAACAAAGAAAATTTACAGCACGTTGTGCATCTAAAGAATGTGAATCATAAAAAAGTAAATCATCCAATGAAGTCGCTCTTCTTGCAGCAAGACCATAGGTATCTGAAACTGTAAGAAGGTACTCTTTATCTTGATCGTCATAAGTTAAAATATATGCTGCCAACTGATCTGCTACATCTTCTTCTCTACCCGTAATTTTTAAATCGAGCTCTGCAATAAGGGCGTGTCCAGTTTCATGGAATAAAGTTCCCACAGCACTTTGATATAACTCGTTTTCTAATATGACACCTGAATCGCCAGCTTCAGTGAACATTTTCCTTTCTTCTGCACCCAATTCGTAACATAGTTCAATTGTTTTCTTATCACTGTCATAAAATGCATTCGCTTCATTACACTCTTTTGCAATAACTTTGATATCAGAGGGAATATTAACAAAATCATTCATTTCTTCAGTATAGCCTTCTAATAACTTCCGACTACGCCAAAGACCTTCCTCAATTCTATTGTCTGCATTTAGAGCAGGTTCATAAATTGGGATAAATTTTCCTTGTAAAGTAGGTCCCTTACTTGATGCCTGTTGTTGAGTATTTGTAGATTTACTGTCTGAACTATCATTACAAGCCGTCAGGCCTAACAGCGTTATGAATGTAACAGAAAATAATCTTAAAATTTTGGAGTATTTTAAAACATCATCTTTCATATATAGATTTCCTTTTTAATTAAAAGTATTTGAATATTAATCAAAGATAAAATTCAAATAAAAAATAGATTATTAAATTCTCACATTTAAAAAAATCATTTCAATAAAAATAATAAACACCCCTCTTGATCATCAAAAAATTTCATCGATATCTTTTCTTTCAATTTAAAAACTAAAAATTCAAAATCCAATACAGATTTTATTTTAGTTAAAAATTCCTCTATGCAATTATTTCAAATATTTTAGCAATGCTTATACTGGTACCAATTAATTGCATTTTTAATTAATAAATCAGTTGCATCTATGAATAAATCCGGATGTATTTTAATCCAATCTTCTAAAATTAGAGGAATTTCTGTACATGCAAGAAGGAACTTTTTATCATCTTTTAATGTATAATTTTTAATAATGCTGTTCATTATTTCTTTAGCTTTTGCATATTCTCCAGCTTTATACTTATAAATGCTTTCCATTATTAGATTCTGAAAAAAAGAAGAAGGAATAGTGAAGTTAATTTTATTATTAACAAATTCCTTTTGATAAAGTTGAGTACTAATTGTAGCCGTAGTCGCTAAAATACAGACTTCCTGAATATTACTATTTTTAATATATTGAATAGCTGATTCAACAATACTAATCATTTTTGTATGAGTAGATTCTTGCAACCGATCAAACCAAAAGTGGGCAGTATTACATGGAATGATTATACATCCGACATTGGCATTTTCTAAAATTCGTAAATATTCAACCATCTTTTCTAATGGTTTATCATTTTTATTCAAAATGGATTTTGTTCTATCAGGTATGTCTGGAATACATACAGTTATGACCGGAATATGGTCTTGATCACAGTTTGCTTTAGTATTTTTAATAATTTTATTCATGGCATCAACTGTCGCCTGTGGCCCCATTCCACCTAAAATTCCAATTGGTTTATTCATATCCATTTCCGAGCAATTACTATATGAACTTAGCATTGCAAGAAAAAAATTTATCAGTTTGCAAAAAATAGATGTAAAATCCAAAAAATGCATAAGCATTCTATTTGTATTTTTTAAATTTTTATATCAAATTATTGATTTAATTACATTAATTAAATCTAGGCATTATATAATGATGCATAATTTGCATAGCTATATTAAAAAATGCATAAGTTTTGCATCATTTTAATGCACTCTTTGGGGAATGATGTTGATATTTAAAATACCTTTTAGTTTAATTATTATGATTAACTAAAAAATAGGCTAAACAATAATGATATTTTTGTATAAACATATTAAATGATTATAAATCTATATGATTTTATTTTTATTTTAATAATTTTGACTGTATTAATATCTTCACTTTTTTGAGTTATTGGTGTGTGCAATAGACTGATATAAACATTATTATTAGATCAGAGCTACAAACTTAAAAGTACAATTATTTAAAAAACTAAAGTGCTACGGATTTATTTCCATCTATGTAATTTCCCAATCTATAGCTTTAACAAAACTCCATAATCCTTCTGATGCGGCATTCAATCTAGAACTACTTCTATATAAATATATATCAACAGATAACACAGAGTTTTTTAGAGGAATAACCATGAGTTCATTATTTTTAAGTTCATCTTGGATACTGTAATCTGGCAACCAGCCCACACCATATCCCCCTTTAATCATATCTTTAAGTAAGATACTCATTGATGATACAAACGTAGTACTAAAAGAATGAGATTGATGTTCTTGAAGAAATTTATTTACTTTCTTTCCCATATAACTATCATCGGTATAATTCATTAAAGGAAGCGAACCATCTTCAAGGGAAAACTTAGGACACCCTAAATGATTTGGGGCCGTAACTAAATATAATTTTGCTGAGAAAAGTTTATGGCATAAAAATTGAGTGTTCATAAGCTCATCATCATAAAAAGAAGCGATAAAATCACATTTCCCATTTCTTAGATGATCAACTGTCTCATTTACATTGATTGACTCAACATAAAAGATTTTTTCTTGATAATTTTTTAAATTCCCCAAAATTTTAGGAAAAATATATCCTGCTAATGAATGTGCTGAAGCTATAGTTACTCTACTTCTTATATCATTAGTACCTTTAATTTTATCGATGTTGTATTCAAAATCATCTAATAAACTTCTTACATGTAAAAGAAATAGCTTGCCCTTTTCTGTCAATTTTAGAGGAGATGTATCCCTGTCAAAAACTTCAAATCCCAAAGAGTTCTCTAAAGTCTGAATACTTCTACTTAAAGAGGATTGCGAAATATTTCTTATATCTGCGGCAACTGTAAAGTTTCGATACTTTTCTAAAACAATAAGATCATACAACCACCTTAACTCTATGTTTTGTATCATAAAAACTTACTACCCATTTATAACTAAATTTATACTTTAGCAATGAAAAGTCCACAAAAATATGACATAACTCATTTATTTTGAGCTACTGCCAAGACTGGTTCTACAAAGTTATCATCTCATGATTTAATCAAACATGAATATAGAAAACTCTTCACTTAAGATTGTCACTAAATGGCTTAAATATCTATAATTTCCTATATTTAATTTTCCAATAGTTAATATTATTTCTGCTAATCTTTCTTTATCAAAATTATCAGATTTTATTAGATCGTAAAGAAAATTAACAAGCTCAGCAAAAATGCTTTTTTTTGACTAGAACCTGATTATTTATAGCTAAGATTCTAAAAAATATACTTTAAAAACCATTCATTTTAAATTAAGCAATATTTATAATAGCGTATACTCTAAAAATTGGTTAATAATTATCAAAAAAAATCCCTAGCAATAGAAAACTGATATTAAAATTATTTCTTATATTTTTTAAAAATATTAATACATTAATTTTCCACATAATATATTATAATTTATAAAAGTCTGCATTAAGTATTAGTTATGACATTAGAAATTCGATGGATTGAAGACTTACTTGCTCTAGAGCAAGAAAAATCAATTTCTCAAGCAGCAGAGGTACGACATGTCACACAATCTGCATTTACACGGAGAATTCAGAACATTGAAAATGCATTTGGATTCCAAATTCTAAAAAGATATAGTAAAAATATTGATTTTACCGAAGCGGGACAAATTTTATTAGCTTCCTCAAAAAACATCCAAAACCAACTTAATGCAACAATCAACTATCTTGAAAAAAATATTAAAAATAATGAATTAAATATAAGGTTTGCTGTATCACACTCCTTAACAACCCAATTTTTCCCACGATTTATCAATGATTCATTAATAAATTTAGAAGATTTAAAATTAGAAATTATTGCATCCAACTTCAAACAAGGGCTGGGTTTACTCAAAGATGGCTCTTGTGATTTATTAATTTGCTATTGCGATCAAAAAACATTACAGCAACTTGATCTTTCTCTTTTTGTCTTTCATAAAATTGTGAAAATGGAAATACTCCCTGTTACTGCACTTGATAATGGTATTCCTAAATATTCAATTGATCAGCCTTTCCCCCTATTGGCATATAGTAAACAAGCATATTTAAGAAACTGCGTTGATGAGGTGATTGAAAAAAATCTAAATTATCGAACTCTATATGAAACAGATAATGCCAGTGATTTAAAAGAATTAGTTATACAAGGTTTGGGTATAGCATGGCTACCAAAATTATTAATTGAAAAAGAGATCTCCGAAAACAAATTAAAAATAATAGATAACAAAAACTATAATACATCTCAAGATGTCTACATTATCAGACACAAAATTATTATTTCAAATAGTATTAATCAGATATGGAGATCAATAACTGCACCAAAAAAATAAAAAATTAGCATATGGTATTTTAATTATGATCTTAAAAACCCGCATCAACATAGTGATCATTAAATTAAGTGATAAATACAACATCAAGCTTGCTATTTAAAATCACTGTTGATACTCTTTTTTAGTAGGTTATTTATATGCTACATAAAACAGATTAGCAATTATCTGCTAATCGATTTACTGGGGTAGCATTTGAGTCAATCACTTCATTCTCTTGTTCAGCATGCTCATATTTATCGCCTTCTGTACGAGCAATTACAGCAGTTGCAATGCTATTGCCAATGACATTAGTTGCAGTACGTCCCATATCTAGAAATTGATCGATTGCTAAAATTAATAAAATACCAGCTTCAGGCAATTTGAACATGGCTAGAGTTGAAGCGATAACGACAATAGATGCACGAGAAACACCAGCAATTCCCTTACTGGTTATCATTAACGTAACTAGAATTAAAGCCTGCTGAGTCCAGCTCAAATCAATATTATAAGCTTGAGCAATAAACAAAACAGCAAATGCCATATACATCATAGACCCATCAAGATTAAATGAATAACCTAATGGAAGCACAAAGCTGGTGATTCGTTTAGGGATCCCAAATTTGTCTAAAGCCTCCATCGTTTTTGGGTATGCTGACTCACTACTGGCTGTAGCAAATGCCAATATGGTAGGCTCGCGAACCACTCGCATCAATCTAAATACATCTTTTTTCAAGAAGATGTAGCCGAATGAAATGAGGATCATCCAAAGAATCAGTAATCCGATATAGAATTCTCCAATAAAAATACTATAATCAAGAATTAACCTAGGTCCTTGAACTGTAATGGCAGAAGCAATTGCCGCAAAAACCGCAACAGGTGCAAAAGCCATAACATAATCTGTAATGCGGAACATGACTCGACAAAGCTCATCAATAATCCGGCCAATTACAGTAGCTTCATTTTCGTGCTGAACATAGGCTAATGCGGAACCAAAGAAAATTGAAAAAACTAGAATTTGCAAAATCTCATTATTCGCCATTGCTTCAGCAAAACTGCGTGGAAAAATATGAGTAATAAAAGTTTGTAGACTTAAACCTGATGCACTAACACCAACATCGATAGCTTGCTTCGGAATAGTCAGGTTCATTCCAGCACCAGGTTGGAAAAAATTTGCTAGACTCATACCGAGTAAAAGTGAAAGTAAAGATGCCCCAATAAACCAACTCATAGCTTTTAAGGTAATTGATCCTAAAGAAGATGACTTTCCCATTGATACCAAGCCAGAAACAATTGTTGCAAATACTAAAGGCGCAATAATCATTTTAATTAATCTTAAAAAGACATCAGTGACAATCTTGAAGTATGAAGAAATTTCAGTTGCTTGTATGGTATTTAAATTACTATGGCATACCCAACCCACCAATACTCCTGATATCATTGCAATCAAAATATATTTGAGTAATTTTTTTTGATTCATAAAACAAATTCCTTCTTTAATATTATTTACATCAAAATTTTGATCTTACATACAGACTTTGATGATTATCCATTTTGGTTACATAGCGATGGCTTTACTTTTTCGTTAAAAAAATTGGCTCAACAATCCGCTGTCGCAAGTGTTGCTTTTTTTTTTATAAAACGACAATGCAAAAATTAAATCTTGTATGCAAATAATGCATATTTTTAACCACGTCTTATCATTACCAAAACAGCTATTTTTTAATTCATCTATTTGTTAAAAATCGAATACAAATGATGTATTGGAGTAATCTCATTTCATTTTATTGTTTTAAATCATATCACTAGATAAAATTAAAAATCATAAGTTTGAATTACAAATTTTGTCTACCTTAGTACTTACTTTAATATTTGCTCTATTAGTTTTTGATTAAACGCTGCTACCTTGATGTGCTTTAAAAGAGCTTTTAATTTCTCTTGCAGTCATTTTCTAGTAACCCTATTATTTTTCTAACATAGGTTGTTATACAAATCTAGAATTGAGTTGCCATATTTATTTTATGGTTCTAAATTTCTAAAATATCCCCAATTTATTCTAAAAAAATATAAAATGAATTTTTCAAATTAAACCCAATCGACAATCATGATAAGTGCCAAATGGTATCTGTTAACAGTTTGACTTCCTCGATATCATGAGTCACATATAACATAGGAATTTTAATCTCATTCTTTATTTGTTGAAAGAATGGAATAATTTCAGCTTTATGCTCTGCATCTAAGGCTGATAAAGGTTCATCTAATAGCAGAATATTCGGCGAATATAAAATCGCACGACCCAATGCCACTCGCTGTTTTTCGCCACCAGACAGATGTATTGGCATTCGACCAAGCAGATGGCTCAGCTTTAATAATTCAATGATATAGTCCAACTCAAATTGACGTCGCTCAACATCAATTCGGTTATATCCAAACTTTAAATTTCCCATAACATTTTTATGTGGGAATAATTGGGCATCTTGAAAGACTAACCCCACACGGCGTTTTTGAGTGGGGATATTTATTTTTGTTTCATGATCAAACCAAGTATCTCGGTTCACTTTGATCCAGCCTTGTTGTGGCGTATGTAAGCCAGCTATCGCATTTAAAATGCTGGTTTTACCTGAACCAGAATGTCCAAATAATCCCACAACACTTTCATCAGACTTAAATTGCTGATTTAAATTAAATTTATTAAATTTCAGGGTTATTTTAAAATCGAAATGCATTACGTTAACTCTGTTTTTTCTTTTGATAGCGGTGAAACCACTGTGCAAACCATAATGCCAAAAATGCCACAGTCAATGAAATCATAATCAGACGTTGCAAGGCATGATTCATATCAGGCTGTTGCATCAAACTATACATCGCAAGCGGCAGAGTTCTGGTTTCACCCTCAACATTCCCCACAAATGTAATTGTTGCGCCAAACTCTCCTAAACTACGACAGAAACATAAGATTGCACCAATTAAAATACCACTACTCGCTAAAGGTAAGGTCACGTGCATAAAAGTTGAAAATCCAGATGCGCCCAAAGTTTTTGCAGCCATTTCTAGCTTTTGATCAACAAGTTCAATCGCCAGACGAATCGATTGGACCAATAATGGAAATCCCATCACTGCTGAAGCCAAGACTGCACCTTTCCAATTAAATGCAAAATCTAGGCCGAACTCCGTTAAATATTTCCCTAAGAAGCCTCGATTACCAAAAACTTGTAAAAGTAAAAAACCTGGCACAACTGGCGGTAACACCAAAGGTAAAAAAATCAATGTTTCAAATAATGATTTTCCGAAAAAATCTTTACGTGCCAAAATCCAGCCAACGATAATGGCTGGAATCAAGCTAAAAATCAGACAAAAACCAGCAACTTTACAAGAGAGTTTTAAAACTTCAATTTCTGCTGGTGACAGTACATCAAACATAACCGATTTCTAATTGAGAACGCTAAAACCATATTTCTTAAATATGGTTTTAGCTTCATTGCTTTGTAAATATTGATAAAACTTAACAGTTTCAGGGGTCGGTTTTACCATCCCCATTGGGTAAACAATCGGTGTATGCGTGTTTAACGGAAACTCAGCAATAACTTTAACGTCTGGACTAATTGCAGCATCAGTTAAATAAACAATCCCCACATTACATTCCCCACGTGCCACAAAATTCAGTGCAACGCGAACATCTTCTGCTTGAACTAAACGCGGCTGAATTTTTTCCCACCACTGCAATGAGGTCAAAGCTTGCTTTGCATACTTTCCAACAGGAACACTTTTGGTATCGCCTGTACAAAGCTTGCCTTTAAATGCAGTAGTTGGGTCAAATGACGGGGTCATTTTGAATTGTATGTTTTGATTTTTCGGGCTAATCAATACCAAACGATTACCAAGTAAATTCTTTCTATTTTTAGGATTAATCAATTTTTTATCTTGTAAATAATTCATCCACTGCTCATCGGCAGAGATAAATAAATTGGCTGGCGCCCCTGCTTCAATCTGTTTTGCCAGTGTCGATGAACCTGCATAAGATGTTTTAATTTTTATATTATTTTTCTTTTCATATTTTTGATCTAGTTCTGCTAGAACATTGGTTAAACTGGCTGCAGCGTAGACTGTGATTATATCTTCTGCATAAGCATGACCCATTGCAAGCAAACTCAAACTAAATAAAATTTTTTTCATCGACATCTTCCTTTGATTAACAAAAAATTGATCTCTAAGCATTACTGACTATAAAGGACAAAACCATCACCCCGACAAAAGCTTGCCAATGTGAGACCTGAAGCTTGTGCCATCTCTATTGCCATACTGGTAGGCGCAGAAATTGTTGCAAGTAATGCGATATTTAATACAACACACTTTCTAATCAGTTCATAACTTGCTCGACTGGTCATCACCACAAATCCTTTTGACAAATCAAAGTTCTCTGCTGAGATATGACCCAGTAATTTATCTAGCGCATTATGTCGTCCAACATCTTCAAAAATAGCATGAATGATCCCCTCCACAACCCAAGCAGCAGCATGCGCTCCACCAGTCACAGCGGTAATCTTTTGCTGGTTTTTTAATTGTTTGATTACGTTAGGAATTTCTCTTAACCATTCTGATTGAATTGTAGAACTAATTTTTGGCAATGAAAATTGAAGTTGTTGAAGACTTTCTATACCACATAAACCACATCCTGTTCTACCAATCAGCATTCTGCGATGTTGTTTTAATGCCATAAAAGCTTTTGATGAAATTTTCATCTCAACCTGTATACCAAAATTGTTGTGAATAATATCAAGCGAGTAAAGTTCTTTTAAACTTGCAATTATTCCTTCAGAAAGGCTAAATCCTTTTGCGAATTCAGCGATATCAGTTGGTGTAGCCATCATCACAGCATGAGATATACCATTATAAACCAATGCAATAGGATATTCTTGAACAACCTGATCAAACTGAACATCTGTTTTATCTTGATCAAATCGTGTAATTTGAACTGACGCATAACCTGAAAATAGTGATTCCAACTTGAGCTTTCCTTACAATTTAGGATAGCAATCATAGGTTACTATCCAATTTCACGTATCCTGCAATAAACCAGTAAATAATTAAATCTCAACCTTTTTTTCTGCATTCTCAGGATCGACCTCAGTAAATAAATTGAAGTGCTCAGGTGCATCGCCAGCATGTAAAATAACAGGAACACTTTTTGAAGCTGGAATCTTGGCGTATTGATCATGACTTGAAAGCGCAACCAGTGGATTGGTTTCAGGATAATAAGCGGCCAGACTTCCTGGTGGAATATTATAGGGAACGATTCGGAAACTTTTCACGACTCTTTTTACCCCATCAGAGAATACACTTTCAATATCAACCCATTGATCAGCAACAAAACCGGCTTCATCAATATCTTGTTGATTTATAAATAATACACGGCGCTGGCCAAACACACCTCTATAGCGGTCATCTAGGCCGTATAAGGTCGTATTGTACTGATCATGCGAACGAATCGTCATTAAGGTGTAGACTTTGCTCTTCGTATACTGGGCAGAAAATTGATTTTCTTGATCGTTATAAACTTGGGTTAATGGCGTAATGAGGAATTGTGCTTTACCCGCGGGGGTATTCCAAACTTTAACATTGGCAGGATGAATAAGATGGAAACCACCCGGTTGATAGGCTCGCCCATTGAAATCTTTAAATTCCTCAAAAACCTCTTCAATAGAATCACGAATACGATCATAGTCCTCAACATACCAACGCCATTTAATTTTAGAGTCAGGTAACGTCGCTTCAGCCATTCGTGCAACAATATCAGGTTCAGAAAGTAAGTTCTTTGATGCAGGTTCATTGCGCCCAGCGGATAAATGAACATTACTCATTGAATCTTCAACTGAGATCGCCTGATTCCCTTTCAATTGTTTATCCAGCTCGGTACGACCTAGACATGGAAGAACCAAGGCGTCTTTACCACATACGAGATGGCTACGATTGAGTTTTGTTGCAATATTTACCACCAGTGAACAGCGTTTAAGCGCTTCTTGAGTATATGGGGTGTCAGGTGTGGCAACTGCAAAATTCCCGCCTAAAGCAATAAAAACTTTAACATCGCCTTCATACATCGCTTTAATCGTTTCTACCACACCATAGCCATGTTTGCGTGGCGATTTAATGTTAAAAACACGATCAATATCATCCAGCATTTTTTCACTTGGTAATTCATTGATCCCCATGGTCCGATCACCCTGCACATTACTGTGCCCACGAACTGGACATAGGCCTGCTCCAGGACGACCAATCTGTCCTTTCGCCAAAAGTAAATTAGCCAACATATGAACATTTGCAGTGCCATGTCTATGTTGTGTTATGCCCATTCCCCAACAAAAAATTGAACGCTCAGACTCACAAAACATTTTAGCAATTGATTCTAAGTTTTCTGGAGAGAGACCTGAATACTGATAAATATCACGCCATTCTGTTCGGTCAACTTCTTTTAACATTTCATCAAAGCCAACAGTATTCTCAGCAATATACTGCCGATCAAATACCCCCGTTTTACCTGCGAGTATTGCCTGTTTATCCCATTCATGAAGATGCTTCATCATACCTAACAGAAGCGCATAATCTCCGCCAATTTTCGGCTGAAAATAAAAGCGACTAATAGGCGTACTGCCATTCGTCATCATCTCAATTGCTGCTTGAGGATCCTGAAAACGCTCTAATCCACGTTCTTTGATTGGATTAATCGCAATAATATTTCCACCTCTACGCGATACTTCACGTAAAGTTCCTAACATTCGAGGGTGGTTGGTACCAGGATTATGCCCAAAGCTAAATACGGTATCCGCTTGATCAAAATCATCTAAAGTAACGGTACCCTTGCCAAGCCCAATTGAATCCTTCAAACCAATACTAGTGGTTTCATGACACATATTTGAACAATCAGGGAAGTTATTTGTTCCATAACTTCTGACAAATAACTGGTACAAGAAAGCTGCTTCATTGCTTGCCCGACCAGATGTATAAAATGCTGCCTGATCTGGATGATCCAAAGCTTGAAGATGTTGAGCGATAAGCTTAAATGCATCATCCCAAGAAATTGGGACATACTTATCTGTAGCCGCGTCATAACGTATTGGATCTGTGAGTCGCCCCAAATCTTCGAGGTAAAAATCATTTTGCTCAGCTAACCAACTCACCGTGTGATGCGCAAAAAATTCGGGAGTAACTCGTTTACTGGTTGCTTCGAATGCAACAGCTTTTGCACCATTTTCACAAAAGTTAAATGCGTGCGTATCTTTTTTTTCAGGCCATGCACAACCAGGACAGTCAAAACCTGTCGGCTGGTTAATATTCATTAATGTAATTGAGCCTTTGGCAAAGACTTCTTGCCTTTTTAAATTTCTAGCAACACTCAACAAAGCGCCCCAACCTCCAGCTGGGTGCGTATAGGGTTCGATACGCGCGAAATTAGTATTCTCCTGAATATGGCGTTCTTGGCCTTCTGTTTCAGCTTTATTTTTTTCTAAATCGTTCATTTGAGTGCCCTCTTTAATGGCTTATCTGATTAAAAAATCAGCTCAAGAAAAAATTCATTTACTTTACATGGTAACTTTTCATAATAATCATTCATCATTCTTATAACTTAAGCTGCTTAATTTACAACGACTTAATGAGAATTTGAATTCAAATGAAGATGTTTATGCGAAACATCGTCATCTTTTCGGATACAACAGCCAGCAACATATTCACTGGAACCATCTGAGTAAAACTCTTCTTTCCAGACTGGAACTTCATGTTTTACACGTTCTACAGCCTCTTCACACGCCATAAAAGCTTCTCTTCGATGCGGCGCATAAGCCACTGCGATGATTGCTTTGCCTCCGATATCTAGAGCGCCAATTCTATGAATAACCTGAATATATGATACTGCATATTTGTTTTGTATTTCTTGCTCAATTGCACGAATCATTTTTTCAGCAATGGGCGTATAAGCAGTATATTTTAATGCCTTAACACTGCGACCTTCATGGTGATTTCGAACCGTTCCAATAAAAATTCCAATACCACCACATTCAGGAAAATGATCAATGGTTTTAAAATCATCTAAACTCAGATCCGTTTCCTTAATCCGAGATCTATCTGTCATGTTAGCCTCCTGCTACAGGGGATAATAAAACCAATGTACAATGGTTTGTTAATCGATGTCGACGGGGAATAATTTCTTCACCAATCGCACATGCACACTTCTCTAAAAGACTAGCGCAATCAGGATATTGATCAGAAATTTGCTGCAAAATTTCTGAGACCATACTATTTTCAACACAAGAAAAATTTAAATCTTTAGGTAACAGTCTTTCAATTGCACCATAAGTTTCAATCTTAATTTGAATCTCTGCCATTTAACACCTTTACTTAAGCATAGCGCCACAATGAGTATTTAGGGTGAACTAAATTGAATTTGAACCACTGAATATGTGTAATTCTTCACGGTATAGTCTTAACTCCTGTTCTGAATTAATGCTATGAAAACTTATAGGGTTTTCATATTTAACGACCTTTGGATTCAAATCATCAAAGCATTTTCGAATACTTAATTGTTCATTAGCCAAATGCTTTTCGAGCGTAGCTAAACTGTCTCTTTTCAACAAACAAAAGGGGTAAAGGTTTTGTTCGTTTATAGAGATAAATACAGCTTGAGAATTTTCTGCCTCCAATAAAGCTTGATGCATTTTTGATAAGACATCTTTAGGGATAAAAGTAATATCGCAGGGAATGAACAGAATATAATCTGTAGTTACATGTGCCCATGCGCTTTTCATTCCCATTAATGGCCCTAAAAATCCCGCCTGATCATCTGAAAAACAGGCTATTTCAGCGATGATCTCCTGATAAACAATACAGTCCTGATGACTATTCACCCAAATTTTCGCAACCTCATCACAAAATTGATGGTAGATTTTAAGCAGTTGCATTTCATGATCAAACTGCTGCAAAAGTTTGTTTTTACCTTGCATCCGTCTAGCTTGACCACCAGCTAAAATGACTAAGTCAGTATTTGGATATTGAGACATTTTATTGTTACCCAAGCGTATCAGACTCAAAATACTAAAGACGAATGAACTCAATGAATTTGGGGCAATTTTCAGCATTGTTAAACACTGGAATTCGACCAATGACATTCGCTTCACTTAAATTACTTAGCATATGCGATTGCTGTTTTTTGAGTTTTGAAACACTAAGTTGCCCTTGCTCATCAACATTCAGTTTCATACGCAACAGTTGTTCTCGACTATCACCCTTTACAGCTTCGCTTAAGCTTGCCTTCTCCCATTCTGGTTTGGCTTCTTTTAAACCTTGCATTGCTTTAAGCAAAGTGAACACATGGATTTCTAAACAAACAAATACTGCTGCTGGATTACCCGGCAACCCTAATAAATAGGAAGACTGGTTTGGTTTTTTATATTCAGCAAAATAAATCGGTTTGCCTGGTTTCTGAGCAACTTGCCAAAAAATTTCATTTGCCCCTAATGCAAGAGAAACAGGGCGAATCAAATCATAATCCCCAACTGAAACCCCACCAGTTGTGATAACTAAATCGTAATGATCTAAGGCATTTGCTAAAGCCTTTTTCAAGACAGTTTCGTCATCTATCACATGTTCTAAATGGATCGAGTAAAAACCTCTTTCCTTCAACCATGTCAAAACCATTGGTGAATTCGCATCAAAAACCTGAGCGCTATTATCAAGACTTTTGCTGACTTCATCCCCTGTAATCAATACAGCAATACGAGGACGGTTAAAAACACTGACCTCTTTTACCCCAGCCATACTTAGTGATGCAACTAAGCCACTTTTTAGATATTGGCCCTGCTTTGCCAATATTGTCCCAATGGATAATTCTTCGCCTTGATAACGAATATCTGTCCCTTTGTTAAGCGCTTGATTTAAGCTGATTCGGCTATCTAGTTTAGATACTATTTCTTGTCTGGCAACTGTATCAGCCGAATCTGGCAATTTACCGCCTGTAAAAATTCGAACACATTGTCCAGACTCGATCTGAACATATTCTTCAATACCTGCGCGTATTTCTCCAACCAATTCAAACACGGTAATACCGGCAAGAATATCTTCGCTTTTTAAGGCATAGCCATCTACTGCACTCTGAGTAAATAGAGGTAATGCAATCTCAGACAGGACATCTTGTGCCAGATAATGTTGATGTGCTTCTACCAGTGGCAGAGTCTGAACCGCTCGCGATTCAACCGTAGAATAAGCTGCCAATGCTTGATCTAAACCTATTAATCCTTGACCAGAACAACTCATTCATAACCTCCTGGGTGTGGTAAGTCTCGACATACATCAAAGATATGCACCAAGGCAGGTAAAATCGCTGCCATAGATTCAGAAGCACCACCACGGCTTCCTGGTAACGTAATGACTAATGAACGGTCAATAAAACCAGCTACACCACGAGACATTGCCGCATAAGGTGTCCGTCTTTGCCCAAAAGCACGTGCCGCTTCCATCAGGCCATTCAGTTCTCGTTCCAATAATGGTTCTATCGTATCAACAGTAATATCGCGCTTGCCTATGCCTGTCCCACCTACCGTAATGATGCATCCATAAGATTGCACCAACTCTGAAATCAATTGTTTTAGTTGCAAAGGCTCATCAGCGATGATTTGATAGTGAATTGGATCAAATCCAGCCTCAGTTAAGGTTTCAACCACAGAACGTCCCGCAGTATCAGGTTTTTTTCCAGAAGCGACACTATCTGATAAAACAATGACTGCAGCTGATACAGCTTGTCGAAGATGACGTTTATAGTGCGATTTCCCGCCCTTTTTCAATTCAAGTTTGCAATGACCAATCATCAGTTCATCTGGTTCACAATGCGGTTTCAACATGTCATAAATCGTGAGCGCAGCCAGACTTGCGGCAGTTAAAGCCTCCATTTCAACACCAGTTGGCGCAATCGTTTCTACGGTTGCCGTAATCTTGACGCGATCTGCTAGTATTTCAAAATCGACATCAGCTCGATAAATAGGTAAAGGATGACAAAGCGGAATAAGCTCATCGGTACGTTTGGCTGCAAGAATCCCTGCGATTCGTGCTGTTTTTAGTGCATCGCCTTTTTCAGTATTACCCTCTGCTAATAATTGTAAACAATGCGGAGGCGCGAATAACTCTGAACTTGCAGTAGCAATACGATAACTCTCAGGCTTCATGCCTACATTTTTCATAAAAAATCCTGTCAATTTAAATAATACACAACTTCACAATAAGCGATTCATTTCAAATAAAAAAGCATATACAATTCTATCTCTATGTATAAAATCAACCGCCAATAGAATGCATACTAATCTTACGAATGGGTGCAGCTTGGTAAGCAATATAGCCTGCCTTTTTTTGCCAAACCGTATCCAAAATTGTTGCTATCAATTGTTTTCCCTGAGCTTTAGCCAATAAATGTCGAACAGAAATACCTGTATTGGCAAACAAACATGTAAATAACTCACCCGTCGCGGTTAAACGCAAACGATCACAACTTTGACAAAAAGGCTTGCTGATGGTGGAAATAATACCCAGTTTAAAACGTTGATTGAGTGTATATATTGTGGCTGGGTCATTATTTCGCTCTAATTTATCGATGCGAAAATGTGGCGAAAGTATATTGATAATGTCATCCTCAACCACGACTTTCTCACGCTTCCAATGCTCAGGTTGATCCAATGGCATATATTCAATAAATCGTAGTTCAAAGTCATTTTGATAAGCCCACTCAGTTAATGACAATATTTCCTGATGATTCTGTCCATACACTAAAACACAGTTGAGTTTAATTGGGATATTTGCAGCTTTTGCCGCCTCAATTCCTTTTAATACGGGTGTTAAGGGTTTTTGAGTCATTTTAAAAAAAGTGTCTGGATCAACACTGTCTAAACTTATATTTAGATCATCAAGCCCAGCTTGTTTTAGCTCAACTGCATATTTTTCTAAATAATAAGCATTCGTCGTCATTGAGACACGTTGTAAACCTGATGGTCTTAACGTATTGAGCGTATAAATAAAATTAACGAGTCCTTTTCGCATCAACGGCTCGCCACCCGTTAAGCGAATTTGAGTGATGCCAAGCTTAATCATCACTTCGCAAAATCTATAAAGTTCTTCAAAACTTAAAATATCCTGTTTAGCTAACCAGGTCGGATGATCAGGCATACAATAACTGCATTTAAAATTACATCGATCAGTCAACGAAATTCTTAGTTTTCTTTTATGTCTTTGAAACTGGTCAACTAATTTCGATTCAGGTAAATGTGCTGATAAAATAGATTCAAACTGGCTTTTTGTTTCAGAGCTTATGCTTACAGAGCTTTGTTTTGATACCTTCATCATTTTATTTCTCAGCACTTAAAAACAGTTTTGCTTCATTAAAGTTGCGTGGCAAAAATAGATAAACCAGTAATAACACCTAATCTAGGTACCCTACACCCTGGTCATTCAAAGCCGAATCAACCTTTCTTATTGAACTTTGTTGTAAAACCAGTCCGTATGGCCTTGTTCAGCAATATCATTCACAGATCAACAAACCCGTATCTAAAACCTATCATACAAGCCATTCATCTTCTACTGCCAAGCCTTGATAAATTGATGAAATCTTTTAATCTGCTTTGATCCCAAACGTGGTCGTATTTACCAACGCAAAGGCAAACATAATAGAAACACACCATCCAGGATATCTTGGAGCAAAAGATATCTTTTACGTTGGCAATCTCAAAGGTGTTGGTCGAATCTATCTACAAACTTTCATCGACACCTACAGCAAAGTCATTCATTGCCAGCTCTATACAACGAAAATACCGATTACAGCAGCAGATCTTTTTAAATGATCCTGTATACCATTTTATCAGTCACAGGATCTACCAATGCTGCGTATCCTGGCAGATAGGGTATTGGATATTGCGGTGAAGGTTGAACAACATAATTATGAGCTATGTTTAGCCATCAATGATATTGATCACACAAAAACAAAACCAGCATTCCCACAAACGAATGGAATATGCGAGCGTTTCCATAAAGACGATCTTGCAAGAGTTTTATCAAATTACATTTAGGAAGAAGCTATATAGTACATTAGCGGAATTACAAGCTGCTCTAGACGTTTGGCAAAATTCTATAATACTGAACGAACATATCAGGAGAAAAATGTGCAGTGGTCACACACCACTAGAAACATTACTTGAAGGGAAGCGAATTTGGGCTGAAAAGAATCTAGCTCAAATTTAACCTGACAGACACACTAAAAAAGGGTAACTGTCAGATCAGGTTTGAGCGAGTACATGTAAATTTAACAGAAGTAATTTCTGGGCCATTTCTAATAAAACTTAGTGAATTTAACAAAATGAATATAATTCTTTAACTTTACCAATTTCAAATAGCATCTTTATTAAAATCTTTTCTCCATTGTATTGGACTCATACCAAACCAAGTTTTAAATGCTCGGTTGAAAGAACTTTGTTCATTATAAGCGAGCAAAGCTGATATCTCATTAATGTTCAATGACCTGTCCTCAAGGTATTGTAATGCCAGTCCTTTTCTAACTTGGTTAAGACGTTGCTTAAATGTATAACCTTGTTTTTGTAATTTGTATTGAAAAATTCTCGTAGGAAGACCTACTTTTTTGGAAACATATTCAATATTGATATTACCTTGATGAATAGCTTTGATAATATTTTGTTGCACCAACTCATCAAATGAATTCACCTCTGGTAGCTCCGTCAACAAAATGTCTGCTTGCCTATTTAAAATATTTTTTAAAACAGGATCAGCCTTATTTATTGGCAACTCTAAATTACTTTTCGCAAAAAACATCCTTGTTCTATTTTTTGAAAACTCAATATTACAATCAAAATATTTTTCATAAGTACGTGGATTTTTGGGTCGATCGAATACAAACTCCACTTTGTTCAACTTCACAACATTGGGCGCTACAATGATGTTTACAATATTAAAAAATATAGCAATCATTGTCTCATCCGCTAACTTACCCGCTTTAAAGTTTGCATCAAACTCCCATGAAACAACAAGGCTTTCATCTTCAATAGAAACTTCCATTTGCATAAAGTCATAACAGAGCCTTTGATATTTAATAAAAAAAGGCAGTGCATCATATAAGCTTTCACATGATAAGCCGATGTATCCTAAAATACCTAAATGTGAAGGTTTTACATATCTAGCAATTTCTAATCCTAGAGATGGTCTATTATATTTTTCTTCAATTGCTTTCAACATTGCTAACCATTCAGTAAATGGAATTCGTTTGTATTCATGCAAATTGTTTGAAATTTTAGCGACATTTAAATTTTTTTTTAAAACAAAAAGCTCTAACAAATCAATTAAACCGCTCGTCACAGACTTCAAACTATAAATACGCTTCATCTTTAATTTCCCCTGTACATCTAAAAAAGATTAATCGCTAAGCATCAGATTTTATTAGAACATATAGAACTATACCAAGGTTCTATATCATTAGCTAAATGGGTTCAGATTTTTCTGAAAGTGAATTGCATTACCATCATCATCAAGAAAATTAAAGCTAAGTTTATATAAATTATCATTTTTATTAAGTTCACCAGCTATTTCATAACGTTTAGTTGAATACGGGTAGCACATCATGTCCATTTCTGATTGTATATATATTTTTTGAGAAGAACTTTCAATTTTTAAGTTGATCAATGAAGCATGATAAGGCGTGGGATTTTCACACTCGATATAATTTTTTTTATCTTGTTCAACGATTTTGAAATGTATTTTTTCTACAATCATTTCAGGCAACATTTTTGCGATCTGTTTAGGACGATAAAATAATTTAAGCTGAGTATTCATTGCTAAATTCATATACGCAGCTTGATCGCTATGGCGCTTAATCATTGGTATTTCATATAGATTTAACCAAAAAACAGTTTCTCTATCGTTTGGTAGAGCCTTGCCATTATATAAAATTCTAAGCCCGTGAATGTCATTTGATGCGAGTTTTACAAAAGGTGGTAATATTAGAAACGGCATATTATTAATATCAGGATCCCCTTCTCCTTGATCAACCCATGTTTGTAGAATAATAGGATAGTCATTAGTATTTGCTAACATTAGACTTTGTTCATGCTCACCGTCCTTAAAAACTACCCGTGTTTTAGCAGCCAATACCCCAGCTTGACATAGAAATGAATAAAACAAACAAATACATAATAGTGTAAATTTTGTTATTTTCATTACTGTACCTTAACTAATACATATGCTGTGGAATTAACTTTCCCAGCTTTAATTGGTTCAGTTCCAGGTAGTTTTTTTAAGATTGCGGTAAAATTATGTAGATAATGCGTATAGCCTGACTCTGTTGATGCCCCTGTTTGCGCTCCACTTAGTACAGGATACCAACCAGCAGCAGTACCCCCACCTGCTAAACCTGGCTGACCAACAAAATTCATATCTGTCCCAGTATTTGTGTTTTTTAAGAAAATTCCTACACCTTTTGCTGACTGTGCATCAGTATAATTATCTGAGAGTAAAGCAGTCACACCATTTTGGGCATTTACTAAACCTAATTGTTGTGCTGCTGCAAATGCACCATTTGAAGTCTGTATACCAATAGCAGTCTGATTACTTGCTGTACCTGAAGTAACTTGATTGGAACATTCAATAGATACATTAAAGTTCTCTTGTACAGATTGATTTGCACCAAGCGCTAGAGTATTAATCGTATTGAAAAAAACAATAGGAGTCGCATTTCGAGCAACACAAGTTGGCTGATTCGCAAGTGAGTTTCCAGAGCGCATTCCATAGCCTATCCCATTATTTACCCCCCAAAATCTATAATTTGTATTCGAATCTTCTCCAACATTATCACTGGTTAAACCAGGTCCTTTTAATTGAATATATGCATTAGGCTGTATACAGGTATATGAACCCACCGTGATTTGATTGTCTATACCAGTTCCACAATAAGCGCTACCTGAACCAGATTGAGGTGCTAAACGGCTAACTCTATAGAGTTCTGCATAAAGCGATGGGATATCTTGTAGTCTAATTCGTATTTTACTTCCGACAGTTTGGTAATTTTTGACTGGCAAGGATTTCCAATAGCGAGTTAAAACCACCCCATCCATTGTTTGTTTAAGACCAACATACTTATAGTAAGTTGCATATACATTGGGAAGCCCATCATACAGTCCACCCAAATCCCAATAGCCCCCTACTCGATCATCACCATTTGTAGCTACCAAGAATTGGATATTCGGTAAATCTGTAAGGTCACACTCCCAAAATACTGTCGAGGCATTCGCTCCACCATAGGTATAACTTGTTGGAGGGACAACAGCACTCCCCATTAAACTCCCAACAGGTTGTAAATATAAACTTGTTAAGTTTACTTTTCCAAACACAATAGGTGCAGTAGTACCATCAGTTGCTAGAAAGTTTCCCACTTTTGTACAGTTAGCATGGGCAAAGATAGATAAAAAGAATCCCAATAAAATTAATATTTTGAATTGTATGCGGATCATTTCAACTCTCCAGATTTACACATTTCTTCCAGACGAATAATCGTTTGTTTAAGAAGTTCATCATTCAGCTGATAATGAACATCACATTTCTGATCTGATTCTTCGCCCCATTTGACAGTTAGAACCCCTTGCTTTGCTGGAGTACGAACATACATTTGACCACTTTGCCCCACCATTCCAATCACATTATTTTGCGAATCAATTACATCAGCACCTAAAGGAACAAATTCATCAGCATCCAATTTTGCTTGGATGAGTAATGGATAACCCATTCTGGTTTTAAACTTTACTTTTACCGCTGCACCAGCATAGGGAACAATACGTTGATCATTTGTTTCAATCTCAACACGATCAGAAATGCCTTTTGGTTCTAATGAAATATTGTTATAGCGATAAGGTGTAATTGCAGGAATAAGTGCATAGCCTTGATGATTAATTCGTGTACCTTGACCATTGAAGAGTCGTGCACCTTCAGCGCCTTTGGCTTCAACTAAAGCAAAAGTTTCACCAAGGTATGGACCAAATGTGATCCCTCCAGAATGCACCGCTAATGCGCCTTGCAGATTAGTTGAAACTTGCCAGTAGTTATCACTCATTGAAGCATTTAGACCTAAATTACTATTGTCTAGACGTTTATTGAGATTTGTATTCCAAGTCGTCACTTGCATATTTCGATCATGGCTGAGACCTACTGCATAATTCAGTGATTGATCCTGAGTTAAAGAACCAGACAATGTACTTTGATAAAACTCTTTAGCGTTTTCAGCATGTGAGTAAGCTAAATCTAAATTCGGTAAATTTGCTTTTTTGTATCGTCCTAAAGGAAAGCTCAAGGAAAGATTCACTGAGGTATCTTGACGATTATCAAGTAGTTTTGAATCTATTTCATCAAATCTATTGTTGATGATATTGTCATAAGCATAACGTTGTCGCATTACAGCCAGATTGAGCGTCAAACCATTTTGAAATGCTTTGCCGTATCCAATTTGTGCCTGTACATCATTATCACGACCATCACGGTAGTTTTGTGCTGACCCTGATAAAAATAATATCCCGTAATCACCAAGGCTTTGGTTCAGCGTAATTTCAAAACGGGAGCGTTGTTGGTAAGTCGATGACTCCCAACGATAACCATGTTTATAAGAATTCCTCAGCCCAATAACATCGCCTAGATCTCTATATCCTTCAGTTGAATAACGATAGCCTGCTAAAGATACTGTCGTGTTGGTAGGCTGAAAAGTCTTACTATAGGTCAGGTTAGTCATCCAACCTGTTATTATATTTTCATCAGGTAAATTTGCTCTAGAGTAAGTTAAGTTAGCACCAAAAGCACCAATATGTGATGCATATGTTCCGCCTAAGAGGCCAGCTTGATAACCATCTGCTAAACGTAATCCTGAATTTAAAGTGACGCTATTACTTATTCCTCGTTGATAAGTAAGATTAGAGAAAAAAGTGTCCTCTCCAATATCACGAGTTTTCCCTACATCTAAGTTATAACGTGAAGCACCTAAACGTAGAGACTCAGGTACAGCTGAAAATGGAACACTAAACTGAGAAATCGTTCCATCAGCTTCTCTAACTTTAACGATTAAATCACCATTAAAATTTGTAGGATATAAATCAGAAATTTTAAACGCGCCTGGCGCTACTGTTGTCTGATAAATCTCCTTACCATTTTGCAATATAGAAACATTTGCATTGGTTTTAGCTATACCTTGAATCGTTGGTGCATAGCCTCGTAATGAATCAGGTAACATCCTTTCATCGGAACTAAGGCTCAATCCATTAAAACTTAACCCTGAGAAAAACTTTCCAGAACTATAGGTCTGCCCTAAAGTCAGTACACCTTGAATAGGTTCTATAGGGCGAGAAATATAACTACGAATATTGGTCCATTTTGTCCCTATTTCTGGACTATAATTAATATTAGACTGTTGACGATATTGCCATTTTCCAATGTTTACACCACCATTTAAAGATACATATGCAGCAGATTGAGTCTGCGAATGGTCCTGTAATTGATATGAAGTATGATAATAATTACCCAGATAATTGATAAAACCAATACTTTCACCCGCATCCCATTGGGATGCATTAACATAACCCCGTGGAATATTATGCATATCATTTTGAGGGATACTAATATCAAGTCGAAGCTTTTCAAAATTAAAATCTATTGAGCTGGATTGAATATAATTTGATAAGAGAACACATTGATCTTGCTGTTTTTTAATATTTATCAAAATTTGCTCTGAAATTCCTAATTTTTCTATAGCAACTAAATCAAAACATGGTGAAATATTTTTTTGTTGGTCTTCTACAAACTTTAAATCCATACGTTCAATAATTTGCTTGTTAACAAAAACATCCACTTTGTAAAAGCCTGGCAATATATCTTCTTTTTCACTTAAACGTTCTAATAGCTTAATTTGATGATCAGATTGCCCACGGAATAATGCTTGATCAAATATATATTCACCATCGTTATTAACATGATCATTTGCATCGGCAGAATTATAACCACCAATCAAGTAACCTACTAAAAATATAGACAATAAGCTTCTACGGCCAAAATATTCAGCAAACATAATATTATACTCGCTTATTATTTATTCAGAGGAATCTCGTGGACGACTAAAGCACCATAATCATTAACAAGGGTAAGTTTAATTTTTGAATCTTTTAAACTATGCGTATTATTATTTATTACCCAATTAACTTTAGCTTTTGGAGCAATTAAGTCATTTTTTTTCACCACGATTTCGCTATTTCCAGCAACTAAACTTAATTCTTTAATATTCACATAATATTCAGACGAATTTTGAATGTTTAATTGCTTTTTTGTTCCATCATTTTCCAAGGCAAATTGAACTTTTTTATAAGCATCTGCTGTAGAACCTTTCAAATTTTTAGGACGGTAAAAAACCTTGACACGATTCTTAAATACAATCATTAAACGGCTACTATCGCTGTCTTGTTTTTTTAGTGCAGGAAACTCAGAAAAATTCAAATAAAACAGTGACTCAACATCCTTTGAGACGTTTTCCTCACCCGTAAATATTAAGCGTACAGTTTGTCCAGTATTTGGATTTATCCGAAAAATCTGTGGACTAACAACAAAGGGAGCTTTGCTTTTTTCAAGAGTAGAATCTTCATCCCCTTCATCTAGCCAAATTTGTACAAGGTTTGGATATTGATCTTTATTTTGTAAGTAAATCGTTTTTTCATTTTGGCCATCAGGAAAAATTACACGTGTTCCTGTAAGAACTACACCTGAGAAGGCAGCGGACATTATGGTTAAGCCACCAATCAAAATATGACTTTTTATAATATTGACGATCCACCTACTCATTTTTACCACTCCAACCAAAAAATTGATTGATCTGCTACTTAAGTAGCAGATCAGATAAAACCTTATTGATAGCTTAAGGTGTATTCAACAACTGAGGTCACAGCACCTTGTGTTGCACCACCAGCTTCAGAAATATAACGCGCACCAAAATCATGGCTGGCACTTGTTGCACCATTGAGTAATTTCAGACCTTCAACAGCTGTTGGCCCATTTAGAACAACTGAAGTTGTTCCAGCAGCTTCTTTAGTCAACTGAATCGCAACATTAGTAGCAGGATTAACTGTTGCTACATTGCCTAAATTGCCACTCGTAGTTACTGAGTGACCTAAAAATTTTGTTTTAATATCAAGATCTGAGCTAGGTGCAGTACATCCAGTGACATTAATCGTAAAAGGTGTCAAACCTGCTGTGGCACCAGAAGAAGTTAGCGTATTTGCTGATACCGTAGGTAGTAAAACCACGCCATTGGTTCCACCATTGATTGAAGCTTGGCAAGTTTGATCTGTAACTTCCCCTTGAAATGTTACTGTAGGCGCAGCATTTGCAACGCCTGTAACCATAATGCTCATAGTTGCTATTGCTAGAAAACGATTTACTAATTTCATAAATACACCTTTAAATGATAAATAAAACCAAATGAAACTATGAGGATAATAATCTTTAAGCGATAAAAAATTCTTTACATTTCACACAAATTACTTATACATTTAAAACAAATTTTCTTAAAAATTTAAATATAAATTTATTATTTTAAAAAATTATTTATTGAATTCAATTAGATAAATTTACTCATAACTCACAAGAAAAAGAGTGATAAGTTTAACAAAAATAATAAAATACCCAATACAAGACAAATTATTGAATTTTAATAATGACTTAAAGAAATAAAATGAAATCAATCATATTTATCAAGTTTATTATTCAAATTTATTTATCAAATAACTTGAAAAAAAAATATTTTTCAAACTAAAATAAAAACAATCAAACGCTAAAAAGGAAATTACCTGAATGAATTTTTATAAATGTATTGCTACAGCCTCAATAATCTTCGTATCAATTAACACTTCAAATGCTCAAAATTTTCAATCATGCGAATCAAAACAACAAGAAATCGAAAGTAAATTAAAAATTGCGATACAACATAATAATACATACGAAATAAATGGTCTTAAAAAAGCACTAAAAGAAAATCAGATACATTGCAATAATGTGACATTAAAGCAAAAAACAGACACTAAAATTAAAGAAAAAGAAATTAAAATACAAAAACTTAAATCAGAAATACAACTAGAGCAAAAATCTGGAAATTTAAATAAGATTAAAAAGAAAGAACGTAAAATTGAAGCCTTAGAAAATGAAATAAAAACATTAAAATCTCAATAATTAAAAAGGGAAATTCAGTTCCTTTGAACTGAATTTCCAATATACCTTAAATATTTTCCTTATCTAAACTCATTTTTAAAGTAAAATATAAATATTCATAATCTTTACTTGTCGCTTCTTTCAATACTTTTTTAATTTGTTCATCATTCCAACCTTGATATTTAACTCTCGTTAAGAAGATAGAAATGAGAATAAATGCATGATCACCTTTCCTTAGATAAGTTCGATTATATTTTCGTTTAACCTTTGTGCTTGATTTTGACAAAACAATAATTACTTAAAAAAACTGGACGTTAAAGTTTAAAATTATTGATTATTATTTTCTTTACATCTTAAACATTTTGTTTATCATATAAAACAAAAATGCTAAATAATCAGAAAAATTCTATAAATATAAATACCTTACATTAAAACCATTAATCATACTACCATTTCAAATTAAGTAATCAATTGTTTAACTTCCAAACATAAATAAATATAGATGCTTTAATTTAGCGTAATTAATTGTTTTTAAAAAATATTGATCATCTAATAATAAAAACGGAGTCCTACTAGATGAGCTTTAAATTCCAGTCCATGATCTCAAAATTCTCAATAGTGGTTTTGGACTTCCGTAGTAAATCTTGCCCCCCTTTCCTTCAAAAATAAGGGAAATAATCTTTTTCGGTATATTATTATTTTCATACTAACCTTTGATTTTAATTCCAATAATTTTCGATTCCATAAAAATGATTTTGACCATTTGCAAAGTGCGTAGAATGATAAATTTTATGATGGCAGAACCCGCTATATCTAGAGAATTGTAACTACGCCATTAATCAGTATAGACGATGCTATCAGATGTTATTTTATCTGTAATTACATAAGCATATAGTTCGTCTTGCTTCAAGTTGTCCTTTTAAATTTCGCACACCTTGTATATTTTTCTTAACTTCAGAGCGTAAAACAATAATCACTTTAGTTAAATAGAGATAACCCACCTCTTTTACGACATCCCCTATCTTCATCTTATCAATAGCACGAGCAGATCATGCCATTTTCTTTTTGTTGCTAATTTCCGCACTCATCTTCGGATTCCTTTTTGTGAATCAGCCTCAATTTGTTAAGATGGCGACCGAGAGAAACCAATTTGTTTCCTCACACATTGTTGACTCAATTTTGGCACTAATAAAAGTACACTAAAGCGATGCTTTTTCCTTTGCTTAGGTCAGATTTGCACAGAAGTTGTTAGAATTGGTTAGATAGCCAAACTTTCAAAATAAACTTATTTATTATTTAAATTTAGAGATTTAACATACATGAATAGCATGGAAACAATGGCTGACTTATCCTCCCACACCCCTATGATGCAGCAGTGTTTTATATTTGATATTAAATAATTTTTTAAAAATTTATTCAAAAAGGTATACATAAAGGTACACTTAAGAAAAATTCACAATTTGTGTATTTAAATTTTCAGTTCGATAGAAGCGGTGTCCGTATAGCACTTGTTTTATACAGTCCAACCCCATCCAACATAAATTTATTTTTCAATAGCTTAACAAAATAACATTCCAACCACGTCTTGCCTAATCCGACTATTTCCAATATTCTATGGGGGTTATTATGTGGGACAAGAACAACCTTATGCCTAAGAAAGCAAAAGAACTATCTGCACTCAGTGTAGCAAAAATCAAAAAAATGGTAGGCACGCCGTAGGTGGTGTAGATGGCTTGCACCTACGTATTGTGAATGATTCGCGTGCTTGGATTTTACGTGTTGTTGTAGGACAGCGCTTTGATGAAAATGGTAAACAGCAAGTCCATCGCCGTGATATTGGTTTAGGCTCATACCCTGAGGTGTCACTTGCAGAGGCAAGAACAAAAGCGCAAGAAATGAAAGCTCAAATCCGAAATGGGATTGATCCAATCAAAAAAAAGCAAGATCAACTTCAAGCTTTACGTATTCAAAAAACTTCGTGATCGTACTTTTCGTGAATGTGCTCAAATTGTGATTGCTAATAAATCACGTGAGTTAAAAAATCAGAAGCATATTACTCAATGGTCAACTACATTAGAAACTTATATCTATCCTATTTTAGGTGACCGTGTGATTGGCTCTATTAATAAAGTCGATATTGCTAAGGTTTTAGAACCTATCTGGGCTGAGAAAAATGAAACGGCTTCGTGGCCGTATTGAAACTATTTTTGATTATGCCAAGGCTATGGAATATTTTGAAGGGGGGATAATCCTGCATAATGAAAAGGTAACTTAAAACCTATTCTAGGTAATTTAAAACAGGTATCACGCCCTCACCCTTCTTTACCTTATGATCAGGTTACTACATTCGTTCAACACCTTCGCGAGAAAGATGGTATTTCTACAAAAGCACTTGAATTTGCTATTTTAACAGCATGTCGCTCTGGTGAAATCTTTGGTGCAAGATGGCAAGAAATTGATTTTGAATCTAAAGTTTAGATCATCCCTAAAGAGCGTATGAAAGCGGATAAGGAACATCGTGTTCCATTATCCAAAGAAGCTATCACATTGCTTGAATCCATTAAACTGTATACCCAACCTCAGAATTTTATCTTCCCAGCTCCGCGTGGTGGTGGCATGCTTTCTGATATGTCACTAACAGCATTAATTAAGTGTATGCATGAACAAAAACTTAAAGAAAATAGATTATGCTATCTTGATCCTAAACAAAACCGAGTAATTACCACGCATGGCTTTCGCTCCACGTTCCGTGACTGGTCAGCAGACAAAACTGACTCCCCACGTGAGGTCTGTGAGCATGTATTAGCTCATAAACTACCAGATGAGGTAGAGGCTGCTTACCTTCGTGGAGCTTATCTCGAAAAACGTAAAGCATTAATGGCTGATTGGGCTAAATTTTGTAAAAATAAGTGACATAAACCAATGCTTCTACCTTAAAAGGCAGATGCATTGTTGATTTTATTGCATTTATAAATATTTAAACCAAAGCAAATAGACTTACTTACACCTGTGATAATCTTATTCCTAAAAAAGACTCACGGATCTAAAAATACGTTAGATTGTTCTCATGCTCTTTTTTGAAGTCGTGAGCAATCAAGGCTTCATTCATTATCTTATTTATCATTCAGCTGGGCCTCTGCATCTTCCTTGGTAATTATGCTGCAATGGTTTAATTAAAATTAATTTAAAATTAAAATCAAAAACTTAATAAAATTAAAATAAATCTTGGTGCAATAAATGGCGTAAATTAATTTTTATCTGTTTGAGTATTTTATTTGATGATATCTGCAAGTAATCATATTTTAACAATTAATGAGACCATAAATGTGCTCAAAATATGTAATTCCCAGCCGAGAAATCTTGTCATTTTTATGGTTGATAATTTTGAAATTATAAATTAGTAAATTTTAATAGCCCTCATTAATTAAAGGACTAATGTACAAATCAGTAGTTCTTTGAGATTAACCTAGAAATAATTCTATTTTGTATCTAAGTTATTTTTGAAATATGGACCTAATAGAGTGTCCCAAGCATCAACTATTTGCTGGTATTCACGTAATGTCCTAAATTTTTTAATTAATCATTTAATCATAATTAAGTCTTAAGTATATAAATCTTTAAATCTTTAATTCTATTTTTTTATAATTAAAGCCCTCTAACTGAGGGTTTTATTTAACTCATCATTCAAAGCACTATAAATAAGAGATTTTATCAATCTTAAAAATTTTACCACTCAATGTACTTTGAAAAAACATTTCGAAGCTTGGTCGTATATCTTCGCCTTCAACTGTAATGTATTTTAAATTTGAAAAACATTGGGTATTGGCGAAATAGTTATCTACTGTTGCTTGGATGAGATATTTTATTCCAAACTGGTCTTTAACACTGATATTTTGTTTAAGCATTACGATATCCTAATAAAATTATGGTAGAAATAATGGATCTACCTAAGTATCCATTAGCTAATTGAGTCGTATTTAAATAACTCTATCATTTAATTTTAATAGTTGATTTATCGATGCATAGAAAGTACGTCCATCTAAATTTAAATCAACTTCAATTCCAGAAGAAAGCAGAACTCTTTTACCAACTTCAACTGTTTTGAAACCTTCACGTGTACTTTGTATTTTATTTAGAGGAATTAAAGACACAATAATTTCTGTACCATTTTTAGATTTTGCAATTAAATCACTTATTTTTAACAATTTACATCCTAATTTTAAACTTATCGACAATCTTAAAATTAATTTTAAGAGAAAATAAAAAGCACTATTTAGTGCTCTTATTTATTACTATCTATAATTACTTATACAGCAACAATATTTATAGCATTTGGGCCCTTTTGACCTTGTGCAATACTGAATTCAACAGGTTGCCCTTCAGCAAGCGTTTTGAAACCTGAGCTAGCGATTTCACTAAAATGAGCAAAAACATCTGGACCTGATTCTGGTTGAATAAAACCGAAACCTTTAGCTTCATTAAACCACTTAACAGTACCTTTCATGATATTTGAATTAGACATAATAAATCCTATTTTATAAAAATTTTAGTCAGTTTATTGACTATCTGTAACATCGAAATAATAAGAATGGAGCTTAAAATCTTAAAAAAACGAAGGATTATGACTAATACTGCGGGACTTAGAGAAGATTTACCAAACATGATTTTTTCTAGTTATGTTCATTGTATACCTAAAATTAAATTAATCAAGTTTTCTTATATATATATTTATTTTATTTATAAAAATCACTTTTAAATTCTAATTTACAAGAAAAATTAATCTAAAAAATCATTAATAAACTTGATCTTACATCTATTTTCTTTTTCGGAAAATAATTCATTTCATTTAATAACATTCCTAGATATAAATTTACGCAGAAGAATGTTATAATATAACATTTATAAAATGAGTTCTTTATGACAAATCAATATATTAATAGAAATTTCTATGTTTTAATTTTGGTCTTATTTATATCAATTCTGACAACCAATGTAATTCATAATGATTTTTCTGATACTTTATTAACGGTAATAAACTGTTTTATAATTATAAAAATCTTACATGTGTTATCAATTCAAGTCTTAAAAACAATTTTTGAAATATGTAATCCTTAATTCTTTAAGGTTATATAATTTCTACAATACTCTTTTCTAATTTCATCAGTATTCATAAATTGATAATCAAACTTTTCATATCTAATTCGGTGTAAATAATCATTCTTATTTTGTTTAATGTCAGCCAACAAAAAGTCATTGAACGATTGATTTCTTAATCTTGGGAATACACTAATTCTCATAATTATCTCCTTTAAAAAATTTAGCTTCAGTCCAAAAAACTTCTATACATTGGATCTTCTTCAATGAAGAAAATGTCATCTGTTCCAATTTGAGCCCATTGATAAGTACCAAAGATTCGGCTCAACTTTTGATTGAATGAATTATATACATTAATCAAGTTAGATCGCTCATCATATTCCCCTATGTATTGGACGATAGGATATTGATGAAACTCTTCAAACATTTTATGTACTGTAACTTTTTTCATGCTCATTTTATAACTCCTTATGAATCAAAGGGGTATAAAACCCTTTGATTACAAGATCATGCTTTTAAAAATATCATTTTGAGTTGGGAGCTTGTTGATGCTCTTTTGCATTATTATCTTGTTTAGGTTTAACACCAGCATTTTGCTGATCTTGATTACCTTGTTGCTGTTTTTGAGATTGATTACCTTTATCGCTATCAGGTTGCTTAGATGTTTGGTTATTTTGATCTGAACCTGGTTGATTTGTAGAATTAGACATAATAATTATCCTTTTTTTGTCATTAACATTAATGACAAGATCAGCATGTACCCTTATTTAAATAATAGATACAACTTATATGTATCGGCATATATTTAAATTTTAAAAAACTCCAACAATATTGTTTTATATGAAATTAATATTTTAACAATCAATTATATTAATATAAGTAGCTACAAGAAAAATATACCAACAACCTTGCAATATTTAAATCTTTAGCCAAATAAAAAAGCCCTTATACAAAAATATCAATAAACTCTAAAATATTAATTTTAATTATTTTAAAAATGAAAAATTTATTAAACTATTATTCCATAACAATAAAATATTATTCATATAAACATTATTTTCAAGTTCATCGAAAAGTGCTATTGAATAGCTTAAGTTTAAACTTTACTCCCATTAAACACAGGTCGAAAATTTAGCCTATTTAAAAAATAGGCAAGCATGTAGTATTGTATATTCTGAATTGGCTTTGTTGCACAAAGATTGAAAAGTTAATACTTACTCAAGTCACTCAAATCAAATTTAAGGCATAACTTGAGTATGAGGTCTGCCTAATTCGGTAAATTTATTCAATACCGCTACTCGCGCATGAATTTCATTGACCTGACTTTCAAAGTTTCTTGCACTCAGTTTGTCGCCAAGTAATTTGATGCAGTGCATCTTAGTTTCCACTAAACTTCTTCAGTAGTAGCCCGACCATTTTTTCCATATCGTCCAGCCTAAACGCTTTACTGTATCGAGTGGCGCATTACGTTCGATCGAACTTATTCGAGTATCTTTCCATGGTTTGCCATTCTTCCTTGGTGGATAATCGCATGTGCATTTCGATCTGCTACCAACTGGCGACACCGTTTCGTGTCATATGTTCCACCGGTATACACTGAATCGAGGTGTTCATCTTGTGGGATCTGATTCAATAAATCGCCAAGCACTTGTGAATCACCTACGTTATTTGTTGTTAGCTGAACTGCACGTATTTGTAGGGTTTTAGCGTCTATTGCAATATGTAATTTACGCCATTGTCGTCGATATTCAGGCTAATGTTTCTTACGTTTCCATTCTCCTTCACCTAAAAATTTCAAACCTGTAGAGTCAACTAATAGGTGAAGTCCATCACTGGTTTTTTGATAGCAAATGGCAATATTAATATGTTTTTGTCGTATACAAATCGTCGTGTAGTCTGGCGCAGTCCAACTCTACCTTTGCTAATGGAAGCAAAATTAATTCAAACTTAAGTGATCAGCCTCAAAATCCAGCTAAAGATGATGAAAAAGCTCCTAATAAAGAGCCACAGGATCAAAAAACAAATCAAGAAAAAAAAGATTTAATCACTAAATAGCTTAATAATTTTAAAAAAACCATTTTTATGGTTTTTCCATTATTTTGATATATATAAAAATAGTAATTCTAATTAACAATATCGACTAAAGAATTTTTAGCATCACTAACAAGTTTTAAAAGGTTATTTTTATTTTTCTTGAGAAATCTTAAAAACAGTAAAACCTAGTAAAAAGATACTAACGATTAATACAGCAATCAGAACTACTAACAATTTATTCTTATTCATTAGAGTATAACACTAATAAAATATTTTAATCTATTATTGCTCTCAATTTGAAAAAGAAGCAAACCAATTTTAATTTTCATGTTAATAGTGTTTTAAAATTCAAGAAAAACATCTAACTTCAAGTTGATTATCATCTTGGGTGACTTTTATTTTGATATTTTTATAAGTTCTTTTGCTGGGTTTCATTGATGAACCGACTACATCTTCAAAAAATTCACGGTCTTTCATAAGCTCGCTATATGATTTATAACCAATTAAAATTATTTTGGGAATTCTTTTAGTTTCAAACAATTTACTAAGAATATTATCAAGCTTTTTAACATTAATGATTGGCATATAAAAACCATGGAAGAAAACATAATTATCCATTAAATATCTAAATATGCAATGCTCAATAATTTCTCTCTTAATTAAATACGTAACATTCTATAATTTTGTAAACAGTCATAATTGATATATATCTTTTAAATATTATCTTTTCCGCAATTGAATGTGTGTCTCTTTAGATTCTTAAGCCACTGAGAATCAAGAGTAGTTCCAATTTGGAATGGATCAAATTCATCAATCTTATATCTATTGGCTGATTCTATTCTTATTACGCTATAACGCATCTCGTTTGCATGATCATTTCGATCCATGCTCCAAGTTTATTAGCTAACTTACCACTGTGGCCACCAGACTATGATCCATCTTCAGTTTCGACAAAAATACTTTTATGCTCGATTATAAAAATTTTATCCTAAAAATAAAATAAATACTAAATTGCTGTATCAAGTGCTTCAAATTATTCACAGTATTCTTTCTAAAAAGTCTTGATTTGAACTTGCAATTGAGGCCCCGCAAACAAATAAAGACACTAATAGTAAGAACGCTTTGATATTTTTATAGTACGTAAACATATCTTTAGAATGTGTCACAAGTCTTAGGTCAAAAATCACCCTCTCGATAGAGGGGCTTATCTAGGTCCATCAAAAAATACTAAACACGGATTAAGTATTTCATTAAATATCTATTTAGATATTCTTAACAAAATTTTCATTAAATACAATCTATTTTTAATAAAATGTTTCATCAAATCCACAAAAAATACCCACGCTTTGGGGAAACGTGGGTATATAAACTTTTTAAATTATCTTCTTTACACTAATTATATGTGACTCAAGCAACAATATCAAGATATTACGCCTAAATAATCACATATTTTTAAATTCCTTAAAACCCAAGTTCAAAACAGCAGTTATAACTATAAAAAACAAATGATTAGAAATATAGGCTTGGAAATCAAACTAATGTATTAGATAAACTACACCAATATTGTGCTTAAAAAATATATGCTCTAATTTTAAATACCACAACTAAAAATTAATTTTAGTATTACTTTTTTAAACAATTAGGTTCAAACTGAAGTAACCACCTCTAATAGAGAGGCTTACTAGAATCAATAAAAAAATACAAAAAAGGATGAAAGTATTTCCTCAAATAATAGTTTAGATATTCTTAATAATATTCACTTTAAATCCAACATACTTTTTCATAAAAATTGTTTGATAAAGTATATCTCTACAGACTTGCTTTGAAATAGAGTTCAATTACTAGAAAATTTCATTAAAAGACCAACAAGGTTATTAAAAATCAAATTTTAAACCGAAAACTTTCTTTAGATCTTTACATTAAAAATTAGCTTTGTCTGCTTTCTCTCGATTTAATTACTCTTATCATCCATAGACAACGTATGCTGATGATGTTTTTATCATCCTTAGATAGAGAAGTTTCATGACCTTTAATTTTTAATTTTCAACAACACTCTGACTAAACTAACTTAAAATTTATGATATGCACTTACCCCTAATGATGTATGCAACTAGAACTCTTGAACTTTAATTAAAATTGATTTATTTAAATTTTTTTTACATATTCAACTAAGAATATTCGGAAGTAAACACCTCTCTATTTCGAAATTATTTTAAGTTCTTTCTCAATAATTACATCTATATCATTGGTTAAAATTTCTCCTTCCTTATCAACATTACAATTAAGTAATTCGTGTTCATTGCCATCTTTATCAACTAAAAAGAGTTTATTTTTATATTGCATTTTTTATGCCTTTCTTTATTAGTGACACTAAACTTATTAGTATCATTTTAACTTCAACTTAACAATAAGAATTACATTTTATATGTACAGAAGAACTAGTACGCACTTATCGAGCTTTTAAATTTCAACCTCATCCAAGACGCCTTAAAGCATCTTTTTTAAAAGCATTCTAGCATTTGTTTTTATTAGCTTGACTAGGATGGTAAAATCGTCCATTTCCATTAGGATCTAAAACGATACATATATTTTCCTATTCTTCTATAGGATTTTGACATCTATCCCTTACAGATTTGCTTATATAAAAAGCTCACTAAAAAGTGAGCTTTTTTAAACATTTCCATATTACTTATAAATCCAAACCTCAGATGGAGTACTCCCTATGAGATAAATCAGCAATGTAAGAACAACAAATATAAAGAAGAAAAGTGCAACGTTTATTGAGTCATACATAGTATTGTCACCCTTATTTTATTTTTTGTTCTTTTATTATACAGTAAAATTTAAAATCCTCAAATAGATCTGAATATTTCGTTTCCTGTTAAAAATACCCACGATAGTAAAAGTGGATAAAATACTTGCAAAATAATTGAATAAGAAACTTATACCCAAAAACAAATTTTCATGTACTTTCTTATTTTCACTAGTATTTCAAAAATTATGGCCCAATAACCATAAAAAATTAAGCTAAAAATTTATGTGAAATAGATCCATTTTTTGGTAATTTTAAAATAAACTCTCTTCAACAAATAAATCAGTTATAAGATCCGGATGAGCAGTTTTATACAAAATCAACTTTCTTTTTTCCATTTCTAAAAATAATTTTGGCTCTTTCGACCATGTTGTTTGTCCTGAATTAAGACCTGAATGATTCAAAGCCCAATCTGAAACATTTCCATATATAAACGTATTATCAGCAAAAACCCATTTTGCCTTAGCATCTCCACTTCTGGTAAAAACTTTATATGTTGGTAATGACCCAAATGTACTAATTTGTGTGTAACGGTATTTATAGATTTCAGACATACAATACAATACTTAAAAGATAGATAATTGTATCATCTTGTGTGCCCACTCTACTTAGCAGTTACAATCTAAATCATCAAAATTAAAAAAAGTAGAGCATTTATGCAAACTTAATAAAAATAATAATTTTAGACAATATCTAAAAAATAGGTAACCATACAGAACTCTCTCATAACTCCCCTAATGTAAGTGATTAATAAGAATAATATAAACACTTACTTATTATAAATTAGGCAAAATCATGAAAAGTTTAATTCAAAAGATAAAAGATTATTTTCTAGAAACTGAGTACAAACAGAAAAAAAGTCATCCATCAGCATGGGAAAATAAATCAGATTCATCTGATTCGAAACCTATAGAACCCAAAAAACCTCCAACAAAATAATATTCATTAAAAAATTCCACTGAAAAGTGGAATTTAATTTATCAATACTATCTAAAAAAAAGTACGTCTGAATTTATATCACCAAATAGATACATTAATAATGTAAACACCAAAAATACAATGAAGAAAAACAGGATATTCAAAGAGTAGTGCATAGAATTACTACCTTATTTAATAGTTTTTTATTTAATGTACAACACAAAGACCATGTTGGGTTAAAATTAATTTTTCTAATCCCAACATCTGTCAACCAATTTTTATTGCTAAATTAAAGATTTTTCAATCATGGCTACTTTTGCACAATTTTCAACAGCATCAGAGCGAAAGCTAAATTTCCCTTTAAGAAAGATAAATAGCAATTACAAGTCCTAGCACTATCAACGAGATAATAAGCCAAACATTTATACAATTAAATCTTATGATGAAATCCCACATAAAACACCTCTAAAAACCTGATGAGTATCACATAAAACCACTTATTATACATAAAATTTAATATTTTTAATTATAAAAAATCCCATTGTAAAGCTATCTATTTAACTTATTGTCTATATATCCCTCTATTAGTTTACTTATATCAGTTTCCAAAAATTCTTCTGCAATCCAAAATATTTTAACTTCATCATTAAAATTAACGTTTATTTTTTAGTAAGTAGCGACGATATTTGAGCGTATATCAAGATGATCGAAATAATCTTTTTTATGTGTTTTTGAAATATTTGTGATTGCTTAAAACTATTTAAAGTACCACAAATATAAATATTCATGTAACAGCATATTTTCGATTAACATTAATAGACTTCTTTCATAACTCACTTTTTACTCAGTTCTAAATTATAAATACCTGCAATCAAATTGAACCTTAAGCCAAGTCTTTTCCCTCTATTTCGATAACGCTCTGCAAGGATTTTGAAAGTCTT
>NZ_LMED01000012.1:0-640849 GCF_001425285.1 Acinetobacter sp. Root1280 | reverse complement strand
ATCTGTGATTTATCACAGTTAACTACTCGCTGACGAGGCGGTAGTGAATCATTAACAGAATATATTTGAGTTGAAATAATTGTTTAAACTCGTTTTAGTTGATGTTAGCAAGCAATTGTTAATGTTGAGTGAAATGAGCACTAGCGATAAAACTGAATCAAGCGTTTTGGTATATGAATTAAATTGAAGCTGTATGGTGATTAAGTTCACAGGCAACAAATAGAAGTGGTTAAGTCCACATTGTTGATCCTCCTTGTAGGGATTAACGACTGTTTGGGGTTGTATAGTCAAGTAATTAAGTGCATGTGGTGGATGCCTTGGCAGTCAGAGGCGATGAAAGACGTAATAGCCTGCGATAAGCTTCGGGGAGGCGGCAAATATCCTGTGATCCGGAGATTTCTGAATGGGGAAACCCACTTACCATAAGGTAGGTATCGCATGATGAATACATAGTCATGCGAGGCGAACGAGGGGAAGTGAAACATCTCAGTACCCTTAGGAAAAGAAATCAATTGAGATTCCCTCAGTAGCGGCGAGCGAACGGGGATCAGCCCATTAAGTTATATGTGTTTTAGCGGAAAGCTCTGGGAAGTGCTACCGTAGAGGGTGATAGTCCCGTACACGAAAGGGCACATATAATGATGACGAGTAGGGCGAGGCACGTGAAACCTTGTCTGAATATGGGGGGACCATCCTCCAAGGCTAAATACTCCTGACTGACCGATAGTGAACCAGTACCGTGAGGGAAAGGCGAAAAGAACCCCTGTGAGGGGAGTGAAATAGATCCTGAAACCGCATGCATACAAGCAGTGGGAGCCGACTTGTTCGGTGACTGCGTACCTTTTGTATAATGGGTCAGCGACTTATATTCAGTAGCAAGGTTAACCGTATAGGGGAGCCGTAGAGAAATCGAGTCTTAATAGGGCGTTTAGTTGCTGGGTATAGACCCGAAACCGGGTGATCTATCCATGAGCAGGTTGAAGGTTGGGTAACACTAACTGGAGGACCGAACCCACTGTCGTTGAAAAGCCAGGGGATGACTTGTGGATAGGGGTGAAAGGCTAATCAAACTCGGTGATAGCTGGTTCTCCCCGAAAGCTATTTAGGTAGCGCCTCGGACGAATACCATAGGGGGTAGAGCACTGTTTCGGCTAGGGGGTCATCCCGACTTACCAAACCGATGCAAACTCCGAATACCTATGAGTACTATCCGGGAGACAGACTGCGGGTGCTAACGTCCGTAGTCAAGAGGAAAACAATCCAGACCGCCAGCTAAGGCCCCCAAATTATAGTTAAGTGGGAAACGATGTGGGAAGGCATAGACAGCTAGGAGGTTGGCTTAGAAGCAGCCACCCTTTAAAGAAAGCGTAATAGCTCACTAGTCGAGTCGGCCTGCGCGGAAGATGTAACGGGGCTAAAACTATATGCCGAAGCTGCGGATGTATACTATGTATACGTGGTAGGGGAGCGTTCTGTAAGCCGATGAAGGTGTATTGAGAAGTATGCTGGAGGTATCAGAAGTGCGAATGCTGACGTGAGTAACGACAAAACGGGTGAAAAACCCGTTCGCTGAAAGACCAAGGGTTCCAGTCCAACGTTAATCGGGGCTGGGTGAGTCGACCCCTAAGGCGAGGCCGAGAGGCGTAGTCGATGGGAAATTGGTTAATATTCCAATACTTCTGTGTAATGCGATGAGAGGACGGAGAAAGTTAAGTCAGCCTGGCGTTGGTTGTCCAGGTGAAAGGCAGTAGGCATGCATCTTAGGCAAATCCGGGGTGCTCTATGCTGAGAGCTGATAGCAAGCTAGTTTACTAGCGAAGTGGCTGATACTATGCTTCCAGGAAAAGTCTCTAAGCTTCAGTTACACAGGAATCGTACCCTAAACCGACACAGGTGGTCAGGTCGAGTAGACCAAAGCGCTTGAGAGAACTCTGCTGAAGGAACTAGGCAAAATGGTACCGTAACTTCGGGAGAAGGTACGCTGCTGACGGTGATAGGACTTGCTCCTTGAGCTATTGGCAGCCACAGAAACCAGGCCCCTGCAACTGTTTATTAAAAACATAGCACTCTGCAAACACGAAAGTGGACGTATAGGGTGTGATGCCTGCCCGGTGCTGGAAGGTTAATTGATGGGGTTAGCGTAAGCGAAGCTCTTGATCGAAGCCCCAGTAAACGGCGGCCGTAACTATAACGGTCCTAAGGTAGCGAAATTCCTTGTCGGGTAAGTTCCGACCTGCACGAATGGCATAATGATGGGGGCGCTGTCTCCAGCAGAGGCTCAGTGAAATCGAAATCGCCGTGAAGATGCGGTGTACCCGCGGCTAGACGGAAAGACCCCGTGAACCTTTACTGCAGCTTGACATTGAACTTTGATCTTACTTGTGTAGGATAGGTGGGAGGCTTTGAAGTAGTGACGCCAGTTGCTATGGAGCCATCCTTGAAATACCACCCTGGTAATATTGAGGTTCTAACTCTGTCCCGTTATCCGGGACGAGGACCATGTCTGGTGGGTAGTTTGACTGGGGCGGTCTCCTCCTAAAGAGTAACGGAGGAGTACGAAGGTGCGCTCAGCGTGGTCGGAAATCACGCGTAGAGTATAAAGGCAAAAGCGCGCTTAACTGCGAGACCCACAAGTCGAGCAGGTACGAAAGTAGGTCTTAGTGATCCGGTGGTTCTGTATGGAAGGGCCATCGCTCAACGGATAAAAGGTACTCTGGGGATAACAGGCTGATACCGCCCAAGAGTTCATATCGACGGCGGTGTTTGGCACCTCGATGTCGGCTCATCTCATCCTGGGGCTGAAGCAGGTCCCAAGGGTATGGCTGTTCGCCATTTAAAGAGGTACGCGAGCTGGGTTTAGAACGTCGTGAGACAGTTCGGTCCCTATCTACCGTGGGCGTTGGAAATTTGAGAGGATCTGCTCCTAGTACGAGAGGACCAGAGTGGACGAACCTCTGGTGTACCGGTTGTGACGCCAGTCGCATCGCCGGGTAGCTATGTTCGGAAGGGATAACCGCTGAAAGCATCTAAGCGGGAAGCCTACCTCAAGATAAGATTTCCCTAGGACTTTATGTCCTCTAAAGAGCCGTTGAAGACTACGACGTTGATAGGTTGGATGTGGAAGTGCGGTGACGCATGAAGCTGACCAATACTAATTGCTCGTGAGGCTTGACTATACAACACCCAAGCAGTTGTATATGAAGCATCATTTGATTCATAAAAGATCAAACATACTTGATTTAGTTGTAAAGCTAGTTAAACTATTCAACTCAAATGTTCTGTTAAACTCATTTGGTACGAAGTAAGGCATTTAAATAAGACCCGAACAAGTCCATAACAGTTTGCTGGCGACAATAGCAAGAGTGAACCACCTGATCCCTTCCCGAACTCAGAAGTGAAACCTCTTAGCGCTGATGGTAGTGTGGGGTTACCCATGTGAGAGTAAGTCATCGCCAGCTTTTAAATCCATCGCCAGCTCAGTTTGCTGGCGACAATAGCAAGAGCGAACCACCTGATCCCTTCCCGAACTCAGAAGTGAAACCTCTTAGCGCTGATGGTAGTGTGGGGTTACCCATGTGAGAGTAAGTCATCGCCAGCTTTTAAATCTAAAACACCCCGATCTCTAGCGAGCGGGGTGTTTTTTTATGCCCAGATGAAAGAAAAAGATAAGAAATTAAGAAGCAAAATAAAAGCTCTAGCCTTAGCAGGAGCTTTTAAAGACCATTAAAAAGATTCTACTTAAACAATAAAATCATTAATCTTTAAAATGAACAGGAATCCATTGATAGCTCTTCCCATCTGCTGAGTAAATATGTCCAATGCCTGGGAATGGCAAATGTGGCGCTGCAATGGTCTGTCCATGTTTGGCATAATCTGCAAACTGCTTTAATCGGGTTTGAACAGCTGTTTTCGGGTCAATATCATATTCTATTGCTGTTTCTGGTTTATCGAATTGTACTGTATGAGAGTGGACAATATCTCCAATAAAAACAATATCTTCACCCGTTGTTTTTAGTTTGTAACTAAAATGTCCCGGGGTATGACCTGCTGTGTTGATCACTTCAAATCCGTTGATGTTGTCCCCCAGTTTAAAAGTCTTAAACTGTTTTTTAGCTTGATAGGGTGCAAGGGCGGCTTTGATCTTTTCTACAGTTGCTAAGTAATTGGCTCGTTTATCTTGTGCTATTTTTTCAGCCTGTTTCGGATTCAGCCAATAATTTGCTTCATCTTCAGAGACATAGATGGTGGCATTTGGGTAGTTTGTTATGCCATTTTTACTGACACCACAGGAATGATCAGGGTGTAAATGTGTCAGTAAAATCGTATTGACTTGTTCAGGTTGATGACCTGAAGCTTTGAGGTTTTTTAATACAGAGCCAAGATGCGCACCGAAACAATCTGCAGTACCGCTATCCACCAAAACCAGTGATTTACCTGTGTTAACTAAAAATGCATTCACCGATGTTTGTACACCTTTGGCTTGATCTGCATGATATTTCTTTAAAATTTCTTGAACCTTATCCTGTGAAATATCTTTAAATAGTGTGGGAGACATAAAGTTGGTGCCATCTAGCAAGGCGGTAATTTGTGTATTGCCCAGCTGATGTTGGTAAAACCCTGCTACTTGTGCTTGTTGTTCAATGATCGGTAATGTTTTGGTGACTTCTGCTTGTGATGTAAGAGGGAATAAGCCGAATAAAAGGACTGATAATGATAAGGTGGTTTTTTTCATTGGATTTGATCAGAATTAATTTAACGAATTATTTTTTAACATGGATTCATTCAGTATTACGCTTTTTATATATGAAAAAAAATCTACTTTTGTAAGCGAATTTTTTATTAATATGCACAATGATCGAATCAGCTATGTGAGGTCATTCATTTATATCCTGACGATTTCTGGCTCTTTTCCATTCAATAAAAGTACAAATCAGCGTTGTTGGTAGTATAAGGACAAACTGGAGGTAAAGAAAACTGAATAAAGGGGAAGGCGTGACTATAGCGATGATTAGAATAAAAGGGGCTAGCATAAAGCCTAAAAGACACCCATAGATCAAACTATAACGCCAAGAGGCTAACGCTAATTTACTTGCAAAAAAGTGTTTAAATAAGAGATTGGTAATGATGGCTGGAATGCACCCTAGGAGATAACCAAATGGAGTAATCAAGATGAATGCAGCGATCATTGGAAATATAATAGATGGTGTAATGAGTCCTTTTAAAAACCGCATTGGATTATAAAAAATAATTTCACTGTGAAATGTGATTGCGATAATAAATGTACCGATGAATGGACCACAGAGGATAAATGCAGATATTTTTCTTTTGTTATTTTTTGACATATCCATATTGAGGCTAGCCCCTTTTTTTCATTTTTATAATGATAGTGTAGTAAAACATTAGCATAAAAAAAGACTTCCGAAGAAGCCTTTTAGTGATTTATGATCGTCTAGGATGAGATAATCAATAATTAAGAAACTTTATCACCTGGTTTCGCACCAGATTCAGGTGAAATCACCCAAACACCATCACCATTTCCAGCAGCAAGCACCATACCATTTGAAATACCAAAACGCATTTTACGCGGCGCAAGGTTTGCAACCATAACCACCAATTTGCCAGTTAAGTCTTCAGGTTTGTAGAACTCACGGATCCCACTGAATACATTACGTGGTTCAGCTTCACCGACATTTAGAGTCAATTGAAGCAGCTTATCAGAACCTTCTACTGTTGTAGCTTCTAAGACTTCAGCAACACGCAAGTCGACTTTGATAAAGTCATCAATCGTAATGATTTCTGCTTCACCCACTTTGGCTTCAGGCTTTTTCTCTTTGTTTTTTTCAGTTTTCTTTTCTGCTTTTGCTGGTGTTGCAGCAGCTAAAGATTCTTTTGATGCATCGACCATTGCAGCAACTGCTTTTGGATCAACACGTTGCATCAATGGCTGGAATTGAGCAATTTCATGCGCAACTAAAACCGTTTTTCCTGAAGCAAAATCAAAACTTTCAAGTTTTAAGAAGTCTTGAACTTGTGTTGCCAAAGTTGGCAGTACTGGTGCCAAGTAAACAGCCAATTGGCGGAATAGGTTGATCCCAACAGAACAGACATCATGAACTTGTTGTTCCTGACCTTCTTGTTTTGCCAAAGCCCATGGTTTTTTCTCATCAATATACTGATTTGCACGATCAGCAAGTGCCATGATTTCACGTATAGCGGTTGAAAACTCACGCGCTTCATAAGATTGAGCAATTGAATCACCCGCATCAATGAAACTTTGAACCAGCTCAGGTTCAGCACATGTTGCAGACAAGCTATTGTTAAAATTGCTGTTAATGAATTTTGCACAACGACTGGCAATATTCACAACTTTTCCTACTAAATCTGAATTTACTTTTTGTACAAAGTCATCAAGATTCAAATCAGAATCTTCAACTTTATCAGAGAGTTTAGAAGCAAAGTAATAACGTAAATACTCAGGATTTAAGTGCTGTAAATAGGTTTCAGCTTTAATAAATGTCCCACGCGATTTTGACATTTTTTGACCATTTACAGTCAAGAAACCATTTACGAATAGACCTGTAGGGGTGCGGTAATTTGCACCTTCTAACATCGCAGGCCAGAACAACGCATGGAAATATACAATGTCTTTACCAATGAAGTGATACACCTCATTTTTAGAATCTTTTTTCCAATAGTCGTCAAAGCTTAATTCTGGGCGTTTCGTTTTGATGTAATTTTCAAAACTTGACATATAACCAATCGGGGCATCAACCCAAACATAGAAATATTTATTTGGTGCATCTGGAATTTCAAAGCCGAAATAAGGTGCATCACGAGAGATATCCCAATCGTTTAGACCATTTTCAAACCATTCATCCAACTTATTTGCGATCGAAACAGGTAAACGTCCTTCATCACGCGTCCATTTTTGCAAGTATTCGGCAAAGTTTGGGAGTTTAAAGAAATAATGATCTGATGATTTTTCAACAGGTGTCGCACCACTTAATGTTGAGCGTGGATTTAATAGCTCTGTCGCATTATAGGTCGTACCGCACACTTCGCATGAGTCGCCATACTGATCTTCTGATTTACATTTTGGGCAGGTCCCTTTAATGAAACGGTCTGACAAGAACATGCTTTTTTCAGGATCAAACAACTGAGTAACAGGACGAATCGCAATATTGCCTGCCTCACGGTTTTTAATATAGATTTCTTCCGAGCGTGCTTTATTTTCATCGCTATTGGTTGAATCATAGTGATCGAAATGTACGCCAAAGCCATCAAAATCACGAATATGCTCTTTTTGCACATTGGCAATTTGTGCTTCTGGACTAATCCCATTGGCTTCTGCACGGAGCATGATTGCTGTCCCGTGTGCATCATCCGCGCAGACATAAGTCACTTCATGACCCATTGCACGCATGGCACGAACCCAGATATCTGCTTGGATGTAGCCGAGTAGGTGACCCATATGAATAGGACCATTTGCGTATGGAAGGGCGTTAGTGACTAAAATATTTCGCACGGATATAACTCTCTTTCTCAAAGTTAATGCAAGGGCATTGATTTTAGCGTAATTGCTATGAAGATGCACAACAGAATAGGTGAATTCTTTTCAAATGTAGATTTTTACGCATATTCTTATATCTGCCAATTCATTATTATAGAATGACGTATTCGTGTATTTCCCAAGAGTAATAAATCTATGATTGATGATGAATATTTTGATGATGACCAGCCTGTAACCCGTATTCCACAAAATCAAAATAGTAAAAATCTGATTGAAAAAAATATTCTGAAACAAGCTGAACGCTATTTTGAAGAAATTTCTGAAGATGAACATCAGTATCTTATTGAAACACTCAATGGGTTTGCTCAAGAAGAGCCTTATTTTGAAGTTTTAGCCAATCAATTGGATCAGCCTGTAGGGGCTAAAATTGCCAATGACGCTCTCAATCTATTGCATTTTTGGCAATTGATACACGAAGCTGAAGATATTGCTCAGTTTAATCTTTTAGATGTGATCAATAATGCGTTTTTTCAGTCTGAGATGTTTAAAGCTTTTGATCAATTAGCGCTGGGTGAGCAGAAGCCACAATACCAAGCTGTGTTAGAACAAAGCTTTAAACTCTATCAATTAGAGTTGTATGCAGGATGTATTCCATTGCTTTATGCTCAATTGGAAGGTTTGTTAACGGCTGTTTTAGTTCAAAATGGTTATTTAAAACAACAGGACACCAAGTTTATTGATGTCTATAAAATCGTTCCTGGGTTAAAAGGTCATGAGATTAAAAGTTTGTGGCATAAAGCTAAAATTGCCAATGAATTGAATCATTATTTTTTAGAGTTGGCTGCTTATAAGATGGATAGTAGTTCAACGGTGAGTATGACACGGCATAATATTCTACATGGTACGGATTTGAATCATTTTAATCGGGGTCGCAGTTTCGTATTGTTTATTTGGCTATTTGCGGCAGTCAGTTTTATGGGAAATGTCCGATCATAAAGTTCCAATCGTGATGATTCTTCACCTAAACTTCACATCCTAATCAAACACGCTACATTTTAATTTTAGAAACTAACACCAAGATCGAAGAAGGAGAAAATCATGCGGTCTTGGTATGTATTTGTTGCTTCAGCATTTGCAAGTTTAGGGGCTGTTCTCAGTTTAGTTGTGCCATTTTGTCTTTTTCTATATTTTTATCAGGGCGATTTATTTATTTCAGCTTCTGAACGAACTTCAAGCCGAGGCATGGAAGTTGTATTGTATTTAACTCCATTTTTACTGCTGGTCGGGTTTTTTAGTTACACAGTTATTTTTAAAGTATTTAAAGTACCTCAAAAAATCATCGAAACAACACAGATTATAAAATCTATAACTTTGATCTTTATCATGATGTTAAGTTTTTTATTGTTAGTTTTATGTTTAGATGGTGCTCTATCTAGCTTTATCGAGGCATTGAGTTATTTAATCTTCGTTTATTTACTGTTATTGCTCCCGTTTTGTATCGGTCTAGTTCTCGGAAATGCAGTTTACTTCATTTTATGCAGAAAATTTAATGCGCAGAATATGTTTAGAAAACAAGTACATCATTGGGTTTAAATTTGCGTTTCATGTTATGTTCGAACTTCGATATCAATAAGAAATTACCTATGCTTAAACTGATTGCCGAAGACTTTATCCAAGTGGATAAAATTGATTTAGTTTTACCTTTATATCAACAATTAGTTGAGCAAACTAAACGAGAAGCGGGCTGTATTGCCTATGATTTATATCATGATTTACGCAATACAGGGCATTTTGTATTTATTGAGGAATGGGTGGATCGAGCTGCTTTAGATGCCCATGTTCAATCCTCCCATTTTCAGGATTTAGTCCCGCAAATTGATCAACATAGAAGACAAGACGGAATTTTTACCCATATGCAGCATTATGATGAATTGTTTAAAAAATGAATATTTAGCATTCATCTTCAATCATTTTCTTAATCTTGATTGCCTTTTCAAAATGATCAAGCTGATGGGTTTTAATCCACCATTCTGCCACTTGCATTAGGGTTTCTGGATCGTCATTTTTATTGGCAAAGAATGCATAAAAAGATAAACCAACATCATCTCCCTTTTTGGCAATTTTATCATTACAGACTCGGATAATTTTTTCTTTCATTAACTGTTGCATTAAATAGACTCGGTATTTGTTTTGATTCAATGATTTTCAATCAATCAGAATAGGCTATTTTATTCATTTTGAAACAAAAAAACACATCGCTACAAACTGTGTATGAATTGTTAAAGAAATGCATCTTTTTACATTTTATGGAGTTTCAGTTGTTATAACTAGGGTGAGACTTAATTAAATAGGAAGAAAATCATGACAAATTTAGACGATTTAAAAAACAAAGCTTCTGAAGTAATTGATGATGTGAAGTTAAAAGCCAAAGAAGCAAAATTAGGTGCTGAAAAGGTTGCAGATGACCTCAAACATAAAGCAAAAGAAACACTGCTTAAAGGTGAGCAAGCTGTAAATGATTTGAAGCACAAAAAAGATGATGAAAAGTAATTTGAACAATCACTGAACAGCGCCACGCTGTTCAGTGATACTTTTTAATTAAGGTTCTTTACGAATCCACTCAATTTCACGAATCTGATTATTCACCACCGTAAAAGTATAAGTTACATTCTCAATCTCATAGATATAGTTGGATACGGTAACCGTCGTTTTACCTTCTTTACGTTCATAAGTGTTCATTGAAATTGGAGATTGGCCAATACGTGTCGACATTTCCGTTAAACTATCACCTACAGAAACCAATTGCCCTGAAGATGTACGCACCGCAGTTGTAGAGGTTCCAGCAACAGCTGAACTCGAAATGATTACAGAAAAAACTAAAAATAATAGAGACTTCATAGACCTACCTTATTATTGTCAAAAACCACACAAAGTTGTTATTTACCCAACGTGACTATAGCTATTTTTTATCCAGTATTTGTATGGGAATTATTAAGAAGGCGTTTGTCATAGAAATCTAAATCGCAAAAACTAAAAGTTCATTCTGAACAATGAGATAAAATGATTGAATAGATTATTTTGGATGCTAAACCAACTAAATCAATAGGATTAATAACAACATTCAAAAAGCTGAATAGAAGTTTGCTTAACCTCAGGTCAATTTACAGTTAAACTATCTGTTCTCAGTATTTATTGTATTTGCAAATTTGGAGCAAATCTATGTCGTGGCTTTCTTCGCTTAAATCAGTTTTTTCTCCTGCGCAGGAGGTGAAAGAGGAAGAAGTCCAATCTGTTTTGCAAAACTATATTTTGCCAAATTCAAATGTCTTAAAAGATCGTATTACTCAAGTGAATGTTGTAGGCCGAGTATTACAACTAACAATTAATACTTATCCTGAAGAGTCAGATCATTTACAAAAAATTCATGATGATCTCGCCGATGCATTGGAGAAGTGCGGTATTCAAGAGTTGAATTTGCATGTGATTCAACAAAAAATTCAACATGATTCGAGTTGTGGCAATGATCAGCATGGAAAAGCAGGGCATAGTTGCGCTTCAAAGCCAAAAGAGCAACATCCTAATCTTCCTCCAGTTGTCGATGCTTCTGCTAAAATGGCAAATACACAAGAAGACCCTAATAATCCGCCGATTCAAAAAGCAGTACCACAACAACGAGATATTCCGAAGCACCCTCGAATTCAAAATGTGATCCTCATATCATCGGGTAAAGGTGGTGTGGGTAAATCAACCACCACAGTAAATATCGCATTGGCTTTACACAAATTAGGCTTAAAAGTCGGGGTTTTGGATGCTGATATCTATGGTCCAAGTATTCCAACAATGCTGGGTAATGCTGGACAAACACCTAAGATAGAAGGTGAAAATTTTGTACCATTAGAAGCTTATGGCATGGCGGTACTTTCGATCGGTCATTTGATTGGGAAAGAAAATACACCAGTTGCTTGGCGTGGTGCAAAAGCCACAGGTGCATTGATGCAACTGTTTAATCAAGCGCTATGGCCTGATTTAGATGTTCTGGTTATCGATATGCCACCTGGTACAGGTGATATTCAATTAACCCTTGCCCAGCGTATTCCTGTCACTGGCGCTGTGATTGTGACGACACCACAGAATGTAGCCTTGATGGATGCAGTGAAAGGGATTGAATTGTTTAATAAAGTGCATATTCCAGTTATGGGTGTGGTAGAAAATATGTCGACGCATATTTGCTCAAACTGTGGTCATGAAGAACAAATTTTTGGTACTGGTGGCGGAGATCAATTGTCTGAGCAATATAATATTCCGTTGCTGGGTCGATTGCCTTTAAATGTTCAAATTCGTGAAAATGCTGATGCTGGTAAACCTTCTGTGATTGCAGGAGATGTTGCTGCAGAAAACTATATGGCTATTGCTGAAAAAATCGCACAAGCTTTACCTAAAGCCGAAAAAGATCCACATAGAATTTTCTAAGAATTGACCTCTCAAGCGCCCTCTCTTTATTTTAGCAATTGAATTAAAGAGAGGATATTTGAGAATGGATCAATGAAATATTTAAACTTACTCGATAATAATGTTTTATAGGTACTGCCCATTTTTAGTATCCCAAAGAAATTCAAATAATTTCTGTTAAATATGAAGGGTATGGTACAAATAGGGTTGATGAACAGGCTATGCTAAGTTAATTAAAGTTATTCTTAATTCAAAAATAAAATTTAAAAGACCTTCGCTTTAATATCTATATAAAAATATAGAAAATTGATCAACTGGTATATTCATTGCTTAGGTATAATTTCTTATTTAAACCATTGAGTAGACCATGCTATTAAAAAAAATCTTATGTGCTTTGGGAGTCTGTAGTTCGATGTTCTTGGCTGCATGTAACGATAGTGATTCAGATAAAACCAGTTCTAATTCAACTACACAGAAATCATTACAACCCATCATCATTCAAGGTGCTTTACCTGTAGAGTCTGAGCAAATGGCCTCAAAACTAAGCAATTCTACAGTCGAAACGTTCGGTGGTTGGACGTTTTGGAAAGGAACCTATCAGGGTTATCCGGTGATTATCTCTAAAACAAGAATGGGAATGAGCAACTCTGCTGCCGCAACAGCAATTGCGATTGAACGTTATAAACCCATCGCGATTATTAACCAAGGAACATCAGGTGGACATGATCCTGATCTTAATGTCTATGATATTGTTTTAGGTCGTTACACCACCAATATTGGTGCATTTAGAACACCTAAAAAAGCGGTTGGAGAGGGTTCGAATTCTCTTGAATGGACAGAAGCTTTTGATGTGCTGCCTACGGATGAGTCTGATCCTGAACCGATTGCGATTCGTAAATTTGAAGCAGATAAAGATCTGTTATTGGCAGCACAGCGTGCAAAAACCAATTATAGCAAGGGCCGTGTGGTTGAAGGTACTATTGGTTCAGCCGATGTTTGGAACAATGAATTGGACCGAATTGCATTTTTCCATAAAAATTATGGCACTTCTGTAGAGGAAATGGAGGCGGCATCTGTGGCACAAATTGCCAGCCAATATAGAGTACCGTTCCTTGGTGTTCGTATTTTATCGAACAATATTACCAACGGGGGCGCATATGATCCAGGTACTGGAGAAGCATGCCAGCATTATGTTTTAGATGTGGTTGTTGAATATATGAAAGCTAAACAAGCAGCTTTAAAGTAATTTTTATCAAAATAAGTTGGAGTTTGCTTAGAGAGTTTTGGGCTGTTTTTTACGGCTATTCCACTTTTTAATCACGCTCCAACGCCAGTAAATACGTGTCGCAATAAAGAGTAGCGATGCAAATACAAATGCTTCAATAAATAAACCTGTAGCAAGAATTTTGGCTAGGCTAAAATCAATATGCCCATGGCCAAAGTTTTTGATCCAATGAATGATTTGATGGAAAACACCGAGTAACATTTCCTTATTGATCATATGTACATGATAAATTTTGGAACCAATCCAAAAGGCAAAAATCAAAATTGGTACAATGGTTAAGGGATTCATGATCCAGGCTAAAATTAAACCAATCGGTAAGTTTGCTTCAAAGAATAAAACTGAAAAAATAATTAATAAGGTGTGGAATGGGATAGGCAAGATGCCCCAAAAGGTACCAATAAACATTGCTTTAGAAATCGATTTTCGATTGACATACCAAAGCTGAGGACTTAAGGCTTTATCGCCAAAAATCTTCATGAATTTCAAATTGTTGACTCGCTCTGGACTAGGGAGCCAAGACTGAAAAAAATGCTTTGCCATAAAAGTAGAAAATGCAAGAAAGGTAACTATTGTGCATCAATGTAGATAAAAACGACAACCTTCCTGACAAAAAACCTAATGAGTAAGAGAGAAATATGGATAAAGAATAGTCAATAAAACTGAAAATTTACTTAAAAAGCCCTTGATTCATGCCTAAGACTGTCTGTAACGGAACTACTTGTTATTTTACCGATAATCAGTGTGCTATTTGGGAATAAACTTACTGATTTAAAAGGTATTATTATTGATTTTAAAGTTTGATTTTGGACATAAAAACAGCATTTCTTTGATCAGTGACTTTGCAGTTTTTATCTGATTTTAAGTTTTTAAAGCATTGAAAATAAAATATATTTTCATTTCGGATAATGTTCTTCAATAAGTTCTCTTACAATTATTTTTTTGCCAATTCAATTTAAAAGATTTAATCTGCGATCAATCCATTGATGAGGTCATTTAATGATTTCATGGTTTTTTATTGGCTTGGTGGTGACGATTCTTTTGACACCAGGACCAACCAATACGCTTTTAGCATCTTCTGGAATTCAAGTTGGAATTCGAAAATCTCTTGCATTAATTCCAGCGGAAGCGCTTGGCTATCTTATCTCCATTACCATTTGGGGGTTAATTATTGGATCTGTGTCTAAACAGTTTCCAAGTGTACCTGTTATTCTTAAATTATTTAGCGCAGGCTATATTTTATTCCTGGCTTTAAAATTATGGCGTACAGCAAATCGAGATGAAAACTTTAATCATGCGACAATTCGGGCGCGTGAGTTATTTTTTGCAACCCTTTTAAACCCGAAAGCACTTCTTTTCGCTTCTGCAATTTTCCCAACACATGTATGGCAAAATGCGTCTGCTTATACTTCACATATGTTGGTGTTTTTATTATTAATCGTACCCATTGCATTTTTTTGGACATTTATTGGTTCTGTGATTTGCAGTAATAAAGTGACGTGGCTCAATCAGCGCAATATGCAAAGAACTGCGTCTTTAGTTTTAGTGAGTTTTACTGTACCACTGAGCTATTCAGCACTTTTAAGCCTTTAACAATCGATTATAGTTGAACTTAAGTTTGTACGTTTACTTACAGACTTGGGGTGCTCTATTTCGTCATAAACATTCCTTTCAAAAGCAATTTCAGTTAAAGTACAGCGCAGTAAATAGCACAGTTTTGGGATAGAGATAAATGGCAATTAAGTCTGATCGTTGGATTCGTGAAATGAGCGAAAAGCACGGTATGATTGAACCGTATGCAGAAAACCAAGTGCGTTATGATGAACAAGGTGAAAAGCTGATTTCTTATGGCGTATCTAGCTATGGTTATGACGTACGTTGTGCACGTGAGTTTAAAGTCTTTACCAATGTTCACTCTGCTATTGTAGACCCTAAAAATTTCGATGAGCGTAGTTTTATCGACATTGAATCTGATGTCTGTATCATCCCTCCAAATTCATTTGCATTAGCACGTACTGTTGAATATTTCCGTATTCCACGTAATGTTTTGACGATTTGCCTAGGTAAATCGACTTATGCGCGTTGCGGTATCATTGTAAATGTAACGCCACTTGAACCTGAGTGGGAAGGTCACGTGACATTAGAGTTTTCAAATACGACGAATTTACCTGCGCGTATTTATGCTGGTGAAGGTGTTGCTCAAATGCTATTTTTTGAATCTGATGAAGTTTGTGAAACATCTTATAAAGATCGTGGTGGTAAATACCAAGGTCAGGTTGGGGTAACCTTACCTAAAGCTTAAATTAAAAATGAGCTAAAAGAAGCAAGTGTAAATCACTTGCTTTTTTTATGTATATATCAACATGATAAATATGTTTAATATATTATTTTTCAATAAAAATTTTTAAATAAAATCATAATTAAACATAACCAAATGAGATTTAAATGTATTTAAAATTATTGTTTTTTATCGGAAAGTGTAAAAAAATATCGGTATAAATTTTAATCTATGATATAAAAAGATGCTAAATATAAATGTGATTTATATCATTTTATTTTTTCAAGATTTGAAGGATAATTTAGCGTTGGTATAAAAATAAGGTCAAGCTTTGCTAAGGATGGAAGCGTACAATGTTCGAAAGAAAATATTTAAGTGTTGTATTACTAATATTGAGTGTTTTAGCAATGAGTACGACTCATGCTGCGACTTTGCAGGCATTGACTGACGAACAATTGTCAGAAACGACAGGTCAAGCACTCATGAGTTTGACTTATATTGCACCAACAGATACTGCGAATTTAGAGGCTCGCCGCACAGGTGGGGATAGTACTGTTGGGTTTTATAAACTAGGTTTAGAAGCGACTGTCGAATTAAATGCAAATATCAAAAAACTTCAATTAGGTTGTGGTGGTACCAATGGAAGTGGTGCTTGTGATTTAGATTTAGATAGTGTTTCTTTTGGTTGTATTACAGGGGCAGCAGGCTATTGTATTACATCTGCAACAACAAACCCGAATCAACCTACTGGCATTGATAGTAATAATGCCATTAGTAATCAAAAGAATATGAAGGATTTTGTCTTAACAAATCCTTATTTTCAATTTGCAATTAAAAATCCTAATAGTGCCTCTACTCGAGAAGTTGTTGGTATACGTATAGGAGCAGAAAAAGCAGAAGGCCCATTATCTATCGGTAATTTAAATAGTTTTAGTGGATATTTTACAGGAAAGGCAAATTTAACAATGTTAGGTGAAACAAATGTTTCTCCTGTAAGCTCAACAACCTGGAATTCAAGAGCGATATCAACACCTAGTGCTTTTCTAGGATTGGATGATGCTACAATTTTAAACCTAGGTTTAGCTTCAGTAAAATATAGTGAAATTACTGCAAATTATTCAACTGTAAGTAGAAATGGTTTAGCTGTTTCTGTCGTTGGGAACCGTGTTAGTCAAGCAAAAATAATAGGTTTGGACTTAAGTTCCGTTGTAGATGATATTATAAATGGTACTTCAACCACTTCAGCATTGGAGTTAAATACCAGTAACTCTTGTGTAAGGATTATTGGTATTTGTTCTGGATCTTTTGGTGCAAATATTGGTAATGCTTTATTACCAGTGTTAAGAGGCGGTATTTCCGATTATATTAAACAACAGTTAGCAACAGGATTAGGCACTTCTGTTTCGGGATTGAGCACTTATCAAATGCCTTATAATTTAAGTAACGTGCATCAAATAGATGTGAATTCAAATACTTTTGGTATTGCTCTATCTGCACAAAATTTACAATATCCTGACTATGCAGCAGCAGTGAGTAAAGGTTGGAGTATGTATCTTCAAGATGCTTTTACGCTTAATATTTCAGATAAAGTAAGTAATCTTGTGAGTAATATTGCTTCAAGTTCAAATGCGAAAGATGGAAATATTACTTTATTAGAACAGCCTTATCGTAATTGTTATGGTTCATTAAAATTCTGTTAATTTTTTATTGGTTTATAGTGACTTCAAAGTAAAAGGACTAAGCCCTGTGGAGTACAGGACTCAGTCCTTGAAAACCCCTTAATTAATCCGTCCAACATATAGGGGGCAGATCATTCAATGGGTTTTTTATAGTTTAAATTGTATTGCCACAGATGTCTGTCGTTCCAACTGGATAGGTGAACTGAAATTTATTTTTATCGGTGATGAGTTCTACAGAATATTCTTTTCCAATATTCGGAGAATTTTGCCCAATATCATAATAACTAAAACCATTTGTAAAGGCTAAATTAATAAATTTACTGGGGTTCGAAGAAATATATCCCTGATTGATTCCATTATAAATAATGCCAACTTGATTTGAGTTTTGATTTACATAAATACCAATTTTTTGATACCCATCTGATGTATTGGATACTGGCAGTTCTATAAGCCCATTGTTGCCATCGTTGGTACTGCCCACCACAAAGATGACTTTATCAGGAGCAGCACTACCTTGTAAGTGATTGGCATACATCACTACGATTTGGTTTTTACCACCATTGTAATAGGCATCTGCATAATTGGGATACATAATAATCTGTTCATTATTAGGTAATAAAGTTGTAGGTACTTTAATCTTATATTCATAAGCAAAGATTCCACTTTGCGGCACTGTTAGTCCATTATTTTGCCCTGAAATAGCAGCACTATTTGCAGCAACAAACATTTGTGGTGAACTGGTGCTTGCCACAGTAAAAGATGTTTTTTGCCCAATGATGCTTGGGAATTTTTGAAAACCTTGAAATGGTACTGAAATTTGTGTTTGAGTTGCATCAAAATCATAACTACATGCAGCCCAACTGCTTATACAGATTGAATTTATCATTAAGCCGCATATCATTCTTTTCATGGTGTATTCCTTTTTATTTTGAGATTTTACTATAAAGTTAAAATTGAATAGATGTGAAAATATCCGATAAAAAGGTTCAAAAAATTTAAATATTAAACAGCGACTTCAAGTAGATTTATTTTAATTAAAAGGTTTAAATTATATTTTATCTATGTTTTTAGTTTTATATTTATAATTGAATTTAAATGTATTTTTAACAATGATGAGTTTAAATTTCTATTTTTCTATGCTTTGAAATCCTATTAGGTATCTTAACTTTTTAACAAAAATTACAGTCGTTTTGTCGGAAATTTAACCTGTATTTGAAAGCATTATGATAGATTAATCACATTATATTTCTCTATTGAAAACTAAAATACATTTCCATAACAGTAAGAGCCTAAATTATATGAAGTTTATCTAAGATTAGGTTTGGTTGTTGGAATAATAGAGTTTCACAATTTTGAACATAATCTAAGGATAAGGAGATGTTCATGCTTAAAATTAAGGCTTTGTGTGTAACACTTTTTTCATTCAGTGTCTTTGCAATGTCTGCTGTATATGCACAGCCAACAACCTTAAAAAGTATGTCTGATGAACAACTGTCTGAAACGACAGGTCAAGCTTTAATGAGTTTGACTTATGTTGCACCCACCGATTCAGCAAATATGGAAGCGAAACGGACAGGTGGTGATAAAAATATTGGATTTTATAAGCTAGGTCTAGAAGCTGAGCTTGAGTTAAATGCCAATATTAAAAAATTACAGTTAGGTTGTGGTGGCGTTAACGGCGCAAATGGTTGTGATATTGATATTGATAATTTAGGTTTAAGTGGCTTAGGAAACTCTGCAACATCAAATACTGGTAGCGATGCTGATCGTGCTGCACGTGTAGGATCAAGTGCTGTTTTAACCAATCCTTTTATTCAATTTGCAATTAAAAATCCAGGAAGCGCTTCTACACGACAAGTCGTGGGAATAAATTTAAGCTCTGAAAAAGCAGTGGGACTACTGACGTTTGGTACAGAAAATAGTAGTACAAAAAATGGAATTAATTCCTTAAGTGGATATATGCAAGTTGCTGCTACCACAGGAACAGCATTGGTTAATGGTTTTGGTACAAGTACTATTGCTGGAGAAGCAGCCAGAACACAGTTAAGGCAATCTGATGGTTATAATGCAATTAACGGTAAGGCTTGTTGTCTTTTTTTTGTTGGAAATTTAGATTTTACCACAACAGCATACAACTTAAATTTGCGTGACCAAGCAACGGGCAGTAATATTTTAAAAGGAGATTTGGTTTTAGAACAGCAAGCTATAACTGGTAAGCGTATTAATAGTGCGCTCCTGAAAGCAAGTGCAAATGTTCGCGATATTGATTTAACAGGCAATATTATTGCCAATGTAATCGGGTTAAATTTAAATAAGGAAACACAGGGGACTATCAAAAATTTAACAGTTGATGTGGATATCAATGAGGATTTGGGATATTTTCATAAGGCCAGTTTAAATGGGACGCCTGCTTCCTTATCTTTGCAAGGACAAGATATTCAATGGACTGGAAATAAATCAGTTGCACAAAAAGGATGGTGGTTAGAATTTTCCAATCCGATTGATATTGGAAAGATTGATCCGACTGATCGGGTAGATATTCCTAAAGCCACATTAAATGAAGTGATGAATCAAGTAAGTACATATTTGCAAGAAAAGCCAGTACAGTGTGGTCCAGTGGGATTGTTAAATTGTCTTTTAGGGAGTTCTATTCCTTTAAAAGAGGTGGATTTGGCAAATGCACCTAGACCTAATATGACATTAAATAACTTACAATTAGCTAAACAGGATTTTACTCCAAACTGTTACGGCTCATTAAAGTTTTGTTAATAATTAGATGGTTATTATGCTTTGACAGTAATTGTGCCAAACCTTATGGCTGGTTTCTTGTTTAAAAAGATTCATTTGTCGGAAATGATAGATTTTAACCAAAAAAACTTTGTCATAATTAAAAAAATTACATAGTATGAAGTGTGATAGACATAACAAAACTGTATAAACAAGGATATGTGTTTTTGTGCAGTTTGAAGTCGGAAATTTAAGAAATAAAATAAAATATGGTGCGGAGCATCGTATAACACAGGAAGGTCGTGGATGACTACACTCAATTATACGGTAAAATTTCATAAAACCGTTTTGGTGAGTTTGATTGGTTTATGCTTAAGCCAATCTTGCTTCGCACTCGAAGAAATGTCTGATGAAAAGTTAAGTGATACCACAGGCGAAGGTATTGCCTTATTGCCTAGAGACACTTATATGGTTTTTCAGGGCGCTGGAGTAAACCAAACTCAAGATACTGTGCTTACAAATCGTAGTTTAGACACTGGCTATATCTATTATGTTCCTGTGGGACCATTGTCATCAATCGTTCAAGATACCAATAAAGATGGTGTTGTGAATGCCAGTGACCATTCAGTCGGCAAAGCTGATTTATATCTATATGGTTTGGCGTTGTCAAAAAATGCAAGCAATAATGCCAACCTTAGATTAGATGCGGGATCAACCAATGGCGTAGCGAACGCTGCGATTAAAAGCTGGGGAACTGCAACCAACCCTTGGATATTCAATGTAAAAACAGATCTCAATGTACCTGACTTTGGTACAGGTGCAGGTTCTGTGACGTATTTAAATTTTGAAGCGCCGTTATATGAAAATTTATATTCATTTGCTGCTGATAAGAAAACAGTGACCACCAGTGCTTTTGTCAATGATGTTGGTGGGGAAGATGCATATAACCTTAAACTTGCATTTTGGGCAGATGGTTTTGTACGCGATCAAAGTAAGGCTGACAAAGATCCAAATCAATTTAATCTAGGCGAGGGGTTTAGTACCACTGCGACGGGGCGAGCAAACCGTATTCGCTTACAAGGTATCTTTAACGGTTTTGGATTAAATGGCAGTAAAATTCAATTATTCCAAACGCTCGGTGGTGCTACAAATACGGGTGGTATGAGTGCTTTTTATAACAATACTTTAGGTTTGGCTGGTGTTATACGATTAAATAGTGGTGATGGTTCAAAATTATTGGGAACATCTACAGCAAACTCATGGACTGCTCCAGCGAATTTGATGAGCCATGTTTTTAGAATTAGCACTCAGGAATGTGGGGTTGGTAACTTAAATGGTTGTACCACTCCTTCAGCACAAGATATCTTGTCGACTCCAGCAATTAATGGCGGAACAGCACCGACTTTTTCAGATAAAGAAGGTATTTATATTTATAATTTGAATACCAATTTGGTGCTCGGTTCATTATATCAGCCTTTGATTCTCGGGTCAGATGGAACAAACTTTAGTATAGAGCTGGCTAGAATCCCAAATAAAGAATCAATTTATAAGAAGATCTATACAGATTATACAGGGGCGGATACTTCATATACAGGTTCTACTTGTAATGTTTATAACTGTGGCACAAGTTCAATAGCGGGTTATCAAGGCAGTTCGGCAACACACAGTAGTATTAGTATAGGTACTGTTTATAGTATGGATGCAGGGAAGACTTTACTTGCAGATAAATCTGCAGGTGCTGTAGGGGTTTCATTTAATCAGTTAAATAATGCGACCAGTTCAAATGCACAGAATAACTTAGGATCAGCCTTGATTGATGGAATGCTAATTCAGCATATGAAAATAACCACCAAAGGCCTATAGGATAGGAAGAACTATAATGAAAAAAACAGTAATTCTTATTTTAACTAGCTTGGTGAGTTTTCATTTGGCAGCGATGGAGGCTTTAACTGATTCAGACATGCAGCAAGTTGAAGGGCAAGCTGGTGCAGATTTATCTTTAAAATTGGTACTGAATCAAATTAATGCAAGTGATTCATATTACACCACAAATAATGCCTATAAGTTTGATAATGGGTCTGGCGGTATTTGTGAGAAATTACAATTTTGCCATTTGGCATTGTCTGTCAATAATCGATATGTTGATGCAAATGGTTTAGCTAGTAGTACTGAAGGGAACAAACTTTGGGTCGTCTTTAAAGGTGTACAAGGAACGATTAATATTCAGAAATTGGGTTTGGATGGCGTTGATTTGGTCTATAAAAATACCACAGCTATGCAGATGATCAAACCCGCAATTCAGTTATCTTTTGATGCGAATCAACCGATCCAAATTCGTAATTTTGGATTTAATTCTCTTTCTATAGAAAAAGATGATTTCACCAGTAAAACTAATCCAGATGGGACAGTTACGGAAAGTTCATCGGGTGCAACAGAAGGCCAGTATGGTTATTTAAAAGCCAATAAATATGTAGCAAAACCTCAAACAACGGGTTTTAATGGCTCTACCGCAGATAATTATGATGTTGGTCGAGAAACGGGCTTTATGGGGGTACAAATGAACGGTAATCTTGTGCTGCAGGGCAAGCTGATGATGTTTAGTTGTGATTCTACAATGAATAAGCGTTGCTAAAATAAATCTGAGGGTTTAGGGATGAACATTAAAAAACAACAATATGGAAAAAGATTTATTTTAAATACATTGGCTTTGAGTTTGTTGGCTATACATGCACCTGTTTATGCATTACAAGCTTTAGATGATAGCGATTTAAGAAACGTAAATGGTCAGGATGGCGTACATATAGAGGCTAGCTTAAAAGAAGCCAATATTAAAACATTGTACTGGACAGATCAGGCAGGTCGCGCAGAAGCAGATGCAACCAGTCAAGCGCTCGTTGCAACAGCAGATACGGTTAAAATACAACAGAGCAATACTTCTACAGATCCATTAAAAGCAGATATCAAGCTTAATATGGGCACTGTTGCGGGCAAAACTGGAGTGAATTTAGATTTATCACTCTCTCCTATGCTGATGACCGTCGATTCATTTCGTGTTTGTGATAGTGATCCAAGTGGGGCGCGTTGTAGTGCAAAATTGGGTAATTTAGCGGTACAGACGGCTTCAAATACCAGTATTGGATTAAAAACAAGCAATGGTCTTTTAAGTAAAACAGATCAAGTTGAGCTAACTTTAGGGCTTCAAAATGCCAACATCTATTTAGGCCAAAGTAGTGCCACAAATCAATTAAATCAACTGATTTTAAAGAATTTTAACTTTAACTTTAAAGGAAAAGGTTTTGCGTTTATCGATGCAGCTGAAGGCTTTAAATTACAAACGAATTCTGGAACTAATATCGCGGGTGCAAATCAGGCACCAGATACGAACTATGGTTATGTGGATTTAACCCGTGTGGTTGATCCAGCTTCATTAAAGGCGGGTTTTATAAACACAGGCAGTTATGGAAATGGGACTTCCACAACCAATGCGGGTTTAAATCTTGAAATTATGGTGAATAATAAAGGGATCAATCCTACATCGCTTTATGATGTCGATAGCTATAATACCCCAACAGGTGCTAAAGGGCTGATTCGCGTGGGTGCCAGTGGGCGTATGGTGAATGGTTCATTGCAATTTCGTGGTGTACAGAATGCCAGTAGTTTAATTGGTTCTGCTGTTAATTCGAGTGGTGCAGACACTGGAAAAGATATTGTTGGTGGTTCTGGTATCGCATTTCGTATGAAGACGGATTTCACCAAAGAAGGTGACACCATGCTTGCTGGTGGTGGCGATGCAACCACTTTGGAAATTGGTGGTGCTGGATTAAATAGTTACGGTTTTGAGTTTGGTAATTTAACCGGTTTACAAAAGGGAACGCGTGCTTCTTTTGACACAGGGAATGTTTTTTTAAACCTTACCGACTCTAAGCAAGTTACGATACCTGTAAACACAACCTTCCAAAATTCAAGTTTTGGTAATGGCCAAGCTTTAACCAATTTAAGTGATTATAAACAAGATATTTATACGACCCTATCAGCGGGTAATCGTCCTTATGCTGTGGTCGCTTCAATTCGTGGTGGGGAATTCCAAGCCATCTCTAGACGAGGGAGATTTACCACTGCCGCTGGTGTTGCTGCTGGTAACTTATTTACAGAGAGTGGTTTAAATAATCAGTGGGGACTGGCTTTACCCTTTTATAACTTAAATGCCAATTTAGCGATGTATGGTACAACCGTTGATGCTGATAAAGCCTATTATTATTCAGCAGATGGTGCGAAAAGCAGTGTCTCGAATACAGCTGGTATGCAAACCTCTAGACTCGGTTTTTCTTTAGGTTTAAGTACAGAGGGTGTGGATAAAAATGGTACAACTAAGCTTGGCAATAAAACAACCTCGATTCTGGTGATTGATGGTGGTCAGGTGAAAAATGATGCAGGTATTCCAATTGCGGGTACCTCTAAAGACTATTATTTAGGTTTAAGAAACATCGATATGTTGCTGAAAGGTAATGGCAGTATTGGAGTTGAAAACGGAAGTTTAAATTTAAGTTTAAAAAATATGTTGGTGGTGATGGCAGCTGAAGTTGCGGCAGGTTATTTACCTGGAACAACCTATGCATCATGTGCAGGTGGTATTGCGACAGCAAGTGTCGCTTGTGGCAACAAGGGAGCATCTGATTCCAATAATTTCGCCAAAAGTGATGATGTCTTGTTTGGTCTAAAACTTCGCTTTGGTGGTGATATGGATTTGTCACTTATTCCAAATAGTGAAATTAAAGCAGATGGCACAGGCAATCGTTTAACTGTGGTCGGTGATTTAAAATTAGCAGCTACAAATAACACCATCCAGATTAGTGATCCTGTCAATGGTTCTATACTCGGTTTAGATAACTTGACGGGTGATATTCGCTTTAACAATGCTATTGTGCTCAGTAAAAACTCAACGAGTGGGACGGGTCAGGTTGGATTTAATGCAAGTTTACAATTTAATCCAACACAGTCAGTCGGCGGTGTATTTAGAGCAAGAGATTTAAATTTCTATCCTCCATCTATAAATGGTGCTTTAGTATCAGGTGCGCGCTTAGGTGAAATTGCGTTAACAGGAGGCCGGTTGACCAGTGAATTCAACATTGTTCCACGGAATTAATTCGTTATTGGTCGGCTTGTGCTTTTATCGTACAGAATTTCTGATTAGACTGTGATGTGGTAGGCAGTATATAAATTTTCCTAAGGATTAGGATAATGAAAAAAAATAGAAACCTAGGATGTATATCATTATTGATACTGAGTCCAATTGCGCTGGCAATGGAACCTATGGATGATCAAAGTCTTTCCCAAACAACGGGGCAAGATGGGATAAATGTTGGTATAAATCTGAGTAAAGTTCAACTCAATCAAATTTCAATTATTGATCGTGACGGATTAGGCTCAACTGTGAACGATGCAAATAAAGCATCGCTGGTTCTTGCGGGTAAAAGTGCTGGTACGGTTGCTGATCAAAGCGTTAATATCACTTTTCTAGGTGCTTCAAATACCCCAACCATGAATATAGTTATGGATACCGATGGGGGCGCTACAGGTGGAGCAAGTGGTAAACCTTTTGCCAATATTGGAATGAGCTTCGGAAGCAATATTACGGGGATTAAAGTTTCACCATTTGCGCTTTACTTGGCTGGAGCGAGTTCATCTTCAGGGCCTGCTGGATATCAATCTATTTTTACAGGGACCAGTGAAAAATCCGATGTCATTAAATTTTTAAAACTGAATGATGGTTTTGATATCAACTTTGCTGCAGCCAAACCAACCATTAATTTACAGTTAGGTAATGCACCTCAAGGGCGTATGATTGCTTTTGGTGGTGCAATTCAATCGATTTGTGGTACGGGATCAGGCTGTGCTATTGCACTTTTATCGGATGATAGCGATATTGGTGCAAATTTTAACTTCCAATTAACTGGAACAGATAAGGTCAATGGTTTTTCATTAAACGGTTTCTATGCTGGCGTTGAACCAACAGGTTTTGTCTTTGGTAATACGGGAGAATCGAGTAAGTTTGATCTGGGTATCAATCAGATGATTATGGGAACGAGTGGGGCAAGTGCGGCAGGGACTTTTAATGGTCTGCAAAACGGCTCGATGGGGAACTTTGGGGCAATTGGAACTTCAGTTACAGATTTAAAGGTAAAAATTAACGGGCTGTAATGATGGTTTATAAAATACCAAAACATAAAAACCCTATAAGTTGTTCCAACTTATAGGGTTTAGTTTATTTCAGGGCTTTTAATACGATTGGAAAATTACTTCACCAATTTAGCCAATAACTCATCTTTGCTTAAATTTACAGATTCGGCATCTCTACGACCTTTATATTCAAAAGTACCTGCATCTAAGCCTTTTTCACCAATGACAATACGGTGAGGAATACCTGTTAACTCTAAGTCAGAGAATTTAACACCAGGACGCTCATTACGGTCATCCAGTAATACATCATAGCCTGCAGCTTGTAATTCAGTATAAAGCGCTTCAGCTGCTTCAAGTGTACGTGGAGATTTTTGCGCATTCATTGGCACAATTGCAACTTCGAAAGGCGCAATTGCAGATGGCCAAATAATACCTTTCTCATCAAAGTTTTGTTCGATCGCGGAAGCAACTACACGGGTTACACCAATTCCATAACAGCCCATTGTCACTACCAATGGTTTGCCGTCATCACCCAAAACTTTACAACCGAGTGCTTCTGAGTATTTGGTGCCCAATTGGAAAATATGACCAACTTCAATACCACGTTTAATTAAAATCGTGCCTTGACCATCTGGAGATGGGTCACCTTCAACCACATTACGTAAGTCAAAAACTTCAGTAAATGTTGCATCACGGTCCCAGTTGATACCAGTGGCATGCTTATCTACTTCATTGGCACCCGCAACAAAATCTGAAAGCACAGAGGCTGCACGGTCAACAATGACAGTTAAGCCTTTCTCAACCAGTCCTTGTGGTCCGCAGAATCCCGCAGTTAAACCAAGAGTATTCAGTTGAGCATCTGTTGCAAATGTTAAAGGTGCGGCAATCAGTGGATGCTTTTCAGCTTTAATTTCATTGAGCTCATGGTCGCCACGTAGGAATAACGCGATTACAGGAACATGACCCTTTTCATCAGCAATACCTTGTACAAGTAAGGCTTTTACTGATTGCGCTGGATCTGTATTTAAAAATGCAGAAACATCAGCAATGGTTTTTTGATTCGGTGTGTCTACAATTTTTAGACCTTGGGTGGGTGCTGCGCGCTCACCAGTCAATACTGCTTCAGCCATTTCAACATTGGCAGCATAGTCAGATTTGGTCGAGAAAGCGATATCGTCTTCACCACTTGATGCAAGTACGTGAAACTCATGTGAACCTGAACCACCAATCGATCCTGTATCTGCTTGAACAGGGCGGAAATTTAAACCTAAGCGGCTGAAAATTCGGCAATACGTGTCGTACATAACATCATAAGTTTCTTGTAATGACGCTTGATCGACATGAAAAGAATAAGCATCTTTCATAATAAATTCACGTGAGCGCATCACACCGAAACGTGGACGAATTTCATCACGGAATTTGGTTTGAATTTGATAAAAATTCATTGGAAGTTGTTTATAACTTTTTAATTCATTACGAGCCAAGTCCGTAATGACTTCTTCATGTGTCGGACCAAGAACAAAGTCATTGCTATGGCGGTCTTTAAAACGCAACAGTTCTGGGCCGTATTGTACATAACGACCAGATTCTTCCCATAGTGAAGCCGGTTGCGTCACGGGCATTAATGTTTCCAAAGAACCTGCACGATTCATTTCCTCACGAACAATCGCTTCAACTTTATTGAGCACACGTACACCCATCGGCAACCAAGTGTATAAACCTGAAGCCAATTTACGGATCATCCCAGCACGTAACATGAGCTGATGTGAAATGACTTCAGCATCGTTTGGGGTTTCTCTTAACGTTGCAAATAAAAAGCGACTCGCGCGCATGGAAACTGTCCTAAAATTTTTAGATTTAAAGGAATGATTATACGATAAAAAAATACGATAAAAAAATAAGCTGAACATTTTTAATGATTGTTTAAATTGAAAACTTTCTATTCTTATATTGGCGATGCGATCAGAGCTCGGTTTTAACTTGAAATTATCCGATATCGTGATAGGTTGTTCAAATCATTTATATTGTTTTGTTAAGTTTTTATCAATAATAGAGCCAAGGAATTCCGAATTAAAAGGTGATTATTCAAGTTTTTTGAGTCGGTTAATAATATCATCATAGTAGGTTTGTGTCTTGCGGTAGTTGTCTTGTAAGCTTCCAATATAATTCTTTGTTTTATTTATGTTTTCAGAATTGTATTTGATCCGATCTTTGAGTGTAACAGGAACAGAGTTACCTTTGCGGTAGTATTCCATTTCTTGTCTTTTAAGTATAATACGATCACTTTGAAGCTGTTTAAGTGTTTGGTTTTGTAGTGTTATTTGTTGTTTTATATTGCTTAGAAGTTCATTTCTTTTGTTAACAGCGACAGATGAGTTGCCATAGGCACGCTTTAAGCGCGCATCTTGTTCTAATTTACGCATTTCAGATGCGCGTGACGTCGATTGCTGTAAATCTTTTTCGACATTATAAGCATGATTACGTTTGATCACTTGCATGTTGCGATCAAGCGCTTCATAACCATTTTTTATGTGTGCTGGTGTGACCGAGGTGCTGATATTGGCCACCCCATTTTTATCATAATATCTATACCATACTGCTTTAGCCTGAGGCGTATCGGCATAGACCGATAAAGTACAGATGAGTAAGCTGACTGAAAGGGCGGTATTGCATATTTTTTTTGTTTTTGACGCTATATTTTGGTAATAGATTATTCTATCCATTTAAAGTCTACCATCCCCAAAAAATCAATGTAAGTTATATGATTTTGAAACTATCTTTGGTCATTTTATGTGGTTACAAAATTTTAATAAACAATTAACTTCTAAAAAAAAGCAGAATATTTTTTTTTATGTGAGCTTTACTGTGTTTTACTGTTTGAAGTGAGATTTCCGACAAGAAATGTTCATTGATAAAGTGAGTTAATATATGTTAAAAAAACATGATTAATTGTAAAAATAAATCTGTACAGCACAATTCATTCCAAGCTTACGGAAAGGGGCATTAAATGGACGATAAATTTCAAAATCTAAAAGTCATGGTGATCGATGATTCTAAAACCATTCGTCGTACTGCTGAAACATTATTACAAAGAGAAGGTTGTGAAGTTGTCACTGCTGTAGACGGTTTTGAAGCCTTATCTAAAATTGCTGAAGCAAATCCAGATATTGTTTTTGTCGATATCATGATGCCTCGTCTAGATGGCTACCAAACCTGCGCTTTGATTAAAAACTCCCAAAATTATCAAAATATTCCAGTCATCATGTTATCTAGTAAAGATGGCTTATTTGATCAAGCAAAAGGTCGTGTTGTCGGTTCGGACGAATATTTAACAAAACCATTTAGTAAAGATGAACTATTAAATGCTATTCGCAATCATGTGACTGCTTAACTGAACGGTTAATTTGGGGGAAATAATGACAAAAATTTTAATAGTTGATGATTCACCAACAGAAATGTTTAGATTTAAAGAAATTCTAGCTAAGCATGGATTTGAAGTGATTGAAGCAACCAATGGTGCAGATGGTATTACACTGGCGCAAGCTGAATTGCCGGATCTTGTGTTAATGGATGTTGTTATGCCTGGTGTAAATGGTTTCCAAGCGACTCGTCAGATCGCACGTGGTGCAGCGACCAAGCATATTCCAATTGTGATTGTAAGTACTAAAGATCAAGAAACCGACCGCGTTTGGGGAAAACGTCAAGGGGCTTGTGACTACTTAACCAAACCGATTGATGAGAATCAGCTGATCAGTACGATTAAGCAACATCTACAAGCAGGATAATGTATGGCAGCAAATGGATTTATCGAATTACTTCGATTGTCTAAGCGAGGAAATAAAAATTACGCTGACAATGAAAATGAAGTAAACCGATGGTCAGGCATTGCATTTGAAATGATGGGGCAATATTTTGTTGCGCCTTTGGGTGAGGTTTCAGAAGTTATTTATCCGCCAAAATACACACCCGTTCCCAATGTTCAGGGATGGGTGAGAGGTTTAGCGAATATTCGCGGACGGTTATTGTCAGTTTCTGATTTGGCTTTTTATTTAACGGGGCAAAGAAGCCAATTTCTACCTACTCAAAAAGTCTTATGTATTAGTCATAATGACCACTATGTTGGTCTGATCGTAGATCAGGTTTTGGGGATTCAACATTTTAATAAAAAAGGCTTTTTTTCTAAAAACAATCAATTAGAAGAAAACCTTCAAACCTATTGTCAGGGATATTTTCAACAGCATAATCAGGCTTGGAATATATTCTTGTTTAGTCGTTTGTTAAATGATCCTCAATACATGAATGCATCAGAAAAATTTATAAACTAGCTTTGACGCCTAATGAGAGTTAAGCGAATCGGGAGAAGCTGAATGGGCTTTAAACTAAAGAAGAAAAATACAGGGGATACTGCTCAAAAAAGTAGTTCAGGCGTATTAACCAAAACCAAATCAAAAATTGATGAATTTGCTAAGTTGTTTGGGGAAAGCGACAAATCAAAGCCATTTATTCAGATGGCAATTGCCAGCATCATCGTTGCGATTATTTTGCTTTTGGTTCTATTCTATACAGTTCCTCGAAATAACGACTTAACTCGTAGCTTGGGTGAATTAAAACTTTTATCACAGACCTTATCACGTCAAGCAACTGAAGCCACCGCATCGGGTTCGAAAGACTCAATTGATGCTTTAGTTGCATCGCAAAAGAAATTTAAAGAAAACTTAGATGTCGTCAAAGATATTCATGCGTCTTCAAAACAAGTAGAAGGCGTTGAAAAAACTTGGAAACAAGTTTCTGCTGATATCGACATGATTGCGACACACCAAAAAATCATTAACCAATTATATGACACCAACATTGCTGTTGCGGATGTGATCCCGGGCATGCAGGCTGAATATAACGCAATGGTTGACCAAATGGCACGTGACAACATGTCAAGTACTCAGGTTGTTATCGCGAAAAACCAAGTATTCCTTGCAGAACGTATTTTACGTTCTATTGGTTCAGTATTAAGTGGTTCAGAGAATACCCGTGCTTCAGCAGACGACTTTAATGCGGATACTGAAACATTTGGTACGTATTTAAATGCGCAACTCAATGGTAGTGCCGATTTAGGTGTAACACGTATTGATAAACCTGAACTACGTGAGTCTTTAGAAAGTATTAAAGCTGATTACAATGAAATTGTGCAATTGGCATCAACTTCTGTACTAAAGAACTCTGATCAGATTTTCAAAGTACGTCAGGCATCGTCAGACATCTTTGCGCAATCGGATAATTTATTAAAAGGTTTGGATCGACTTTCGGTAAATACTGGTGTGGGTACGATTTTACCTGCATTGATTTTACTCCTTGCACTTGGCGCATTCTTATTTGCTGTATTTAAACTACTCGGTTTACGTAGTGAGTCAGATAAAGTTCGTGTAACACGTTTACAAGATGAGTATGACCGTAACCAGAATGCGATTTTACGTTTACTTGATGAAATTGCCGATTTGGCAGATGGTGATTTAAGTTCGTATGCTACGGTATCGGAAGACTTTACTGGTGCAATTGCCGACTCGATTAACTTTGCGATTGACCAATTACGTGACCTGGTATCTCGAATTAATGACACTTCTCAAGAAGTTGCACAATATACGCAGAATACCCAACAGATTACTAACCAGTTGGCTGAAGCTTCTGAGCATCAGGCGCAAGAGATTGCAGGGGCATCAACAGCGATTAATGAAATTGCACAGTCGATTGACCACGTATCTGCAAATGCTGCTGAATCAGCAGAGGTAGCACAGCGTTCTGTACAAATTGCATCAAATGGTGCAGATGTGGTAAACCGTTCAATCGAGGGGATGGATACGATTCGTGAGCAGATTCAAGAAACTTCTAAGCGTATTAAACGTTTGGGTGAGTCTTCACAAGAGATTGGTAACATCGTATCGCTAATTAATGATATTGCCGACCAAACCAACATCCTGGCATTAAACGCAGCAATTCAGGCATCTATGGCAGGTGAAGCGGGTCGTGGTTTCGCCGTGGTTGCGGACGAGGTACAGCGTCTTGCTGAACGTTCAGCATCTGCAACCAAGCAGATTGAAACACTGGTTAAAACCATTCAGACCGATACCAATGAAGCCGTAATTTCAATGGAACAAACCACTTCGGAAGTTGTGCGTGGTGCGAACCTTGCAAAAGATGCGGGTGTTGCCTTGGGTGAGATTCAAACAGTATCGAGTAACCTTGCTGGTTTGATTGAAAGTATTTCTGAGTCGGCAAAATTGCAGTCTGCTTCAGCAGGCCATATTGCAAATACGATGAATGTCGTACAAGAAATTACTTCACAAACCACTGGTGCAACATTTGATACAGCCCGTTCGGTTTCTGAATTGGCAAGTATGGCGGATTCATTACGTCAATCAGTTTCAGACTTTAAACTGCCTGACTAAAACGATTGATACTTTATATATGTGCAATATCGACTGTAACAAGTGGCTATTGCACAGAATGGAACGCCTTCTAAAGCCATTCAGCTTGACTGTATTTTGAAAGGTTTTAGTCCCAAAGACGGGAACTAACATAGAAGCCTGAGCTATGAAAGAAATATTAAAACATTTAGTGGAACAAGTTACTTTACCTGAAGATGCGTATCTTGGTCAGGATGAGGAAATTTTAGAAATTTTTGTAGAAGAACTTGAAGAAATTTTTGAACAGCTACAAACCTCTCTTGATCGATGGCAACTCGAAGAGTTTAAAGATACCGAATTGGTCAATATTCGCCGTTATTTTCATACGCTTAAGGGGTCTGGGCGTATGGTGGGGGCTAAACGTTCTGGTGAACTTGCTTGGACTGTTGAAGATACATTAAATCGTATTATTACGAAAAATCTGGAACTTACTTCCGAGATTCAACACTATGTCAGTGCAGTATTTAATATTTATAAGTTCAAACTCTACTCAGAGTTTTTAAATCGAAAACCGCATCATTTAGATTTAGCACCTTTGGTGTATTTGGGGCAACAGCTACAACAGAAACAAAGCTTAGAACCTGCTTTAGATGAGTTATTGGCATTATCAAATACACTGGATAATGAAAATGTCATTACTGGTTTGGAGATTGGTGAAGATACTGCAACAGCAGAAGTAACCTCAGTGACCACTCCACATGTGGTTGATCTCGTTGCAGATGGCTCTACAGATACGACTGAAGAAGAAGTGGCAGTTGAATCGCCTGTTGCAGATGATAGTTTAACCTCTGAAACCTTGGAAATCTTTGTTGAAGAGTCAGAGGAGCATCTGGCGGCAATTAAAGACTTTTTGCACTTAGAAGAACATACGCCTGATCAATATAATCGCTTGATTCGTGCCTTGCATACTTTGCGTGGCAGTTCTTCAATGGCGCATGTCAATGAGGTCTTTGAAGCTAGTGGTAAGGTCGAGCATTTGTTTAAAGTATTGGTTCAAGAAGATACCGAGTCCTCAAAAAATGAAAATGCTTTACTGACTTACTATGCTGAATTTGTCAGTGATTATCTCTATGTTTTAAAGCTGAAAGGTAATCAAGCTGTTGAGCTACAAACCATTTATCAAAAATTTAATGATGCTTGGGAACGCTACGATTTCCAACACCAATATCAACATTCACAAACGGGTTTAGTCACACAATTGGTTGATCTTGAGATCGATCTATTACTTGATGCCGAGTTTGAGTTTGATAAACGCGCCCAAGTTGAATATCCAGCATATTTCCAACAACTGGCTCAACAAGCGCAGATGTTGATAGATCATACCAATAATCGTGCTGCGCAAGGCATTCATGATTTTAGTCTCGCTTTAAAAGATGGTTATGAGCAAGTTATTCACAAGCCTGACTTATTAAATACTGATTATGCTTTTGAAATGTTTTCTAAGGCCCATCAGGAATTTATTCATTTATTCGATACTTTGGCATCAGGACAAAGAGTCAGCCTAAATGAATCAACACAAGCGATTTTGGCTGAGTTACATGACTATTTACACCAAGAAATAGACACAGGTGTTGATGGTGAAATTGTTGAAATAAGGACTGCGCTAGACATTGAACAGCAGCCAGATACAGTCTCAATTGCAGCGAACCCTGTTGAATCAGTAGGGAACTATGTACTGACGCAAATTAATCTGGATAAACAGAATATTGACTCAGAACACAGTCAACGTGAATTTGATGCAGATGTCCTCGACATTTTTATTGAAGAAGCTGACGAGTTGTTGGTTGGAATGGACCATGACTTAAATACTTGGTCAAGCCATCCTGATGACACAACCGCGTTAAACAATTTGATGCGTTATTTGCATACCTTAAAAGGTGGTGCAAATATGGTGCAAGCCACTCATATTGGTTTGATTGCGCACGAGTTAGAAACGATTTATGAGCGCGTGATTAAAGGTCAACTCAAAGCAGAGCCACACATTATTCAAGCAATTCGTTTAATTCAAGATGATGTGGCAGATCGTATTCAATTGATTCGTGAAAAATCAATTGATTATCCAGCAACTCATATTCTCAATGTTTTACAAAATATCGATCAGCAAGGTCCGATTGAAACTGTTCAAGTGTCAACAGTGGTTGAGCCACAATTTAGCCATGATTCAGCAGATTTACATGAAGTCGCATATGTTGAAGACGATATCGTTTTAGCGATTGATCAAACTCCAGAACTGCTTGAAATTGAACCGTCAGATCAAGATCAACATCCTGCAATTGATGATACTCAATTGTTTATAGATGCAAATCAAGATGCAGATTTAGATCCTGTTGAAGTTGTTGCCCGAGAAACCTTTATCGAAGAAGCACGAGAGCTGATTGATGATGGTTTAAGCATTTTATCTCAATGGTTTGATCAGCGTAGCAACCGTAGTTTCCTACTCCAATTACAACGTATTGCACACAGCTTAAAAGGCGGTGCAAAAATGGTGAAATTGGAAGAAGTGGCTGATATTGCATATGAATTAGAAAATGCATTTGAGCAATTTGGTTTACATAATTTTAATTCGAATGTTTATGATGGTTTACTGGAAAAAACCTTTCATTGGCTAGATGCAGCAATCTTTAAACATCATTATGATAATTTTGAAGGCTTAAAATCGAGCTTACATAGTATTGAATATGTTGATGTATCAGCACAGCTTCCAGAAAAACTATCTCGAACAAATTTAATCTTTGAGCAATCGATCAGTGAGTTTGTTCAGGGGGATGGTACAGAGCCACCTTCAATGTTGGGTGAATGGGATCTTTCACAAAAGACTGAATCCAACAATGAGATGATTCGTATCTCTGCGGATTTGGTTGAAAAAATGATCGACCTTTCTGGTGAAAACGCGATCAACCGTTCACGTATTGAGATGGATTTGGGGCAGTTAGGTAATACCCTGACTGATATGGAGTTGGCTATTCAACGTTTGGCGGATCAGCTACGCCGTATGGAAGGCGAGTTAGAAAGCCAAATCATTGCAAAACATGGCGATTTAAGCGCTCGCTATGCTGATTTTGATCCTTTAGAAATGGACCAATATTCATCTCTAAACCAGTTATCAAAATCATTGGCTGAATCTGCATCTGACTTGGTTGATTTTAAAACTACGTTGGCTGAAAAGATTCGTGATACTGAAGGTTTATTGCTTCAGCAATCTCGTATTCAAGCTGAAATTCAGGAAAGCTTGATGCGTACTCGTCTGGTACCATTTTCAAGATTGTTGCCTCGATTACAGCGCTTGGTTCGCCAGACCTCTTCAACCGTGAATAAACCCACTGAACTTTTAGTCAATAATACTGAAGGGGAGTTGGATCGTAATATTCTGGAAAAATTAGTTTCACCGTTAGAGCATATGTTGCGGAATGCGATTGACCACGGGATTGAAGATGCGGAACAGCGTCAGAAGTCGGGCAAAGCGTTGACTGGTCGAATTGATTTGAATATTAGTCGTCAAGGTACAGATGTACTTGTCTCGTTTAAAGATGATGGTAAAGGAATTGATCCAAAAGTTATTCGTGATAAAGCAATTGAAAAAGGCTTAATCAAAACTGATCAGCAGTTAGAGCCTGAGGAAATCCTACAGTTTATTTTCCATCCCGGTTTTAGTACAGCACAGCAAGTGACACAAATCTCTGGTCGTGGTGTTGGCTTGGATGTTGTGCAAAGTGAAATTAAATCACTTGGTGGTCAAGTGAGTGTCAGTTCTGAGTTGGGGCATGGTTCGACCTTTACGATTACCGTACCTACAACAGTTGCGGTCAGCGATGCCTTGATGGTGAAAGTCGGTGATCAGCAATTTGCAGTCCCATTATCGCAAATTGATCGTATTGTTCGAATTTCACCAGCCGCTTTGGAAGAATATTTTGAAACTCAAAATGACTATTTTGATATCGATTTCCAAAGCTATAAGCTACGTTATTTAGGTGAGTTTACCTCGAATCAAGTCACTCCACGGTTACATGGGCTTGCACATTCATTACCAGTGTTGTTGATCAAGGGAAGCTTGGGGCAATCCATTGCCATTCTGGTTGATCAGTTAATTGGTTCACGTTCACAAATTGTAGTTAAACCGATTGGTAAGCAGTTTGCTACCATCAATGCGATTGCGGGTGCAACCATTCTGGGTGATGGTCAGGTGTGTTTGATTTTGGATGGACAAAATATTGCACGACAAGTTCAAGCATCTACCCGAGGTGGCGCTGAACATCTTCAACATGATAAACAACGTCATCGTGATCAACGCCGTTTGATTATGATCGTGGATGACTCAGTTACCGTTCGTAAGGTCACTTCACGTTTGCTTGAACGCCAAGGTTTCGATGTGATTACTGCGAAAGATGGTGTGGATGCGATTGAGCAACTTGAAAATGTCAAACCAGACTTGATGTTGCTGGATATTGAAATGCCTCGAATGGATGGTTTTGAAGTCACCAACTTGGTTCGCCATCATGAAATTCACCGCGATTTGCCAATCATCATGATTACGTCACGAACAGGTGAAAAACATCGTGAACGGGCATTTAGCTTAGGTGTGACAAATTATATGGGTAAACCATTCCAAGAAGCTGATTTATTGGAAAATATTGAAGCTTTGTTGACGGTTAAATAGGAACGCTCATGACAAAGAATATCGAAAAGTCTGCAATTGATAAAATTAGCACACGGGAATTACAGCATTTAATTACAGTGTCTACTGGGTTTATTGATGCATATATTATTGATTGTTATGATAAAGCACCAATGTTATTACCACAAAATGTGGTGCTTTCTGCTCAGAATAGTCCAACCTATGTCAATGTCGTGGAATGGCATGAAAAGAAGTTGCCGACATTTAGTGTCAGTGATCCTAAAAAGACTCTGGGTGTCGCACTGATCATTGAAGGGGAAGATGCAGACGAGCGTTTTGCCTTGATGTGCAATGAAATGCCAAGCTCGATACGGCTACGGATTTCAGAAGTGGTCGACGCAGAGGATAGCATCAAAGATAAGACGATTTTACAATATGTGAAAATTGGCGATAAGACTTATCATGTGCCAGATTTGGATCAAATTCAGTTACAGATTGGGATAAAGAAGACTTGATCTGTAATGCTTTCAAAGCTTATCTGTAAAAAAGGACGCATTTGCGCCCTTTTTTACTTAGTGAGAATTGCTCAGCTTAAGCGAGTAATTCGACTAAGATTTGTTCGTAGATTTCAGCCAAAGGCTCTAATTCAGCAATATTCACATGCTCATTAATTTGATGGATCGTTGCGTTTAAAACACCTAACTCAAGCACTTGAGCGCCTGTCGGTGCTATAAAACGACCATCAGAAGTCCCACCACTGGTTGAAAGTTCGGTCTCTGTCCCTGTCACATTTTTAATTGCAGTTCGTGCAGCATTGACCAACTCACCGACTGGGGTTAAGAATGGCAAACCTGATAACGTCCACTCAATATCATAATCAACATGATGGCGATCTAAAATCTCAAGAACACGTAATTTGAGTTGATCTGCAGTCACTTCAGTTGAGTAACGGAAGTTAAAGGTAACGGTCATCGTGCCGGGTACAACATTGGTTGCGCCTGTACCTGCTTGAATATTGGAAACTTGGAATGAAGTTGCGGGGAAGTATTCATTGCCATTGTCCCACACCGTATCACATAGTTCAGATAAGGCTTTTGAAGCGGTATGAATAGGGTTAATGGCTAAATGTGGGTAGGCAACATGGCCTTGTTTCCCTTTTACTGTTAACACTGCATTTAATGAACCACGACGGCCATTTTTTACGATATCGCCCAGCGTATCTGTACTTGAAGGCTCACCGACAAGGCACCATGTCATTTTTTCATTACGTGCTTCTAAGGTTTCGACAACTTTAACCGTACCATTGATAGAAGGGCCTTCTTCATCAGAGGTGATTAAAAAAGCAATAGAACCTTTATGGTTGGGATGATTCTTTACAAAACGTTCAGATGCAACCACCATTGCAGCCAATGCTGTTTTCATATCAGCACTGCCACGACCATAGAGTTTGCCATCACGAATTTCAGGTAGGAATGGATCAGACTCCCATGCATCTAGATGACCTGTAGGCACAACATCGGTATGACCTGCAAAACAGAAAACTGGAGATGCCGTTCCGCGTCTTGCCCAAAGATTATCAACATCTTCAAAACGCATATTTTCAATATTAAAGCCAATAGCAGACAGACGATCTGCCATGATGGTTTGGCAGGTGTGATCTATAGGTGTCACAGAAGGTTGGCGAAGAAGTTGTAAACTCAGTTCTAAGGTATCCGAATGATTCATGGACATTGATCAAGTAAGTAAATTGAACAATATAATAGAGGAAGATAAAACCGAATGAAAACCTTAAAGCTTGAGAAAGGATAAAACTATTTAAATTGGCATTAAAAAAGCCTTATCTATTTAGATAAGGCTCATGTTGTAGAATGAAGTTGATACTTACAATTTATTTTCAACTTTTTCTGCAGAATTCGTAACAGCATCCCCCGCTTTAGATACATCCTTACCAACACCTTTAAATGTGTTGCAACCAGCTAAAACAAAAGCGAATAACATTGAAACTGCTAAAATTTTTTTCATTACTATCTCCGTGTTTCACGCGTTAATTAGAATTTTAGTATACGAGCATCGGGTTAATATATCGTTATGTTTTTATGAGTGGATTGGTTAATCCGTGTATAAGAAACGTGAATAATTAAGCATTTATGTCAAAGAAAAGCGCCAGAGGAGCTTGGCGGTACATATAAAATTGCAGGCTATTTTTATCATGATATAAACCATTACACCAAAATTGGGCAGCAGCTGAGCTTTGCTTTAGATCTGGGCAAATCCATTCATGCCTTTGTAGACGGTAAAAATCTTGTGCAATGTGATGTCCCCATTGACCCAATCGACGTTGCGTGTTGATCCATGAGGGCGGTGCAACATCGTCTTTATTGTAAGGCAGATAAAGCTGTCCTTTCATCACAGCCAGTTTCTTTTCAATTTTAAGATCTAAAGCCTGGGTAAATTGAAATTGTTTTTCTGAGAAATGATTCAGTTTTCGTAAAAGGGTGTCGCTACGATTTAGACCATACCAATGCTTTAAGTGTAAGGTTGATTCGCCTAAATAGTACTTTAAAGCAACTTCCCAATGCTCGATCTGTTTTGTGGCCTGATTACGAACAAGGAAATCAATTTCGCCTAATGTATTCTTTGCTTCAATGATTTGGATACTATGCTGAATCAGTTGATAGTGTTGATTGGCTTCATCTTGTAACCAGAACCAAAATAAATATTCAAAACGTAAACCTAACCGTGTGCTTTTAAGCTGTTGTACAAATTCAATGAGTGGGGTGGGGTCATGATCGAGTTGATCTAAGCGTGTTTGAAAATCTATATATTGTTGTTGCCAAAACGCCGTGTCGTGTACTTCAAAACGATTTTTAATTTCTAATTCATCAGGCAGATGCTGAATAATATTGGGACTGGCAATGCAAAAAGCCAATTGACGAACAATAGGGTGTTTGTACTTTAACCAAGGCTCAAAGTAGTCTGTCATTGTATGTTGTCCTAAGCTGAGGACTCACTCAGTTTATTTTTAAAGAAAAGGTCTTTAGCGTGTTGAGATTCAAGCAAATAAGTGAATCAACATGCAAGCTCAATTTGACTGTATTGGAAATGATGAACATCATGATTTTAAAATACAATGATTTCAATTGATTTAAAATATACTGGCAAAATCATTTGGGCGGTATACTAGTCGAATGGGCAGATTGAGTTAATCTATGAAAGTTTTGTTTTGGCGAACATTGGTGATTGTTTTTATTGTACTCGGGTTTATTGGGGCAATATTACCGGGAATGCCAACGACAGTTTTCCTCATCTTGGCAGCTTGGGCGGCATCAAAAGGTTGGCCACAGGTTGATGCTTGGTTACTCAATCATCCAAAATATGGTGCAACGCTTCGTGCTTGGCGTGAAAATGGGACTGTGCCACGTAAAGCAAAGTGGATCGCCAGTATTATGATGTTGATCAGTGGAGTAATTATGTTATTCACCAATGCACCACTGGCTGTGAAAATTTTTACCGATGTGACCATGTTGATTGTGGCTATCTGGCTTTGGTTGCGCCCTGAACCAAAACCTATTGTAAAAAATCTGAATGAAATGGATAAATCCGAATAGCCTTCATTCGATGTTTTTGATCATTAAACGCGGAATATTTTATTAAGTTTAGAGTAAATAGATAATAGGGTTAAAATATTGATTAAATGATCTACTCAATTTAATTAAAATATGGGTTTGAATATTTTATAAATAGATAAATAATAAACAAAAAACACCAATTTAAACTAAAATGATCTATTTTTTAATCACTCAAACCTAAAATAGGTAAAACATCGAGAAAAGCGTTTGACACTCAGTAAAGATTCTCTATAATGCACCTCACAAACGATGAAGTCGTTAGGGCGCTTAGCTCAGTTGGTAGAGCGTCTGCCTTACAAGCAGAATGTCGGCGGTTCGATCCCGTCAGCGCCCACCAAGCTTTAACGTTGAATTTTTAGTGCAGCGGTAGTTCAGTTGGTTAGAATATCGGCCTGTCACGCCGAGGGTCGCGGGTTCGAGTCCCGTCCGCTGCGCCACTTAAATTCAATCATCGTATGTATAGCAATTCATTTGTTAAAGTGCAGCGGTAGTTCAGTTGGTTAGAATATCGGCCTGTCACGCCGAGGGTCGCGGGTTCGAGTCCCGTCCGCTGCGCCACTTTATAATGATTTTGCAGTGACATGTAATACTGAATTAGAGTCTAAATAGTTTTTTATTTATTCTAGTTTAGGGCGCTTAGCTCAGTTGGTAGAGCGTCTGCCTTACAAGCAGAATGTCGGCGGTTCGATCCCGTCAGCGCCCACCATATACAATGCAGCGGTAGTTCAGTTGGTTAGAATATCGGCCTGTCACGCCGAGGGTCGCGGGTTCGAGTCCCGTCCGCTGCGCCATTTATCTTATTTCCTGAGATCAAGATTCGGTAGTTCAGTTGGTTAGAATATCGGCCTGTCACGCCGAGGGTCGCGGGTTCGAGTCCCGTCCGCTGCGCCATTTATCTTATTTCCTGAGATCAAGATATTTGGATGTATAAGAATTTGAAAGGGAATATTGTTTTCTTTTATGTTCTGATAAAGTAATATTGTGATGATCCTCACTCAGGGCGCTTAGCTCAGTTGGTAGAGCGTCTGCCTTACAAGCAGAATGTCGGCGGTTCGATCCCGTCAGCGCCCACCATATACAACGCAGCGGTAGTTCAGTTGGTTAGAATATCGGCCTGTCACGCCGAGGGTCGCGGGTTCGAGTCCCGTCCGCTGCGCCATTTATCTTATTTCCTGAGATCAAGCAGCGGTAGTTCAGTTGGTTAGAATATCGGCCTGTCACGCCGAGGGTCGCGGGTTCGAGTCCCGTCCGCTGCGCCATTTATCTTATTTCCTGAGATCAAGACATTTGGAATTGTAAGAATTTGAAGTTTTTTGATTTTTAGAGATCAAACATTATAGACTTCATATCGCTTACTCCCCATCTTTAGGATAGAACTTAAGATTAAATCATCGATTTTCTTATAGGTTCAAACAGAGTAAACAACTTTGTTTATCCACACTCAGGGCGCTTAGCTCAGTTGGTAGAGCGTCTGCCTTACAAGCAGAATGTCGGCGGTTCGATCCCGTCAGCGCCCACCAAATTTTCCAATCTAGTTATTTGTTTAGAACTTCTGTATAATATATAAGCATAAGTATTTTAAAAATAAATTTTCTATGCGAAATCCATATCAACGTAAAGCTGCGTCTTCAACTCAAAAAAACTCAGTTCAAACCCTAGACCAATATAAACATTTTGTCGAAATGATTGTTTCACAAACCAAGGTTTTTGTTCTTTATGATGATGGCTGGGCTTTGTGCGCATCACCGACAGGGCAACAGTCTTTAGCTGTTTGGCAAAGTAAAAATTTGGCACAACTTCTGATTAAAGATAACTGGAGCCGTTACGCAGTTCAAGAAGTTGAACTCATTGTTTTTATTGAACAGATGATTCCTTTTATCAAACAAAATAATACCGCAATTTCTATAAATTTAACCCCAGAAGGGCGGAATATTTTAGTTTCAACAAATAAATTTTTACTCGATATCAAAAATTATTTATATCAGATGTATACGACTCAACCTGAGTTATTTCAAAACAATAAACGCTTACCGTTACCACGGAAAATTCGCTTACATCAGTAACGCTGTACAGACAATGATATGGCTTTCTGTGCCTTAATATTCACCGAGCATCCACCCGCTGATATAGGCAAAGTACTCTCTTAACCATGCGTTATAACGTGTCGTGAGTGGGGTTTCAGCACCTACAGTAATGAAGTTATGATAGCCTTGTTTTCTGGCGATTGCTGCGGCACGTAAGGTGTGAAAATCACTGGTCACAATCGCAATTTTAGAGTCTAAAGTTAAACCATGCGCTTTTAAAATTGCTTGGCTATTTTTTAGATTTAAGTCAGTACTGGTACTTTTATTTTCTTGTAGGATTCTACTGGCTTGGATTTGCAGATGCTCTTGTAAATATTGCGACATAATTTCTGCTTCGGTTTTTTCTTCACCAAAATCTAAACCACCACTGACAATGATCAAAGCTTGTGATTGTTGTTTTGCAATTTCGCCGGCTTGATCTAAACGTTTTGCGAGGGTCGGTGAGGCTTTTCCTTGGGTAATCCCACTGCCTAACACAATAATCGCTTGTAGATTGTTTTCTGCTGTATTTTGTTGGGATTTTAAGTGGATATAACCAAAGAAGCCGATTAAGCTGACAGACCAAAGCGTCAATAGAATCCATCCTAAGCGCCAGATTTTCTTTAACTTTAAGTGTTGTGCTAAATACTGTTGAATGTGTTGGCTCCATAGCGCTGTAGTGATAAAGGCTAAGCCAATCAGCAAAGGGAGTATTGTTCCTAAGTGGATTTTTTTATATAAAATTAAAATAAATCCATCAAGGAATAAGACAAATCCCAGCAAAAAAAAGACAATGCGGAAGAGTTTATTGTTATACATGGGTGAAAACAAATCATTAAAAATTAGTCTAATTCTAAACGAAATCTGTGTATTTATTATATATGAATCAAAAAAAACCGAGCAATCGAGCTCGGTTTTGGCGGGTAAATTTATTCAATAGACCCTAATAAACGTCACGACGATAACGACCATCTAAACGTAATTGTTCAACTGTATCTTCTCCAAGGATATCAATTAAAGCGAGATCAACATCAGTTGCCATACCATTGATACTGCCACAGACATAGATCACCGCATCATTGGCCACCCATTTTTTCAGTTCTTCCGCTTGATCACGTAGTTTATGATGTACATAAATTTTTTCAGCTTGATCACGAGAGAAGGCTAAATCAATACGTTTGAGCATCGCTGTATTTTGCCAAGCTTGAATTGTATCTTTAAAGAAATAATCGTTTGCTTGTTGGCGTTCACCAAAAATCAACCAGTTTTCAGTATAGTCCATACGAACACGGGCATGAATCAAACTCATTAATCCCGCAATCCCGGTACCATTCCCGATGCAGATAATCGGACGGTTATCGGTAATTAAATGGAATGATTCATTATTACGAATTCTTAACGCAATTTTATCACGCAATTGTACATGTTCGGTTAGCCAACCAGAACCGAGACCAAGCTCACCTTGAGGATTTTGTTGCTGACGAACCACCAAACGCAACACTTGCTGACTTGGAATACTGGCAATCGAATACTCACGAGTCGGTAGTGTAGGGAGTTGTTCGAGTAAGTGTTCCATATTGGCAAAAGGTTCAACAGTAACGGTTAAATCGCGATTCCAAAGCGCTTCTTGAATGCTTTGTTCGAGTGAATCCACTTTTGTTTCTGCATGAACTTGATATTTATCCAAGAACAATTGAATACGTTCTGGACTATTCCCCGTTTGAATTTCAGCAATATCACCTGCTTGCCAAGCTGTATCATAGCTGGCTTGTAATTCAAGATTAAATGCGGGTGCGCCTAAGCTGTTTGGATTGAGTAATTCTCGTTTTGTCAAACGCCATTGATCAAAAACTTTATCAATAGACATTGTTTGTAGATCGAGCTTTGTGGCTTTTGCTAAAGCATCATTCCAGTGTTGGATATCTGCATTGTTGCCATTATTGACTTCAAGCGTAGCAAACAACTGTTGAGCACCAGATTGTTTTAACCATGCGTCTATGCGATGCCCAAAGCTACAATAGGTCTCAGGATAGTCTTGTGAACCCAATGCTAAAACCGCATATTTTAAATGCGAAAGATCCAATGATGTAGCCATAAGCTTTTTCTCAAAGTGCGAGGCTAAGTCAGGTGCTTCACCTGTACCATAGGTACTTGCAATCAAGAGAATCTGTTTGGCTTGCTTGAGGTCATCTTCAGAGAGTTGTTGTACAGCTTTTACCGTTGTTGGCTGATGGGCTTCTTGTAGACTGGTTGAGGTGCGCCATGCCAATTGCTCAGACATTCCTGTTTGAGAGGCATAAGCAATTAACCAAGGTGTTGCATTTGGATCAATTTGAATTGCTGAACCCGCTTGTTTTGCAGCAAGCGTAAGTCGCTTTTGCTTACGACGTTTTAAATACAGCATCCATCCAGTAACAAAAAATAATGGCATTGCCAATGCCGCAAGCATTGCGATGAATTGAAAAACTGGGCCAAAGAAACTACCACGGTGTACAGGGAGCATACTTCCCATGATTTTTTCATTGAGTGGTTTGCTTTCGTATAAGTCTAATTTTTCAATTTGTGCAGTTTGATAGTTATAGGTTGCTTTATTTCGTGCACGCTCATGTTGTGGAATAGCATCAACAAAAGTGAGTTCAACTTTACCATCTGGCTTTTTAGGGATCGAAACAGTCAGTGTCGAATAGTCACGATTAATTTGAGCATTAAACCCATTCCATGTTTGAGTAAGTACATGTTGAATTTGTTCTGGTTTTAAGCCTTCTTTATTCTCATGCTTATTTTCACGGTCTGGTTGTTGATGATCTGTCGTTGGATTTTGCTTTTCGCCACGTTGTTGTGGTTGTTGTTGAGGATTGCCAGAAGCCCCTTGACGTCCTTGACCTTCTCCACCGCGTGCCGCTTGCATTTCAGGCTGAGGTCGTTCAACCCCCATTACTTTAAACATACCATTGCGCCACCAGTCATACGACCAATACAGCCCAGTACATGCTAAAAGTAAATAAAAGATCACCACCCATGTGCCGACTACAGCATGTAGATCCCAAAGGAAATTACGACCTTTGAGTTTAGGCTTAATGGCAAACCATTGTTTAAAAGAATGCTTTTTCGGCCAGCGTAAATAGAGGCCACTGAGTACAAAGAAAATTAACATCAAGGTACTGGCGCCAGTAATTTGTTTACCGACTTCACCGACAGTTAAGTTACGATGCAGTTGCTGTATAAATTGAAAAAAATCTTTGCCTTTCACTTCTGGAAGAACTTCGGCCGTGTAAGGGTTTACCATCATGGTATAACCTCTACGAGCGCCTTCTTTGACAATATTAATGTTTGAAGCTTCTTCAGCGGCTTTTGCGACAGTAATACTGTTGATCTTCATTTCAGGGTTTTGGGTTTGGAAATGTTGATAAATTTCAGCAGGCGTGAGTTTTGCCTGATTTTCAACTTTTACCGTGTAGCTGTCTGGGTTTAACCATCTTTGAATAGGTTGTTCATAAGAATAGATTGCACCAGTCACTCCCATAATTGAGAGAATTAAACCAGCTGTAATCCCTAGAAACCAGTGAATTTGAAAAAAAGTCTTTTTAAACATGGCAATGCAAAGGGCAGAATATTTTTGATAGCAAATTATAGCTGAATAAATCGGAGAGATAATGAATTTTGCAGATAATATTTATTCTCATTATCATTTTTATTAAAATAGCGAAGTACAAAAAAACCTCCAAAAATGGAGGCCTTTTAAAATTTTAAATTAAAGTGTCTTGGGTTCACCAACAACTTCTTTTAAATGTTTACGCAGTGTTTCAAAGGGGAAATTCTTGCTATCCATACGTTTAGGTAGAATATATGCACCTTGTTGGCCTTTTACTTTAAAGTTTACCAGTAAGAATTCAGGGGTGTTGTACCATTCATAAATGTCTTTCCAAGCCACGGTTCCAACACCTTCTTGTACACCCATTTGTTGACGCATCACAATACCACTTGGCTGCACCCCTAATTTTACACCTTTGATTTCCTGAACTGGAAATTCATTCATCTTGCGTTTTACATACCATTCAAGACCGAACTTGCGAACCAAAAGATAGATGGCAACTGCAGCAAGAACCACCCAAAAAATAATGGTTGAATAGTTTTTAATTAAAGCGATGCCAAGTAATGAGAGTACCACTGCTACACCCATGATTGCCCAAGCTTTAATCCCAATTTTATTGGTACTACGCCAAATTGCAAGTTGAGCGCCGCGTTGTTCGGCTTCCGAAACTTCGTACGGAACAGGTTGTAAGGTATAAGCGTAAATATTCTTGGCAGTCATAGTGTCAGTAATGTATGTAAATCTAGTCAGAGTTTAGCACTAAATCTCAAGATTTAGTGCACCTATTGTACCAAATAACGATGCAATTTTGATGCACATTTATAAAGAAGCCAATTCAGTAGATTGATCATCTCGTTCATGGCTTAAATTCTGTTTCAAGCTACTTAGTTGCTTTAAAATACTGAACATTAATGACAATTGTTGAAGAATAATGAGTGATTTAGAGTCTTCTGACTCGGATTGGCTTAAACGGGTACGAATGGCTTTCAACATATTGTGCGCGGTTAAATCAGGCATTTCATCCCGTAATAAAGCCCCGGAGATATCATCTAAAGCTTGATCCAATAAATTAAGTACCTGTTGGTCTTTCACTTGCTCACGATGTGCGCCGAGTGCTGCAATATAGCTAAGAAAGGTATGATTTAGACATAAGAACTCAAAAGCTAAGCTTTTTTGACTTGGGTCAAAATCTGGTTCAGTGGCAAGGGTTGAAATCAGTGAGGCAACATCTGCATCCCGATTATGTGCAGCACGGCGAACAATTCGATACTCTAAACTATTATTGCGTCCCTGATGATATTGAGCGACTACATTTGCCAAATAATTGCATTGAGCTTCCAATGAGCGTTGAATCGTGCGGGGTAAACGACGGAATTTCCAGTCAGGGAAAATAAAGCTGACACCGAACCAGGCGAGGGCACAGCCAATCACTGTATCAATCATACGAGGTAGCGCTGCCTCATAGCCAAGCCCATCCAAGTTAAAATTGATCAGCGCCATGATGGTAATAAAGGCAGTGGCTTGGGCATATTGTTTACTGCGTAAATCAAAAAACAATACACCACTGAGTATGAGTAATAAGAGTTGTCCTTCAATAGAGGGCACAAAATACAAAATTGCATAGCCTAAAATAATGCCGCCTAATGTTCCAATAATCCGTAATCTTAAACGTCGTTTGGTCGCATTAAAGTTCGGTTGGCTGACAAACAGTGCGGTTAATAGAATCCAGTAACCATATTCAATATTGGTGAGTTGCACAAAAACATAGCCAATAAACAAAACAATCGAAACACGAATTGCATGTCTAAAAAGTACAGACTCGGGAGTTAAATTTTGTTTGATTCGAATGACAATATCATCCCAACCTTTGAGGTCATCATCTTTAAGTTGGTTTTCGAAATTTTTACTTTGATCGTATTTTATATGTCGTTCAGTTTCGAGATTTTGTAATTGGGCATCAATCGACTTTAAATTTTGATAAAGTGCAAACAATGAATTGATCCAAATTAAGTCATAATTTTCTTCTTTTTTGAGTTTATCCAGCGAGTATCTGAGGTTTTTAAAAGCATGCTCAAAACGGACATTATGCTGGTAGGTGGTGCGGTGTAAGATGCTATCACTCAAATCCTTACAGGCTTTGCCTTGCAGCGCTAAAATGCGTTGAAAACGAAATAACACATCGCTATGTTCAAACATTTTGGCCAGCTTTTGATAATCAATATGTGCTGAATCGGCCCGTTCATGAATATCTTGTGCAACAAAGTAATATTGTAAACTACGACGTGTATCACGTTGTCCTCGGTCACCCTTTAAACGCGTCAACAAGGCGGTACGCATATCATTAAAAATGCTGATGAGCTGCCCATTTTCCATAGACAAACTAATCATACTGTCTTGATAGCTGGTTGGTGTCATATCGACATCAAACAAATTGGATTTGGAAAATAGAAAATTACCTAATGATGAAAAACATTGAGACAGCTTGTCTTGAACTTGCCGTACTGGGAACAGTAAAAAACTGATGGTTGAAATAACCCCATACCAAATTGCACCAACCACCAATAGACTTGGCTGGATATACCATTGATCAAATAAATGCACCCCAAGCATGGAATACACAGAAACCACCAGACAGCCATAAGAAATGGTGGCATAGCGACGTCCCAAAGAACCCAATAAAATCCAACCGATACAAGAAACAATCAAACCTAAGGCAAACAGAATAGGGTAAGGAAAGAGCAGGCTCACTGAGGCAGCGGTGATAAAGAATCCGATATAGGTATAGATCAAATTCATGATACGTACAGAGAAGCGATCGTCTATATCACTGAGACCTGCTGCAACCACCCCTAAGGTGAGTGGAATGGTCATTAACTGCTGTCCCAACAGATAAGGTACAAATGCAGTCCCTGTAAAGGCAATGATCATTCTCAAGTTATACATGAAACTTGTGTTGTAGGTTGCTTTTCTGAGTTTTAACAGCCAAGTGTTCAAAGGAAATCCTTGTTAAATCAATAGGGTGTTATTTACTTGGGAATTGCGATTTGGCTTATATGACTTTTCACTTATCTTTGTGACAAATCATACAATGGACAGTGTAAACTTGTCTGCAACATTCCTTATCAAATTATAAACCATCTATGTCTGAAAAAAACGTTGGTCAGCAGTATTCAACGGGCTGGATTATGCTTTTGGCTTTATTTACTTCTTTGGGTCCATTATCCATTGATATGTATTTGCCGGCATTACCACAAATGGCGCAAGATTTTAATGTGACGACCCAGCAAGTCGCCAATACCTTGCCGGCGTATTTTTTTGGTCTTGCTGTTGGTCAATTGATTTATGGTCCAATCAGTGACCGTATTGGGCGTAAGAAACCGCTTTATTTTGGTATGACCTTGTTTGCTTTTGCCAGCTTGTTGTGTGTTTTAGCACCTGATCATTGGTCATTGATTGCCGCACGCGTTTTACAAGCCTTAGGGGGCTGTGTGGGTGTGGTGATGGCACGGGCTGCAATTCGAGACCGTTTAGATGTGCAAGGTTCAGCACAAGCTTTTTCCAGTATGATGATTGTGATGGGGATTGCCCCAATTCTTGCTCCAACCTTGGGTGCAGCTATTCTACAATTCTTTAGTTGGCAAGGTGTCTTTATTGCCTTGTTTGTGATTGGTGTGTTTTGCTTATTTTGTGTACATTTTTTATTTAAGGAAACACTCGCACCAGAACGTAGGCTGCGTCTCAACTTTAAACAAGTTTTTATTTTATATGCTGCTATTTTTAAAGATCGAAGCTTTCGCTTTCCGATGTTGGCAGGTTGCTTTACTGGTGCAGCACTATTTTGTTATATCAGTTCCGCGGCAGCAGTGTTGATGGATGGTTATCATTTAACTCAGCAACAGTTTGCTATTGCCTTTGGTTTTAATGCTTTTGGTATCATTTTACTGTCTTCTATCAATAAGCGTTTAGCCAACAAACTCTCGGTGATCCTGCGGTTAAAAATTGGTGGTTTGATTCAAGTCACAGGTGGGCTGATTATTGTCAGCGCAGGTTTCATGTCTGATGCACCATTGGCGATTGTCATGTTGGGCTTATTTTTCTCTGTTTCAGGGATTGGTTTTACTGGACCGAATGCGATGGCATTGGCGATGTCTGAACAAGGCTCAAGAGCAGGAACTGCAAGTGCAATTATGGGCAGTATGCAATTTGCGTGTGGTCTATTGGGTGGTGTGGTATTGAATTTTCTCATATGGAATCATTTATTAAATATGGGAATTTTGATGTTGGCTTTTACTCTGGCTGGATTTATGGCAATTTTAAAAGTGGCTCAACAGTTCAAGATGAAACAAATTTAAGCTTATATCGATACTGAACAAGAGATCGTCTTGTTTATTTACAAGACAAAAGTGAATTTTGTTTTATTGAATCAAAGACGATCTGTATTTTTTATTCAAGTATGAGGAAATTGACAGGTTCTAAGAGATTGTATTGTTAGAACAAGTACGCGATACACATACACGCGGTCAAAGCAGAAACGATAAAAACACAAACGCCAGAAAAACAAAAGCCGACGATTCGAGTGATGAGTAAATCGTCGGCCAAAATACTTCGTTATAAAGATTCAGGCTGCTAAGTTGAATCTTAAGAAGCATAAGTTTTTAGTTTCTCTGAGAGAAGGTCTCCAAATTTCTTTGCGGATGCCGTGCAATCAATTTGGTTGCTGCAGACCTTATACTTATATAACGACAACAGTTTCAAATTGGTTGACAAGAAAATGAAAAAAAGTTGAAAAAAAATTATAATATTGTTCTTTATGCAATCTAGGCTGTCGTCATGGTGTCTTTAAACAAATATTTTTTGTGGTTTTTGCTGCTTTGTTTAGTCTTGACCATGGTTGCAGGTGTATTGGCTGCATTATTGCCCAATGAAATTGCTGGCGTGTTAACCGCAATACCTTATCTGATCGCGATGATTATTGTGTTATATCGTTTTCTCAAACAACAACGCCGTGCGCCTACAGACCAAGAGCGTAAAAAACTGACCCTTGGTTATACTGCAATATTTTGGGGCTATAATTTACTTGGGGTATTTGCGGGTGTTTGGTTTTTTTCTCAAAATGATCCAGAAGTGTGGAAAACTTTTGTGATGTATCTGCAAAATACTCAATTTTTGCTCACTGCATTGATCATGTTGTTGATGTTGGCAATCCCTTTATATTTAATTACCTATTGGTTTTATGGAAAGCAAGCGCAGCGTATGGCAGTTAAAATGTTTGGTCAATGATCTGTTTAAATTGTTGACTTTACTTTGAGAAATCAAAGTCATTGATGAAATTTGTATCAATACAAATAATCAAAAAATAAATCTTATTTTTAAGCTATGGATATGCTGTTAGTGTACGAACATATCCATAAATTCGCGTAATTCTTGAATAGCAATTTCAATGTCTGTGGTTAACCACGTTGGTTCAAAGATCCCTGCATAATGTTCTAAACGATCTTGAGGAACAACAAGTCGTATCGGGCAGTCTTCTTCAAGTAAACGCCATGGCACGATTGGAACTTCATTATCCAGAAATGGTACGACATTGCGAATATCAATAATCATTGCATTGACACATTCTGGGAACGGCATGACCGACAATTCATCTGTACGGCGACGGAAATACTCTAAATCGCCCCATTTTAGAATATAACTTGGCTTGTTAAATTCAATAATTCCAATGAGATGATCATCTCTTGAGGTATGTGTGAAGCATTGATGCGTGACATCAGTGTCCAAGTCCAACCCGACACTTTGTCGTTGATAAGCCATATCTACAATAGCCAAAAAATGGGGTACATATTATAGCTCATTTATCTATCAAGAACTGTTCGAATTAAAATTTACTTTTGCTTAAAATATTTTTACACACAGATCACAAATAGCCTGTTAGTATAAAAATACATCAATTCGATGGAGGTGGACGTCATGAAACACGATTTCAATAAACCATCTTATGTAACAAGTACTGAAGATATAACGCATAAGAATCGCTTACCCATTTATATGCTTATTCTTGTGGGGTTATTTCTTGTTTCCTTGCTTGTTTACATGATCGCCGACTGGGTTTAATCCCATATATCATCTATAAAGATTATATTGATCAGACAAACTCTAGCTGCAAAGCTGGAGTTTTTCATTTTTGCATGCTTTTGTTGTATTTATGCAGTTAAATTTGCTCGTTATATAAGCAATAGATAAAGTAGAAGAGTAATTCATCAAGTATCCAATTCAAATAAAGAATGTTGCTTAAAGTCATTTGAGCACACTCAGATTGTTATAAATCTATAACTTGAGGAAATAAAAATGAATGAAATTTTACAAACAAGGGGGAGATTTGATGCCATGTATTATTGGGATCAATTCCACCCGATTCTCGCCGCTGTTGCCATCCTTATTGTGGGATGGATTATTGCACTGATTGTTGCAGCAGGAATTAAAAAAATCCTAGAAAAACTAGGTACAAATACAAAATTGTCTTCAGCAACAGGTCATCGTTCAAATATTGAAAGTATTCTTTCTCGAATTGTTTTTTGGGTGGTGATGGTGATCGCGGTGATTGGTGCATTAAATGTGCTGAATCTTACCAGCGTAAGCAGCCCATTTAGTTTGATGATTCAGCAATTCTTATTGTTTATTCCACAATTACTGGCTGCCGTGGCCATCGGGTTTATCGGCTGGATTGTGGCAAATCTGGTTAAAGTCGGCTTAAAAAAAGCCTTGGATCGGACTCAACTTGATGAAAAATTAAGTGCCGATGTTGGGGTCAGTCCGATCAGTCAGAATATCGCTGATATTGTGTACTGGCTAATTTTATTGCTGTTCCTACCAATTGTATTATCAATTTTAGGTTTGCAAGGCTTATTGCTTCCAGTGCAGAACATGCTGAATGAGGCAGTCTCTTATATACCAAATATTTTCATTGCGGGTGTCATCGTTTTTGTCGGTTATATCTTGGCAAAAATCCTGCGCGGGATTGTTGAGGGTTTAATCAACAGTCTAAATTTACAAACCCAAATAGAAAAAGTAGGGCTATTTAAAAACTCAAACCAAGGTTTAGCGAAGTTTTTAGGCTCTTTTGTTTTTGCCGTTGTCATGATTACTGCGTTAATTGTGGCTTTTGAAGCACTTGGTATACAGGCTATTTCACAACCAGCAACCGCAATGCTGGGTGAAATCATGTATGCAATTCCACATATTATTGCAGCCGGATTAATTTTAATTGTGGCCTATGTGGTGTCTCGTTTTGTGGGGCGTTTGGTTTCAGAAGTTGTTGCTGGAACGGGTGTTGATGAAATTCCTGCAAAATTAGATTTGCAACGCTTTTTAGGTGACACGAAAGTTTCTTGTATCATTGGTTATCTTATTGTTTTCTTTACCATGTTATTTGCTGTTTCCGAAGCGGCAAATCGACTGGGCTTTGAACAAGTTAGTCATTTGATTTCAATGTTTATTTACTTTGGTGCCAACATTTTGTTAGGCGCAGTGATTTTGGTGATCGGTTTCTGGTTGGCCAATATCGTGGCGAATGTGGTACAGCGTGGTGAGTACAATAGCTCAAGATGGTTAGGCAACTTGGTTCGTGTTTTGATCATGGGGCTGGTGATTGCAATGGGTTTAAAAGCTATGGGAATTGCCGATTCGATCGTTAATCTTGCTTTTGGCTTAACCTTGGGTTCTGTGGCAGTTGCTTTTGCATTGGCCTTTGGTCTAGGTGGACGTCAACCTGCAGAACGCGTTTTAACGGATTTAATCGATAAAGCCAAGAAAGAGGCAAATCAACCGAATCCATTAAAGCAAGAAAATACTTATTCATCACAGCCAAGTGGTACAGACGCTACGCAAGTAACCGCGGATACCCCTGCGATTGAAAATGAGTACAAGTCACTTACTGATTCATTGAAACAGGACAAAGATGACCCGAATTAACATTTAAATTCTTTTAAAGATCGATCAGGATTGATGCTTGATCGATCTTTTTATTTTTAGGTCAAAAGTGAGAGGGAATAGAGATGTCTAAGAAAAAGCCAAATAATTTCATTGCACCCATTGTGATTGCAGGAATCACTGTGGGTTTTTTAGCAAGCGCTTATAAATTTGTGTTTGCAAAACCGAAAAAGCAGCCATCAGAAATTGTTAAGCAACAACATGAATCTCAAAACAAATCTCAAGAGTGATTGTGTTCGCAAAGCATGAATTTTATCGGTTTTTTTATAGAAAATAGATAGACATCAGATGATTTATTGTCTAGATTGAATGGGTGAATATGTAGGCAATATAAAACACACTCATCTGATAAATATCATTTTCAAAGGAATTGAAATGAAGATCATCTATTTTTTACACAAAATTCATCAGTCGTTATTTGCAAAAAACCATGATCTAAAGTCGATGGATTTGGCGATTCAACGTGTGACCCAGAAGCAGCAAATCCAGAATCAACTTATCTTATTTAAAACAGATTATCTGGAATAAGCTTTCTATTAGACTTCTTTCATAAGTTCGTTTTAAAACCATAAAACAACATAAAAGTGTCCTCATCCTAGCCTTCTCCCAGCGAGAGAAGGCGCTTTCAATACCCAAATGATTCACTGCACATGATCATTTTTTGATTTATGAAAGATCTTTATTGATCAATTTAAATTAGACATATTTTGAAGCTGCATGTGCTGAAGCCCATGCCCACTGAAAATTAAACCCGCCTAAATGACCAGTCACATCTAAGATCTCACCTATAAAAAATAAACCTTTTTGTTTTGTACTTTCCATGGTTTTTGATGAAACTTCAGTGGTGTCAACACCGCCTAAAGTGACTTCTGCAGTCCGATAGCCTTCAGTACCAGAGGGTTTGACTTCAAATTGCTGTAGTTTATTGGCAATCGTTTCAAGTTTTTCATCACTTAATTGCCCAATCGCCGTTTCAGCCCACTCGGACCAAATGAGATTTTGTAGTTCAATCACCACACTTTTCGGTAAAAGTTCAGTCAGTAAGGTTCTGATTAACACCTTGGGTTGGCTTTGCTTTTTGCGCTTTAAAAAATCAAACAGCTCAAGACTTGGTAAAAAGTTAATATGGAATGCTTGTCCTGCATTCCAATAATTTGAAAGTTGTAATGAGCTTGGACCACTTAAACCACGATGTGTAAACAACAATGCTTCAGTAAATGCAATCAGTTCGTTAGATAGTGTTGCTTCAACTGCATTGCCGCTTAAACGAGTGGTAACTTCTTTAAATTGATCTGAAAAAGTGAAGGGAACTAAACCTGCGCGTGTAGGATAGATGTGGTGACCAAATTGTTTGGCAATTTCATAGCCGATGCCAGAGCCACCCAATGTTGGAATAGATAAGCCACCTGATGCAACAACAACAGATTCAGCCTGAAAATAGCCTAAATTGGTGGCGACTTGAAAAGTCTGATCGTCAACCGTGTTGATCGCTTTGACTTCACAACTGGTTTTAATCTCAACATGATGTGTTTTTTCACATTCGTTGAGCAGCATGCTTAAGATTTCTTTTGCGCCATTTAAGGTAAACAGTTGTCCATGTTTGCGTTCTTCATAGTCAATGCCATATTCACAGACCATCCCAATAAAGTCCCAATTGGTATAACGCGTCAGGGCAGAGATGACAAAATGTGGGTTATGTGAAATAAAATTTTCAGGCTCAACATAAAGATTGGTGAAGTTACATTTACCACCACCTGACATGAGGATTTTTTTACCAATTTTATTGGCTTTCTCAACCACTAAGACTTTACGACCTCGAGCAGCTGCTTTTGCCGCAAGCATTAAACCTGAAGCACCCGCGCCGAGGACAATCACATCATATTGGTTAGAAGACATATCACACTCATGGAAACTTTGAGCAGGGGATTATAGACAAATTTAAAGTAATTTTCAGGACAATTATAAACAGATGAGATTTAGCTACGTCCTTGCAAGCCACCACTGTGCAGGATCAAAATTTTTGCATTTTCTTCAAAGTAACCTTTTGAAATTAAGTCAAAAATTCCATAAAACATTTTTCCAGTATAAATCTGTTCAAGCGGAATGTGATATTGTTGCTCAAAGTTGTTGATAAAGCTAAGTAATTCAGCAGTGGTTTTGGCATAGCCCCCAAAACAATAATCATCCAGTATTTTCCAATTGCTTTTATGGGTGAGTTGACTGACATCTTGTTGTAAAAAATCACCTTTAAGTGCTGAAAATCCTAAAATTTCCTGCTGTGGTGAACTGGCGTTAATCAGCCCAGTGATTGTGCCACCTGTTCCTACCGCACAGCAAATCACATCATAATGATTTAAATCTTCTGTCGTTAAAATTTCCTGACAACCTTGTATAGCAAGCTCATTGGTTCCACCTTCAGGAATAATATAAGTGTTTGGATAATGTTGTGTTAATTCATCGATCCAGTCATGATTATTTTTTTGTCTATATTTTTCACGTGAAACAAAAACTAGCTGCATGCCCAACTGCTGTGCTGTCGTTAGAGTTGGGTTGAGCGGTTTATGCGCTAACTCCTCGCCCCGAATGATCCCGATGCTTTTAAATCCAAATAACTGTGCTGCATAGGCTGTGGCAGCGATATGATTGGAATAAGCACCACCGAACGTCAGAATCTGTTTTAGGCCAAGCTGACGTGCTTCAATCAAATTATATTTGAGTTTAAAAAATTTATTGCCAGAAATTTGTGGATGGATTAGATCAAGCCGTTTAACTGTAAGTTGAACAGATCTAGCAAAATCTAAACTTTGGTAGGGAATAGTTTGGGCAATATGATCAAACATGCTGATTTTTTAACTGAATGGGTGTGTATGAGTAGCTTTGACTTAAGCCTGTTCAAGATATTCTAATCAAACCTGTAAAACAAGACAGGTTTGATTGAGTTTCATGTCTATTATTGGGGAAAAATTTCTAGGCTTTAACTCAAGCCTTTTTAACTCAAGCTTTTCACTTAGGCGGATCATTGAGTGCTGGTATCGACGGAAGTCACCACAGACATCCCCGGTCGTAAGAATTCTAAACCTTTTTGATTGGGATCAATAGCAATCCGCACAGAAATACGCTGTACGACCTTGGTAAAATTACCTGTGGTGTTGTCAGGCTTAAGCACACTAAACTCAGCACCCGCAGCAGGTGAAATTTGTTCAATACGGCCAGTAAATTTTTGATGTTTCATGGCATCTACGGTAAATGTTGCTTTTTGCCCGATGTGCATATCGGCAATTTGTGTTTCTTTGAAATTGGCAATTACCCAAGTTTGTTGCGGAATCAGATACATTAACTGGGTTCCAGCTGCAACATATTGCCCCACGCGAGGGCTAACTTCGCCCAATTGTCCATCCATCGGTGCTGCAATCACGCTGTAGTCTTTCGTTGTCACCGCTTGATCAAATTGTGCCTTGGCATTGGTGACTTGTGCTTTTAAGCCCGATTGAGCCACTTGAGCTGTTTTTAATGCTTCTTGAGCAACCAATACATTGGCTTCAGCTTGTTTGAGTAAGGCTAAATTATTCTTTACATCCGCAGCCGCTTTGTCTTGTTCTGTTTTAGAGGTTGCACCAGTATTTCCCAATTGTTGATAACGATTGAGTTGTGCTGTTGAAAGTTCATAACTTGCTCTGGCTTGTTCAACTTTGGCTTGTGCAGCCACAATGTCCGCTTTGCGTTGTTCAATCGCTTGGGTTTGATTGGCTAAAGTGGTATTGGCCTGATCAACACTTGCTTCAGCCTGAGTCACTTTCTGATCATAGGTTGTGGTATCAATATGCATTAACGGCTGACCCTTTTTGACATGGTCAAAATCAGTCACTAATACATCTTTGACATAACCATTGATTTGAGAAGATAAAACCGTGGTTCTGCCTTTGATATAACTATTGTCGGTGGATTCTATACTGCTATCAAAAGGACCAATTTTCCATGCGCGCATAATCACAGCAATCCCCACCAACAAGACCAAGAGCATCAACAGCAATGTTCTTTTCGCTGTTGGAATAAGCTTACTGGATGGTGGTGGCGCTGCTGCTGTTGCAGGTGCTTGTGGTGGTGTAACTGCTGCTTGCTCTGTTGATTTTTGATCTTGCGACATAAGAATTCTCAAATATTTTTTAATACATAGCGTGACATCATGGATCATCTGATTTCGGAATAGCCTGAGTCTAACTGCTATTGAGGACCTGTTGCTGTTTTTTGAGTTGATAGCGTGTCCAAGCAATATTAAAACTACTCCAAATCAACAGTAAAATGGCGAAAATTCCATTTAATGCAATCACATCATTATAGGCACGCACTTGTGCTTCTCGTGTCACAATCTGGTTTAAATTGCGATAAGCTTGGTTCTGTTCGAGTGATGCATCTAAAGTATATTTATTGGCTGCTTGCTGATAGGCCGAAAGTCGTTGCACCACCAATGGATCAGTGGGTGACAAGTCACTGACAATTTCAGCCCGATAATTTTGGGTGCGTAATTGTTGATAGGTTGAAAAGAATGAATTTCCAATTAAACCACCAAAGCTTTGTGTTGCAGAGAACAACACCACAAAAGTGACCATGTGTGATGGGCCTTTTTGTAAGGCATTAATAATCCCTGTCAGCAACAATGGTCCGATAAACATACCACTGGCAAAGCCAACGATAAATTGGCTGCGGTAAAAATTCTCAGGTCGAACATCACTGGTGAGGTGATAGTCTAAAGCGCAGGCAATAAGAACCAAGACCACAGCACCGACCAAGTGCCATGAGATGCGCTCTCTTTTAAAGGTCATGGCGCTAAAAACAGTGCCGAGCACAATGCCAAGAAAAATCACGCTATACAAGGTAACGAACTGATCAGGTCCCATGCCCATGGTTTTTAAAAAGTTAACAGCCGCGTAACTTTGCTCGGACATGAGCAAGCGAATCGCCAACGCACCAAACACAAATTTAAGTGTGGTGGCTGAACCTAGCCAACGGGTAATGATAAGCGGATTGACACGGTAATGTTCATAAGTCAGTCCGATAATAATAAGACTGAATCCTGCAATTAAGGCATACCCTAACCATTTGACTTCAAACCACCAAAGGATTGGGCCTTGGGTCAGGACGATACATAGCAGGGCAAAACCAGGTGCGAGTAAGGCAAAAGTAAAGAAATCCTGTTTTTCAAAGACTTCGATTCTTAAGCTACGCGGCAGTTTTAAAGAAACCACCATAGCCAAACAACATATCGCTAAACCCAACTCAAAGGTATAGAGCACAATCCAGTCATTTACATCGACCAGAGACGGGGAAATGATCCATGCCAGTGGGATACCCAATTGCTGAAAGCCCAGTGCGAGATAAATTCCTCGTCCAAAGTTTTCTCGTTTAAAGGCCTGCATGATGTAGTACATGCCTAAAGAACTCAGGGGGGCGGCAACCAAACCGCTGATCACACGGACAAACAATGCCATTTCAAAGGTGTGCACAAAGATATGCAGCACCAACACACAAATAAAAAGCACTAAACCAATTTCAGAAAAAAGCCGTAACCCATATTGTTGCCGAGCTTTAAACAGAATCATGTTGGAACTAATATTTGCCATCACATAAGCTGCGGGAATCCATGCAGCCTCTGAAGGCGTTAGCGAGTATTCACCCTGAATAAGTGGTAAATTTGCGGTAATAAAACCATTACTTAAACTGCCTGAGATTGCAACAAACAGGCCAATAAAAAAATAAATCAGCTTCTTATGTGTTGGATGTGCAATAGCCGCAGGCGAGCCTGGTAATGTTGGACGTTCTTCAGGTGTCCAATCTGGGGCAGGTTCAAGTAAACGTGGCGATTTATCCATAATTGCCTCAATTACGCCTTGATGCCATCAATCAGTAAGTCAACTGCACGAGTGGCCAGTTGAACCTGTTCTTCATCGGTTAGCCCTTGAAAGGAAGCTCTTAGAATACCAGTAATTAGCGCATAATCTTTTGGGGTGAGATCTGGTCGGCAAATATGATGGGTAATGGCTTGATCAATCAGCGGTTGAAGAATTGCGTCACGCCGTTGATAAATATCCACCATACTTGGGTCATTACGATCAATCACACGCCAATATTCCATCAATGCGGTGAGATAAGGCAGATTCTCGACATGATTGCGAATTAACCGAATCAAACCGTCAGGATATTCTGAAAAGCTTTTTGCCCGTTCATCTAGACGAGTTAATGCTTGTTCCATCAAGGCGATGACTAACTCACGGCGATCTTGAAAATTACGATAAAAGGTTGCTCGTCCAACGCCAGCTTCATCAATCACAAGCTGTAATGGCGCACGAATCCCTTGTTTACGGAATATTTTCAGTGCAGCATTGAGCAAATCTTCGCGATTTTGTGCCGCTTGTTTTTGACGTATACGCATAGGGGAAATTGCATTAAATTTTATTCTGATATTTAACGGACATTTTTGTCCGTTGTAAATTACTAACTCTGTGGATTTTTGTAAATAGCAGCTTTAAAGTGAATGAGATTGGTTAGAATGACTTAGGTCAATGATTAATAAATCGTATAAATAGGTTTAGATTTCTAAATATTTACCCTTTAAAATAAAACAATAAGTGTGCTGAAATTGTGAAAATTTTTAAAAATATTGTTATTTCGATCTGCTGCATCAGTGTATTGGTGTTAAATGCCTGTACGCCATCTGAGAAAAAAGCAGATCAGGCCGCATCTTCAAGAAAATCATCAGATCAACAGATTGAACAACAATTCAAGCTTTGGAAGGCGCAACAAGATCCCCAATTATTGGCAGATTATTATCAGTTTATGTCGCAGTATTTAAAACATCCGCCTAGTCTGATGGAGCTGACAACCAGCCGAAACTATATGCCAGAACAGTGTTACTCAAAACGTTTTGCCATTCCACCTAAAGCCTTTTGGAAAAATGTGGTGAGTAGTTTGCAATTGGTGGAAAAGTTAAATCGAAATGAATATTTTAAAACATATACGATTTCAGCAATCTATCGTGCCCCTGAATTAAATAAATGCATAGGTGGGGCGGAAAAAAGTAAGCATTTAAGTAATTATGCCGTTGATTTTCATGTGCTATCACCCAAAGAAACCATTAAAAAAGATCGCGAATTATTGCTTAAAAAAATGTGTCATTTTTGGCAAGTGGAAGGCAAAAGTTATAAAATGGGTTTAGGTGTTTATGGTAATAATCGCTATCATATTGATACCCAAGGATATCGTACTTGGGGTAAGGACTTTAAATCGAAAAGTTCGCCGTGTGTAAAAAGTTAAAATTGTATTTTTGAGCAAGAATTGAACTTGAATTTATATTAAAAAATGTTGAGAGATTGGGAACGTTATTTATGAAATGTCTACAGACCCTAATAAAGGGTTGTTTATTTGCTCTGCCTTTTTTCAGTAGTTATTCTGCTTTTGCGCAAGCTGATGCTGCTGTCGAAGTTGACCCTGAATACGAAGTATTGGGGCGTGCAGGGAAACTGAAAATTCAAAAAGAGTCTTGCACTCAGCATGGTTCTAGTTGTGACTATGTACTCTATGATGCTAAAGGAAAGAAGCAGGTATTAATGGAAAAATGGAGTAAAACTGCAAATGTTTATCAATTTAATCCAAATTTAATGGGTTTTTTGTTGGGGCTAACAGGAAGTGAGTATAATCTCACTGTGATTAATGATAAAAACCAACAAAAAGATTATGGCAGTTTTCTTGCGATGAATGGGCAGCAAAGTTGTTTTGTAACTTTTGAATCGAATTTAAAAAATATGCCGAATTCATTGGTATTTTATAGCATTCCTGATTTTCGGGTACGTTTAGTGCTCAACAACAAAGTGCCGCAATTTAAAAAGCTGAACTATCCTGCAACGGCAAATTTTGAGGATAATGGTGATTTTTCATTTAACTATAATATTAAGGTCGGAAACGAGATGGGGGTACAGGATGTTATCATTCAAAACCCTTGTCAGTCTGATTATCGGGTAATTATGAGTTAACATAAATAAAATAAAGTTATTAATTTTATTAAAAGTCATCATTTTTATTTTTGAATTGAGTTGTCTATTGTCGTTTTATTCAACAACAAGGACACGACAATGACCACTCAACAGCAAGTTAATCAGGCACAATATCAAAATAAATCAGAAGCATACTTAAATAGCCAAGTACATGCACAAGGCATTGAGTTTGAAAAAATGCAAAATTTAATCCAACAACATCAATTCAAGCGAGTTTTGGATCTAGGCTGCGGTGGTGGGCATGTCACGTATCAGATTGCTGCATTCACTGAGCAAGTAATTGCCTATGATATTACGCCTGAAATGGTCAATCTTGTGACCATACAATCTCAACAAAAGGGATTCGATCATGTTATAGGGAAAGTTGGTGCAGCAGAGCAATTGGATTTTCCTGTTGAGCATTTCGATTGTGTGATCAGTCGTTATTCTGGGCATCATTGGCAAAGTATTACTCAAGCGATTCATGAAATTTATCGTGTATTACGCGCTGATGGCAAAGTGATCTTGTTTGATATTATTGGTAATTCTAATCCTATTTTAGATACCTTTATTCAGACCATAGAAACCATTCGTGATCCAAGCCATGTTCGAAATTATAGTTTGGCGGAATGGGTACAAATCGTAGAACAAGCAGGCTTTAAGGTAGAAATCATTGAAAAGCAAAGTTTAAAGTTAAATTTTCAAAGTTGGGTGGAGCGTATGCAAACACCAGTAGAGAACATCAATACGATTCGCTATTTGCAGTCCAAAGCCGCTGATCAAGTACAACAGTATTATCAGATTCAGCAAGATGGCACATTTACCAGTGAAGCTGTATATTTGGTATTGAGTAAAACTTGATTAGAAATCTGATGTCAAAAAAAATAATCAATACAATATTTCCGATATTATTTAGCATGATGGCCTATTCCAGCAGTAGTTATGCTGAGCAGATTCATCGAACAGTGGCCAAGATAGGGCAATTTTCAGTCATTCAGCAAACATGTGATGAAGATGCAAATTATCATTGTGATTTTGTACTCTATGAAGGCGATGACTATAGATTACCTTTGGTCATGGACTGGGAGCGTGGTTTAAATGTTGAAAACCAAACCGAGGATTTCTTGCATTTAAGCTATGGCTATACTTTTAATGTTCATCATAGTCTTTTCATCTCAAAGGCGGGGATCGTTCAGGCTTTAGACAACGTTGTTGCTGTGGATGAAAACACTGGGTGTATCGCCCGATTTGAATTAAAAGATGTGCCTACGATTATTTTTCAAAAAGTATTTACTGCGAAAGTTTTAAATAAAATTCAACTTCAACCAGAGCAATACCCTAAAATTGAGTCTGTAAGTGTAGATGCTTTTCAATATTTTAGTGACATGGAATTTGATGGAAATGGTGGTTTTCACTACTGTTACAAAAATAAAAATGGTGAAGATCAAGCTGTTTTAATCATGCATCCTTGTGACGTATAGCCACTTTCTATAGATAGACACCTTTTGAAATAAAAAATAGCTGTATTTTTAATCAGAACTGTTATGCTCGAACTATAAATAAAACAAAAATGGAGGAGATGCTATGAAAAAGCTATCCATCAGTTTGAGTGTAATACTTGCAGTATTTTTGGTTGGGTGTGAAAAGAAACCACCTACACCAACAAAAACTGAAGTTCGTTCAATCCATATCGCTGGTATGCCTGTGTATGAAAAAGACTATCGTCTCAGTGCTCGTTCAGTGGATTCACAACCCTGATTTTTATTCAAAATATAAAAACGAGTGCGTCAAGAGAGGATGCACTCGTTTGGTTTTAATTCAATTTAACTCAGTTGATTTTAAATGAATTAATGAAAAACTGTTTCTAACGCTTTTAATCCGACTTTAGGATCAAGTAATCCATTATAGATCTCAGGAATTTCACGTTCTACGCCAAAGAACTCATAAATTGCAATCATGGCACCACGAACAGAATATTCAACAGTAAAAACCACATCATCTTCAATTTCAACAAATTGCCCCAAGAATGCGAAGTTTTTTGCGCCTTGTGGAATAACCTGTGGGCGGTCACCAGGCTTACGGCAAGCAAATAAAGCTGATGCATAAGGCATCATGGCTGTTGTTACAATAGTGTTTGCTAGAACATGCTCAAGAATGTCATCAAAACCGAGTTGATGAATCAGTTCAGTGAGTATTTCATTGCCTGTTGCTTGTGACATCGGTTTTTTGATGTAGTCACCTGTTTGATCAATTTGGAAACCATAGCCCCAGAGGGTAAAGGTGCCTTCTGGTAAATTTGCAAAATGCGGTTGAGCAGGCACCACAATCGATAAATGCCAACCAGATTCAAACCAAGTCATCAGTGCCCCAGTGCCTGGCTGGTTGCCTGTGTAATCAATGATGCGATTTAACAGAACATCGTCTTTCATGGTGAGTGTAAAAGACTCCCATTTATGTTCATCAATGTTGCCATAAAAGGTCATTGGTCGGCCAAAGTCAGGTGCTTTTTTCGCAAGGGTTTCCCATAAGGTCCAACCATGATCAAGTCGATCACGAATAAGCGCTGGAACATCATCATTCCCAGCATAACGAGAATCTGCTGTAATTGAACCTAAAGTAAATATGGCAAGATCATTCTCTTGAAGGTTGATTTGCTCAGTACCTTCAGGAAGGTTGACATACAAACGTGTTGCACGACGTTCTAGGGTTGCGTCATCGGTTTGAAAGTCTGCATCTGTCACATAATTGCCAAAACGAACATCTACGCCTTGTTCAAGCAACCAACGTTGTAGCGGCAAAATCATGGAATCATATTGGTTGTATTTGGTTCTTTTTACCCCAGCGAGGGTATGAATGCGTGGTAACTCTTGGATAAAACGTAAGAAATAACGACGAAGTTCTGCTGCACTGTGCCATTTTTGGAAGGCAAATGTCGTACGCCACATACGCCAAAAGTTCGTTTCAAAGAAGGTCTCATCGAAAAATTCATCAATACGACGGCTGCCAATTTTTTCTTCTTTCGCTGCCAATAAGCGTAGCATTTGCGCGCGATGGCGTGTATATAAACCCAGTTTAGCGGCATCTGAAATTACATGCTGCGCATTAATTAAACGGGCTTGTGCATGGGTTTTGACTTGCTCATTGAACTCACGACATTCTTCACGAACAGAAATTTCAGGATTTTCTAAGGATGGAATACTCGAAAATAAGTCCCAAAGACATAAATATGTTTCATCTGTCAGCATCCGCCCGCCACGGGTAACCCATGCTTGTGCAGCATGTGGCGTATGGCCGCCATCCATTGAACCACCTGAGACGTCTAACTCTTCGAGAATGTGAATATTTTTAGCTGGTACTTTGGCATCACGTATGGCAAATGCGGCAGCTGCCATTCCGGCAATTCCACCGCCAATGATCCACAAATGTGCTTGGCTTGCATCTAAGCGGTTGGTTTTGTTGTTGTGCATTTTTTACCCCTGAGTATAAATATTGATTTTGGATAATTTAAAACCATAGTTTTATTATGGTTTTTTATAGCCTATAAATACATGAAAATGGAAGTTAATTTTTGTGATTAATGTGGTCTATTTTATGGCTTTTTAGGATATTTTATATACCTTGATGATTTTATTGATATAATTAAGATATTGAAAAATAAATTTTTTATTGAGTTTTTACTCTAAAAATATTTGTTTACTCTGTTTGTGGTGATAATGCACAAGTGTACTTAAATTTATGATTGAAATTTTGATGAATTTGCATTGAATAAAAGTGTAATCGCGAAATAATAAAGATTTTTATATCTTCAAAAATCGGTTGTAGCGTAAAATATCTATTCTTAAAAATAGTCTAGGTCGGGGTGTCTCTTGGAATCATTATTGATTTTGGGTTCAATTGCATTGGCATTAATGCTAGGCGCAATTAGCCCTGGTCCTACATTTGTTTATGTGGCTAAAAATTCAATTGCGATTTCTCGTAAACATGGTCTGTTTACTGCTTTAGGGACAGGCATGGGCGCAGCTTTATTTGGTTTTTTAGCTGTAATGGGATTACAGGCAATCTTATTGGCTGTACCTTCTGCATATTTAGCTTTAAAAATTTGTGGTGGTCTGTATTTACTTTGGCTGGCTTATAAAATTATTAAACATGCTAAAGATCCAATGGCACAGGCATCTGACTCATCTACGGTGATGAGTTATCAACAAGCGTTTCGTTTAGGTTTAATTACCCAGTTAAGTAATCCTAAAATTGCGATTATTTTAGCCAGTATTTTTACTGCGCTTTTACCCAAAGACATTCCAACGTATTTTTATTTTGTTTTGCCTATCTTGTGCTTCTTTATCGATGCTGGCTGGTATTCACTGGTTGCTGTTGCGCTTTCAGCGGAAAAGCCGCGCCGTGTTTATTTGAAGTTTAAGAAAGTCTTCGATCGAGTCGCGGGCGGTGTCATGACATTACTTGGTTTAAAGCTAATTTTTGGTATGAAATGATTGTTTTTACGAGCAAAAATAGTCATGCATTTTATCAGCAGACCTTGTTTGTTAAAAAATAATTAACAGTATATTTAGTTTGTGTTATATATTTATTCATTATAATGGTTTAGACCTTAGAGAGATGTAATTTTGAAAAAAATATTATTGATTGCTGCCTTAAATGGCTTGGTACTTACAGCTTGTTCTACCACTGAAAGCTCTAAAACCATCCAAGCACCTCAAGTGGCTGCTGTGACTTCAGCGGTTAAATATTCAGGTGCGAAAACAGTAGTTTCGATTGGTAAGTTTGATAACCGCTCAAGTTATATGCGCGGAATCTTCTCTGATAATGTCGATCGTTTAGGCGGTCAAGCAAAAACGATTTTAGAAACGCACTTGCAACAAACAGGATATTTTTCAGTCTTAAATCGAGACAATTTATCTGAGCTGCAACAAGAGGCTGGTTTTGGTAAAGCATCTCAATCCATTAAGGGTGCACGTTATGTGCTCACTGGGGATGTATCTGAATTTGGGCGCAAAGAAGTGGGTGATCATCAATTGTTTGGGCTACTAGGGCGTGGTAAAACTCAAATTGCCTATGCAAAAGTCAATATTAATGTTGTTGATGTAAAAACAGCAGAAGTTGTCCATTCTGTGCAGGGTGCAGGTGAATACGCGCTCAGTGAACGCGAAATTTTAGGTTTTGGTTCTACAGCATCTTATGACTCAACCTTAAATGGTAAGGTTTTAGATCTGGCTGTACGCGAAGCGGTTAATCACCTTGTCACAGATATTCAAACAAATAAGTGGTCCGTACAATAGGTTTGAATAAATGAAACGGGTTTTATTATTTTTAAGCTTTTTTGCAACGTTAACTTTGGTTGGGTGTGCATCTGGACCACAGTCTTTATATAGTTGGGGCGGATATCCACAGCAAACCTATTTAATGCTGGCGGTTCCAGAAAAAACTTCGCCTCAGCAACAAATTTTAGCGCTTGAAAAAGATGTTGAGAAAGCAAAAGCAAAAAATGCCGCAGTGCCGCCAGGTTTATATGCGCATTTGGGCTTGTTAAATCTTAATATTCAAAATGGCCCACGTGCAATTGAATATTTTGAGTTAGAGCGCCAAATTTATCCAGAGTCAACCGTATTGATGGATCGTCTATTGAAGAAAATGATCCCTCAATCGACTGAGGTAAATCCCAAATGAAAAATATGAAACAATTTTTCGTACTTGGTTTACTGATGATGCTTTTCACCGGTTGTGCGGTGTCACCTAAACAGAATCGTGATTTAGCAGCATATCGTGAGCATATCCCTAAGTCGATTTTGGTACTTCCTCCAATCAATGAGTCTCCTGATACTCGTGCAACCTATGGGTATTGGTCAACAGTAACATTGCCTGTAGCTGAAGCTGGTTATTATGTATTTCCAATTTCTGTTGTTGACACCATGTTTAAAGAGAATGGGGTGACCAATGGATTTGATGCTCAAGCAATTCCACCTCAAAAGTTAAAAGAGATTTTCGGAGCGGATGCTGCGTTATATATTAAAGTTAAAGAGTATGGTTCTAAATATCAGGTGATTCAATCTGTAGCTGCAGTTGCAGTAGAAGCCAAACTTGTAGATTTACAAACTGGTACATTACTTTGGCAAGGTGAACAGCGACTTCAGCAAGCCAATGATAATAGCAATGCAGGTTTGATTGGCGCGCTGGTCGGTGCTTTAGTTGATCAAATATCCAATCATTTGTCAGACAAAGCCTATGCTTTATCCAGTACTGTAAGCTCGCAATTATATTCACCGAGTCTAAATCAGCAAAAAGGTCTGTTATATGGACCACGATCTCCAAACTTCACCCAAAATGTGGTGAAACCTTAAGCACTGGTACTGTTTGCGAGCATCAAATAAAAACCCCAATTTAAAAATTGGGGTTTTTGTGTTTAAAGCATATTGCTGATTAGTGCACCATAGAAATCTTGTCTAAGAAGAATTTGGTTCTTTCATGACGCTCATCCGGCTTATTAAAGAAGTCATCTGTTGCACAGTCTTCTAAAATCTTGCCTTGATCCATGAAAATAACTCGACTTGAGACTTTACGAGCAAAGCCCATCTCATGAGTTACACACATCATGGTCATGCCTTCTTTTGCCAATTGACTCATGACTTCAAGCACTTCACCCACCATTTCAGGGTCTAATGCCGAAGTAGGTTCATCAAATAACATGCACACTGGATCCATACACAGACCACGGGCAATCGCAACACGCTGTTGCTGACCACCAGACAGTTGACCTGGGAACTTATTTTTGTGGGCTGCCAAACCAACGCGATCTAAATATTGCAACGCTTTTTTCTCAGCCTCTGCTTTAGAACGATTTAAAACCTTAAGTTGCCCAATGGTTAAATTATCCAAAACAGTCATATGTGGGAACAATTCAAAGTGTTGGAATACCATTCCCACACGAGAACGGAATTTTGCCAGATCAGTTTTTGAGTCTTTTAACGCTGTTCCATCAACAACAATATTGCCTTCTTGGAACGGTTCTAATGCATTTACAGTTTTAATCAGTGTAGATTTACCAGAACCTGAAGGTCCACACACCACCACAACTTCACCTTTTTCAATTGAAGTGGTGCAATCTGTAAGAACTTGAAAATCTCCATACCATTTTGAGATATGTTGTATTTCTATCATTGGCATATTGATTCTCCAATTATCGAATTATTGCTATTTTTTGATGTAAACGCTTCACAAGTCGTGAAAGCGCAAAGGAGATACAGAAGTAAACAACTGCTACAATCAGGTAGAAAGTTGCTTTGGTTTCAGCACCGTAGGTATTTGCTAAGGTATTGGCATTGCCCAAGAAGTCTGGCGCACTAATCACGTAAACTAATGATACATCTTGGAAAAGTACGATAGATTGAGTCAAAATGACAGGTAGCATGTTTCTAAAAGCTTGTGGCAACACGACATTGGACATGGTTTGTCCATAGGTGAAACCAAGTGCATAACCTGCATTGACCTGACCTTTAGAAACAGACTGAATCCCTGAACGTACAATTTCTGAAAAGAATGCTGCTTCAAAAATTGCAAAGGTCACCACACTTGAAAACAGTGGGCCATAATAGGTATCTGACTGAAACTCAAAAATCTTTGGCAATAAGAAATAGAAAATGAAGATCACTTGAATCAGTGGTACACCACGGAAGAAATCGACATAAACTTTAGCAAAATTACTGGCGACTTTATTGTTGGATAAACGCATCATGGCCAAAGGTGTGCCAATCAGAATCCCGCCAATAATCGATAAAATCGTCACCGTAACGGTAAATTTAAAACCTGCGATCAGCGTTTGAATAACATCTTGATTTTGTAAAATACTAAAATCCATGACTATTTACCCCCCGAGCCTAGACCAGGAACAGCCATACGTTTTTCAATCCAAGCCATGATCAATTTAATGGTATAGGTAATGACTAAGTAAACTGGTGTCGAAAGAATAAGAATAACAATATCTTGGGATGTTTCTTCACGCATGGTTTTGGTATAAGCAAAGAAGTTCAAAACACTCAGTGCATAAAGCACGGCAGAGTTTTTGAAAATATTCATTGCTTCAGAAGTGAGTGTTGGCCAAACAATACGATAAGCGACAGGGAGAATGACATAGCGATAACTTTGGCTTTGATTTAAACCAATTGCAAAAGCTGCATTTTTTTGTCCATTTGAAACCGTATTAATACCTGAACGTACTTGTTCAGCAATACGTGCTGCAGTATATAGACCGAGTGCAAATACCCCAACCACTGCAGGATTGTCATTGAGAATATTTTGCCACCATCCACCATGAACCATCTCTCCACTACCAGTACTTAAGCTGAGTGGTAATAATTGCGGGAATACAAATGCCCAGAAAAACAGTTGTACGATCAGGGGAATATTTCGGAAAAGTTCGACATAACAGGTACCAATAAATGAAAGCGGTTTATTGGGTAATGTACGTAAAATCCCGATGAGAGATCCAAGAAGAAATGCAATGAAAAATGCAGCAATCGCGGTCCAGACCATAGTCCAAACACCTGAGCCTAGGAGTTGTAACCAGGTTGGTGCATCTGCAACAGGGGAATAACTTTCACCACCAATCGCTTTACAGACAGATTCAGCCCATGCAGCTTTATCAAGACTATATTCATTCGAGGGGAGACAATATGCTGTCCAGTTAAGTGAGCCTACGGACATGTGTGCTCCTTGTATTTTTAATTTTATAAAAATTTATAGACCAGACTTTAAATCGAATCTGATCTATAAACCGTTGTTTTAAACTACGTTATTAGTTAATACCAGCATCCGTAGGATTAGCTTTAAGCTTTAAATATGATGAGCTCATTGGCATATTTAAATTGACATTTTTAGGTGCGATTGGTGATTGGAACCATTTTTTATATAGCGCCGCCATTTGACCATTTTTCCACATTGTTGTTACTGTTTTATCTGCGATTGCTTTATATGCTGCATCGCCTTTTGGTAACATAATGCCATATGGTTCAGAAGAAAGTACTGGACCTACAATTTTAAAGTCTTTTGGATTTGATGATTTTGCAATTAACCCTGCAAGAATATTGTCATCCATCACAAATGCTGCAGCACGGCCAGAAGCGACCATGGCAAATGAGTCTGAGTGGTCTTTACCATAAACGTTGTTTACGTTGACTTTTTCGCCTTTCTCACCCATTTTGATGTATTTGTCAGATGTAGTCCCTTGGGTGGTTACAACTGCTTTACCATTTAAATCTGCAATTGTTTTAATTGGTGCACTGGCTTTAACTGCCATGCGTACTTCTGTTGCATAATAGTTGGTTGAAAAGCTTACCTGTTGTTGGCGTTGAATAGAGTTTGTTGTCGTACCGCACTCCATATCGATATTGCCTGCCAACATTTCTGGAATACGCGTAGAAGAGGTAACTGCTTTATATTCAACTTTAAGATTTGGCATCTTGAGCGTTTTTTTTAGCTCATTGGCAAAGTTATTACAAATATCAACAGCGTATCCCATTGGTTTACCACCAATCACATAAGAAATCGGATCAGATGACTCACGGTAACCAATGATCACTTTCCCTGATTGTTTGATCTTTGCTAATGTATCTGCTGCTTGAACCTGTGAAAAAGCACCGCCAGCCATAAGTACACCAAGCGCTGTGGTTAAAACTTTTTTTGATAGTGTTTTTGTAGATAGTGTCATTTGAGTTCTCCATTACATGATTTTTTTGGCAGTTTAAGCCGCTCGTTTCTAAAATTAAGCAGTTATCGTGCCAAACCTTTTCCTTGAAACTACGATTCATCATATTTCTTTATATCATTATTTTTATACTCACTATTCCAATAAGTAAAGGATAAAAATAATAAATTTCATAAACTAGAAATGTGACTGGTCTCACAAAGTGGAACCTATTTTATTTAAATATTTTGAAATAAATAGCCCTAAAGCCATTTATTTTTGCTTATAGGTTTTAAATCTCTATTTATATAATTGATGACTATTTCAACAGATCTGGATCGAAGGTCTTTTTAAAAAATTGAATAAAAAAACGACATAATTAAAATTTATCTTTAATTGATAAATAACAAACATTTTTATGTAACGTATTCATTTTTTTTACTGGTCCTAATCCCTTTCCTGTGATATAAAAAATCAGTAGGCATGAATTTTGCATTGCTTATTCACATAAGATGAAATGAAATAATACAGTGTGGGAATTATGGGTATGAAGTTATCGGTTGGATTAAAAGTTGCAAATTCGTTGTCGCTTACGCCACAACTGCAACAAGCCATTCGATTACTGCAATTATCGAGTTTGGAGCTTGAGCAAGAAATTCAAATTCAACTTGATAGTAATCCTTTGCTTGAAAAAGTTGAAGAAGAGACACATGAAAGCCCTGAAAATGTAAAACAAGAACAACAAGAATATGAGCTTTCAGATTCTTTAAATGCCAACCACTTACCTGATGAACTGCCTGTAGATACAGATTGGGATGATGTCTATACCCATCAATCAACTGCAATGGAGCGCCCTGAGTTTGAGGATCGTGAAGACAATCGTCATTCAGAAGCATCATTAAAAGAACATATGTTGGGGCAAGTCAATTTATTGCATTTTTCTCCAGTGGATAAATTGATTGCGTATTGCATTGTCGATGCTTTAGATGAAAAAGGGTTTTTGGCTGCCGATATTGAAGAAATTGTCAGCTCAGTACAGCATCTACTACAACAAATGGATTATGACATTGAAGTTGAAGAGGATGAAGTTCTAGTTGTTTTAAAACATATTCAACGCTTAGAACCGATTGGTATTGGTGCTCGTAGTCTTGCAGAATGTCTTTTTGTGCAAATTGAGGCTTTAGCTACCACCACACTGTTTAGGAAAGAAGCGCTGATGTTGTTGAAACATTATGAGCTTTTGGTCAGTAATGACTTAAATAAACTGATTAAGCAAACGGGTTTAAATGCTGAGTTATTAAAGTCAGCAATTGATTTATTGAAAACCCTTAAGCCATATCCGGGTGCTGAATTTGAGCAAAAAGAATCAGATTATCAAATTCCAGATGTGGTGGTGTCCAAGAAAAATGACCATTGGTATGTTCAACTGAACCCAGATATTTTACCAAAACTTCGAATTAACTCATTTTATTCAGGCATGATTAAACGTGCTGATCAAAGTGATGATAATCAATATTTACGCAATCAAATGCTTGAAGCGAAAAACTTTATTAAAAGTGTTGATGAACGTCACAAAACTTTATTAAAAGTTGCAAGTTGCATTGTGCAACATCAACGTGAGTTTTTAGAAATCGGTGCTGAAGGAATGAAACCTTTGGTTTTGCGAGATGTTGCAGAAGAAGTGGAATTACATGAGTCAACAGTTTCCCGTGTCACTACCAATAAGTTTTTACTGACACCTCGTGGTCTATTTGAGCTGAAATATTTCTTTTCGAGTCACGTTGGAACCACTTCTGGAGGAGAAGCATCGTCGACGGCCATTCGAGCAAAAATCAAAAAGCTTGTTGCAGATGAAAACCCGCGTAAGCCGTTGTCAGACAATACAATTGCCAATTTATTAAAAGAAGAGGGGATTGATGTGGCACGACGGACAGTCGCAAAATATCGTGAATCGTTACATATTCCGTCTTCATCTGACCGAAAAGTGTTGATCTAAATTTTAAAGTGTGGCTATTCTAATTGTTCGTTATGACGAAATAATGAATCGCTTTTTGTCTTTTGGAGTAACTTAAATGATTGCATGATATTGAGCACAGTTTTTTCCTTGGTGAATGCTGTCATGAGATCGTTTGGGTTATGACTTTCATATTCCTATATAAGGAGAGGGATAAAGCTATGCAAATTACAATCCGTGGACATCACTTAAGTATTACACCAGCAATAGAAGAAAATATTCGAGATCGATTTACCCAGATGACCAAGCATATTGATCAGGTCAATAGTATGCAGGTCAAGCTGAGTAAAGATCATCAATTGGATAAAAGATCAAAAAAAGGCAGTGCAAATCATATTGCTGAGGCAATTGTTCGTTTGCCGGGTATAGAGCTTTTCGCCCAAGCGAGCGCTGATGATATGTATAATGCGATTACAAAATTGACAGATAAATTAAAAAGGCAATTAGATAAGCATCGGAAAATGCAGTTGGATTACCAACCAATGGAAATTTTAGCGACATAAAATTGATATTTTAAAAGAGGTTGAAAAGACCTCTTTTTTTTATCTATATTTTTTGTACAAGTTAATGAATTATTTCGGTGAGTTATAGTAAAATATCCGGTTTTTACACTGTCAGTCCTATAAGAGGTCGATGCAATGAATAGTGAACAGCTCACTGAAATCTTAAAAGCAGCTTTTCCTGATGCTGAAGTTGCTGTCAGTGGACAAGCAGGTAAATTTGACCTCCGTATTGTCGATAATCAGTTTGAAGGGAAACGTCCTGTTCCTCGTCAACAAGCTGTTTACGCGCCACTTAATTCTTATATTGCCAGTGGTGAGGTACATGCGGTAACTATTCGTGCGATGACTAAAGAAGAATGGCGCAAAGCCAGTATGTTTGGAGCTTAAGCGTCAATGGATAAATTTGTCATTCAAGGTGGTGTAAAACTCGAAGGTGAAGTTCGTATATCTGGTGCGAAAAATGCGGCTTTACCTTTATTGGCTGCAATGATTCTTGCAGATACACCGATTACATTAAAAAATGTTCCAGATCTAAAAGACGTTCGTACTTTAGTTAAGCTGATTGGTGGTTTAGGTATCACCATGAGTTATGAGGGCGAAACGGTTATCGCGGATACCTCTACACTGGATAATCAGTTTGCACCTTATGAACTGGTTAAAACCATGCGTGCATCTATTTTGGTGCTCGGGCCACTGTTGGCGCGCTATGGTAGTGCAAAAGTTTCACTTCCTGGTGGTTGTGCAATTGGTTCACGCCCTGTTGATCAGCATTTAAAAGCCTTAGAAGCTTTGGGTGCACAAATTGAGGTCGAAGCAGGTTATGTTCACGCCAAAGTGGATGGCCGTTTAAAAGGTGGTGAAGTCATCTTCGATATGGTGACTGTAGGTGGAACCGAAAATATTTTAACTGCTGCAGTATTGGCAGAGGGTGTTACAACAATTCGTAATGCTGCGCGCGAACCTGAAATTACAGACCTTGCACTAATGCTTATTAAAATGGGTGCAAAAATTGAAGGTTTAGACACAGATACCTTAGTGGTCACTGGTGTTGAAAGTCTCCATGGCTGTGAATATTCAGTGGTTGCTGACCGTATTGAAACCGGTTCATATTTGGCCGCGGCAGCAATTACGGGCGGTAAGGTAAAAACCACACATACTGACCCAAATCTTCTTGAATCTGTTTTAGATAAATTTGAAGAAATGGGTGCAGAAGTCACACGCGGTGAAGACTGGATCGAATTGGATATGCTGGGGAAACGTCCGAAGGCTGTCAGCTTCCGTACCTTGCCACATCCAGAATTCCCAACGGATATGCAAGCACAGATCATGGCGGTAAATGCCATTGGACGTGGTTTTGCAACAATTTCTGAAACGATTTTTGAAAATCGTTTTATGCATGTACCTGAGTTAGCTCGTATGGGCGCAAATATTCAGGTTGAAGGTAATGATGCTGTTGTGACAGGTGTGGAAAAATTATCTGCTGCACCTGTTATGGCAACTGACCTACGTGCTTCGTTTTCTTTAGTTTTGGCTGCTTTAGCTGCTGAAGGGGAAACCATTATCGATCGTATTTATCATATTGATCGTGGTTATGAAGATATCGAAGCAAAGTTACAAGGTCTAGGTGCCCAAATTAAGCGAATTCACTAATTTTGGGTTTTTTCTATTAAATGCTATGTTTTATTATTTTTTAATGTAAAACATAGCGTTAACACCATTATTAGTTTTAGTTATTTTTATTTTATTCTATTAAGTTCTATTATTAGAGTTAATTCAATTACGCCAAATTTACGCCACGATATTATGGCTACATTCAGACAACGTAAAGATTCATGGAGGGTTGAGGTTAGTGTAAAAGGTGTTCGTGATAGTGGAACATTCGATACTAAGACTCAAGCCAAAGCATGGGCAGCAAAAAGAGAAACTGAACTTAGAGATCAAGCAAATGGAAAGTTGCCGAGCTTTACTTTACAGAATGCTATTGATCGGTATGTACGTGAAGTTAGCATCAATAAGAAAGCGCACTATAAAGAAATAGCAAGAATCAAAGTATTTTGTAAAAGCTATCCAAACCTATGCAAAAAGCAAATTTCAAAAATAACGACTGATGATCTAGTGCAATGGCGTGATTCTCGTTTAAAGGAAGTCCAAGGGGCAACCGTAAGACGAGAAGCAACAATATTGTCAGGTATATTTACTGTAGCCAAAAAAGAGTGGAAATGGATTTATGAATCCCCTTTAACTGACTTGAGTATGCCACCAATTGCGAAAAGTCGAGATAGAAGGGTCACTCAAGATGAGATTGATAGGTTGTGTTTGGCTGCAATGTGGGATGAATCTACGCCTACAACTTCAACCCAGCAGACTATTATAGCTTTTCTTCTCGCACTTGAAACTGCAATGCGAGCGGGTGAGATTTTAACACTCACATGGGACAGGGTATTTCTGGAAGAAAGATATGTTGCACTTGATGAAACCAAGAATGGTACTAAGCGAAATGTTCCTCTTTCTAAAAGAGCTGTAGAGCTTATTGTGCATCTAAAACCACTCGATAAAACAATGGTTTTTACGTGTAAACGATCTAGTTTTAGTGCGCTTTGGATTGATTTAAAAAAGAAGTGTAAAATTGAAGACTTGCATTTTCATGACTCACGACATGAAGCGTGTACTCGATTGGCTAGAAAATTAGATGTTTTAGACCTTGCCCGAATGATCGGGCATAAGGATTTAAAAAGTTTAATGGTTTATTACAATGCTACCGCTACAGAGATAGCGCATAGATTAGATTAACGTTGTTTTCTTGGTCTACCTTTTTTAGGCTCATCATCTGATTGATTGTTTAACCAGTTTGATATTTCACCTAGATTCCAGCGTCTACCATGCCCACTTCTGGTCACATAACGTGGCTTTGGGAATTCTGGTAAACAGCAAACTGAAGAACGAAAATGTACTTCTCCATAGCCTAGAAATTCGGCTGCCTGAATATCTGTCAACCAAATATCAGACGGCGGTAGTGCCACTATAAAACTACTACCAACATTTGCTATTGCTGTCATTCAACACCATCCAATATTTTAATAAGTCAATTAAGCTTTGTTTAACAACATCCATAGATTTGGCTCTCAGCCCAAGTGGGAATACTGGCAGTTAAATAAGTCGGTTCGGGAAAATCACCACGGCGAATCATTTTCCAAAAAGTTGATTCAGCGACATTTAACAAACCCTTAGTTGCGGGTTTGTGAGATAATTGACGGCGACCCCACGATCAATATAATCTTTTACTGGACGTTCAGAGTGATACGCTAAATCTTTAATTCGGTAACGATTTTCTAGCATTTATGATCTCCATAATTTTAATTCAGTTCTAAGCTTTTGCTTCGATATGTGCATATTAGATAGGTTTGAAAAAAATAAAAATGATACTAGAAATATAAAAAAAAATAGTGCTAGAATTGTTTTACTATATTGATATTAAAGTAATTATGAAAAAAATAACTGAAAGTGATTTAAGGGAATTAAGAAAGGAAATTTTAAGATGTTTTCTTCATGTTGCTGATTCCAAGCTCGGCATTAAATTGAATGGAACTGAGCAACAATTAGTATTGCTCATGGGGGATGTCAAGAATCGAAGTATCAAAGGTTTACGTATTGGTGCCTTGTATTTGGCACTGGAGGAACTCACTAATTATTTGTTGATATTTGATGATTTACCTCAAACAGTTTTAAATAAAGAATACAAGCGTATTTTAAATAATTATATTGAATTTGGATATCATCTCTATGGGTTTGATAATAAAAAATTAAAAAATAGAATTAATGGTTTAAAAAATATTAAAAAAAGATATGAAAAAAATCTCTATGAAAAAAGACAAATTATCTATCGTGTTTTAAGGGAAACTGCATTGCAACGAGGAAAGTGGTCTACTCTTAATCAAGCAGTTAAAGAAGTTTATCCAATACTTGAAGTTGAGTTCAATAAATTTGATGAGCAATGGATTAAAACTAGGATGAAAGAACTAAAAAAACAAATTAAGCAAAATGAACTTGCTTTGAAAGATAATAAAAAACCTTCCTGCGATGAAAGTCAAATTAATTATCAGAATAGAACTTATGTAAATAAAATAAACAAGTGTAAAAGTGAGTATGAAAAGCTTGTAAAAGCTTTAAAAGCTAAAAATATTGGCGATGTTATGGGGAGAACTTTGGCTTTTAATTCAGATTATCAAGAAGAAACTATAATTAATCATTTAAGGGATTGCCCTGATGTACTGATAGAAGTTTTGAAATAAAAATATTACTATCTATGTATAGTCAATAGTGTTAATGTAATTTTTTTAAAAAACTCACTGATATTATTGCGAAAAATCAAAATAACAACTAACTTGAATGATAACAACTAACTTGAAGTGAGGGAAGTATATGCAAAATCGCATTTTGGTCCATCCAATGCTGCATCACGAAAAAAGATTTTCTGATTTTGAGACGAGCTCTTTTAATGATTTGTGTGAATACATCAGTTATCATGAATCATGTCATTACCCTGAAGAAGGCTATTTTTCAGAAATAATCGAGAAGTTGGAAGGGCATATGTATTCACTAAAAGATAGTGCAAAACTTCGGAATAAAGACCTTAAAAAAATAAATGAGAATTTTGCAAAATATTTAAGGCATAATTTAGATAATATTTTTGAGTTGATGAGAACGATGAATGAATTCTCACCAGAAGTTGGTCTATTTAAAATTAAATTTATTCAATTCGTAAAAGATTATAAGAACAATAAGAAAGATACAACTTCGTTAGATGACTCAATAAGCAAATTTATAAAAGATTTAAAAGGCTATATTAATATTGAAAAGCTAACTAAAGAAAAAAATAAATTGCGAACTCGCATTGTGAAAAATAGAACATCACTTTTACAGTATGTTGAAAATTTATTGAATGAAAATTTCGAATTAGAAATTATCCGCTTTGAAGTTTCGTATGAAGCTAATGGCATTAAACAGGAATCAATTAAAGGTTTTGCTCAGTACAGAGATCAATTATTTTACTATCTTAGTAAAATTTTACTCAAAGATAAGCTACTTGGTTATGTTTGGAAATTTCAGCCTCAGCAGAAAGATGGAAATATAAGCTGTCATATCATATTGTTCTTAAAAGGGAATGAGTCTAAATTAAGAAATAAAGAACTGGATATGGAAGATGTTAAGAAAGAGTGGTTTAGGCTAACAAATCATCAAGGGGGATATTGGGATTGTGATTCATATTTAAGATATAGGAGTCAGGGGGCAGGTTTAATTAATAATTTAGATGAAAGCAAAAAAAATGAATTAAAAAATGCAATAAAGTACCTTTCGAATCCTGATTATTTCATTAGGTTGGATTTGCCAAAAGGCATACGTGCTTATGGGCGAGGAGAGATCAAGCTACAAGCGAAATGAACGGATAATTCTTGCTTAGAATTTTAAAGGATTAATTGACTTTTGAAAGAGTATAAGTCACATGCTTATAGGTTATTTTTTGTTTTTTCTTCATAGGATAATGCTGGGTTATTAATATTATTATTCAATTTTAATCAATCTCACTTAGTAAATATACTCTACTATAACTAGTGTCTATTCTTCTAAGTAGTTGGATTGAAATAATAAAAATAAGTTAGAAGGATTGATACATGAAATTCATGTAAACAGTAAAAGATTACATGATGGTTATTTCTATGAGATAAATCTTTCATAGGTAATCAACATGAGTGAATCAGTTAACGAATCAAAAATATTAATCGAGATTGAATGTTTTGTAGAAAGTATAGTAAGTAAAAAGACTGAGCCTAAAAATTTCTATAAAGACCTAACAGACCTACTGATTCAATTTAATCAAATCTATAGTCCACCTTTTTATTATTCCGCTTCCATTGGAGCGTTCCTTAAGTTAATTAATGATTTTGATGAATGCCTAGAGTCAGGTTTCTACTCTTTGTTACTCAATAAATTAAAACAGATCCCCTTTGATAAAATACAACAAAGTTTTAAAAGACATTACCGCATACATGAACGCCGATTGCGTGATCATCGTTATGGTGAGTCTCGAAATACAAAGCAGTTAATTGCACGTATGAAAAAAGTCAGTGATGATTATTCTCGTATCTTGGTTGTACGAGTTGATTTAGCCTATCCGCTTAAACATCAAGTTCAAGTAGGTATTAAAGAATTTAGTCATCATATGAAGATATTAAGAAAAAGAATAAATGATCAAGATAAAATCTTTAAAGGATTGATCGAATCTGCTTGGGCATTAGAGCAAGGCACTGATAAGGGCTACCATTGTCACTTATTATTGGTCTATAAGGGCAGTGAGCGCTGTAAAGCCTATGGTATTGCTAAACAGGTGGGTGATTTATGGAAGTCCATTACGGGTGATTTAGGCTGTTATTTCAATTGCCATGATCCTAACTATCTCAAACAGTTTTCTGATCGAAATACTTTAGGGATTGGGATGATTCATCGTAAGAATAAGGATGAAGTGAATAATATGTTGCATACTGTAAAATACTTAGTTAGACCTGAAAAAGAAAATCAGCATCTACGTGTGAAGTGTAAAAACCGTATGCGGACATTTGCATAATTAAAAAAATCTCAGACCTACATTATCAAAAAGAGAAACACTCGTTCTCAAACAGGTCTGTACTAATGCAAACCTGTTTTGACTAATTCTGAGATAAATATTATGCAAATTCATTGTCCTTATTGCCACTCCGATCAAATCCATCGAATGACTCAACATGTTCCATACGAACGTAATGAGAACCCGAAATCATTGAATGCTTCAATCAATATGGCGAGCATTGGTGCTACATTAGCCAAAAACTTACCGACGTCTATTCCTATTACCCCATGGGTAGGAGGTCTAGCAGGCGCAGTGATTGGCGGGATTATTAGTAGTGTATTTGAGCCACCTGCACGTCCAGTACCTATTCCTATGAGTTACTTTTATTGTGCCAACTGTCAGCAAAGTTTTTATTGAATACAGTTTAAAACTTAAATTTTGGTATTAGGTCAATAAAAACCGATTTGTATATTGTACAAGTCGGTTCCTTAAGAAAGCGTAGCAAAAGTAACGAGTTTTTTGGGTTTAACTAGTGGAAACTCACAGCTTATAGGGAATTAGGCAGACCTCATATCTACGTGATACCTTAAATTTTAATTACTTGGGAAAGTATTAACTCTTAAATCTATGTGCAACATAGCCGTCTATGTGCTAAATTTTATCCTCAATGCAAAGTATCTTGTAGAGTCTCTTTTACACTAGGTCGAAAAGTAAATAAACTATAGATTAAAAAGGGGGTGTTAAGGGGGGCCATGAAGTTGCTTTTAAGCACAATCAGGAAATAGCGCTATTTCTAATTTTAATTTTACGGCCGGATAGTTATCTTAAGTTGGACATTAATATGAGTATCACAAATCTTGATGAAATAGACTATATTGCATATATTCCAGATGAGAAGCATTTGAAATTAATGATTTTAGATAGTTACTTTTGGGATGATGATAGCGTGCGTAATAGTGATATTGATGAAAAAAATACTGCTCATGCTCAATTATTAACAGATAAAATTAATTTATATGTAAAGTACATTCTTTCAGATGAAATTAGTGAGAAATTTGGTTCTCATGAAATTGAGAAAACAAGTATTGAGATAGTACAGCCAAATGAATTCAATGCATTTAGCACACTTTTTTTTGTTGATGTTACAAATTTTTTAGCTAAGAATCATATCCTGATTAGTTATAGAGTTTTTGAAGGATAATTGATAAATTTAAATGGATTAAGAGAATTTCTATTTTATAAGATGTTAATAAATCGTTGTCTTTGATTGAGAAAAGGCTGTGATTTTAAATGATGCGTGCTTAAAAAAAGAGGCTTTAACTTGGTAAACTATAGATACTTATCAGAAGTTAACCATGAGCAAAAACTAGAAGATTTATAAAGCTGAATTTAAAGCGGAAGTAATAAAACTAATTGAAGAAAATAATGGCAGTGTCTTAGAAGCCACAAGACAGCTTGGCATTTCAATGAAAAATAAAACCGATTTGTATATTGTACAAGTCGGTTTGTTTGAAAAGGAAAAAGAGCGAATAGTTCTTTTTTTGTTTGAAAAAACTAAACGAATCGGTAAAACTTTCCATTAATTTTTATATCAACATATTTGACCTGTTTTTCTGGACAGGGCATCAGTGAAACATTTAGCCCCATATCAGTTAAAGTTTCACCATCTAGACTCCATGTATCTACTTCACATGAATGACTATCTTTAGCTGTTATTTTTACTTCATTAATCAGCATATCAGGGAACCCAATAGGTTTACCTAAACTTATGGATTCTATCAAGGTAGGTTTATCCAAATTCATACTGTACATAAAGTATAAACGTGGGACAGAATCGTTATAACAATCCACACTGTATTCGTTAGCACCACAACTTTCAACGACTGGGATGGATTGAGAATCTGACTGTGTATTGGCTATTTTTGAGTGTTGTAATTCAGCTGCTGTAATAGAGGGGTTAGTCTCCAGAGTAGATAGTTGACTTGCTTCAGGTTGAGACACCTGTGATTGAGCAGGATTAATATCTGATGGAACGTTACTGCTGATTGGTGATTGCTTAGATTGATTCCATACAAGATAAGCTATTCCAGCAAGGGCAATAATAATGATCACATTGAAGATCAGTTGCAGATGATTTTTCATGTAATTATCCTTTTGATATTCTATAAAGTTAGATCACGTTGAAACTCATTTAGAACGAACAAAATGTTTCACACATCATGAAGAAAATAAGCAACCCATTCATATACAGAAATAAATAAGCAGTTGTAATGACTCATAATGTTGAGGTCTTTGCCATGAATGACTCAATATCGTTCTAAGGTGGAGCTACCTAGGTTTTTAAGCCTAGGCATGCTTATTTCTTTTTTGATCATGGATATAAGCAATAATAGAATGAGCGCAACGATTAAAAATTTGAGAATTATAGTGAAGCACAGGTCTCAACTAGTTCTTTAGCAAAAGCTTTATTGGCTTTTGTAGATATGAACGAAGCCATTTCTTTATTGTTAATAAAAACATTAATTTTTTTGGCTTTTCCTAGATGAGCGATAAGTTTATCCCAATCATTTCCATTCAGTCTGGATTGTGTTTCATTGGGTACTTCAAGTGCTTTTCCATCAATGATAAAGCTGAAAGATGATTGCTTGTTAAAGCTTGCATACGCTTTACTTCCAGTTGAGAGTTCCACTGAGTGATCAACGTTTAAAACACCGCCACTGTTGCATGAAATGGTCAATTTTTGGTTTTGACCATTTTGGAGGGAATACAAACTAAAGCCTTGTGCAAAACTATCTTGCCAGATATTGGGCGCTGCTTGAGATGTGGAATACATACACAGTATGAAAGCCATTAATGTGAATTTTTTCATGAGAAGATCCTATAGATATTTTTAGATTGGACTTTATTTAGAGCGAAGAACTAAGCCACCGATGATTAAAAGAATAAGCATTCCACCAATGAACTTACCCACGGAAGGGAACATCACCGCAGGCCAAATCACACCTTGCCCCAAGTGATAGGCAAAGGACTTATAGCTATGTTGACCCCAAAAGTTTTGATAGATGGCGAACAGTAAGCCGATAATCAAATAAGAACGGATTAACCAAGATGTAATAGATGTATTCATTTATTTTTCTCCAAGTGCAAATTTAAGAAGTAAGACAAACAGTCCGAAAAGGATCATCAAGCCAATAAAAGGTAGTCCTAGAAAACAGATGATCGCAATCACACAGATGATTCCAGCAATGACTCTCATGATTTATTCCCTCATGCATTGCAGGCCACTTTGTATCATGTCGTATTGAAATGATTCAGTCTGGCTCAGGGTGTATAGATTGTTCTTTAAACCTTCTTCTCCATATTTGCTTTCAAGTTTTTGATAGGCACATTTACAGGCAGATCGCTCCATCCCTGTAGATTGACAACCATTGATAAATTCTCGTTCAGCTTTACTGGCACAACCCAGTGTCAGTAGTGAACAGCTGATAATTAGAATTGAAGTTTGAATTTTCATCATTCTCCCCTAATTTATTGTTTTTGCTTATTTTGGAATTGATCATTTCAACAGCATGACAAAATGCAAAGACAAAGCCGTCTTATTCCAAGGACAAATAAGTCTTTAGATTGAATGTCTGTTGAATGAAAAACTAGCTGTTATGCCAAAGGCATTGCGATACCCAATAGGGCTTTAGAGAAAAGAGTAAAGAAAGAAAATGCTTAGTCATGATGACTACTCCTATATGCAATAGAAGTTCTGCCTAATCACTGCTAAATGATTATGGTGGCAGAACGAAAAGGGGTTAGCAGACTGGGCATATAGAACCAGCACGCGCGGACGCGTCCCCCTCCCGTTCTACCGCAAAGGGGGACGAGAAGGTTTCACATAGGACTTATTCTCAGAAAAAATAAGTCTGATGCGCTATATACAACGGTCTGCTAAAACCGACTGACAATGTAGGTCAGCAAGTTAAGGATAATCGTGAGTATCTCTTTAGTCAATTGAGTGATTTAAAAAGTGCTTTATTTCCATTCGATTAGAAAAAATTTCAGCTATATATCATAAACGTGAATCAAGAGATTCAATTTCATTTGAACTTTCTCACCTTTGGTCTGCTCTCTCAGCAGGCCTTTTTTATGCCCCAAGTATAGATTAGCAATTCTGCAACATTACATTTTAAAAGGAAATTCTAATGGCTCATTTAATTGAACAAATGGCTTATGTTGGACAAACCCCTTGGCATGGTTTAGGGAATCAACTGACGCAAAACCAACCGATTGATGTTTGGGCACAACAGGCAGGCATGGATTGGCGCATCGAATCCTCCGATGTTAGTTATATGGCGCAGAATGAACGTGGGCAAAGCATAATCATGCCCTATGAAGAACAACGGGTACTTTATCGTTCAGATACCCATGCACCTTTATCGGTGGTCAGTCAGCGCTTTCAAGAAGTGCAACCTCAAGAGATTCTACATTTCTACAAAGACTTGACAGAACAATCTGGCTTTGAACTCGAAACAGCAGGCGTACTCAAAGGTGGTAAGAAATTCTGGGCTTTGGCGAAAACTGGACAAACGAATGCACTCAAAGGCAAAGATGTCAGTAATGGTTATATTCTATTAGCCACGGCTTGTGATGGTACGCTTGCCACCACAGCACAATTTACTTCCATTCGTGTGGTGTGTAATAACACCTTAGCCATTGCACTGAAAGGGCAGGAAGCAAGTCGAGGTGTGGTCAAAGTGCCACATAGCACTAAATTTGACGCAGAAAAAATTAAACAGCAGTTGGGTATTTCTGTACGGGCATGGGATGAACACATGTATGAAATGAAGCAACTCAGTCAACGTAAAGTGACGCAACAGGAAGCGGCTGCTTATTTCGATGCTGTATTTAACAATACCAGTCTCAGCCAGACACAACAGGATGAAAGCATTATTCAGTTTTATCGCAATGTTGCCAATCAAGCCGAGACTACAAAAGCAGAACCCAACGGACGAGCCATGTCTAAAGTCATGACCATGTTTAATGGGCATGGTCGAGGTGCAGAACTCAGTTCAGCCAAAGATACAGCCTATGGTTTACTTTGCGCTATAACAGAACATTGTGACCACGAACGCAGAGCCATGAGCCAGGATCACCGCCTTGATTCAGCATGGTTTGGTGCAGGCGCAGGCTTAAAACAACGTGGACTAGAACAGGCTTTAAGAATGATTGCTTAAAACAGGTATCGAGGTTTTATTTAAACAATATCGCCATCACTCAGAGGATTTGATGACAGATGATAGTTTTGAGTACAAGTTTAAGATTGGGGATTTAGTGGTTTTAGTTTATCCCATTCAGGATGTGCAGGTGAGGACAGTGGACGAAATACCACACCCTCAATATCTGGTCTTAGATGGATATCGGCATATCTACCATACTGACTTTATCCGTCTTGCAACGTTTGAAGAAATTAAGCTGAGTTATCGCATCGACTAAATACAGCTTAAACATACTGATTTCACTTCTAATCCCATGCCCAAAATCGGCATGGGATTTTTTATGCACAAAATTAGATAAATACAGGAATAAACAATGAATAGTGACTCGAATATTGTAACTCCATCCAAAGCAGTAATAAAAAGCCAAGCTTTTATTGCACCACGTTTATTCAGTGCCAAACGTCTGGTAAATACCAAAAGCATGAGCCAAGCCGAATGGTTAGAAGTGCGTCGGCAAGGCATAGGCAGTAGTGATTGTGCAGCTGCTTGTGGACTTAATCCTTATATGTCAATGCTTGAACTTTGGATGATTAAGACAGGGCGGATTCAACAGAACATTGAGGATGAAAGTGAAGGACATGCACCGCTCTATTGGGGCAAACGCCTAGAGCCTTTGGTGGCTGAATACTATAGTCTACATACCAACTACAAAGTACGTCGAGTCAATGCGGTATTGCAACATCCAGATCCAGATAAACATTTTATGTTGGCAAACTTGGATTACTCGGTAGTCGGTGATGCAGATGTACAGATACTTGAATGTAAAACCGCTGGAGAATATGGCGCAAAACTATGGCGAGATGGTGTGCCTTTATACGTGCTGTGCCAAGTGCAACATCAACTGGCTGTGACAGGTAAACAAGCAGCACATATTTGTGTGTTGATCTGTGGGCATGAAACTCGAATTTTTAAAGTGACGCGTTCAGAATCGGTGATCAAGCACATCATCAATGCAGAACAACACTTTTGGGAATGTGTGGAAAAAGACACCCCACCAGATGCTGATGCGAGTGAATCAGCAGCCAAAGCCTTACAGCTACTTTATCCAGAACATATTCCACTGAGTACCACAGATTTATCCGAAGATACGCAAGCCAATCAACAATTTGAACAATTGATTAAGTCACGTCACCAAATCGAAAGACATCAAGAGCAATTTGACCTACTTAAACATCAACTGCAAGCCAAGATGCAACAGGCTGAACGAGCGACCTTTCAAATAGGTTCTGTTACTTGGAAAAAGTCCAAGGACTCCATCAGCTTAGACAGTAAGGCTTTACTCAAAGCATATCCAGAATACTTAAACCAATTTCCACAAAGCAAGCAGGGTTCACGGCGTTTCAACATCTATACAGATGATGATTGAAAGGCAATTAGCCTAAGCAAAACAGAAGACTCCAGTTAAACATCCCATACCTGAGCGTATGGGATTTTTTAAGTTGATTCCATTTTTAACCAAACAACTAAAGCAAAGAGGAAAATACCATGATTAAAGGTTTAGCCATCACACCACCCATACTCGGCAGAATCAGTATCGGTAAAGTCGTTGAAAAGAATGGAAAACGGCTGCCTGAAAAGGATGATCAATTTACCATTACTAGTCAAATTCAAGGCAAAGATGGATGGGTCAAACATCCGCTTGATGAACAACTTCGAGCCAAAGTACCGAATCAAAAACTCAGAATCATTCCAGTGCGTATGATCTTTAATGATCCCGAACTTAACCTTCGAGCTGAGTACACCTTATTTGATCGACAAACAGGGCGACCTGTGTGTATTGGCAACGGTGAGACTTGCCAAAGGCAAACTAGTCAAGGCATTGAACGTCATCCATGTCCATCACCAGATTTATGCCCATTGGCACCAGGAGGGAACTGTAAGCCTTTTGGTAGATTGCATGTCAATTTGGATGAATCGGATGAATTGGGTACTTTTATTTTTAGAACGACTGGCTTTAACAGCATTCGAACCTTGGCAGCACGCTTGTCTTATTACCATGCAGCATCCAATGGCTTACTTTCATGTTTGCCACTACAACTCATGCTCAGAGGCAAGAGCACAACTCAAAGTTATCGAACACCTGTGTACTACGTAGATTTAACACTTAGGGATGATGTCAATCTTCAACAAGCCATTCAAACAGCTAAAGAAATTGATCAGCAGAGTAAAGCAACTGGATTTAATCAAGTGGCTTTAGATCAGATGGCTAGGCAATGCTTTAGTAATGCGCGGTTTGAAGTGAATGCTGAAGAGGGATTGGATTTGGTGGAGGAGTTTTATAATGATGAAAATCAAGATACTGAAGTAGAAAAAGCACAATCTGAAACTACAGCTCGAACTAAGACAAAGCCTAAGCCGAATCAGGGTGAGGGGTTTGTGCAGGATATGCAGAAGGGATTGCAAGGAAGTGTGAGGGCAGTGAATTAATAGCAATATTTATCTTTGTTTTTCTTGAAGATGAAACTAGGATCTTGATGATCATGGGGGGATTTACCCCCTTATTTTTTTGTATTTTATCAAGTAGATAAGTTTGAAAAGGAAAAAACTTTTTTTAATGTTATGATATTTATCATTACTTACTTATAAAATATTTAGTTATGTCAGCCATACTTTCTAATCAACAAAAACAATATTTATCATGGTTGCTGACTAAAAAATCTGCTGATAACTCAATTGACTCTTTAGCATCTACATTGATTGATTCACAAGTTGATTTGAATCCACATCAAGTTGACGCAGCATTGTTCGCTTTTAAAAATCCATTATCTCAGGGCGTACTACTTGCAGATGAGGTGGGCTTAGGTAAAACGATAGAAGCAGGTTTAGTGATTGCTCAAACTTGGGCAGAGAGAAAAAAGCGCATTTTAATCATTACGCCAGCGAATCTTAGAAAGCAGTGGTATCAGGAGCTTTATGACAAGTTTGGCTTGAAGGCTGTTATTTTTGAAGCGAAAATTTATAACCAACTAAAAAAAGAGGGTAACACAAAGCCTTTTATTCAAGATGAAATTATTATCTGTTCTTATCAGTTTGCGAAATCAAAAGCAAATGACTTAAAGAACATTGCTTGGGATTTAGTCGTAATCGATGAAGCACATCGACTGAGAAATGTTTATAAAAAACAGAATGTAACAGCAAATTTAATCAAACAATCCCTAGCTCATGTGCACAACAAAGTACTATTAACTGCAACCCCATTACAAAACTCTTTATTAGAGCTTTATGGTTTGGTGAGTATTTTAGATGAGCGAGTCTTTGGAGATTTAGAAAGCTTTAAAAGTCAATTTATTACAGGGGATAAGGAAGTAACACTTCCACAACTTCGAGCAAGATTAGCAACGGTATGTAAACGAACTCTAAGACAACAGGTACAGCCTTTTGTTTCATATACGGCACGTCGTGCAATTGTTCAGGACTTTACACCATCTAAAGACGAACAACAATTAAGAGAATTGGTAGCTGACTATTTACGTCGCCCTAATTTGCAAGCTTTACCAGTTGGGCAAAGACAGTTGATTTCTCTTGTGTTGTGGAAGTTACTGGCTTCATCAACTCAGGCGATTGCTGGTGCTTTAGCCACAATGACTACTCGTCTAGAAAAGAAATTGCTTGATCAAGATTCTAATATTTTGGATGAGTTAGATGATGACTACGAAGCTTTAACAGAGTCTGGAGATGACTATGAAGAGCTTCTTGAAGAAGATGAAATTTTATCAGCGCAAGAAAAGCAAGCTATTGAGTTGGAAATTGCTGAGCTTAAAGAATTTCAATCTTTAGCTATAAACATTAAACAGCAGTCCAAAGGGCAAGCTTTACTTACAGCATTAGAAACAGCATTTGAGGCTTTGCAAGAGTTAGGTGCAGAAAGAAAAGCCATTATTTTTACTGAATCGAAACGGACTCAAGAATATTTAACTGAATTGCTGAAAGGTACATCTTATTTTGATGGTTTGGTTTTATTTAACGGCACCAATAATGATGATAAAGCGAAGAAAATCTATAAGGAATGGATTGAGCGATATAAAGGGACGGATCGTGTTACAGGTGCAAAGTCAGCAGATACACGTGCAGCATTAGTTGATTACTTTAAAGAGCAAGGTTCTGTCATGATTGCGACGGAGGCTGGTGCGGAAGGGATTAACTTGCAGTTTTGTTCTTTGATTATTAACTATGATTTGCCATGGAATCCACAGCGTATTGAGCAACGTATTGGACGTTGTCATCGTTATGGGCAAAAGCATGATGTCGTAGTTGTAAATTTTGTTGATCGAAGTAATGAAGCTGATTCTCGTGTTTATGATTTACTCTCTGAAAAGTTCCAACTCTTTGATGGGGTCTTTGGTGCAAGTGATGAAATTCTAGGAACAATTGGTTCTGGTATGGATTTTGAAAAAAGAATCGCAGAAATTTATCAGGAGTGTCGTGATCCTGAGGAAATAGCGCAAAGCTTTGAAAGTTTACAGAATGAGCTTTCAGCTGAAATTAATGAAGCAATGCTAAATACTCGTAATTTGCTGATGAATCATTTTGATGAAAATGTTCTTTATCGTATTAAGTCTGATGCTGTTCAAATTCGACAGACTTATGAGCAATATTTATTGGCATTGCTCAATGATGAATTTAGCAGTCATAAGGCAAATGTCGTATTTGATGAAAATGGTTTCCAATTAAATGATGCAATTACGATTGATGGAACATCATTCAATAAAGGCCGCTATGATCTAGCCAAAACAAATACACATGAACATGTCATACGTTTAAATCATCCTTTTGTTCAAGCCTTATTGGATCGATTCAAGGCACAAATACTCAAGCCTGCAAAATTGGTATTTGATTATGATGCTTATGGTTTACAGGTATCTAGTTTAAAGCCATTCATCGGTAATTCAGGTTTTTTAATTGCTGAATTGTTAGAAGTTTCTAGTCTTGGTCGTCTTGAGCAACATCTTGTTTTGAGTGCAATAACTAATTCAGGTGAATTTTTGGCGGATGATGATCCTGAGAAGCTTTTAAAATTGCCTATGAAATCTCAAGCTGATATTACTCAAATTGTATTGCCTGAGAAGATATGTTTAGAGCAAGAAAATCGTAAGAATAGGATTCTTGAGGAAGTCAATGTTCGAAACCTTGGATTTTTTGATCAGGAAATTATCAAACTTGATGGCTGGGCTGATGATTTAAAAAATGGTCTTGAGGTTGAGATTAAGGAAATTGATAAAGCAATTAAAGAAGCAAGAAAATCTGCGACCATAGCAGCTTCATTACAAGATAAGTTGAATTGGCAAAAGACACAGCGTGAATTAGAGATGAAGCGCACGAAGTTGCGTCGTGAGTTATTTGATCGACAAGATGAAATTGATATGCAATGTAATGAGTTGATTGGTCAATTAGAGGGGCAGCTTGAACAAAAAATTGCGATAAAGAAGTTATTTATGATTGAATGGCAATTAAAATAGGCATTATAAAATTTTGAAGATGACATATGGTTGAGGATATTCGTGATAAGCAGATTTCACGTATCGTTATTGAAGGTTATAAATCCATAGAAAAGTGTGATTTAGAGCTAAATACATTAAATGTATTGATAGGTGCGAATGGTGCTGGTAAATCTAACTTGATTAGCTTTTTTAAGCTAATAGGTAAAATTGTTGATGAGCAACTGCAATTGGCAGTTGGAGAGTCTGGTGGACCAGACTCAGTATTACATTTTGGGCGGAAAAAAACAGAACGGCTTAAAGCTGAACTTTATTTTGGTAATAATGGGTATAAATTTAGCTTAATTCCTACTCAAGATAATCGAATGATGTTTGAGCGAGAAGCATTGTGGTGGAATGTTCATGGTGATTGGAGAGCTAGAGGCGGGCATTTCGAGAGTTATATTGCAGAGCAAAAAAACAAGACAAATATTTATAATTATGTAGTTCCAGCAATTATGAGTTGGACGTTGTATCACTTTCATGATACGAGCTCGACTGCCACAGTGAAGCAAATTCATAATATCGGTGATAATGAATATTTAAGACAAGATGGGAAAAACTTGGCTGCATTTTTGTATCGGTTGAAGCAACAATATGAGTCAAACTACAAACGTATTGTAAAAACAATTCGTTTAGTTGCTCCATTTTTCGGTGATTTTCATTTACGTCCTACAGTTGCCAATCCTGAAAAAATTCAACTGGAATGGATTGAAGCTGGGCAAGATGAACCTTTTAATGCTAGCGCATTATCAGATGGTACTCTGCGTTTTATCTGTTTGGTTACAGTATTACTGTTACCTGATAAATTTATGCCAGCAACAATATTAATTGATGAGCCTGAACTTGGTTTACATCCATATGCAATCAAGGTTTTAGCTAACCTCATAAAGTCTACAGCTATAGATCATCAAATTATCATTTCAACACAGTCCGTTGAGCTACTCAATGAATTTACATTAGAGGATCTGATTGTTGTCGATAAGATTAAAGGAGACTCGATTTTTACAAGACTGGATTCGGAAAAACTATCTGAATGGCTTGATGAGTATTCTCTTGGTGAACTGTGGAAGAAAAATATCATTGGGGGGAGACCTAACCGATGAAGCGTATCTATATTTTGGTCGAAGGACAAACAGAAGAGTCTTTTGTTGATGAAGCAATGGTTCCTTTCTATGCTCAGTTAGGTATTTTTATTCAGCCAATTATTGTATCTACAAGTAAAAGTTGTAAGGGGGGGATAACCAGTTACGCCAAAATAAAACCTCAAATACTGAAGCTTTGTAAACAAGATAGAAATGCATGGGTAACCACCTTTTTTGATTTATATGCTTTACCTAATGATTTTCCAATGAAAAGTAGTTCTGGTTATAGTTCTTTAAATGATTGTCACGATAAAGTGGATTTTTTGGAGAATGCTTTACAGCAGGATATCAGTGAACAAAACTTTTTGCCCTACATTATGCTGCATGAATTTGAAGCTTTACTATTTGTTGATCCTGACAAGTTTGAATGGTGGGTTGATGACGCATCAATTATAGATAGTTTGCATCAAATCAAAGAAAGCTACTCTTCACCCGAAGAAATTAATAATAGTCCACAGACAGCACCATCTAAACGTATTTTAGGTTTAATTCCTGATTATAAAAAAGTTGTACAAGGTACAATTATTGCGATGGAGATAGGTTTAGATGAAATGCGTAGGCAATGTCTGCATTTTAATCATTGGTTGGATCGTTTAGAAAATTTAAGAGATTTATGATGTCAAAAACAAAACTTGAATTAACTTGGATTGGTAAAGATAAGCGACCACGCCTAGAGCCGAGAATTTTACTGGAAGATCCTTTAAAATCTTATCATGCAACGAATAAAGTTTCAGAAGATGATATCTTTGATAATAAATTAATTTTTGGAGATAACTTACTCGCACTCAAAGCGTTAGAACGTGAATATGCAGGTAAAGTAAAATGTATTTATATTGATCCACCATTTAATACTGGTTCGGCATTTGAGTACTATGATGATGGAGTTGAACACTCAATTTGGTTAAGTTTAATGCGTGATAGGTTTGAAATTTTTAAAAATTTATTGCGTGAAGATGGTGTGTTAGCTGTACATCTTGATGATTCTGAAGTTGCATATTGCAAAGTATTGCTCGATGAAATTTTTGGCCGTAATAATTATTTAAATACTATTTCATTGACAACGAATGATCCTTCAGGATTTAAAGCTACAGGGGCTACAGTTTTCTCTACTGCTAACTTCATATTGATGTACGCTAAAGATAAAATTTATAAACCTTTAAAAAAGATTTTTATACCTAAAGGCTATGATAGTGGGTACAATAAATATTTAATTAATAAACAAGAGCATTATTCAAAATGGACGTGGATCGGAATAGCTGAAGCTACCGCAAAACATTTAGGTTTTGATAAAGTTAGTGATGCAAAGAAAAAGTATAAAGAATATTTTGAAGATGAGGTTGCTGAGTTTGCATTAAACAATGCAGATAGGATATTTCAATTAGTCGCTATAGGTGGTGGTGCAGCAATTAAAAGAAAAGAAACTATTAATAAATCAAAACTAGTTCGTGAACAAGTATTTGTGCATCCTCATGAAGATGTACCAGATTTCTATATTGCTAATGGTCGCCAACTAGTTTTTTATGAGAAACGTCTTGTAGAAATAGATGGGATTATGACTCCAGCAGAATTAATTACAGATATTTGGACAGATATCTCATGGAATGGGATTGGACCCGAAGGAGCTGTAGATTTTAAAAATGGTAAAAAACCTGAGGCTTTAATTAAAAGAGTCTTAGATATGGCTACTGAGCCAAGAGATTTAGTTCTAGATTCTTTTGGAGGGTCAGGTACTACTGGAGCTGTAGCCCATAAAATGGGGCGTCGTTGGATTATGGTGGAATTAGGAGAGCATATCCATAGTCATATTATTCCAAGACTTAAATGGGTGGTTGATGGAAGTGATCATAGTGGGGTATCCGAAAACCTAAATTGGCAAGGTGGTGGTGGTTTCCGTTATTACAAGCTCGCACCAAGTTTGATGAAAAAAGATCAATGGGATAATTGGGTCATCAATCCTGAATATAATCAGGAAATGCTTGTTGAAGCAATGTGTAAGCTAGAAGGTTATACCTATACGCCATCAGAAACTGAGTACTGGAATCATGGTAAAGGCAGTGAAACTGATTTTATTTATGTCACAACACAGACATTGACTGATCAACAGTTACAAGCGATTTCTGAGGAAGTTGGAGAAGGACGTACTTTGCTGATTGTTGCAAGTGCATGGCGTTCTAAAAATATCGATCGTTTTATCAATCTGACTTTAAAGAAAATTCCAAACAGTATCATTAAGGCGTGTGAGTGGGGGCATGATGATTACAGTTTGAATGTTCAAAATCTACCGATGTCAGAGCCTGATATTGAAGAAAAGACAAAAGTGAAGAAAGTTAAAAATACGCAAGAACAAAGTCAGGTAACGGGTGACTTATTTGGGGATCAAACATGACAGCATCATTTCAACATTCACAGCGTAACCCTGTTGCCCAAGTTGTTAAAGACTTAAAAGCACGCTTGTCTTTGCGTGCACCACAAGCAGAAAGCTTAGAGAAACTCGATCTGGCAATTCAAAATGCCAAAGAATTACTAACAAAGCGAGGACGAGATACTGAAGTTAATGAGCAAACATTGGCAAAGTTACAAACAGTATTTCCAACGTTAGCTGACTTTGAAAGAGACTTTCCAAGTATTTGTTTTAGCTTAGCGACAGGTGTTGGTAAAACCCGTTTGATGGGTGCTTTTATTGCTTATTTGCATTTGGCATATGGTATCAATAATTTTTTTGTTTTAGCACCGAACTTAACAATTTATGAAAAGTTAATTACCGACTTTACCCCAAATACACCCAAATATGTTTTTGCAAATTTAGCTCAATTTAACTTTCAGTCACCAATGATTATCACAGGCGATAACTACGATAGCCGTGATACTGCAACTGCAAGCTTATTAGGTCAAATACGTATTAATGTGTTTAACATCTCAAAAATTAATAGCGAAGTTCGTGGTGGTAAAGAACCACGTATTAAGCGTATGCGTGAAGTATTAGGTGAAAGCTATTTTAATCATTTAGCTGTTTTAGATGACCTTGTACTATTAATGGATGAGTCTCATCGTTACCGTGCGAGTGCAGGGATTAAAGCGATTAATGAGCTTAATCCATTAATGGGATTGGAAGTAACAGCAACACCATTTGTAGAAACGAATAGAGGTCCTGTTGCATTTAAAAATGTAGTGATGGATTACCCATTAGCACGAGCAATGGAAGATGGCTTTGTGAAAGAGCCAGCAGTAGTGACTCAGCGTAACTTTGATCCAAGAGGCTTAAGCACAGAGCAGATAGAAGAAATTAAGCTTAAAGATGGTATTCGCTTACATGAAATGACCAAGGTGCATTTAATTAACTATGCGCAAAATACAGGTCAACAAAGAGTCAAGCCATTTGTGCTCATTATTGCACGTGACACGACACATGCGGCTCAATTAAAAGAGAATATTGAATCTGATGAATTCTTTAAAGGTCAATACAAATATAAAGTAATTCAAGTTGATAGTAGTACGAAAGAAGAAGAAATCACACAACGATTATTGTCAGTCGAAGATCCAAATGAACCAACAGAAATCGTCATTCATGTAAACATGCTAAAAGAAGGGTGGGACGTAACAAACCTTTATACGATCATCCCTTTACGTGCTGCAAATGCTCGTACTTTAGTAGAACAGTCTATTGGTCGTGGTTTGCGTTTGCCTTATGGAAAGCGTACAGGTGTAGAAGAAGTGGATCGCCTAAGTATTGTGGCACATGATCGATTCCAAGATATTGTAGATGAGGCGAATCGAGAAGATTCCATTCTTAAATTAAAAACTTATATTCTTGAACCTGAAAATGAAGAGCAAGAAGTCATCAGTGTAACAAGTACATCTCGTTTAGATGTGCTGTTAGGTACTGGGCACAGTCAGCAAACGGATACTCAAGAAACCGTCACTATTCAAGATCAGGTTGAGCTGAAAGATGAAAAGGCAAATGAGACAAAGCTTAAAGTTGATTTGGATTTAACTGATCCAAATGTAATTCAGGCAATTCAGCAAGTGAAGAAAGAGATTCAAGCACAAGCAAAAAATACTGAAACAGTAAAACATAGTGAAGATTTAACTCGTCAAGAAGTTCAAGCTCAAATGACTGCAAATGTACTTAAGGCGATACAAGATAATGTTTCGGATATAGTGCAGGAATTAGATTTTGGCGAAGAACAGAGTAGCAAAAAAATTCCATCGGAAGAAGAAGTTCTAAAAATTGTTCAGCAGGTTACAGAGGTACATATCCAAAATACAATTGATATTCCACGTATTTCAGTAACTCCTTCTGATGATGTAACAACAGGATTTAATTCATTTAACCTTGATATACAAGGGCTGCATCTACAACCACAAGATCGTGAGTTAATTGGTCAAAACTTAAGTAATAATCAGATTTTCAGTATTAAGGCTGATGAAGCTTTAAATGAAAAGAGTCCTCAAGATCGTATCGTTTATGCATTAATCGATTTTGATGATATTGATTACTTTACTCAGGCAGAATTGTTGTATGACTTATCGAATCAAATGGTAGATTATTTTAAAACCTACTTAACTGATGATGAGGTAATACAGGTTGTTGAACAGAATTATCAAACGATAGCCAATAATATTCATGGTCAAATGCAAGAGCATCATTGGGAAAATGCATCAAACTATAATGTTGTAATTAACCGCAGTTTTGTTGAGCTAAAACAGCCAAGTTTTACGGCAGTAAAGGAAATTCCACCTCAGTCCATTCGCGTGACACCTTCTAAAGGAATATCGATTAAAAAGTTACTTTTTACAGGTTTCGCAAAATGTCTTATGGTCTTTCAAAAGTTTGATTCAGATACAGAAAGACGCTTTGCAATTATTTTGGAAAGAGATAGTAATAAATGGTTTAAGCCTGCTAAAGGGCAATTCCAAATTTATTATAATTTTCAAGGTGCACAGCCTGAATATATTCCAGACTTTGTAGTTGAGACGGATAAGTATTATTTACTTGCTGAAACAAAAGCAGAAAATGAAATGACTTCGGAAGAAGTGATTATCAAGGCTCAAGCTGGAAGTGAGTGGTGCAAAAATGCCTCGACAGTGTCGACTAAACCTTGGCATTATTTATTGATTCCACATAATGAGGTTACTGAAAACAAAAGATTGGATGACTATTTGCGTTTTAAAGTAAATGTATAAATTGAAATGCTTAAGAGGTTTTCTCTTAAGCATAAATTCTATATGTTAAGTAGATGGATTATATGGGTTTTTGGGGCTAGGAGGGAGTTGTGAGCTTACAAACAAACTTGAAGGGGCGTCTTCGAAATACGATCCTACCTAAAACCCATGGTTTAATGCCTGTTTTTGAAGCGGTTGTTAATTCTATACAATCTATTGAGGAAAAAGGGGAAGGGAATACTGGAAAAATTATTCTTCAAATTGATAGGGATAAGCAATCTACTCTGGATTTGGAATCTAAAGAGTTGCCTCCAATCGTTGGTTTTACAATTATTGATAATGGTTGTGGATTTAACGATGAGAATTTTAAATCATTTAAAATACTTGATTCTGAACATAAAATTGAAAAGGCTGTCGCGGTGTAGGGCGACTAATGTGCTTGAAGGTTTTTGATAGAGTTGAAATTGAAAGTCATTTTGCAAGTGTTGAAGGTTGCCTAAATAAAAGGACTTTTAATTTTAATGATACATTGGCTGTCCATAAGGAACAGTTAGTTAATAGTGACGTTAAAGAATCAGGAACCACTATTAGGCTGATTGGCTTTGAAAAAAGTTATAGAGAAAAATTATCAACAAAAGGGCTCTCGATTGCTAATCAACTTTTAGAACACGTTCTTTGGTATTTTGTACGCCAAGGTGGTGCACCAAATATTACTGTTATTGATGGAATTGATAGTTTTGATTTAGATGATCTTCTACAAAAGCATATGCACTCAAGTGCAGTTCATGAAACCATTAATATTTTTAATCATTCTTTTGACTTAACACATATTAAGTTTCGTTTAATGGTGAAATTATCCTGACGCATGAGCTGGCTGAATTTATTAAACAAAATCATTCAGTGGAATTGTCCATTTTAGCTGAACAGCTTGGATTTTCTAAAGATGTGTTACTTCGTTTTAGAAAACGTCTTAATATAAGAAGGAAACTATCTGATTATGCATGGGTCATTGAACATCAGGACGAAATACTCTATGAGCGTTGCGATGTATTGTTCGAAAAATATCAATTAAATCAGGGTGACATTGGTCGATATATTCGCTATCTAGTCCATAAGGTTGGCGTTATCAGGACTCGAAAACGAGCAAGAAAAGTTGAAGACGAAATTCAAGCAAAAGTTTTAGCACATAAAGACATTATTATTTCATGTAATAAAATTATTGATTAGGTTGAGGCGATGGATATTGCTGTCTCTACTGCAACAAGAGTTCATAAACAAATGTGTATGGAGCAAAATTTACCGACAACAGCCGAAAAATTAAAACAAAAAAGTGCAGAGAGAAAACAATGGTTATTATGCAACAAGAGTTCATAAACAAATGTGTATGGAGCAAAATTTACCGACAACAGCCGAAAAATTAAAACAAAAAAGTGCAGAGAGAAAACAATGGTTATTAGACAATCAACACGCTTTATTAAGTCATGATTTGACTATTAAGGAGATTGCTCAAAATTTTAATCTCACACAATCACAAATCAAATGGGCAAGGATAGATTTAAAAAAGCTACTCAATATTCCCAAAAAACATTTAGCTATTGTTTGGGTTAGAGCGCATCAAGCAGATTTGGAACAGCTAAGCTATGTCGAGTTACAAAACAAATATCAAATGACTCAAGGACAAGTAAGGCATGCTTTAAGAGTGCTTAAAAAGCTGAAACAAAATGAGACATAAATTGTCGTTTAAAAAATAACTATAGACAGTTCTGTATAGACAGATTATTAAGTTGTTTAGTAGAATGGATCACAATCTAAAATCAAATAATAAACTATGTCTAACAATATTTACGCTGCCTTGGAGCAGCTGGGATTGACAGCTCAAAAGCGTGCGATCCATGCCCTATTTTCAAATTCGGTATTAAATGATCAAGTCTTCCTTCAACGTGTAGATGGAACTCATGAACTCAATGAGGGTGTACATCTAGAACTCATTTGTCTTTCAACCAATGCCCAAATTCCATTAAAACAATTTATTGGGAGTCAAGTAGCCGTTGATATCGTCAACGATAAATCTGAACTCAATCGAATTTCAGGGATTGTAACGAAGGCTGATATTGGTGCAAGCGATGGCTCACTTACGATTTATCGCCTAACAGTAGAAGATCCCACTGCACTTTGGAAACAGCGTAGAAATAGTCGTGTCTTCATGGCGAAATCTGCCGTTGACGTGGTTCAGAGTATTTTTTCCGAGTGGCAGCAACGTAGTCCATTGTTTGCTTCAAGTCTAACACTGGATAAAAGTGGTTTAACCAAAGACTATGATGTAAGACCATTCATTATGCAACATAATGAATTAGATTGGGAATTTGTTCAAAGGCTCCTCGCCTCGGAAGGTATTAGCTGGCTCATCGACGAAGCACAACTTACAGTTTCCAACTTTGCAGAACAAATTCAACCACAAAAGCTACGTTTAATCGATGACAATAATCAATTTAAATCACTTGATCGACGTAGCATCCGTTTTCATCGGAGTTCCGCTGTAGAAAAGCAAGATTCTATAATTTCGTTTACAGGATTACGTGCCATTCAACCCACAGCAGTGCATATCCAACGTTGGCAAGCTGATGCACTGGAAACAGAAGAAGGTGCAGGCTCAGTTTTAACTAAACATCGACATTCAGACAATCAAGATTCAGCGAGTTTAGGGTTAGAACAAGCATGGCACTTTAGCCCTGCATGGATACAAGACTTAAATGGTGAAGATGGTGCAACCAAATCAGGCAACAGCCAGATTGAAAAGTTTAACCAAAACCTCAGTAACTAAGCACTTTAGCCCTGCATGGATACAAGACTTAAATGGTGAAGATGGTGCAACCAAATCAGGCAACAGCCAGATTGAAAAGTTTAACCAAAACCTCAGTAACTACTATGATTCACAAGCCAAACAATTTACAGCTACCTCAACTGTACGAGATGCACATGTTGGGTATTTTTTTGAGCTGAATGAACACCCGACAATCGATCTAAAAGATTCTTCAGATAAACAATTCTTGATCATATCTAAGACCTTCTATAACCAGAATAATTTACCAAAAGACCTGACCAACCAAGTTGAAACTTTACTTAAGCAAAGCAATTGGCAAACGACCAATATCACCACCAACAATAGTGATGAACGTCAAGCCAATGAGTTAGTGCTACAACGGCGTAATATTGCGATTGTCCCAGAGTATGACCCACTTCAACACCGACCGATTGCATCCCCACAACGGGCCAAAGTGGTGGGACCAAGCGGAGAAGAAATTCATGTCGATGAATGGGGGCGTATAAAAGTACGTTTCCTATTCACCCGTAATGAAGACAACATCCATGATGGTGGTGCTGGTTCTAATGACAATGATACCGACTCGGCTTGGGTCGATGTATTGACCCCGTGGGCAGGTGAAGGCTATGGTGCGCGATTCTTACCCCGTATTGGTGAGATTGTCGTAATTGACTTCTTTGATGGCAACCTTGACAGACCATTTGTCGTAGGACGTATCCATGAAGCACAAAGAAGCCCGACCAAGTTTGATGATAAAGGCAAACTGCCTGATACCAAAAAACTTGCAGGAATCAAAAGTAAGGAATATCAAGGCAGTGGCTATAATCATCAGGTTTGATGATACGACCAATCAGATCAGTAGTCAGTTACACAGTAGTCATGCGGCAAGCCAACTCAACTTAGGTAATCTCAGTCATCCTAAAGAAACTGATACCAGTGAAGGACGAGGTGAAGGCTTTGAATTGCGTACCGATCAGTGGGGAGCACTCAGAGCCAAACAAGGCCTATTGCTTTCTACCTATCCTCAAGATTCAGCAAGTGGCGATCATCTTGATGCCTCTGAAACAAAATCCCAACTTGAATCGAGTTTGAGTAATTCAAAAGCTTTAAGTGAAGTTGCCAAGAATCAACAGACTGACCCTTTAGAAATGCTAGATGGTCTAAAACAGTTTATTGAGCAAATCGAACAAGAAAGTGAAGCTAAGGCAAAAGCATTTAAACAAGCTTTAATGATTTTGACTTCACCAAATTCTATTGCACTGAGTACGAATGAAGATGTTCACCTTTCAGCAGATGGACAAATCAGCCATAGCGCAGGCGATAGTATTAACCTAAGTACCCAAAAGAACTTGGTAGCTCATGCACAAAGTAAAATCAGTTTATTTGCAGTACAGGAAGGTGCGAGGCTTTTTGCAGGAAAAGGCAAAGTAGAGATACAGGCGCAGGGAGATGGTGCAGATTTAATCGCACGTAAAGGCATTCAAATCATTTCAACTGAAGATACAATCTATATTACGAGTCCTAAAGAGATTAGATTAGTTGCAGATACCTCAGAATTAAAGATCAATGGTTCAGGCGTGTTTGCAACGACTGGTGGTTTGTTTGAGAGTAAGGCTGGGCAGCATAAGTTAGTGGGTGGTGCGAAAGCCAATTATGTGTTACCGCATTTACCTATCACTGACTTGAAACATGATGACTTAGTTTTAGAATATTTACATAGTGATGGTTCACCAGTAAAAGGAGCAGATTTTGAGATACTACTTTCTGATGGTAGTAAAAGAAAAGGTAAGTTAGATGAAAAAGGAAAAGCTGTAGTAAAAGCTGTACCCGCTGGTAAAGCTAAAATTCAATATGGCGAAGATCAAAGTAAAGCTGATTATCAGCCACATGAAATTGATGATTGGTTTCTTAAAGATGAACTAACATCATCAGATGAAAAAGAAAAATAGAGAATAATATGTCTTCTAATAACCCTCAAAACCAAGCATTTTGGAAAAAAATTGCTGAACGATCTACTAATATTCAACAACAGTTTTGGTATGGTGCAGACAAACTAGCAAAATATATTCAGGATAATCCAGAGAATTACCTAACTTATCGTGAATATGATACAAGTAAACCAGATCCTAATATGCCTTGGTGGAGACAAATATTTTTTTATCAAGGGCAGGCAGCTATCAATGAAGGTGTGACAAATCATAATACAGTCGTAGCTTTGAAAGAAAGTAGTAGCTGGATTTGGGGGATGCTTAAAGGCGATTTTAATAAAAATCCGACCATGTCACAGATTATCGTTGGCGGCTTAGTCAGTATGATCCCTTTAGTGGATCAAGCATGTGATATTAGAGACTTAATCGCAAATCTTATAGCTTTGTCTGAAGAAAATGGTAAGACACAAGAAAATTACATGGCTTTGTCTCTAACAGCTTTTGGTGTAATTCCTGAAATTGGTTCTGCGATGAAAACCATTGTTAAAGCTGTAAAATTAAAAGGAGTAACAAAAAAAAGCCTTATTACTCTTTTTGAGACTTTTGAAAGTGCTTTTAGTGCCTTGAAAATTAAAAGTCCTTGGAATAAAGCTCCTGAAACTTGGCTAAGATCAAAACCTTGGAAAAAGATGGGAGAAACAGCTCTTAATGCTCTCAAAAAATGTATTGATCGAATAGTAGAAGGAATTAATAGATTCTTGAATTTAGTTGGTGGCTCACTCAAAAGGATGTTGGAAAAGTTAAAACAAGGAATAACTAATGTAAAAAATGCTATAAAGAAATACATAGATGAATTTTGTGAAGATATACAAAAGAGAGTTCAGGATTTATTGCCACAGCCACAATTGGCGACGGCAGGTGGGCATGGGCACAATGCCCCAACAAACCGATATGAAACTAATATTCAATCTGGAAAAACGACAAATACAACCAATCAGCAAAAACAACATACCCCTGATGAAGGAAAACCACCAAAAGATAAAGATCTTGATGATCCATGTATATTGAGACCTTATAAACCAGATACGTGTAAACCGTTAGGTAAAACGGGACATCATGTTGTACCTGATAGATGCTTCAGATTAGGACAAAGAACAATAAACCGAAAACCGATTGCAAATGCCATAACAGAAAATGAAGGTTTAGTAATTTGTGCATCTAAAGGTGGAAGAAATTCAGAGCATAATAAAATTCATCAATATTATGATCAACGTGAAAAACTCTTAGGGTTAAACGGAGATCCTACATTTACAACAACTCTTTTTGAAGTAGAATCTTTAGGTGCATTATCAGTATCCACAATAATTAAAAAATGTACTAAAGCGAATTTATTGGCTCAATTAAGATCTTATCATCAATTAAAAGGTATGGGACCAGATTTTTTAGTGAGAGCAGACCCAAGTGGAAAAGCTGTTGTAAATGAAAATAGTGTAGGAAAAGATTACACTCCTCCAACAAATAGTCAGCCTAGGAATAAAAAATTATGACCGAAATTTCAGATATTACATACCAAATAGGCTGTGCTATTTCAGAAGATATTTTCTATGCAGCTGCAAGTTTGGATGATTATTCAGAGCATGGATTTACTAGGATGTTTATATTACAAGATACTAGTGGAATTCCAGAATGGTCATATCATGATCTAAGATTTACTGTAAATAGTGTTTGTTTATTAGATAAAGCTGATGTGAATGATGATAGGTTAGTATTTGCTTTAGGTGAAGATGGTGAAGTCGAAAAATATGATGGTATTGATAGCTATGAAGAATATATCCCTAATGCGGGCTTAAATGGTAATTGGAGTGGTATTTTAGGATACATGAATTCCATTAGAGTTATTGGTTATAACATGGTTGCTGGAGGAAGTTCAGGTCAAGTTTACTCAAAATCATGTGATGGGAAATGGAGCACAATAAATATCTCTTTTGAAGGTAATAATGAATTTCTTGATAAAATTGAAAAGCATAATATTTTTCCTGACGTATTTGATATTTCTATTTTTGATGTTAATGGTTTCTCAATAGATAAACTGTATGCAGTTGGAAGATTAGGTAATGAAGGGCTAATAGCTTTTTATAATGGAAAATCTTGGAAATTTGTTTCAAAACTCACCCCTGCTGACCTACATTCGATTCTAATTGTTGATCAAGAAAATATATTGATTTGTGGTGCTCATGGTAATTTATTGTTGGGAAACATAGAAATAGGATTTAAACGACTCACTTCAATGGGTATCGAGGACGATTTTTACAATGCAGCCATCTTTAATAATGAAATTTATATAACAAGCAATCGGTATCTTTATAAATATCATGAAGGTCAATTTACTAAAGTAAATATTAGGGATGATATTAATAGTAGTGGATTTATTAAAGTAGAAAGTATTGGTAAAGTTTTATGGGTTTTAACTGAAAAACTTATTATAAAATTTGATGGTAAAACATGGACTTTTTTTGAAAACCCAGATAATAACTCACCTAATAATGATGTAATTCTAAATGTTAAAGCAGGCGAAAAATGCCCACAATCTGGCTATTGGTTTACCGTTGCACAAGTGAATTCACGACAATATTTTGAACAAGGTGATGTATTCCCTAATATTAAGAGTGATTGGGGGGATGTTTATTGGCAGTTTTATGGTGATGAGTAAGCTTTTAAGTTAGTAAAGAAAACCATTCATAAAATGAATGGTTTTTTCTTAGTTACAATAAGACATTAAAGTACTAAAAGAATTACATCTGACAATTACACCCATTTTTAGGAGATGGTACTAAATTTACAAAGATTTGTGTATTCGCAGATAAAAAAGTGCGTGTAGCCGTGTACCAAAAAAATAAGTAGTCCAATATGAATAGTTTCCATAATGGTCCTGATGGTTTTATCTTGCCACAAGTAAAAAACCAGTAAAAACAATAATATGCGTTAAATTTTGGGTATTGTTGTCACTAATGCAGAAAATCTTTGGAAATAATAAGGAATAGATGATGGGTGAGTTATTTCAACAAGCAGAAGCATGGTTGGATCAGATTGAACAGACACAAGATTACGGCTTGCCTTATGTTGATATTGAGTCGAAAACTGAACCAGTACGCTTAAACTTAATGATGTCTTTTTGGTTTTACGATGGTGACCAATTAGAGGTTAAGGAAAAGTTTGTAAAGAAAATACAAGATTATATTGCTTTGACTGGTGTTGAGTTTCAGCGAGAAGCATCCGTTAAAAACCAACGTGAACGTAAATTTCGTAAAGAAGATTTTCCTGAAAATTTATTAGAAGATATAAAAAAGGAAAAAGATTCTGTTATTTATTATTTTTCAGACCAACCCAAAATGAGTTTTGCACCAAAATATGGTGTAAAAACTACATTCAGTTCAGAAATGGCAAATAATGAACGCTATTCAACAGTAAATTTTATCTTTCCATTTAACTTTGCAAATAATAGTGATCAACGTTTGCAATGTATTGAGTTTTTTAAATCAATTGTTCGAGAAATAAAAATAGAACAAGCCTATTGTGGTTATCGAGTGGGACAACCTCTAGATTTTACTCAAGCTGTACCATGGCAGGCATTTGAAACCGCAGCTAATTATCGTTTTCTTGGTTTAGATATTGATAAAAATATGGCGCAAACTAGTGCTGTGACAAATGATGAACCTTCTTTAGAAAAGGGTGTCCGTTCAACTGCATGGTTGGTCTACTTGGGGCAGCCCTGGCTTGAAAAGCTTAATGAAGTACAAGCCATTCAGAAACAAAAACCAAATACGCCATTACAGTTAGAGCCGATTAATCAAGGCATGTTTTTTAAAGCTGATGAGTCACCACAATTGGCACGGATAGGTTTACCACGCCCTCAAGGCTATCAGGCTTTAAACAACATATTAAAACCGATTCGAGAAAAGATGTTACCCCTTACTCAATATGCGGATTCATTGGCTGAATGGGAGCCCATCAAGGGATGTTTTTTAAAGCTGATGAGTCACCACAATTGGCACGGATAGGCTTATCACGCCCTCAAGGCTATCAGGCTTTAAACAACATATTAAAACCGATTCGAGAAAAGATGTTACCCCTTACTCAATATGCGGATTCATTGGCTGAATGGGAGCCMGTTTTTTTTCAGCCTGAACAATGTGATTGGTGGCTTGAGCGTTGGGATAGAGAGGATGATGTAGMATTAYTGAAAAAATATCCTGTTCAAAATAATTTTAATACTGAATAATTTAGAATATGACAAAAGCTTTCCTAAACACTTGTATGACTGTTGTTCTGCTGATGGTRATTTTATCAAGTCAGAATACAGTTGCTCAAACAACAGATATGGTTATTTCAAAGAAAGAGAACTCTAAAATGCTAGAGCCAAATGAAGTCATGAAACAATTCATTAAAACCTTCCCTGAACTTAAAATATCTGACTTTCCTGCCGTAGGTTCAGAGGRTTCAGCTTTTAGGTGGTTGATGACTTGGCAATCAGAATATCAAATTGCAAATGAATATATAGCAAGTGCTGACTACAAAGATTGGGAAACAATTGCGGAACGAATTCAAGATTTGAAAATAACACAAGGTAGAATTAAAGGAATTGATTCGACTTTAGATAAAGCTTTTAATTATATTAAAGAATTCGAAGAACAAGATACTCAAGTTAAATATGATGAAGATCACCCTCCTAGCTATGAGGAACTCTTTAGCGGGGATGAGGATGAATTGGATATGGAAACCATTTTCTCAATTTATTATGAAAATGTAGTAGAAAATATATTGACCAATAATTTTGATGTAATTGGCTTAGATAATGGTGAGGGAGCAGATTTTATTTTAGCAAAACCGAATAATCCCGAACTGCCTAAATTAGCAGAAATGTTACAGTTAGTTTTTCAAGAAAGCCAAGTTTCTTTATATCAAGTTAATTCTGGCTTAGATAATGGTGAGGGAGCAGATTTATTTTAGCAAAACCGAATAATCCCGAACTGCCTAAATTAGCAGAAATGTTACAGTTAGTTTTTCAAGAAAGCCAAGTTTCTTTATATCAAGTTAATTCCGACCATCATCAATATAATTTTAAATTCACAATAGATAAATTGAAAAAAACAAAATAATCATAGGTTTATTTGGTGTTTTTTAATTAAAGCAATGCAAATTGGCAGCTTGATGGGGGAAGGTGAGATACTAGATCAACTTTTGTAGGGGGTTATAGCAGTGGGAGGTACTCTTATCGGAGGGTATTGAATAGCCACCGATTTTGTAGACACTTTTTAGTTGAATCGAGAGTCATGTATGGATTTGTTAAGCAAAAATGATTGGGAGTCATTAAGACGCGAACCATATCAAAAGTACAAGGATTATGAATACACTATCAAGCAAGCTTTAGCATCAACCCGAACAATTGCTGAAAGATTAAATGACAAAGATTTTTTAAAAGACAAGCCTAAAGGTGCAATTTATTTATCGTCTAATCACTTTTTTGAGGCTTCTTTAGAACTTGAATTTTTTAGCTATTCAGCTGGTGTTTCTGTAAAAGTATTATCTGAATACTTTCCAAATGTTATTTATGCTCTTAAAAAAGCAGAATTTTTTCATTTAGATTTTCACAAAAGTAGTGAATGTGATGGGCATTTAGTTCCTCATTTAGAATTGACTACCGATGAATATTGGGAAGCATTGCAATTAGTCTGCTTTTCCATCTTATTCGCCCAGCCTGAACATCTATCGACAATTATGGATATTTTGGCTTACGAAAATGATGAACAGGATGCTCTATTAGATAAGTTGGCCTCACCTTGGTTACCAGACAGAGATATTTCTAATATTTATTTAAGACAATTGCCTTATCGAAAACTAGATAAAGTATTTGCAGCCAATGAAGAAGATCGACCACAGTTAATGTCTCAGTATATGGATGAATGGTATGGTGCAAGTAAACGAGAACCTTATCATGATCGTCATAAGAGTAGTCAATTTCCTGGCTATTGGTCAATTGAGGCGGCAGCAGTTACAGTTATTTTACGAATAGATGACAGTAGTTATCGAGATAAACCTTATTATCCAAAAGAATTGGTTGATTATGCTAGAAGCCAATAAACACCTTTAGACGAACAAGGAAATCCTGAAAATGGTTTAAGTCGTTTACGTTGTATTTCATGCGAAGTTTGCCCACAATCAGGTGACTGGTATAGTCCAGCAAACAATATGGAAAAGCGTCATTTTAATCAAGTGCAAACTCTTATGCAGATACTACAACCGGTTCGGGAAAACCAAATGGTGGCTCTGGTAAACCTAGCGGAAAACCAAATGCGGGGGGTGGGAAACCAGGAAAGAATAATTCAACTACCTCCACACCATCATCTGGTGGAAAAACTAGTAAAACTCAATTAATTGTACAAATGAGTGAAGAATGGATTTCAAAAAATATATCAGCATCAGTTCCTAATTCAATTTATTCTCAAGTTATTAGAAATGGTCGGAATGTTTATAGTAGATATATTGTTTATAGCCCTTTGTATTCCGATACATCTATTGAAACAATAAAAGCGGTCCAAGTACCATCTGCAATTAAAGACTCAATTAATCATGCTAAAGTTCTGATGGCTGGAATGCAAGAAAATGAAAGTTTACATCGGAAACATGCTGCTGTTTTGTATAATGAAGCTGAAGTTAAGACAATAGTGAATACAATAAAAACAAAACTGAAAACTAAATATTCCAAAAGCCCTAATGTTGATATATCTAAATTAAATCAGGAAAAATAGGATGCAAGTACAAAATCAAAGAAGACAAGTTTTCTTGACAGATGAAATTTTTAATAGAGTTAATACTTTTTTTAAGGAATTACCTATTGAAATTCAGGATAGCAAAAAGCTGTATGAAGGCAGCTACGCTGATATCAGACGTTTAGATTATTTTTTATCTTTACATGCTTACGATTTGTTAAGTTTAAATTTTACTGCAGGTTTTAATATTTCTGCTTTGAGACTTCAACTGGAAGATATCATTGTTAAGTACGAGGAATATACCTTAGCGTTGCGTAAAGATGAGGAGGATAATGATTGGGCTCCGTTTTACTTTACCGCTATAGATGAATATGAGCGTTGTATGCAATTAATTGGTTGGTGTTATTTATTGCATCGACGTGATTTGCTCCCCCGCATTGCTGCAATGCAAGATAAAATTTATCATGATCAAACTGATCAAACTGATCAAACTGATCAATTAGATACCTTGTATGAGGATTTTTTATCATTCGAATTAAATGATCGTTATGATGTTGATCAATGGTTTTTTGATAATCCATATGGATCGTTAATTTTTAGCAAATATCGAGATACCAAAGAAGAAAGTATCCAAGATATTCAAGAGTATTTGAAATTATGGTATCCAGCCTTTGAAAGTGCAGCTTGGCATGATACTCATAAAATGGATGAAGGTTTATATTTCGGTTATTGGGCAATAGAAGCTGCAGCATATGTGTACTTACTAGATTTGGATGATAGTGAAATAACTCATCTGGTCTATCCAAAAGATTTAGTTAAATTTGCGCGAGAGTTTGTACCGTCTGAAAATGATATTACTAATCCAAATGCTAAAATATTAAGATGTGAAGCTGGGCAAATTTGTCCACAATCAGGTGAGTGGTATAGTCCAGCGAATAATATGGAAAAGCGTCATTTTAACCAAGGTGAAGTTATGCCAGAGATTCCTAATAATGCTTGGGGTGAAACGATTTGGTATTTAACAGTGTAAGAAGATGCCTTACGGGGCATTATTTTTGGAATAATATGGTTTTTGATAAAATGATAATAATGTTGACAGAGATTCCTTGTATGAGAATTATGTCTAAAGAATTGGCTAAGAGGTAGTGATAAATATTTTGGTGTTGACTAGAGGCTGTTGAGAATCTACGAGAGTTAATAAAACCAGCACACAACTGGATGATGGCTTAAAAATACGTGTCTGTTTTACCACTACGCATTGCTATACGTTTAAATTTTTTATATTTACAGAAGTAATTTCTATGGAAATGACACTATTTATACATATAGGTGTCAAATGTTCTCACTACTTTTCGGTTAGATTTTGGTGGGATGACCATCTTTACTTTTCGCTCGTTCGGTTCTTGGATTAATCAATCCTCATTAAAAGCTTTATCTATTAGTAATGTTTGAAAATCAATATCTTCAATTAAAGTTTGGGTTTCTGATAAATCATGATATTGACCAGACATCAATCGAACGTACGGGGGCTGCAAAGATTGATGAAGCTCTAAACAATCGAGTTACTCGAGCGAACATTAAAAATGGTCATACCAAATAAAATTGATTTATTAAAAATGAGGACTAAATAGTGTCAGACTTCACAGACCAACGTAGACAGCAATTTCTAACCAAGGAATATTATTTAAAGACAAAAGAATATAATGAAGAAGGGATTACTTTATATTTAGAAAGTGATGCTTTTGAAAATGATGAATATAATTGTGGCGAAGCATCAAGATGGCAGTCTATTACATGGATATATCAAGCCTTATTATATTTGGAATATACAGCAGGAAAACCCATTAATGAACTGCAAATTCTATTTGAAAAATTGATAGAAAGTTATGAAAAGCAGTCTGAAGCTTTAGCTATTTTTCATAAATCAGAAAAACCTTCGGTTATCCCGACTCAGAATGAGAGTCTTAATATACTAGGTCTCGGTTATTTACTGCACCGTAATGAACTGTTTCCTCGAATTCATTCTTTAGTTAATGGTGAAGGTGATAGTCATACAGGCGAAGATGAAATTATTAATAAATTTTTTAAGTTTAATGATTCTACTCACCCAACTATCAACGAAGGGAACTTATTTACTTTGGGTTATGCCAAGTTATGTGATGTGATTGAAAATGTCTTAGTAAAGAACAATAAGGATCATTCAATAGAGCTTCTAGATGAATATCTGTCAGACTGGTATCAAATGAATAAAAATGAAATTTGGCATAATGGTCATTTAGATTTAGAAAATAAAACTTCTTATGTAGGTTATTGGGCATTTGAAGCTGCTGCACTAGTTTATTTACTTGATTTAGATGATAGTTTGTTACATAAGCACTTATTCTATCCGAAAGATATTGTAGAGTGGGCTCGCAATCAGGCAAAAGTAATTATAACAAATGATGATGTAATTCAAATAAAAGTAAAAGGTGGGGATAAATGTACAAAAACTGGTTATTGGACTACTCCAGCTCAACCAGGCACAAGACCTTACTTCTCAAAAGGTGAAATTTTACCAACGTTATCACAAACTGATTGGGGGGACGTATATTGGTATTTTGATGGAGAAAATTAAACGCTTAAATTGTATTAAATTTAACAAAGCCATCTCGGGGTAATTTTTATTTCGATATAAAAATTACCCGAAATTTACGCCATAATTTAAATTTTTATTTATAAGTTTATGAAATTTAACATTTATAATATTTATAGTGTCCAATCCATCATCGGAGCGACCGAAATACGAGGCGTTAAAGATTGGAGCTCAGACATACAGTCAACCTGAAAAAGATAGAATTTGTAAAATTAATAAATATTAATTTTTTGTATTTGCTTAGAACTCCGATATGGCAGAGTTATATGAAGTTTGCATAACTCCACCAATATGTTAATGCTGTGCGAGTTAAAACTACAACAGCATACCACCAGAGGCTTCTATTCGCTGACCTGTGATCCAGTTAAATCCTTCACTAAAAATCGCAGCGATTGCTTTTCCAACATCATCAGCTTCACCAACACGGCCTAATGCCGTGATAGATGCGATCATCCCCTGAACTTGTTCACTATTGCGGACGGCACCGTCTCTAAAATCAGTCGCAATAGCTCCGGGCGCAATCGTGTTGACACGAATCCCTTTGGAGGCGAATTCTTTTGCCATATAACGTGTCATGACTTCTACAGCGCTTTTTGCCATTGCGTATGCAGCTGACCCAGGCATAGAAAAGCGTGTTAGACCAGAGGATATATTTACAATATGACCGCCATTTTCAATGAGTGGTAGCAATTTTTGAGTGAGAAAAAATGGACCTTTCACATGGATATTGAGCATATCATCTAGATCATCAATACTAGTTTCTTCAATACTCGTATGTAAACCTGTCCCAGCATTATTGAGTAGGTAGTCAAAACTTTCACGACCAAATTGCTCTTTTAATACGAAACTCAAGCTTTTTACCAAATCATCAAATAATGTGATATCTCGAATATCAGATTGAATGGCAAATGCGTTTTGACCTTTTTCTTTAATCTTCTCAACCACGTCTAGAGCGGCTTTTTCATTGCGATGATAAGTCAAAATGATGTCAATATTTTGCTCAGCGAGTTTAAGCGCTGCATCTCGACCTATTCCACGACTCCCTCCGGTGATGAATGCGATTTTATTCATGTACTGACCTCATATTATGCTGATTAACTGTTGATAAAATTAAAGTACAGGAATTAATTGTCTTGATAAATATGAGTAATCAGATAAGACTGTTCATAAATAATGAACAATTGGAAGTGATGTATGGATAAGATTGAGACGATGAAACGTTTTATCGCTGTTGTACAAAATGGTAGCTTTACCCGTGCTTCAGAACAGCTCAAGATTCCTAAGTCAGCAATCTCTATGTCAATCACTAAGCTTGAAGATCATTTAAAAACTCGTTTACTTTATCGAAATACAAGACACGTTTCTCTTTCAGAAGCAGGTCAGCGCTATTATGTCGAATGCTTAAGATTATTGGATGAGTTAGAAGGCTTAGATAATCAATTTCAACAACAAAGTGAAGAACTCAGTGGTGTGATTAACATCGATATGCCTAGTCGGTTTTTTTCTAGCGTGGTGGCTCCCCATCTACCTGCATGGTTTCAACAATATCCAAAAACACAGATTAAACTTCTTGGGGTTGATTATCGTATTGATCCTATCAAGGAACGAGTAGATTGCGTAATCCGTGGTGGTCAGCTTGAAAGCAGTAATTTAATAGGACGCCATTTGGGTATTATGGAAATGGTTAATTGTATTAGTCCCAACTATGCGGAACATTACGGTATACCAACATCATTAGATGACCTCAAAAATCATTATATTGTTGATTATTCGCATGCTGACACCCAGTCGCAAAATGCTTTTGAATACAATCAAAATAATCAAACCTACCTTGTACCAACTCCCAGTCTAATCAGTGTCGGCACAACGGATGCCTATTTAGCTGCAGGCTTAAATGGACTAGGGATTATTCAAATTCCGAGAATTGGTGTTAGACAACAATTGGCAAAGGGTGACCTTATTGAAGTATTAACAGCGTTTACCTGTGCACCGATGTCTTTGTCGATTTTATATGAATCGAGAAATAATCAACCCCGCAGACTAAGTGAATTTATTAATTGGTTGATTCTTCTATTCAAAAAAAAGAATCACGATACACTGTAGTTTCACTAAATGAACCCGATGTCGCTTATGCGCAATGTGTAGTGATTGCTCAATTTTGTTTAGGTTTAATATAGCCAAAGGCAGCTTCTTTGAGCTCCCTATCATTTCATACAAAATACTGACGAAATAAGGCTGCTGCCAATATTCCTGCTGCAATCGCCAATAGTGGTTTTTTAAGCAGTAGCATAACGATCAATGTTGTCAGTAACGCCAAACGAGCGCCATGATCACCTTCAACGGCAATAGGAGCCAAAAGTGCAACCAGTACAGATCCCGACATTGCATTAATGAATCGTTGCACACGATCGCTAATAGGTACATAAGACATAATCAAAACACCACCCCAGCGAGTGGCTAATGTCACAATGGCCATAATAAAAATAATAATTAATGGATAAGTGGTGCTAATCTCTAGGTTCATAGCTGTTTCTCTTTCCAGAAAATTCCGACAATTCCGCCAAATAAGGCACCCACAACGACATGACTATTTTCTGGTAAATACCAATAAGCCAATAATGAGCTACAGGCTGCGATTGTCCAGATGATGAGTATTCTGAGATTTTTTTGTCCACCGACAACCATCGCCAGTAGAAAACAAGCCATGACCATATCTAATCCCAGCAATGCTGGATGATGAATGACATTACCAAAATAGAACCCCAGTCCTGTGCCTAAAACCCACGCGAGCCAAAGCGCAATGCCCCCTCCAAACAATAATCCCATGCCTGATTCACCACGATTAAATGCTTGTAGTGAGAGTGCCCAATTGGCATCAGAAATAACCAGCAAGATACTGTATCGTTTGATGGGAGGCAGGTGGCGTAACCAAGGATAAAGAGATGCGCCCATTAAAAGATGTCGAGCATTGATAAAGAAAACTGTGACTATTAAGGGAATCAGTGATATTTGCGCGCCCCATAGTTCTAAAGTCGCAAATTGAGATGCTCCTGCAAAAACAAAGCTACTCATTAACATGATAGAGCTATTGTCTAGTCCTGTTTGCGTTGCAGCTAAACCGAAAGCAGCCCCAAAAATTACTACGAAAGATGAAATTGGAAGAAGGCTTTTAAAACCTGACCAAACTTGGGAATAACTTAAACTGTAAATATCTGGGTCAACATTCGACAAAATAATTTCCTTATCTTTTTAAATTTTCTAGTGAGCTATATACCTAATGATCGCTGATGAAAATTAGGGGGAAATTTCCTTCTTTTCTTAATAAATTATGGACTTAGAAAGTTAGAATGAAAAGCGCATAATTCTTACATATACTATTCGAAAATCGAATAATTTGGGGTGATCATGAATCTACAAAATCTACAGATTGATTGGTTAAAATGTTTTGTCGCAGTTGTTGATACAGGTTCTCTTTCAAATGCAGCACCTGAGCTATACCGTTCACAGTCTGCTGTCAGTATGCAGTTAAAAAAACTGGAAGGTGCTTTAAAATGCCAACTTTTAGTTCGAACGCATAGACAAATTCAACTCACTTCTGAAGGGCAACTTCTTTTAGGTTATGCAAGACGGATACTTGATCTACACCATGAAACACAAATGGCTTTCAATGGAGAAGAGTTAACCGGTCGGATTAGACTTGGTGTACCCGATGATTACGCTGCTAAATATCTAACGCCTGTGCTTAAGCGTTTTGCACCGCGTTATAGTGGTGTTGAAATAGAATTTATTTGTGAACAATCGACTTCATTGATCCCACGTATAGAAAATGGCGAGATTGATTTAGCATTGATTTCAAGGGATAACCCCCGTCAAGGCACTTTATTGTTTCATGAGCCAATGGTGTGGGTAGGTTCTCCCCAATTTGAATTATGGCGTGAAGATCCGATACCTATTGCTGTTTATGAAAGTACCAGTTTAGCTAAAAAAAGTGCGATCAATTCGCTTGCATTGCAAGGTCGCCGTTATCGTGTTGTTTATAATAGTTCAAGTTTAATCGGGCAAATTGCAGCAGTTGAAAGTGGTTTAGCCGTCGCAGTTTTCACACAATGTAGCGCGCCTCAGCATTTAGAAATTTTAGGAGCAGAGCACGGACTAGGCCCATTAGTACCCATGGAAGCATCTGTATATAGAAGTCGAGCCTCGCTTAATTCAAAAGCGGTCGATCATTTATATGAGCTGTTAATTAAGACATTAAGGCAATCCATTACTTATTAAAAAGATTTTTATTCGGTACCTCACCTTCTTATGTATCAGTATGATGTCTTCGGATGAGATGAGTTGTGCTTTTTATTTAAACATAAACTAAATCTGAAAAAGTTAGAAAAGCACAAAGCGAATTAAATGTGCTTTATTTTAAAATCAAAAGTTGCTCATCCTAAATAACCCAAATCTATACTTTTCTTGAAAAGATATTAATAACATTCTGCAAATGCTTCTGCATGGCTTTATATGCCGCAGCACCATCTTGGCTCTGGATCGCTGCCATAATTTCCTGATGTTCATGCTGAGACCTTAAAGGCATATCTTCAGGAGTGTATAGACTACGCATACGACTGAACAGCTCGGTATATTGTTTCCCGAGCAAATATTTGAGAAAAAAAGAAAAAGCACTGTTTTGACTGGCTTCGGCAATACGAATATGAAATAAACGATCTCCAATATGCTCACTGGAATGTTCCAGATTATCTCGGACATTCATAAAAAACGCTTCTTTAATCTCTTCTAATTGTTCATCTGTACGATGTTTTGCGGCAAGTTCAGCGAGATACGGTTCAATTTGCAAACGTGCTTCTAAAACTTCAAATGGCGTAACCGCGGAATCCTCTTTTAAATGAGGAATTAACAAAGGATGAATATTGGTATTAAAACCTGTTTGTTCTGAGTGGTCATCTTGCTGATCTTTAATGACATACACGCCACTGCCAAGTTTAACTTCGACAACCCCATTGACTTCAAGCGCGATTATTGCCTCACGTACAGAAGTACGACTCACACCTAACTGCTGGGCAAGATCGCGCTCAGGCGGTAACTTTGAACCTAACTGATAAATTCCATTCTTTATATCATCTTGAATCTTATTAAAGATATTTTGATAGAGACGAGTTTGAGTCATAAATTTCAACTTTTACAAAAATTGGTCTTGCCAAAACACTTTTGATCAATTAAATTGACTAGACCAATTAATTGGTCTAGTCAATTTAGCATTTACCATAGTATAAAGTAAAAAGCAGGGACGAAGGAATGAGATTGATAAATAAAACGTGTGTGATTACCGCAGCAGCTCAGGGAATTGGTAGAGCCACTGCATTAAGCTTTGCAGAACAAGGTGCAAAAGTAATCGCAACAGACATTAATTTGGAGCTGCTTGAACAACTCAAAAGCTATTCAGAAAATATTCAAGTGGAATATTTGGATATTACAAATCATCAGCAAATTATTGAATTTTCTAAAAAATATCAGAAGGTCGATGTGTTGTTCAATTGTGCTGGCTGGGTTCCTGCAGGTTCAATCTTAGAATGTGATGAAACACAGTGGCAGCGTGCTTTTACGATGAATGTAGATTCGATGTACCACATGGTTCAGGCTTTTTTACCAGCAATGTTGAAAAGTGCCAACGGCTCAATCATCAATATGTCTTCAGCGGCATCAAGTATCAAAGGTGTGCCGAACCGCTTTTCATACAGTGTCACTAAAGCGGCAGTTATTGGTATGACCAAATCCATAGCAGCGGATTTTATCGGTCAAGGGATCCGTTGCAATGCGATTTGTCCGGGAACTGTGGATTCTCCTTCACTGCATGATCGTATTGAAGCTCAAGCGAAAGAACAAAACAAAACCATTGATGAAGTCTATGCCCAATTCGTTGCTCGCCAACCTATGGGACGAGTCGGTAAAGCAGAAGAAATAGCAGCACTCGCACTCTATCTTGCAAGTGATGAATCCTCATTTACAACTGGAACCATCAATATGATCGATGGTGGTTGGTCAAATTAATTTTCAAGCAGATCTAGGATAGAACAATGAAATTATTAAGATATGGTGTAAAAGGACAAGAAAAGCCAGGGGTCTTAGACCCACAGGGACAAATTCGGGATTTATCCTCAGTGATTCAAGACATCAATGGTCAGGTGCTTACCACCGAGTTAGATAAAATTCGAAATCTGGATTTATCGAGTCTGCCTTTGGTTGCTGAGGGGGTGCGCCTTGGTGCATGTGTAGGTAATATCGGTAAATTTATCTGCATTGGTTTGAATTATTCTGACCATGCCGCAGAAACAGGTGCAGAAGTTCCCGCTGAACCAGTGGTTTTCAATAAATGGACCAGTGCTGTGGTTGGACCAAATGATAATGTGGAAATTCCAAAGAATTCATTCAAGACAGACTGGGAAGTTGAATTGGGTGTCGTCATTGGTAAAGATGGTCGTTACATTAGTAAAGAACAGGCAATGGACTATGTTGCAGGTTATTGCGTGATTAACGATGTTTCTGAACGCACATTTCAGCTTGAAGGCACAGGAACTTGGGATAAAGGAAAAGGCTGCGATACTTTTGGTCCAACCGGTCCATGGTTAGTCACCAAAGATGAAATTGAAAATCCACATAATTTGAAAATTTGGTTAGAGGTCGATGGTCATCGTTATCAGGATGGCAATACCAATACCATGATTTTTGATGTACCAACCATTGTGAGCTATTTAAGTCAGTTTATGAGTCTACAGGCAGGTGATGTAATTTCTACAGGCACACCGCCAGGTGTAGGACTTGGGCAAAAACCACCTGTGTATTTAAAAGCAGGGCAAGTGATGCGGTTAGGTATTGAGGGATTAGGCGAACAACAACAGAAAGTTGTTGATGCTGAATAAGCCAGATTTATCTCAATAGATTTAATTTTTAACTAATACAAAAGAGGCATTCAAATTCGATGTCTTAGGAAGACTTGTCTTTAAAAAAGCTCAGAATTTAAAAAGGAATAGGAATGTTAAAAATAACGGATTTAGAAGTATTGGATATTCGTTTCCCTACTTCACAGCAGTTGGATGGTTCAGATGCAATGAATCCAGATCCAGATTATTCAGCTGCTTATGTCATCTTAAAAACGGATCATCCAGCGCTGACAGGACATGGTCTGACATTTACCATTGGTCGTGGTAATGAAATTTGCTGTGCAGCAATTGAGGCGATGCGTCATCTTGTTGTTGGTCTAGATATCGATGAGATTAAGAAAAATCCTGCTTTGATGTGGCGACATTTAACTTCGGATAGTCAATTGCGCTGGATTGGTCCAGACAAAGGCGCAATGCATTTAGCGACAGGTGCAGTGGTCAATGCAATTTGGGATTTATGGGCGAAAAGTGAAGCTAAACCGGTTTGGAAACTGGTTGCAGATATGACTCCTGAACAATTAGTGAACTGTATTGATTTTCGTTATTTAACCGACTGTATTACGCCTGATGAAGCTTTGGATTTATTGAAATCTAATGAGATCGGTAAAGCACAACGTGAGAAAATCCTGCGTGTAGAAGGCTATCCTTGTTATACAACTTCAGCCGGTTGGTTAGGTTATAGCGATGAAAAACTTGCACGACTTTGTCAGGAAGCTGTTGATGAAGGCTTTAATTATATCAAATTAAAAGTGGGGCGCGATATTGAAGAAGATAAGCGCCGTGTCAAGATTGCGCGTGACATTATTGGTGCTGACCGTCATTTAATGATTGACGCCAATCAGATTTGGGAACGTGAACAAGCCATCGACTGGGTTAAACAGTTGGCATTTTCAAACCCATGGTTTATTGAAGAACCCACATCACCTGATGATGTCGAAGCGCATCGTGCTATTCGATTTGCGATTCAGCCGATTCAAGTGGCTACAGGTGAAATGTGCCAGAATCGCATCATGTTTAAACAATTTATTATGCGTGAAGCAATTGATATTGTTCAGATTGATGCTTGTCGAATGGGAGGAATTAACGAGGTATTAGCTGTATTACTGATGGCCGCAAAATATCAGCTTAAAGTTTGTCCGCATGCAGGTGGCGTAGGCTTATGTGAATATGTTCAGCATCTTTCTATGATTGATTATTTATGGTTCTCCACTTCTAAAGAAGGTCGTGTCACAGAATACGTTGACCATTTACATGAGCACTTTATCGATCCTTGTGTGATTCAAAATGCAGCTTATATGCCTCCAACACTCGCGGGTTTTTCAATTGAAATGAAACAGGCATCCATAGAGAAATATCGATTTAAGGGTTGATTGACTGAGTTATTGATGGTCAAGCTCATGCATGCCAAAGGGAAGTGGTGTGTAAGTACTGTTGGATCAGTCTGATATGCAATACATGGTTGAAATATCAACAGATTCTAGTATTACAGGGCATGATTCACAAAGTAAATCTAACTGATTTGTGGTTTTATCGTTGATGAGTTTTAAGGGTGATTTTAAAGCTCATCCAATCTGGAAAGAGTGAAAGTGCATAAAGCCACAAGGAGTATATAAGTGATTGATAGTCATATTCATTTTTGGAAATACAATCCAGTTGAATTCCCGTGGATGACGGGTGATTTAAGTGTCATTGCACAAGATATGTCGCCTGAAGATTTGTTGGCACAATTACCTGCCAGAATAGAGGGTTTAATTGCTGTTCAGGCACGACCTTCTTGGCAAGAAAATGAATATTTGAATGGACTGGCAGAACAATATTCTATCATCAAAGGGATTGTGGCGTGGTTTGATTTTGAAAAAGATGCAGAAATGCAGTTGGAAAAATTCAAACAAAATAAGCAGATAAAAGGCTTTCGTCACATGCTTCAAGATGAGCCTGATCCTACAGCCTATATGTTGAACAACCCTCAATTTAATCTGGGCGTAGAAAAAATCCAACAAGCTGAGTTGCTCTATGGCGTTTTGATCCACCAGAAAGATTTGGATGCAGCCGTAAAATTTTCCCAACGGCATGATCAATACGAGTTGGTAATAGATCATTTAGCAAAACCTCAGATGTATTCCAGTGAAGGTTTTACTGTGTGGAAAAAGAGCATGAAAGAATTAGCCGCTTTAGCGCATGTAAATTGCAAAATTTCAGGTTTGGTGACAGAGGCGGGCGCACACTGCAAAGCACAGGATTTTCAAGCCCACCTCGATATTGCTTTAGAACTTTTTGGTCCTGAACGCTTGCTTTGGGGTTCTGATTGGCCTGTGTCTTTTGCGACCCATCGTTATGAAAAATTATTGGCATTTTGGGATGAATGGACATGCAACTGGAGTGCCTCAGAACGTCAACAAGTCGAAATAGATACACCTAAGCGCTTATATAAGCTATGAAATTTAAAAGATTTTAAATATAGGAGATAGGAAAGATGGATTTACACCTCAAAAATAAAGTCTTTATCGTTACGGGTGGTGGTGCAGGAATTGGTGGCGCAATTTCATTATTGCTCGCACAAGAAGGTGCAACGGTTGCTATTTTTGGTCGTTCAGACCTGAGTTCCGAATTTGAAATATCTTTACAGGGAACAGCAGCAAACTACTCCTTTCATCAACTGGACTTGACTGATGAAAAAGCCTGCCAAGAAAAAGTTCAGAATGTCATTGACCTATATGGACGTCTGGATGGTTTAGTCAACAATGCAGGAATAAATGACAATGTTGGACTTGAAGACAGTATTGATGCGTTTAGACAGTCTTTAGATAAAAACCTGATTCATTATTTTACAATGGCTCACTTTTGCATACCGCATCTCAAACAAAGCAAAGGCAGCATTGTCAATATTGGTTCTAAAGTCGCAGTCACAGGGCAGGGACATACCAGTGGATATGCTGCTGCAAATGGTGGCCGATTGGCTTTAACACGCGAGTGGGCAGCGCAATTTAAAGATGATGGTGTCAGAGTCAATGCGGTTTTACCTGCTGAAGTCATGACACCACTTTATCAACGCTGGGTAGATAGCTTTGATAACCCAACCCAAAAGTTAGCACAAATTACCCAAAATATTCCGTTTGGTCATCGTATGACGACGACCAATGAAATTGCAGATACCACGGTATTTTTACTGTCTGATCGTTCTTCGCATACCACTGGACAGCTTTTATATGTCGATGGTGGTTATACCCATTTAGATCGTGCCTTAGATCAAGACTAAGAGTGAAATGCCGCAAAGTGGAGCGAAAAATGAAACGCTATTGTTTGGCTTTAGACCTAGTGGATGATGCTGAAAAGATTCAACAATATCAACAGTATCATCAAAAAGTATGGCCCGAAATCATCACCAATATTCACAATCGTGGTGTGCTGGATATGCAGATTTGGCAAGTCGAAAATCGTCTTTTTATGATTATGGAAACCACTGACGATTATGACCCTGACCTAGCACAAAGTGTTGCAGTTTCAGAACCGAAAAATCTTGAGTGGGAAAGTTTGATGTCGCAGTACCAGCAAGTACTGCCTAGTGCAAAACGTGGTGAAAAATGGATCGAAATGGAAAAAATATTTGATCTAAAACAATAATCCGAATGATATAAGGAATTCAGCCATGAAGGCAAAAATTACAGAGCCCCAATTTAGGATGGGGTTGATATTGGTCACGACACTCTTCTTTATGTGGGGATTGTCGTATGGTTTGGTCGATGTTTTAAATAAACATTTTCAGGAAGCTTTGCACATTTCTAAAGCACAATCGGGGCTGATTCAGGCTGCGTATTTTGGTGCTTATTTTGTGATTGCATTACCTGCGGGTTTATTTATCGAAAAAAAAGGCTACAAAGCTGGGATTATTCTCGGTCTTTCCCTTTATGCAATCGGGGCACTGCTCTTTGTCCCTGCCGCAAATATGATGACATTTAGTTTTTTCTTATTTGCATTATTTGTACTTGCCTTGGGATTAGGTTGTTTAGAAACAGCTGCAAATCCTTACTCATCTGCATTGGGACATCCGTCAACTGCTGAACAGCGGCTCAATTTATCTCAGTCTTTTAATGGTCTAGGGCAATTCTTTGGTCCACTGATTGGCGGTTTGTTTTTCTTTAACTCGGTAGAGGGTGACAGTGCTGCAAGTTTTGATGCTGTGACCTATACCTATGTCGGTATTGCTGCAATTGTCATTGTTTTGATTGTATTTTTTGCTAAAGCAAAACTTCCTGATCTGCGTGAAAATGAGGCGAAACTGGATGCAGCCAATCTTCAAAATAACAATGCATCGATGTGGTCACACGCAGAATTTAAATTTGGCGTCATCACCCTGTTTTTCTATGTCGCCGCGCAGGTGGGGGTAGGTGCATTTTTCATTAACTTGGTGGTAGAAACTTGGCCACAGAGTTCCAGCCAACAAGGCGCATATTTCTTATCTATTGCCATGCTGGCTTTTCTGATTGGGCGGTTTGTCAGTACAGGCATCATGTCAAAAATATCTGCCAACCATTTGTTGCTGATTTATGCTGTGATTAACAGTGTGCTGTGTATCGTGATTTTATCTGGCGCTGAGTATATTTCAGTGATCGCAGCGATTGGTATTTTCTTCTTTATGTCGATTATGTTCCCAACCATTTTTGCGATGGGAGTAAAGAATCTAGGATCTAAAACAAAAATTGGTAGCTCATTTATGATCATGGCGATTGTAGGCGGTGCAATCATGCCTTTTTTCATGGGGAAATTGGCTGATCATTATGGAACTCATATTTCCTATCTATTGCCATTGATCTGCTTTGTGATCGTATTTTTCTATGCGAAGAGCTATCAAAAAATCGCATTGGCACAGATCAATTAATATCCCGATTTTATCGCAGTGAGTGCGATAAGCGTGATAACACCGCCATTTAATAATAAAAGGCGAAAATTATAGGATTAAGGACAATACAATGAAAATTCAAAATGGAAGCCGTAGAAAAGTACACTTCGCAATCCTTGCTTTATCAAGTGGTTTAACGATGAGCTCTGCCATGGCAGCAGATGCTTTTCGTGTAGATAGCCCATGGATGTTTGGAGATTGGAATGGTAAAAGAACTGAGTTAAAGGACCAAGGCTATGACTTTAATATCGGTTATACAGGTGAGTTTGCAGGTGTCATCAATGCAGATCGTGATGGTAAGGGCAATGCTTATGCTGATCAGTGGGCTTTTGGTGCAAACTTTGATTTAAATAAGATATTGGGTTGGCGTGATACAGAAGCAAAAATTGTCATTACCCATCGTGGTGGAAAAGCCCTGAATACTGAAGCGGATGTCATGGCACCTCAATTTAACCAAACGCAAGAAGTCTATGGTCGAGGACAAACTTGGCGTTTAACAGACTTATGGATTAAGAAGAAATTTGTAGATCAGCGATTGGATGCAAAACTAGGGCGTTTTGGTATTGGTGAAGACTTTGCAGGTTTTGATTGTGAATTTCAAAACCTTGCTTTATGTGGTGGACAGGTTGCCAATTGGGCTGGAGATCAATGGTATAACGGTCCTGTCAGCCAATGGGCAGGAAGAGTTAAATACAATATTCACCCAGAATTGGCCGTTCAAATGGGAATTTATGAACGTAATACGGTCAACGCCAATGCGACTACTGCCAGTGATGGTTTTAACTTAAGTACAGATGGCTCAGATGGTGCAGTGATTCCATTGGAAATTGTCTGGCAACCAAAAAAAACCAGTAACAATTTGAGTTTACCAGGAGAGTACCGACTTGGATATTTTGCAAGTACGGTGGATACGCAGAATGTTCAGGTGGATTATTCTGCTCCGGGAATCTCCCAAAAATTTGATGCTGATCATCATAAATGGGCTGCATGGCTTTCAGCAAAGCAACAATTGACTCGCCATCATGGTGATGAATCTCGTGGTTTGACCCTGATGGGACAAGCCACTTTTTATGATGACAAAACCAGTGCATATAGCGATGCGCAAAATATTGCAGTGGTCTATAAGGGATTATTTGATTCTCGCCCAAGCGATGAAATTGGAATCGGTTTAGCGCGGATTGGGGTAAATACCGATGCGATCAAATTTAATGGCAAAGTCGAGAATGAAAAGTTTGATGATGAATTGGATGCAGAAATTTATTATGGCTTAAAAGCGACTCGTTGGTTGACAGTACGTCCAAATATTCAATATGTAAAAAATATTGGTGCCAATAAAGCCTATGGTGATGCATGGGTCGGTGGGGTGAAATTTAATATGAATTTCTAAATATTGAATACGCTTAAATATTAAAACTGAGTTGATTTCTAGACTCAGTTTTAATTTGTCAATTATCTGACACAATAAAATCTGTCGCTATTAAAGGTGTGAATTTATAAATGATATAGTTTTTTATAGCAAGCAAGCCCATGGTTAGAGCATGGGCTTTTTATCTCTATTTACTGTTATTAATTTTTTGCATTGTTTCTGTATCCATGAGGACACAGATACTTTTAAATAATGGATGTTTATCTGTATATTTTTCACCATAGCTAAGATTAAACTCATAATCAAAATCATCAGGATTAATTCCTTGATTATGCTGTAAAATTGTTTCTAACTTATCTAAAGCCTTTACTGCAACAGCTTCTTGCGTTTGACCTGTCTCATATTCTTCCCATAATCCAAGTATGGTGTTTCTCAGGGGAGTATCTAAGGATTGAGTAAGTAATAATAGATCGTTACGTTCTTGAACGTCTTTATCTGGATGGCTTTTCTTTTCAGTCGCTGGAACATCACCATTGATTGTCTCGCCTAAATCATGAACAAGACACATCTTTAAAACCCTTGAAAAGTCTAGATATTTTAATTCATCTTCAAATACAAGAGCTAACAGGGCAAGCCTCCATGTATGCTCGGCTGTACTTTCAATTCTGCCTTTAGAGGTATGAGAGGAACGCATTATATTTTTCAGGTTTTCAGCCTCTTTCAAAAAGAGTAAACGACCTTTAATAATGTCAGTATTCATTTCAGTTTCTTATTCCTATCAAAATTATAGATTTTTACTTTTAATAAGCTTAATAAATGCTTTTTAAAGTAATCTGTTTTGATTCTGGTTACTACGAGAGCAGCTACAGGCTTATGTATTAAATAGAAGCAATCAATAACATAATGTCCAGATGACTTTTCGCTAACATCTTCAATTCAGGCATATGCGTTGATCGCTGCATTGCAAATTCATCATCCGAAGTCATTGTATATGGATCAGTAAGGGGCTCATCGTGACACAACCTTGGCTATTGGAGTGGTCTACAGCTTATGCTTCAAGATAAATTAAAAAAAGGACAGATGACCTTTTTTTATATTGATCGTAAAATACCTTATCTCAAGAAGATAACTTGGGTCTATGTCACTGTTTATTACCTATTATCTAGGCCTAGTATAGGTTTCAAATATTGATAAAGACTTTGTAAATATAGATAGTTTTGAATGAAGAGTCGTAAAAGATGAGGACTAGTAGTAATGATGAATTAATACAGAATTATATCGATAAGTTTTCTTTATCGCGTTATTTTTCTCCAATATTGTTAGAAAATTTCTTATTAAAACAAATAGAAGCAGGTGAGTTTCTGCTTGCACAAGGAAGCTCGCTAAGTAGCCTCTATTTACTTGTGAATGGAAAATTACAAGTAGAACATTACCAAAAAGATGGGAGTTGTGCCGTATTCTCTATTGAAAGGGCTTTTTCCGTGATTGGTGATTTAGAGCTTTTTTTAGATAGAGATATAGGTACAGTAAGTACAGTGACTGCGATTTCAAAAGCGGATATTCTCGAGATATCCTTAAGCAAAATTGAGCAATATGCGTTTAACGATCCAGCTTTTCTACGTTTTATCTGCTCTCATCTCAGTCAAAAATTATATGCTTCAACTCAACTGCTAACAAATGCAACGCTTCCAGCATTTATAAAAGTACGTAAATATTTAGCAATTAGGGCGGAAATGGAGGGGAGTATGATTCACTTGGAAAAACGTGATTCTATTGCTGCTATGTTAGGAATTTCGACCAGACAGCTAAATCGGATTTTAAAAGATTTATCAGACTTAAACATCATTCAGTTTAAAAATAAAACGTTAAAAGTTTTGGATAATGACTATCTCGCTGAAATAGAACCGATAGACTTTTTATAATTTGACAGCGGTGAAATAAAAATAGAATTATGTTCAAGATATTTGGTAAGGATTACAGTAGACAGTTTATGCTTTGAATTGATTATAGAGGGCGCTACAAACCTTCTTCTTTTATTGCAAGCAAGCCCATGGTTAACGCATGGGCTTTTTAATGTAAATGAACAACTCAGGACAGAAGTTCAGAGCTGCTTTCAGCATGTTTTGACAATGAGCGTAAATCTGAACCAGAAGGAGCCTGATAAATCTTTAGTCCAAATTCAGGAATAATTGCCATCAGATGGTCAAATATATCAGACTGGATTGCCTCATAATCATTCCATACCGTTGTATTGGCAAATGCATAGATTTCCAGCGGTAATCCCTCACTCGTTGGTTGTAACTGACGGATAATTAGGGATTGGTTTTTAGCAATACCAGCGTGTTGTTTTAAGTAGAACTCGACATAAGCCCGAAATGTTCCAATATTGGTTAGGCGGCGCTGGTTATAGACTGACTGATCTTCAAATTGTTGATTAAAGCTGTCCAATTCAGATTGTTTATTATCCAGATATTGATCCAGTAACAGGAAAGCTTTTAATTTCTGTTGTTCTTCATGGGTAATAAAATGAATGCTGGTTTGATCAATAAAGATTGAGCGCTTGATGCGTCTCGCCCCCAACAATTTCATCCCACGCCAGTTTTTAAAGGTGTCAGTGACCAACTTATTGGTGGGAATTGTGGTAAAGGTTTTATCAAAATTCTGTACGGTAATGGTATGTAAGGACATATCAATAACATCACCATCTGCATTTAATGTTGGCATTTCAATCCAGTCACCGATACGAACCATATCGTAGGAAGAGATTTGCACCGATGCCACCAAGGACAGAATCGTATTTTGAAAAACCAGTAACAATACTGCTGCCATCGCACCAAAACCAGCAAGCAGGGTAAAAACATCTTTCTTTAAGAAGGTACCCAAGATCAGCAGACCACAAACGATAAACAAAATCAGTTTGATCAGTTGAAGATAGCCTTTGATGGGCTTATTCAGTGATTTTGGATTACGTTGATAAAGCAGATTAAAGACATTTAAAAGTTCGCTGATGGCCAGTGCAATAGTCAGGAAGATAAACGCCTGTGCAGCCATTTGTATCAGGCCAACCGCTTTTAAGGACAAATGTGGAACTGTGGTAATACCATTTAAAATAACAATGGCAGGAACAATATTCGCCACTCTGCGGATAACACTATGCTGGGAAAAAATTTCACTGTGTGCAAACTTCATTTTTGAAATAAGTTTACGTATCCCACGAACAACGACTTGTTTTGCAATATAATTTGCGACAAAGGCGAAAAAAATTAGAATGGATAATGATGTTAGCATCTCTAGCCATGGATACTGATCAGACCATTCCTGAATATTCTTTAAGAAGGCAAATTTATCCAAAAGTACAACCTCAAAATAGCAGATACGCTATTGTATTGATTGTGAATGACAATAATTTATAAAAATACTTTTTAGCTACATTCGGGCATCAATTACTTACTCAACAAGATTGACAGACTCTCAGAAAGTCCAAGTGAGTATGTGAAGATAAGCATGCAACCGTCGGGGATAGATAAGCCCAGTTTCACGGATCACAATATGCCAATCAATAGTACTTTATTGAATACGATGGGATGCTAAGTTTTAATTTTTAAGACTCAATAGTGGCTGATTTTATCCGCAAGATTAGCAATACGGTTCAGACGGCAAGACTGTGCATCTAACATTTGTCCTTGCCCTTCGGTTTTCGGATCCCAATTACAATACTTGTCGGTGTTTTCCCACCATGCTGCGATCTCATCCATCTGCCGGTCTTTTTTCACACTGTCTGGACGACTGATGATTTTGGCAAAGGCCTGTTGAACGCGGTTCTTATGTTGAGCATATTCTTGGTCCATACAGCTTTGCATTTCAAATGTTACTGCACCGCTTTGCTTGATACATTGGTCATAACTGCTGCTTAATTTGGCATGAATATAAGAATCATCTGGAAGGGGACGAGACATTTCATCATCGGCAAAAGCTGCAAAAGGAAGAAGAGAGATGAACAACAATGTAGTGGTTTTAAATTTTTTCATATATTTGACCTTTAGTTTTATCTTGATCTCGGTATGTGTTCTTGAATATCTTTATGCTTTGATTCGCATTATTGAAGTAAATTCAGGTAGCGTTGCAATTGTGCAGTACGGCCTGCGATACGCTGTATATCATTAAGTTCAGTTTGCAAGTTGTCTGGCTGTGATTGACCATACAGCGTTGTTTCAAGTTCAGCATCACTTTGACGTGATTGTAGCCAAATGCGTTGTGATGCAACCAGTTTTGTTTTCTGGGTAGCATTCAAATGTGATTGTAATTTTTTATAGGTACTATTCAATCGTGCATCTTGACGTTCAGCCTCATCTTTTAGACAAGTTGCCTGTTCAATAATACCTTGGGCACTGTTGTCACAGTTTATAAAAGCTTGGCTTAATAAGTTTTCATTTCCTATTGGTGCAGCGAAGACCAAGCTTGAAAAACTACATAAAAAACTAATCGGTAAGCATGCTAATCGTATTTTTTTCATAAGGGATAAACTCTTGATTGATCTATCAGGATGAATGTTGGCTGTTGTGTGAGCTGAGTAAAACCTTGCTTGAGTATCGTCAATCACGCTTTAGCAAAGACAAACAGGGATATCATTTTGACCAAAGTGTATCAATTTTAAACTTGAATAATCATGGATATTTGAATGTTTTCCCCAAAAACATAGATTGTCCTGTACGAATTTCTTTAAAGCTCTGAGATTTATCTTCCGTATAATTACTGCTCCTCAACTGTTTATTCATATAGCTTTAAGATAGTAACCCGCATATTCATTTAAATTGAAATTGTGTACATTGCATTTTTTGGAATTTTATCGCAGACTATTGATGTGAATATATTATGACCAGTTTTTTCACACAATAGTTACAGTGAATATTATTCAAATAGAATGATTTGGGTATCCGTATTTTTATTAAAATAATCAGTCTCTTGAAAAATCAAAATCCCTCAAATTTTGAAGGATTTTGATTTTAGAATGCTTTAAATGGTCTGTGCTCTATTGAGATATAGACGATCTAGCAGAGAAAATAGTGCAGAACCCATAACCAAACATACACCGACAAGACAAGTCATGGTCCAACCTCCATGATGCCATGCATAAACCCCTAAAGCAGAACCACATGCACCACCTGTGAAATAGGCTGTCATATAGATAGAGTTAATCCGAGATTTCGCATCTGGGCGTAAACGGAAAATGATATTTTGATTGCTGGTATGAACCACAGCGAGTCCAAAGCTAATCAGGCCATACCCTAAAATATAACTGGTGAGGTACTTTCCACCGAAATAAAGCAGCGCCCAACTGACGATCATCAACGCTACCCCAATCCATGTCAGGATACTGGTATGTCCACGGTCTGCAATTTTACCAATTTTTGCAGTGGCTAAAGCACCAAATACCCCAATGATCGTTGCAACACCAACCAAAACATCAGGTAATTTAAACGGTTCAGAGGTCAGTAAAACAGCAATCGTTGAAAATAAAATACTCATGGCTGCAAATGCAAAGCCACCAATAATTGCACGATAGACTAAACGACGTTCTTCTTTTAACAACACACCCATCGAGTAGAAAATTTTGCCATAACTCATTTTAAACACAGGTACATGTGGCAGACGTTTTTTCAATAAATAGGCAAGAATCAACATTAATACCGCACTGACAAAGTAAATCAGTTTCCAGTTAAACAGGTTAGACAACAAACCTGCAAGGCTGGTGGAAAGCAATAATCCGACTAAAAGCCCACTCATTAAAAAGCCAACAACTTCACCTGTTTTTTCAGGTTTAACTGCCATCGTTGCAAGAGGGATTAAAACCTGAGCCGCAACTGAAAATAGACCTGTAATAATTGTGCCAACCCAAAGCATGGGTAAATTGACAGCAAAAGCACACATCAATAAACCAATCGCGGCACAAAACATTAACCAAGGAATAAATTTGATTTTATTGACAATATCACCCATGGGCACAATGAATAAAAGACCAAGCGCATAAGACACTTGTGCAAAAGTCACTGTAAGTGCCACTTGTGATTCTGGCATGTTGAAATAGAGTTGAATCGAGTGAATCAGCGGCTGACTATAATAGTTTGCTCCTGCGCATAAACCGCAGGCAATCGCCATCAGCCAAAGTAATGCTTTATTTTGGCTAATATCGAGTTGAGCATTCATAAAAATATCCTAGTTCTTGGAGTTACATACAATAGGCAGTTGCTTCAATTTCAATGAGCATTCCTTGTAAAGCAAGACACGGGACAGGAATCAGTGTACACGCAGGGAAAGGTTGATCTTTCCAAAGTTGTTGCATTTCCTGAATTAAAAACTGATGTTTTTTGGTACTGTGATCGACCACAAGCACTCTTAAAACAGCAATATCCAATAATGATGCATCAGCCGCTTGTAGGGCATGTTGCAGATTGACAAAAGCTTGATGAACTTGTTGTGCAAAATCTTGGGATAATTGTCCTTGTTGGTTTTCACCACCTTGTCCAGATATATGCAAAATACGCAAATAATGGCGTACTTCAGCCACATGACTATACGCAAATGCTGTTGGATTATAAAGTGTATTTGGGTTAATCATTTGGAACGATTTGATCTGAGCGGATTCTGATCTGGAATTCATGGATGACTCTTTTGATTGACTGGAAATTTCCGTCAGTATCAAAGCTCAAGTTAACTTAAGGTCAAGTGGAAATGCCAAGAAAAAACCGAAGCAACTGATCGTATTTATGAATGAACAATCAAGGGGCTGTTAAACAAGAAAACCGTCATATAGAAAAGTGATTAGAAGAAGCACGATGCAAGTGAAGTATGGCTCAGTATTAAAAGTATATAGTTTGTTTATCTTTGCTTTGATGCTCTTAGGAAATCCCAGTAAGCACTGACTAGGATTTCGTAGAGGCCTATCTTAAGCAAGGTATTGGCTATTTTTATATTCAATGAGCTGAAATAGCCCTGTACTAAAATAAGCCAGTCATTAAATAACCTAGCCGTTAAATAATCAGTTGTGAATCTACAATTTTGCCCGTTTTCCCTAACCAAAATGGACGGTTGACTTCACCATGACCAAACCAGTCACATTGGTAAAGTGGGATGTGCAGTGGATTGAGATGTTCTTTCACAATCTCAACAATACTTTGCGGGACATTTTTTTGTGGGCATTGATAAAAATCACCCAAAACCAAAGCCTTTAAGTTTGAGGTATCAATACTTTGTAGGAGCTGAGTCAATGAACGTTCAATTCGATAATAGGGTTCGCCTACATCTTCAATCAGTAAAACACTCGGCTGATTCAGTTTTAAGGCAGACGGTGTGCCTTGTAAAGTACACAGTACAGTAAGATTTCCGCCTAAGATTTTAACATCTTCAATGTGCTGATCTTGAGCAAAACCATTTGCACTGGATAAGGGATAATGACCGTGTTGGTTTATATCCGCGGATAACAGGCTGATGGTTTTTAAAGCATCATACGACAGAGGACTATTGTCTAAATTTTTAACGGCAATTTCCTGAAATACAGGCGCATGTAAAGATTGCCCATGATGCATCGCAATATAGTTTAATAACACGGTGGTATCTGAATAGCCAATAATGGGTTTATTCAAAATCCACTCATCTAAAAATGGCAATAACATTGCAGCGCCAGTACCACCACGACCACACCAAATTGCATCAATGTTTGGATCTAAGCATGCTTGTTTTAAATCTTGAATACGTTGTTCAACTGTACCTGCCAAATAGCGATGTTGTGAAAATACATGTTCACCCAAACAGACTGTATGACCTAACTGTTCCAAATGCGACTGTGCCAACTGGATATTTTCAACATCTACACAGGCACTCGGCGATACAATTTTAAAATGCATATTCCTTCCAAGCTTCCGCACAATTTAGTGTGCAAGTTTCTTTTTAGACAAAGTAATCATCATGACACCGATGATATTCAGTAAACAACCAAACCATTGTATCGCATTCATATGCTCACCGAGCAAAGCCACAGCCAAAATAATGGTTAGGATCGGGCCAATCGAACCAATCATAGCTGCTTGTGCAGCACCTAAACGAGAAATACTTTGCGCGACCAAAATCGTCGGCAAGACTGTCACCAATAAGCCTAAGGCGATACCATACCAAATGACTTGTATCGGAAGTTGAGTAAGCAGTTGAATCGGCTCGGGTGTTGCAATGATAAAATGGGTTAGCGTACCAAAACATGCAATGCTTAATGCCAAACCGGTGTAATTCCATGAACCAAATTTTTGAATTAAACGTGGGGTCATGAGTAAGTACGTCGCAAAACAGACCGCACTGGCAAAGACTAAACTCACGCCTAGCCAGAAACTTCCTTCATGCGGTACTGTGCTTTGCTCTTGTAGCATCACAATCACTGTACCACCATAGCTTAATGCAATCGCTAGTATGGTTCTAAAGTTGAGTTTTTGCTTATAAATAAAGCTTGTGGCAATCACTGTCAGTGTTGGATAGAGAAATAAAATAATACGTTCCAACGATGCACTGATATACATCAGACCAGCGAAGTCGAGCCAACTTGAAAGGTAATAGCCCATCAAACCTGCAGCAACCAATAAGGCCCAGTCTTTTCCTGTCATATTTTTATTATGATGGCGATTGAACCAACACAGTAAAAGGAAAAAAGGCAGGGCACTTGCCATTCGCAATGCCATAAGCACGGTGCTGTCAACCAATGGTGATAATGCGTAAGCCTGTTTAATAAAAATAGCTTTGGTACTAAATAAGAAAGCCGCACCAAGTGCGAAAATCGAACCGAGTTGGGTACTGGATAAAGAAAGTTTCATGAATTTGACTGCATTGACGATGTCGCTATACGACATGTAAATTTGAACAAGCAGTATAAATGTTGTTTTCAATCAGTGGAAATACAAAAAAAGAATGAATTGGCGCAATAAAAGGAATATAAAACACACTTGCTTACTTCTTTTTGTGTGGATTTAAGTAGCATTTAAATAGATTGAAATAAAAATTGTATAAAAATCAACCTTGAAATCCTTGTTTATAAACTGCTCAAATTCAATATGCTATTTTTTGCACAAAAAAGGTGCAACATCGTAATGGCTGGTTCAAGCTGTTCGAGTATTATTAACTGACAAAATGGCAAATAAAAAAAAACTAAAAATTTTTGTAATTGCTTTAGACTCAGTTCTAGGGTAATTCTAATGGCTATTCCAAGTACTTTTTTTTATTAATGAAATTAAAAAATGTAATAAAAACCGACTTACATTTTTGACGGAAAAAATGATAGAAAAGGCCAATATAAGCTGATAAAAAAACTATGTAATTTGTCAGAAAGGTCAATAGGGGTGTTAGTTTTTGTGCTAAATCTATTGTTTTATGGACTATTTAAACAGCAAGCTGGAATGCTTAAAAGTGAATCATACTGCTGTAAATGCCAATCAGTAGGGTAGGGTAAGCAGCTTAAAATATCCAAATAAGCTTAAAAAAACATCATTTTTAAAAATTGGAGACAGGATATGTCAAAAAAACTGAGCAGGATAATACGAGAAAAATACAATAAATTGAATATAGGGTATATCGCACAATTATATTTATGAATCATCAGTTCAAAATATGGGTATTTATTAAATAAATATTGGGTGGTATTTTAAAAAAGTTCAATTAGAATCCAAAAATTCATAACAACGCATCTGGGGGAAACATCGGGTTATTTACGATGTTTACTTGAAGAAAAATTAGCTTGAGGAACGCTCATGCAGATTGGAATCCCAAAAGAATCTGTCGTCGGTGAAAACCGCGTAGCCGCTACGCCAGAGACAGTAAAAAAGTTGATTAGTGCTGGTCATAGTATTGTCATTGAACGAGGCGCTGGTAAAAAAGCGGCTTATATTGACAGTGCTTATGAACAAGTAGGCGCTAAAATTACAGATGATGCCTATACAGGTAGTCAAATTATTTTGAAAGTCCGTGCACCACAAGGTGAGGAAATTCAAAAGCTTGCCGCAGGAACAGCTGTGGTAGCTATGTTTGACCCATACCGTAATACTGAACTTGACCAATTTGCGTCACAACAAGTGTCTGCATTTGCGTTAGAGCTTTTGCCACGAACACTGTCTCGTGCGCAAAATATGGATGTATTGTCTTCTCAAGCCAACCTAGCAGGTTATAAGTCGGTGTTATTGGCCGCTGCGGAATATCAACGTATGTTCCCAATGCTGATGACCGCTGCTGGTACTGTGAAACCCGCTCGTATCGTGATTATGGGTGTGGGTGTCGCAGGTCTTCAAGCCATTGCAACTGCAAAACGCTTAGGCGCAGTTGTTGAAGCAACAGATTTACGTCCAACTGCACGTGACCAAGTCGAATCGCTTGGTGGTAAGTGGTTAGATGTACCGATGTCTGATGAAGAAAAACAAAAAGCTGCCGATGCCGCTAAAAATGGTTATGGCTGGATGCCAGGCGAGCAATATATTCAAGACCAAGCCATCATCGTAGATAAAGCCGTGTCAAATGCAGACATCGTGATTACTACTGCGTTGTTGCCAGGTCGTGATGCGCCTCGCTTAATCAAAGCTGAAACTGTTGCCAAAATGAAACCAGGTTCAATCATCCTAGATATGGCAGTTGAATCAGGCGGCAACGTTGAAGGTTCTAAAAATGGTGAAAATGTTGTCACTGACAATGGCGTGACGATTTTAGGTATTCCAAATATTCCTTCTACAGTATCGACAGAAGCTTCGGCACTGTATGCACGTAATGTTTTCAATTTCGTAGAAACTTTGTTTGATCAAGAGAAAAACTTTGCCATCAATCAACAAGACGAAATTCAAAAAGCACTTCTAGTAACTCATGGCGGTCAAGTACTGCTGAAGCGTGGTTAAGGAGAGTCATCATGGTTGAAACTATTACTATTTTCGTCTTAGCCATCTTTGTTGGTTACTACGTGGTTTGGGGTGTCACACCTGCATTGCATACGCCGTTAATGGCAGTAACCAATGCATTGTCCTCAATTATCGTTGTGGGTGCGATGATACAAACTGTTGGAATTCCTGGTGTTGTAGACGCAAGTGTACAATTCCAGTCCGTGAATGTTGTTAGTGTACTTGGTGCAATTGCAGTGTTCTTGGCAAGTATTAACATTTTTGGTGGCTTCGCAGTGACTGCACGTATGCTTGAAATGTTTAAGCCAAAACAAAAGAAAAAAGAGGGCTAATCTATGGAAATCATTCGAGAATATGCGGATTGGTTCTACCTTGTAGGTGCTGTCCTTTTCATCTTAACGTTACGTGGTCTTTCAGGTCCTAAAACTGCGATTGCTGGTAACCGTTACGGCATGATTGCCATGGCGATTGCGGTAATTACCACATTCTTTGTTGCAGATCATCCTGTTGTATGGATGATTGGTGGTGCAATGGTGTTGGGTGCAATTGTGGGTATTGCGCGTGCACGTACAGTTCCAATGACACAAATGCCAGAAACAGTGGCATTGATGCACTCACTTGTTGGTTTGGCTGCGGTACTGATTGCGATTGCGGCAATTTTACATAATAACCAACTGACTGCTTTGTTTGCACAAAACGAATCTGCTTTAACTGCTGCTGGTGTACAGCATGCGCATATGAGTAAAGTTCATTTATTTGAATTATTCGTCGGTTGTTTCGTTGGTGCGATTACCTTTACTGCATCTGTATTTGCTTATGGTAAATTAGCTGCAAAGAAATGGGCAAAAACCATTTCAGGTGCTTGGGTTAAACCCGTTCAAGCGATCATTTTCCTGGCTATGCTGGCGTGTGGTGTGTACTTCTTTACCACAGGCAATATGCAAGCATTCTGGGCAATGACTGCATTGGCACTGGCATTTGGTTGGGTTTGGATTGCACCAGTCGGTGGCGGTGATATGCCAGTTGTGGTTTCACTACTGAACTCATTCTCTGGTTGGGCTGCAGCAGGTATTGGTTTCACACTTGAAAACAACATGCTGATTGTTGCGGGTTCACTGGTGGGTTCATCAGGTGCGATTCTATCTTACATCATGTGTAAAGCAATGAATCGTTCAATCATCAATGTATTGTTTGGTGGTGCGATGGGTGGTGCGGCTGTAGCATCGGTTGATAAAGGTGAGCAAGTTCAACGTAATTACCGTTCTGGTTCTGCGGATGATGCGGGCTTCTTGATGTCAAATGCAGACAGCGTTGTGATTGTACCGGGTTATGGTATGGCGCAAGGTCGTGCACAAAACGCAGTGAAAGAATTGTGTGAAATCTTGAAAGAGCAAGGTGTAACGGTTCGTTTTGCAATCCATCCAGTTGCGGGTCGTATGCCTGGTCATATGAATGTATTGTTAGCGGAAGCTGATGTTGCATATGAAGACATCTTGGAAATGGATGAGATCAACTCTGATTTCCCTGCGACTGATGTTGTACTGGTAATTGGTGCAAATGACGTTGTTAACCCTGCGGCTAAAGATGATCCAACTTCACCAATTTATGGTATGCCGATTCTTGAAGCACATAAAGCACGTACCATTATGGTGATCAAGCGCTCTATGGCAACAGGTTATGCAGGTTTAGACAATGACTTATTCTACAATGACAAAACCATGATGATCTTTGGTGATGCTAAGAAAGTTGTTGAAGAGATGACAAAAGCAATCAATGGTGGTGGGCACTAAGCCATTATCGGATTAAATCCACCCCAACCCTCCTTTGATAAAGGAGGGAGCCTAACCGCCTTCGGGCGGTTTTTTATTTAAGCAATTTTAATGCTATGATTTTGATAAAATTGACTGAATAAAAAAAAGATGAATCAACCATTTAAAATAATCTGTAAAAGCTTAGGAATTTATCTGGCATTTTCCTTGTCTATAACGCATGCACAAATTTTTCAAATTCAAGATGGCTCGAAACACTATGATGCCGTAATTGATATTGCATGTGAAAAAGATGAATGTGGAGCTAAGGCCGAAGTAAAGCTATTTAAAAAGGGCAGTAAAGCGGTATTTCAAGCATTTCACTCTGATGACCTGACTATGTATTTGGATGAAAAGTTTAAACCGAGTGTTAATGTTATACAGCTTTATGACGAACAAAGCCCTTTGATTTTTGATGATTTTAACTTCGATGGAACAGAAGACCTTGCGATTAGAAACGGCAATTATGGTTCTTATGGCGGTCCTGTGTATGACATTTACGTATTTAATCAAAGCAAGAATAAATTTGTTTTAAGTCAGGAACTGTCTGCACTCACTCAAGAAAATTTAGGCATGTTCGAGCTAGACAAAAAGCGCAAACGCATCATTACCTTTAATAAAAGTGGCTGTTGCTACCATATTCGCTCTGAGTATCAAGTTGTACCTAGAAAAGGTTTATTGCTGGTTCGAGAGTTTATTGAGGATGCAACTTCACCAAAAGGTGATCAAGTTGAAGTCACAGATCGCAATCTGGTCAATGGAAAATGGAAGGAAAAGACCAAGTGTTACCCAACTGCAAAATATTATGCTCAGTAGTCACAATTTACCTCGTATCGCTATTTTGTATTGACATCGCTATATGATGTAAATCAACAGATGCTGAATAGTGGGGCAGAGTGATATCTTATGAATAGAATGATTTCTTTACATTGTGATGTTAAATTTTAAACATAAAAAAGCCCATCCAAAGATGAGCTTTTTTAATTAAAACTGAAACTTAATGAGGAATATGCTCTTCATCTTCAAATTCAGGTTTAACTTGTACGATAAAGTCTTGACGATTAAGACCACGCCACAATGCAAATGCAGTACCGATATAGATTGAAGAATACGTACCTACAAATACACCAATAAACATAGCAACTGAGAACCAGTGTAAGCCATCACCACCCAAGAACATCATTGCAAGTACAACCAGCAATAATGTCATCGAGGTATGAATAGTACGTTTTAAGGTTTCAGTTAAGGCAATATTCACAATTTCTAACGGTGTCGCGCCACGAATCTTACGGAAGTTTTCACGGATACGATCCGATACAACAATGTTATCGTTTAACGAGAAGCCGATTAAGGCAAGAATAGCCGCTAAAACAGTAAGGTCAAATGGCCATTGCATCATTGCAAAAATACCAATCGTTACGATCACATCGTGCAGTAATGAAAGCACTGCACCAACTGCAAGTTTAAACTCAAAGCGAATGGTCACGTAGATCAGCATAAGTAGCATTGCAAGCGCTACAGCACCTGCAGAGCGTAAATATAGCTCATTACCGACTTGACCACCGACAGAGTCAACCTTATGAACAACGGCAGTGTTATTCGGCAGTTGAACCGCTTTGGTGATGGTATTACTTAAGTCTTCAACTTTAAGGTCTTGCGCTGGCATACGTACAATTAAGTCTTTGTTTGAACCTAATGTTTGTACAACTGCATCTTTAAAGCCAGCTTTATCCAAATTGGAAATCACGTCTGCTGGTTTTGCCGCATATTGATAGTTCAATTCTGCAGAAACACCACCAGTAAAATCTAAACCAAGATTTAAGCCTTTGGTTGCAATAAAGAAGATACTTGCAATGGTCAAAAGGATTGAGATGATTGCCGCTGGTTTGGCAATCTTCATGAAATTAATTACATGCTCATCATCTGGGCGACCATATTTCTTTTTCGGTTGAGTCACATCAGTCATCTTCGATCTCCTATATGCTCAACTTATTCAAGTTACGTTTTCTGCCATATACCAATTGGACAATTGCACGTGTTACTGTAATTGCAGTAAACATTGAGCAAATAATACCAATCATCAGCGTTACAGCGAAGCCTTTGATCGGACCTGTACCAATAGCAAACAGAATAAATGCAACCAAGAATGTGGTTAAGTTTGAGTCGAGAATAGTGTTATAGGCTCGATCATAACCGGCAATAATGGCCTGTTTGGGCGAGGCGCCCCAGCGCATTTCTTCTCGTATTCGCTCACAGATCAGTACGTTGGCATCGACCGCCATACCAATGGTGATTACGATACCGGCAATACCTGGCAAGGTCAGTGAAGCCCCGATCCAAGACATGATGGTGAGAAGCATTGCCAAGTTAATCACCAGTGCAACATCAGCAATTAAACCAAATAGACGGAAGAACACGATCATCCAGATTGCAACAAGCAGGAAACCAACTTGAGTTGATAATACGCCTTTGTCGATGTTCTCTTGACCCAAACTTGGACCAACAACACGTTCTTCTACAAAGTACATTGGTGCAGCTAAAGCACCAGCACGTAACATCAATGCAAGTTCAGCCGCTTCTTGAGGAGAATCTAAACCGGTAATACGGAAAGATGAACCTAAAACAGCTTGAATATTTGCAGCATTGATCACCACAGATTCAGTATATGGTGTGCGAACTTCTGTCATCGCACCTGTAACTGGATCAGCAACAGAGGTGATTTTTTGTTTATTTTCAATAAACAAAACCGCCATACGTTTGCCAACAGCAGTACGGGTTGCGTCTGACATCAACTTACCACCAGCAGTATCTAAAGTAATATTTACTTCAGCGCCACCACTATCTTGGCTAAAACCACTTGATGCATTTTGTACACGTTCACCCGTAAGGATACGGCTGCGATTTAATAATAGTTCACGACCACTGTCCAAAGATTCGTAAGCAAAAACTTCAGTACCTGGCGGTAAAGGTTGACCATTATATTTACCTGTGAAACGGTCAATATATTGATCATTTAAATCAGACACTAAACGGAATTCAAGGTTTGCAGTACGCCCCAAGACACGTTTAGCTTCGGCAGTATCTTGTACACCAGGCAGTTCAACCACAATACGGTTGCTACCTTGGCTTTGTACCAATGCTTCAGCCACACCTAACTCATTAATACGGTTACGTAAGGTGGTTAAGTTTTGGTTAAGTGCGTAAGATTGAATGTCTTGCTTGGTCGCATCGTTATAGGTCAACTTAAGCGTAGAACCTGTATCCGTTGCTAAAGCTTGTTGATTGAACTTATTCCCATCACGACGTAAAAAGTCCATTACCGCTGCACGGTCATCATTATTTGCAAACTGAATCGTAATGGTATTGTTGTTCAATGAAAGACTATTAAATTTAATCTTATTGTCACGGAACTCACGACGTAAGTCTGTTGCTGAGGTTTCCATACGTTGTGCAATAGCTTTGTCCATATCTACTTCAAGTAAGAAATGGACACCACCACGTAAGTCCAAACCAAGCTTCATTGGCTTAGCGCCAATTTTTTGCAACCACTCAGGTGTGGTTGGTGCAAGGTTTAATGCAACGGTATAGTTCTCACCCAAACCTTTGCTGAGGACATCTTTCGCTTTTAACTGTGCTTCAGACGTATTTAAACGCAGAAGGGCAGCATTGTTGGTGAAGGTATTATCATGACTGCTAATATTTTCACTTTTTAAAATTTGCTCTGCTTTTTGTATGACAGACTGATCAATTGTGGTGCCAGCCTTGGCACCAGAAATTTGAACAGCAGGTTCGTCAGGATACAAACTCGGCAGCGCATATAATGTACTGATCACTAGTACCACTAGAATCAATATATATTTCCATGCAGGGTAACGCATTCGCTTTCTTCTTAAAATGAAAAAGTCGTGCTAAGTGCACGACCGTTTTATGATTAAAGGTTATTTAATGTGCCTTCAGGGAGTACTGAAATAACACTTGCACGTTGAACTTTGACTTCATTTCCTTTGCTTAATTCAACCACTGCAAAGTCGCCATCAATTTTTAGGATACGACCCATTAAGCCGCCTGCAAATACAATTTCACTGCCAACACCTAAGCTTTCGATTAAAGTACGGTGTTCTTTTGCACGTTTTGCTTGAGGGCGCCAGATGAGAAAATAAAAGATTGCAACAAATACTACAATCATCAATATGTTTGCCATCATGCCTGGGCCTTGTGCAGGCGCTGCTGCAGCGTGAGCAGAAGAAATAAATAAGCTCATTCTAATTTCCTAATGTTAAAAATTATCTGCCATTTTCATGGCTTTTAAATTGACTTGTTCAGCAATTTACCTTGTCTTGGGTTTCAGCGCAAATACTGTTGAATTAATCTTCAATTCAACTTTATATTGGGGCATTAGTCAGCAGGACAAGGAGGAACTTCTAAACCGCGACGTTGATAGAAATCAGTCACGTATTCATCAAAAGTTCCCTGATCTAAAGCATCACGAATATCTTGGGTAAAACGTTGGTAATAACGTAAATTGTGGATCGTGCCCAACATTGAACCGAGCATTTCACCACATTTTTCTAAATGGAATAAATAAGCACGGGTGAAGTTGGTACAGGTATAACAGTCGCAATGTGGATCCAGTGGGCTTTGATCATGACGATATTGGCTGTTACGAATTCGAACTAGACCATCGGTAACAAAATAATGACCATTACGTGCATTTCGAGTTGGCATGACACAGTCGAACATATCGACACCGCGACGAATTGCTTCAACGATATCTTCTGGTTTACCCACACCCATCAAATAACGTGGTTTATCTTCTGGCATTTTTGCAGGCAGATAATCCAAAACTTTGATCATTTCTTCTTTTGGTTCACCTACAGATAAACCACCAATCGCAAAGCCATCAAAATCAATTTCTTTAAGACCGTTTAAAGACTCTTCACGAAGGTCTTCATACATTCCGCCTTGAATGATTCCAAACAATGCGTTTCTATTTTTTAAAACATCGTGATGTTGAGTTTTACAACGCTTTGCCCAACGTAATGACAGTTGAAGCGATTTCTGTGCTTCTTCATGGGTTGCTGGATATGGCGTACATTCATCAAAAATCATCACAATATCTGAGTTCAATGTATGTTGAATATCCATTGAAATTTCAGGAGATAAAAAAACTTTTGAACCATCGATAGGTGAGCGGAAAGTAACCCCTTCTTCTTTGATTTTACGCATAGCACCCAGACTGAAGACTTGGAAGCCGCCTGAATCAGTAAGAATCGGTTTGCCCCATTTCATAAACTCATGCAAACCGCCGTGTTCACGGATAACATCTAGTCCAGGACGTAAATAAAGATGGAAGGTATTGCCTAAAATAATTTGTGCTTTGATATCTTCGATATCGCGTGGCAACATGCCTTTAACTGTGCCATAAGTTCCCACAGGCATGAACACAGGTGTTTCAATCACACCATGTTCTAAAGTTAAACGACCACGACGAGCACGCCCCGACTGACCTAATTTTTCAAACTTCATAAATAACCTAAATCTGGCGAAAAAACAGTTCGCTGATTGATAATTGCAAAAGGGGGCTATTTTCCCTGATTTTATGGTCGAATACCAGTCATGTTGTTTTTCATAATGTTAAATTTAAAATTATTGATTTAGCGCCTTGAACATCAATAGATTGATACGAGAATCATTTTTTTATCGTTGAATAATTATTGTTTGAATATCAAGATATTATTTTTATACAGCTAAAAAGCGAACTGTAGTTCGCTTTTTAGCTTAGATTTGGACAAGATAGAAAATTAGTCTTTTGCCTTACGGCCGATAATGATCAAGGCGATAACTCCCAGAATCATGATGAATATTCCATAATGATTCCAAAAATTACGTTGCATTTTATTTTCTTGGTATTCAGGATTTTTACTTAAGGTTGAAATGACATCATCAGGTAATTCATAAAACGTATCTGGTTCTGCATCGGTCATGCCGACCAAGGTGCAGTCCCATGTTTTGACATCTGCCCATAAGATTCCAAAGTGACTACATTTATATCCTGCATTTAAACTTTTAAGATCTTCATATTGACTTAACACTTCTTGTGGAAATGGGCCAACTTTAAACATTTCATCGCCTGTATTAAAAACTAACAGGCCTTTCGCTTGAGCAGGGGCTTGCCAGAGAAAACACAGACATAACATCATGAATAATTTTTTTAACATTTAATTTACTCCAATCTTTAGATTGTCTTTTTATTAAGTTGATCATTTTTAGTTGATCGTTTTGTTCTAAAAATAGTCATTTTTTAGCGGTTTGAAAATATCAGAAAATGATCGAAATGTCATTTTTTATGTTGAAAATAAACAGGATTATGGCTGAATTTTTATTCAAATTTCCACAGGGTGATTTAGGCGATATGTTTCGAGTCAAATATACTCAATCGCCATAATCGATTCCTGATCATGGCTTTAAAGCTGATCCAAAAAAATTATTGAATTTATCAAACTGATTTAGCACTTGTTCAACCTTGGCAATCCGTTGTTCTAAACTTCCTGTTAAAGCGATGTATGGAATCCGACGTTGTTTGAGATCCGCAATAATTTGCTGATGAAAAATAGCTCTTTTTTGGGGGCCGCTACGATCCCAAGTGTCGTCATAAGCAATATCATCTTCACACAAGAAAAATAAGTCATAGCGCTGTGCATTTTCGAGAGCAAGTTGTTTGAGGTGCTCAGGTAATCGTCCATGATAATCCATACAAAACATCGCTGTGGTTATCGCGTTGGTATCTACAAATAAATAACGGTTTGCATCTAAAGTGACCTGATCTTCATAGACGATATGACGATCTGCAATAATATTGAAATCTTCAAAACCGATACGACGATCAACTTGGTGAGTTTCCCAATATTCACGCCCATATTCTGGGGCAAAAGTTGTTGCATACTTTTTCGCAAGCGCTTCAACCAGGGTCGACTTGCCTGTAGACATGGCACCGACAAAGGCGACTTTGCTAATCAAATCTGCATAGACACAGTTGGGGATAAATTTCCGATTTTGAAAGGTATTTGCTCGGATCATTGTAGCGGAGATCGGCACCTGTAGACGTGACTCATCCACTCTACGATCAATTGCATTGAGTGCAGTGCTGACATGCTCACCATAAAATTCACTACTATAAAAATGCGAAATTTTCACGCCATTGAGCTTTTGAATGATGTAATTTTCTTGTTCTATTTCAAAAGCCCGATCATTGGAATAACCCTCAGGCCCATCCCATGCTTCAATTACATGAATTTGAGGAAATAAATCTCGGATCCATTGGGCGCGAATGTTTAAGGGGATAGTTGTAATTGAACTTTGATAGATCAATACATACAGCTCATCTACCTCTTGTAATGCTGTTTCAAATACATGCACATGACCTGCATGTAAGGGTGCATATTTACCGAGTGTTAGTCCGATTTTTTTCATAGTTTTTAAATTCAATAGGATGAGTTTGAATAGTTTTGTGCAAGTTTGTTCCAGTTAGAGTAGCCATAGATGGCATTGATCAGAAAGGCCGACCACATCAATAACATCATTGCACCATCACCACTCCCATCAAGGGTTCGGATCGCCCACATTAAAATACTGAAGATATTTAAAGTAATATAGAACCACCATTGCTCTTTAAAACGCAGCAGCATCAAAATCGTTGCTGTGATTGCAAGGATATTGGTGGTTGCATCTATATAAGGCGTATTTTGAGTGGGAATTTGGGCAAGCAGATAACCGAGTATCGCAATACAACCTATATTGCTCAGGATGATCAAAATCAAATAAGCCTGCCGAAGGGTATAGGCCTGTTGTAATTGTTTTTCTTTGGTATGTTTCTGCCAAAGTAGCATGCCGATCAAAGCGGTTGGGACAAAGAACAAGAGATTCAGTCCCATTTCGCCATAAAGCCCGTTGTTATAGCAAATCCATGCATAAGCACAGCTATTAAACAAACCAAAACTATAATTAAGAATATTGCCTTTTGCTGCCAATACCACACAGAGAATTCCGCTGAGTAATACCACGAAATTAAACCATGTATCTTGTTGAACTAAGGTAATGATACAGCCGATGAAAATAAAACTAAAAAGCCAAATAATCTCAAATACATTCCAGTTTTTGAAAAGAAGGCGAAAGGGATGGGTGGAAAAGATTTTCAACATAGGGTTGGTAATTCTAAGTAATGCTGCTGGTGTTATTTTCTGGTAATTTATACCCGATTTAAATCCTACAGACGATTTGAAATTTTAGTTTAATCGCATGCAAGGACTGGATTGTTGACCATTGTTTTTTACCAAGCTTGTTGATAAATCCATTGTCATTATTTATTTTTTACGTATTTATTCAAGTGATGTTTGATTAAAGAACCTTCCCAATATTTCCTTGGGAAGGATGGGTTTTTCCAACAATATAGAGTAAAGCTTAGTTGAAATTAGGCTTGTAATCAAAATTCTGAGTGACCACATTGTCTGAAAATGGACGAATTGTTTTCTTTGCCAAAGTAATGGTATTGATCATATTGTTTGGAAAAATTTCGATGGTGTTATTAAATTCTTCAACATTACGGTTAAATATGGTGATTGCTGCACCGACATTTTCATTTTGTTCTTGAATATCATCCATCATTTTTGCATACAAAGTATCCGCTTTGAGTTCAGGATAATTTTCAACCACCACATTTAAACTTTTCATTAAATCTTGATTGAGTTTTTCAACATGTTGCAGTTGAGAAACATCGGTATTGTTTAGATTTAGATTCAAAATTTGCTGACGTAACTCGGTCACTTTTTCCAAAGTTGATTTTTCAAACTGTGTATATTGCGCCAAAGTTTGCTCTAAAGTTTCCAGTGTTTTTACTTTCTGGCGTTCAAAATTGGCAACCTCAGCCCATGCACGTTGTGTCGCATTGAAATAACGCACAATGTTATTCCTAACCAGAATACCCCAAACGATCAGAACAATAAAAATCCCAATAAATATGATTAAACCCATTTTGATTATTCCTTTTGATTTATGAAATCAAGTTTAGCATGCACTGTTTAAATTTTTCATATTCAGGCATGGTTAATGTTCTTAAATGTCCACGAAGTGCTGAAATATCCTGAAGCTTTTGTTTTTTACGACGAATGCGAAAGAGATCTTGATCTCCCATATAGCACAGCATATTTTCTTCAAAATGATAAACAATATCACCTGAATAGTGTTGAAAAAAATCACTTAATTTTAAGGTGATACTTGGACTAATGGTACGGGCAAGTTGATGTTGATCATAGCCAAAAATATATAAATTTTGATTGACCAGAATATCCGCAGTTTTCCATATTTGGGTATAGGGCGGAATAAATTCATGATGTTTATTACTGGCGGCAAAGCCGAGGGCAGGTAATTGAAAAATAAAAGCGCCCCATTGGTTTTTATGGGTTTCCTTAATTTTCTGTTTTTCACCCTGAGTATTGGGCAGTGAAAACTCATCGACATAATGATACTGAAATAACATCACATGATGTTCTTGTTCACCATCAAACCATTTGGTGGATGCAAATTGTTCAATCTCATTCAACACATTGCCTTGCGAAAACAACGGAAAACTTTGTTTTAACTTGCACATGATCAAAAAGGTATTGCTTGTTGTGGAGATATGACTTGGGGTTTTATTAAAATCTAATTCGTAGCGGAGAAACATCATGCGCTGTTCTAAAAAATTGATGACTTCATCAATTGGATCGCTTTGCTCATAAATTAAATAAGCAGCAAAACAGCATAACAATGCTGCTAATAGACTCAGTGGGTAGGGTATATAGTGATGAATCAGCCAACCAAAAATTGCAGTCAGTACCCCAATCATAAACAGCAGTCTGGGGATGAGGTTATGAAAAAATAACTCTCTACATTCTCCCCACGGATGTAAGCCATCTAAAATATCTTGTGCAGATTGAGCCTGTTGTCCAATTTCCCAAAGCCGAGCGATATTGCGCATCACATGTTTATTTTTTCTTGTGCGTAGGTGAAGTAATCGCTCAACGGTTTCTATAGGCATGGCAAATAATCATGATTGAAGTCTATTAAAGTTCGAATTCCAGATTGATCAGTATGCGATAAATTATTGTATCGACAAAGTAAATTGTTTATTTTTCAACTTTATTTGTCCCATAATGAGGCTGGACTTCTTGTAGAATGGTGATCAGCGAATCTTTAAGCTGTTCATAATCAGGCATGTTCATGCTTTCAAGTTGTGCAGCCAAATCATAGACAGTTTGAACTTTATCGACTTGCATTTGCGCTTTGGTAATATCTGTTTTAAATAGCCAGCACAAAGAAGGGCGCTGAGCTTGAACATAAAAATCACCTTTAAAATTAGCCATGGCTTGATCAAGCATTAATACATGATTTGGTGTAAAAAATTTGGCAAGTTGCATTTCATTTATGCCACTTAATTGGTACTGATTGTCGAAACGAATATCCCCACTCGACCATTTTACGCCAAGACGGCAGGCTCGATTTTGTTTAGATGAAATACTGATACCTTGAGCAGGGAAGTTTTCTAGGATGATCCCCCATAAATCATAATGACGATATTCAGTCTTTTTTTTGCCTTCTGAATCACGAGTTTCGACTTCATCAACATAATGATAATTAAACAGCATATATGGATAGTTGATACCGTTGACCTGCCAAGTGCCATAAATGCAATGAGCAATGGTATTTTCATGATCCCCTAAACCAAATAACGGGAAATTATAGGGAGACTCAATATTTTCATCGAAGGCATTGGGATAGAAGCGGATTTGATATTTTGCTTCGAGGTTCTTTTGATGAGCATCTTCAACCAATTGATTGAGGGCTTTTGTCGAAGTGCGTTTATAGAAAGCAAAAGCCACACTTGCACCCACAACCAGTAAGAGTATCGGGTGGGTAAAAATAGTCAGTACAAATAAGCCAATCGCAATCGCGATAAAAAGCCAAAAAGTATAATTTTGAATAGACAGACTCGGATCATCTTGCCAATTCTTTAAGCTTGCAATGATCTGTTCAAAATCTTGATTTGAAGAGAGTAACTGATTGATCGCATGGATATTGTGCTGAGTCTTGCTATTATTGGCATGTTGTTGGCTAAAAGCATTTTGAATTTTTGTCAGTAAATCATTCATCTTTATTCATTATTGTGGCAAGTGCTTAGATGCCTGATTGTAACGAAAAAATGATTTTGAATGCAAAGTGTCGTGTTTAAACCACACTTTGCATATTGGTGGTCTGACTAAGCAATAACTTTTAAATAGGTTGCGCTTCGTTAGACCTTAGCCATTTGCGTTTTCAATCAGCATTGCATCGCCATAACTAAAGAAACGATATTTGCTTGCAACAGCATGTTGATATGCGTTCATAATATTGTCACGGTTGGATAATGCAGATACCAACATTAACAAGGTAGATTCTGGTAAATGAAAGTTGGTGATCAAGCGATCAACCACACAGAATTGATACCCCGGATAAATAAAGATTTGTGTATCACCTGTCCACGCGGCAATTTTTCCCCCAGACGCTTGTGCTGCACTTTCTAAGGCGCGTGTTGCTGTCGTTCCAACGGCAATCACTTTGTTGCCACGTGCTTTGGTTTCCTGAATCAATTTTGCTGTTGCTTCAGGTACATCACACCATTCACTGTGCATGATGTGATTTTCGATCTGATCTGTGCGTACTGGTAAAAATGTTCCAGCACCCACATGCAAGGTTACAAACGCTTTATTTACGCCTTTTTGCTCTAATTTTTCTAATAGGGCTTGGTCAAAGTGCAAACTTGCTGTCGGTGCTGCTACGCTTGCTAATTTGGTTGGATCGTTAAACACGGTTTGATAGCGTTCTGTGTCAATGGCTTCTGCTTCACGGTTAAAGTAAGGCGGAATAGGCAATTGCCCATATAAATCTAAAACTTGCAAAATAGGCTGAGAAAACTCCACCACAAATAAGTTTTCATGACGCCCTGTTACCGTCACTTTGACTTCATCTTTGCCAATAAATAATTCTGCACCTGCTTTAGGCGAATTGCTGGCTTTGATATGACAATGTGCAATGGTCTGATCAAAAATACGTTCAACCAAAACTTCAATAGCACCACCAGAGGCGCGTTTACCTTTTAAACGTGCTTTCATCACTTTGGTATCATTGAGTACCAATAAATCACCTTCATTGAATAAATCAAAAACATCGGTGAAGTGAAGATCTTGGTATGAACCATCTGCATTGAGATGTAAAAGGCGAGAAGCGCTACGTGTTTCAAGTGGGTAGCGCGCAATGAGTTCGTCGGGAAGTTCGAAATTAAAATCGGAGAGTTGCATCATGAGGAAGAAAAACTGACATTTGGGATTTAAAAACTGCCGCTAGTATAGTCGTTTTTCAAATTAATGGCTGAAATTGATGTTTTATAATCCAAAAAAACCAGATCTGCCTTAAAATTAAACAAATGTGAAAACTTGTCGTTGACAAGAAAATGAAACGCGCTATTATACGCACACAACCTCTCCCGAGGTGGTGAAATTGGTAGACGCGGTGGACTCAAAATCCACTGTCAGCGATGACGTGTCGGTTCGAGTCCGACCCTCGGGACCATATATTATGGAAAGCCTTCAAGCATATTTAGACTTGAGGGCTTTTTTATTGCCTGAAATTAGTGCTATCAAAAACTAAGAAATGAAATAAGAACGCGAGTGCTTAAAAAGAAAAAACTGATTCTGATCACTATGGATCAATTAATAGATTGGTATTTAAATGATGGTTTCGATGTTTAATTAAAATTACGTAATTTCTAGTGTTCCTTCGATCCCTCTTTAATGACGCATTTTTATAACAAATATCAGTATGCGATAAATAGCGCCTGATCACTTAAGAATGATAGTTAAAATTTTTAATTTCAATCATTTAAAACTTAACCAAAGGTGTACATATTTCTTGCCTATAGGAAGATTAATTAGTTATAGTTAAAAGTATTTTAAATAATTTGAAAATATTTTATTTTTCCCGCTATTTTGAAAAATAACTAAATGATCTCAGTGCGGCTTATCCAGTAAAGAAGATTGGTTTTATTTAAGGAAAATCAAGGACACACCATGAGGATACAGAAATCATAATCGGAGTAAAATTATAATGAATCTAAGTATTATGATCATCATTGGTTTAATCGTGTATTCGATAGCAGCCATGACTTATGTATACCGTTGGCGAGGAAAAGCACGTTATGAGTCACTCTCACAATATTTAAGAAAAAGTTGGCCTATATTTGCACCATTTAATTGTGTTCTGTATATGACGACACGCAGCTTTGCAAAAAAGCCAATATTAGATGCTGACTTTTTAGAAAATATTGAAGTACTTAGAGCCAATTGGACAACTATTAGAGATGAGGCAATAGCATTAGAGTCATCGGGTGTGTTTGAAGTGATCAAGACACCTGGAGCAGACGGTTATTATGATGTTGGTTTTCGCACTTTTTACAAACGTGGTTGGAGTAAATTTTACTTAAAATGGTACGGAACAACGCATGTTTCTGCGCAAAGATTATGTCCCAAGACTTTGGCATTACTTAATCAAGTCCCTGCTATTCGAGGTGCCATGTTTTCACTGTTACCAGCAGGTTCTGAACTGAGCTTACACGCTGATCCTATTGGTAGTAGTTTTAGGTATCATCTCGGTTTGCTGACACCTAACTCTGAAAATTGCCAAATTAATATTGATGGGCAAACCAGTACTTGGTTTGATGGTAAAGATTTTGTCTTTGATGAAACATATCCGCATTTTGCATATAACACAGCTAATTCAGCGCGTTTAATTCTGATGTGTGATGTTGATCGTCCGATGAACATATTTGGACGAATTTTTAACAGTGCTTATCGTATTCTTGTCAAAGGTACCGTTGTTCCAAACACGCCTGAAGATAAAAGAGGGCTGTATAGTGCGATTTTTAAATTTTTTGCGCCATTTAGACAGTATTCAATACAATTTCGTGAAAAGCATTTCAAGACGTATAAAATACTCAAATTCATTTTAAATTTAACTCTGCTATCTCTGATTTTTATGATCTTGTATGGTGTGGTTTATTTATTTGAAATGCTCTTTTTAATGAATTAAAAATAACGTATTTTCTCACTCATTTAAGGTATATCCTTGCTCTGGTTGATGCCGAATTTTACTATTGTGTATTTTACAGCGGCTTCTACATCCTTAAGCTTGGCTATAGACGCCAATAGGTTGATATCTGATTTATTAATTTGATCACCATGTTTTAAACCATTGGCTTTTATAAAATGCTTCGTTTTTTCTATTCAAATCATAAAAATATATAAGGCTCTAACTGATTGCTCATATTCAAAAAAATGTGAAATTTATCGAAATTTTCACCCCATTGTTTTTATTTGATTGTATTGCTGTTATATTGTTTTATGTGAACATTTGTAAGTGCTCTTCCAAAGCTGTGTTTTGCAATCTGTCTTAAGTTTTGATGTGTTTGGAAGCAATTGATATTTAAAAGTGGGCGATTTAAATAGCTAACGTGTTAACTGAAAGTGCAAATGAGGTAAACATGAAATTAGAATTCTTAGAAGCTCATCAGACCGAACAGCTCAGTGCTTGTCGACTATCGCTGATTTTAGGGGTCTATACCTCAAATAATAAAATTGAACGCTATTTGCGTGTAGCGCGTGCCGTTCTCAATGTCGAAAATGCTTTTTTTACTTTTCATAATGAGCCTTATATTTGGGTTGCAAATGAAGACAGTGATTTCAAAGCCGCGTCAGTTCCGCATAAACTGAGTTTATCGCCGTATTTTGGCAATCAGCTCATCGTTTCAGAAACCCATAAAAATTATGAAAAATTCTCGCAATATATGGCTGAAATTGGAATAAAACACCAACGCTTATTATGCTATGACTTTAAGTTAGAAGATGATGACTCTATTGCACATGTTTATTTTTATGATGATAAAGATACAAGATTTACAAGCAAACAGCAGGCTTTATTAGAAGAACTTAGCTCAGGTTTGGTGACGATTTTAGCGCGTAAATCTGAATCTCAAGATTACTATGAGTTATATGAACAAGAACGCGCTTTAAATTTTAGTAAGACCAAGTTTTTCCAAGTCATTGCACATGATTTACGTGCGCCATTCCATGGGTTAATTGGCTTTTCGGATGTTTTAGCAAATGAACGAGAAACATTGAGTGATGACGGTATACAAGATATTGCAGACTATCTGCATGATACCTTGCAATCGACTTATTCCTTACTTGAAAATTTGCTCAATTGGGCGATGGCAGAAGGTGGGCGCTTTGTTTATCACCCGATTAATTTTAAATTAAAACAGACCACAAAGATCGTTTACGATGTGCTTAAGCCTTTGGCAGTAAATAAAAATATACAACTGATTGAAAATGTTGCTGAGGATTTAAGTGTTTTTGCTGATATGAATATGGTGACCTCGGTAATTCAAAATTTGGTTTCAAATGCTTTGAAGTTTACCCGTACTGATGGTTCTGGAAAAGTTTCCATTGTTGCGCACCCAGTAGGGAAAAATATAGAAATTATTATTCATGATACTGGTTTGGGAATGACACAGTCGCAAATTGAGCAACTGTTTGAACCACAGATCAAAGCCAGTATAAAAGGTACGATTGGGGAGCGAGGAACAGGTTTAGGGCTGGTTCTATGTAAACGATTTGTGGATCTCAATCATGGAAAAATCTCTGTAAGCTCTAAAACAGGTGAGGGAACGACTTTTATTGTTGCTTTACCCGCTGCAAAAAACACCCATCAAACTTTGGTCTGTCCTGAAATCAAGCAAGATAAAATAAAAATTTCATAATTTTATGTTTGAACAATTTATATTGATTGAAGGTGGTGGTTTTTTGAGCTTTGTTTTTTAAGAAAAGTACAAAAACCTCCCTAAATGTAAAGCAAACTGCTATAAATAAGCTGATAAAACATAAGTACAGGCTTTTCAATGAACATTGAGCAATTGCAAAAAACATTACATGCAAGTCAGTATGCAGAACAAGTATTAAGTCTACATCAAGCCACTTTAGAACATGATTATGCAATTGATCAATTTCAACAATCGCTCAGTACAGCACAAATTCAACAACTCGTTTACGATCATTTAGTCAATATTCAAGATGAAAATACATGGATGAAAGTCTTGCGTATTCTTCGTGCACGCTTAATGTTTCGCTGGATTTGGCAAGATGCCAACCAACTGACCAATGTGGTGAAGTTGACACGAGAGCTGTCTGATTTTGCAGATGCCTGTATCGTTGCAGCAAAAGATTTTGCCCGAATTCCTTTGCTGGCAAAACATGGCGAACCGATGGGTTATAACGGTAAGCTTCAAGATTTGATCGTCATTGGGATGGGCAAGCTTGGGGCACAAGAGCTGAACTTATCTAGTGATATTGACCTGATTTTTGCCTTTGATGAGCAAGGAGAAAGCAATGGGCGTAAGTGTATTGATGTACAGCAATTTTGCATCTTGTGGGGGCAAAAGCTGATCTATTTATTAGATCATATTACTGCAGATGGTTTTGTATTCCGTGTGGATATGCGTTTACGTCCTTGGGGAGATGGTTCGGCATTGGCAATAAGTCATGTGGCTTTAGAAAAATATTTAAGTCAGCATGGGCGTGAATGGGAACGTTATGCATGGATTAAGGCACGTATTATCACGGGTGGACAAGACGGTGAAAGTTTATTGGACATGACCCGCCCATTCGTTTTTCGTAAATATGTAGATTACACCGCTTTTGAAGCCATGCGTGAAATGAAAGCCATGATTGAACGAGAGGTGGCTCGGCGTAACATTGCAGACGATATTAAGCTGGGCGCTGGTGGTATTCGTGAAGTTGAATTTATTGTGCAGGTTTTTCAGCTGATTTATGGCGGAGCAAAGTTAGAATTACAAGACCGCCAATGCCTTGTTAGCCTAAAACATTTGGGTGAGGCAGGCTTACTCGATCATCAATCCGTTGTGGATCTTGAAGATGCTTATCTATTCTTACGACGTGTAGAGCATGCTATTCAAGCCTTGAATGACCAGCAAACACAATCTTTACCGACAGAACCTGAACTTCGTCAGCGAATAATTGATACCTTGGGTTTTGATGATTGGGACGCTTTTATTGATTTTCTCAACCAAAAGCGCAGCAAAGTAACTTTTCAATTTGAGCATTTGATTAAAGAAAAAGGGCTAGATTCTCCAATTGAAAGCTTTAGTCAGTTGGAAAGCCAGCTCAATGAAATCTTAGACAGTAATGCTCAAAATCTGATTCATGAGTTTTGGTATGGTCATGCAATCAAGAAACTGCCTGCTAAAGCTGTACAGCGTTTAAAAGAATTTTGGCCGCATTTGGTTGAAGCAGTTTTACAGTCGAATAGTCCGCAAGTGGCTTTAATGCGATTGATGCCGTTGGTCGAATCTGTAATGCGCCGTACTGTATATTTGGTGATGCTGATTGAAAGCAAAGGGGCGCTGCAACGTTTGGTCAAAATGGCCACAGTCAGTCCATGGATTTGTGAGGAATTGACACATTATCCAGTTCTGCTGGATGAGTTTTTATCCATGGATTTTGAACTGCCTCGACGAGATTATTTGGAAGATTCGCTCCGTCAGCAATTATTACGCATTGAAATCGATCAAGTTGAAGATCAAATGCGAGTATTGCGCTTATTTAAAAAATCCAATGTGCTTACTGTTGCCGCAAGCGATGTACTAGCAGAAAGCCCGTTGATGAAAGTTTCGGATGCTTTAACGGATATTGCAGAAGTTTCTGTGATTGCAACATTAAATTTGGCTTATCAGACGGTTGCCAAGCGTCATGGTTATCCTGTCGATGCAGAAGGTTTACGTTGTTCATTAGACCACATGGCCTATGCTGTGATTGGTTATGGCAAAGTAGGGGGCATTGAACTGGGCTATGGTTCAGACCTCGATCTGGTTTTTATTCATTATATGGATGAACAAGCAGATACTGATGGTCAAAGGGCCATTAGTGGCTTTGAATTTGCCATGCGTGTTGCGCAAAAATTTATGTCTCTTATGACCACACAAACTTTAGATGGTCGAGTCTATGAAATTGATACCCGTTTGCGCCCATCTGGTGAAGCAGGCTTATTGGTCACCAGTTTAAAAGCATTTGAACAGTACCAACTCAAAAGTGCCTGGTTGTGGGAACATCAAGCAATTGTTCGCGCACGCTCAATTGCTGGTGAGCAAAGCCTAAGAGCAAAATTTGAAGAATTGCGTTGCAGGGTTCTCACATTGCCAAGAGAAGAAGAAACGGTTCGCAAAGAAGTCTTGAACATGCGCCAGAAGATGAAAGATCATTTGGGTTCCTCAAAAGATCAGAAAAAAGATGGAATTTTTCATCTAAAACAGGATGCAGGTGGTATCGTTGACATCGAATTTATGGCACAGTATGTCGTATTAGCCTGGAGTGGGACGAATCCTGATCTCGCCCATTATTCCGACAACGTACGAATCCTTGAAGATGCCGCAAAGGCAGGTTGCTTATCCAGCGACGATGTATCCGCATTGATTCAAGCTTATCTCAGTGAACGCGCCGAGAGCCACCGTTTGGCACTTGCAAATCATAATATGCAAGTGAGTGCTGCGGATTGGCACGATACCCGAGAGGTCGTTTGCAAGTTATGGCAAAGATTAATTGATCCAACAGCGAGTTTCGCTTTGGAAAGTGAATAATTGTGTAAAAATTTGGAGTGTGCGCCATGAATTTGGCTGATCGTGATGGTTTTATTTGGCAAGATGGACAAATGGTTGATTGGCGTGAAGCTAAAATTCACGTCTTAACTCATACATTACATTATAGTATGGGTGTTTTTGAGGGTGTCCGTGCTTATGAAACACCTAACGGTACTGCGATTTTCCGTCTCCAAGACCATACAAAACGTTTGTTAAATTCTGCAAAAATTTATCAAATGAAAGTTCCATTTGATCAAGCAACTCTTGAACAAGCTCAAATTGATGTTGTCCGTGAAAATAAATTGGCGTCATGCTATTTACGCCCAATTATTTTCATTGGTTCGGAAAAATTAGGTATCGCTGCAACTGATAATACCATTCATGCGACAGTTGCTGCATGGAGCTGGGGTGCTTACCTTGGCGATGAAGCAATGGCGAAAGGTATTCGTGTTAAAACCTCATCATTTACCCATCATCACCCTAACGTGACCATGTGTAAAGCCAAGGCTTCAGGTAACTATACTTTGTCTATTCTTGCACACCAAGAAGTGGCACATTCTGGTTATGATGAAGCAATGCTTATGGACCCTCAAGGGTATGTATGCCAAGGTTCAGGTGAAAATGTATTCTTAGTCAAAGATGGTGTATTACATACACCAGATATTGCTGGCGGTGCATTGGATGGGATTACGCGTCAAACGATTATCACCATTGCGAAAGATATGGGTATTGAAGTTGTTGAACGTCGTATTACCCGTGATGAATTCTATATTGGTGATGAAGCATTCTTTACTGGGACTGCTGCTGAAGTGACGCCGATCCGTGAATATGATGATCGTGAAATTGGTTCAGGTGCTCGTGGTCCGATTACTGAGAAGATTCAGAAAGCATTCTTTGATGCTGTTCAAGGTAAAGATCCAAAATATGCACATTGGCTGACTTATGTAAAATAAGTGGCTGAATGCTAAAAAGGATTCCTAGTGGAATCCTTTTTTTGTGCTTAAATTTGAGTGTTGAAAGAATTGAAAGAAAAATTCAAATGCTAAAATTAAGCTTTAAACTGAACAATACTATTGATTAAACCTGATAAAAATCTCGATACCAATCTACGAATTGCTTAACACCATCGTCAACAGGTACCGATGGTTTGTATCCGACCATCTGTTCTAAAGCACTACTATCCGCAAAAGTATCTGGCACATCGCCCGGTTGTAATGGAAGTAATTCTAAAATTGCTTCTTTGCCTAAAGCTTTTTCAATAGCATGAATATATTCAATCAATTTTACTGGATTGTTATTGCCGATATTGAAAATACGGAAAGGCGCATAACTGGTCGATGGATCAGGATTTTTGCTGTCCCAGTTTGGATCAGGTTGCGCAATTTGATCACTTGAACGAATCACACCTTCCACAATATCTGAAATAAAAGTGAAGTCACGTGTATGGTTGCCGTGATTGAATACAGGAATAGGTTGGTCTTCAATAATGTTCTTGGTGAACTTAAACAAAGCCATGTCTGGACGGCCCCAAGGACCATAGACAGTAAAAAAGCGTAAGCCAGTTGTCGGTAAATTGAAGAGATGGCTATAACTGTGCGCCATGAGTTCATTGGCACGTTTGGTTGCCGCATAGAACTGCACAGGATGGTTAACACCATGTTTTTCACTAAATGGCATGGTGGTATTCGCGCCATAAACACTACTGGTACTGGCATAGGTTAAATGTGGCGTTTTGGCATAACGGCATGCTTCAATAATATTGGTAAAGCCAATTAAATTACTTTCGACATAACTCAATGGATTTTCTAATGAGTAACGGACACCAGCTTGTGCAGCCAAATGAATCACCCGATCAAATTGATGATCTTGAAAACATTGATCAACGATTGCTTTATCAGCAAGGTTGGCATGAATAAAAGTGAACGTTTGCTGGGTTTGTGCCGCTGTATCCCTAAGAACTGCTAATCGGGCTTGTTTTAATGCGGGGTCATAGTAATCATTCATATTGTCAAAGCCGACAACATCATCACCACGCTCTAAAAGTTTTTTTGCAACATTGAAGCCAATAAAACCTGCTGCACCTGTGACGAGGACTTTCATTCATCTGCTCCGAAAATATCTCGTGTATAGACTTTATCTAATACATCACTTAAGTCATTAGAAACCCGATTAGCAATAATCACATCACTTTGCTGTTTAAATTGTTCTAAATCATTGACGACTTTGGACTTAAAGAACTCATCTTCTTGTAAAGTCGGTTCATAGACAATCACTTCAATTCCTTTGGCTTTGATGCGTTTCATCACACCTTGGATTGCCGACGCTCTAAAATTATCTGAACCACTTTTCATCACTAGGCGATAAATACCAACTTTATTGGGATTACGTGCAATCACCGAGTCTGCGATAAAGTCTTTACGCGTACTGTTTGAGTCAACAATGGCTTGAATCAAATTACTTGGAACGTGATTATAGTTGGCTAAAAGTTGTTTGGTGTCTTTCGGTAGACAATAGCCGCCATAACCAAATGATGGATTGTTATAGTGATTACCAATACGTTGATCTAGACAAACACCATCAATAATTTGATGAGTATCTAAACCAAAAATTTGCGCATAGGTATCCAGTTCATTGAAATAGGCAACGCGCATAGCGAGATAGGTATTGGCAAATAACTTAATTGCTTCAGCTTCAGTTGCGTCGGTAAATAAAACAGGGCTGTCCTTTTTGATGGCCCCTTCGATCAATAAGTCAGCAAACAGTTTTGCCCGGTCAGATTTTTCTCCAACAATAATACGGGAAGGGTACAAATTGTCATGCAATGCTTTTCCTTCACGTAAAAATTCTGGAGAAAAGATAATATTTTCAGTGTGGAATTTTTCTTTTAAGCTCTTGGTGAAGCCGACAGGGACAGTAGATTTAATCACCATCACTGCATTGGGGTTGACCTCTAAGACTTGCTTAACCACGCTTTCGACACTTTGCGTATTAAAATAATTGGTTTTAGTGTCGTAATCCGTTGGTGTTGCAATAATCACAAAATCCGCATTGCGATAAGCTGCTTGGTAATTTGTCGTGGCTGTAAAATTTAATGATTTTTCTTTTAAAAATAATGAAATATCCGCATCTTGAATGGGCGATATTTTATTGTTGAGCAAGTTAACCTTAGATTCTAAAATATCTACTGCAACAACTTCATGATGTTGTGCAAATATCATTGAATTGGATAAGCCAACGTAACCTGTTCCAGCGACTGCTATTTTCATAAAAACCTAATATAGAAAATGTGCTTGCAAAAGTTGTATTCAATTTCACAGAGCGTTCATTCAAAAAAGATTGCTCAATAAAATATCGAACAATTAAAATGATCATGATCAATGTAAATTGTTAACGCATCATAGCATATTCTCATGAAACAAATTGTTCAGCATATGCAATCGAATACAGTAACTTGGCGATGGTAATGGTATGATATGGCGATTGCTCAGGTGGAAGATTGATGCATGCAGGTCAATGAATCAAATTTACAGTCGAATTTAGTTGAATCAGAACAGAATATCGTTTTGTGTATGAAGTGGGGCAGCAAATATGGTGCTGATTATGTCAATCGCCTATATAACATGGTCAAACGACATACCACGATTGATTTCCAAATGGTGTGTTTGACTGACCGTACAGAAGGTATTAATCCAGAGGTTCAATGCTTTCCAATTCCGCCGTTAGCATTGCCTGAAGGAAGTCCTGAACGTGGATGGAATAAGTTATCGACTTTTGAACCTGATTTATATGGTTTAAAAGGTAATTTATTATTTTTAGATCTTGATGTGGTCATTGTAGACAACATTGATGACTTCTTTAGTTATCCTGGTGAATTCCTCATTATTCACGACTGGAAACGTCCTTGGCGTGTGACTGGGAATAGTTCAGTTTATCGTTTTAAGTTGGGTACTTTTCCTGACATCTTGCCTTATTTTCGTGAAAACTTTAAAGAAATTAGTCATAAATTTCGAAATGAACAAGAATATTTGTCTTGGTATGTCGATCAGCAGCAGAAACTCAGCTACTGGCCAAAAGATTGGTGTAAGAGTTATAAATATCATTGCTTGCAAAAGCTACCATTGGCTTATTTTAAGCCACCAGTCAAGCCACAAGATGCCAAAATCATTATTTTCCATGGAGAAATTAATCCACCTGATGCCGTGACGGGTGGTGGGGGTAAATGGTATCGCTATGTGTTGCCTTCAGACTGGATTAAAGATGCTTGGCAATAATTTTATTTAGATGATTAGAACATTTGAGAACAATATAGATGCAAAACCTTGATATCGTGATTGCTTGGGTCGATGGCAATGATGTTGAGTTAAAACGTAAACGTCAGCAATATCTCACAGGTGGTGATGCCTCAGATGCTGTGAGCGATACACGTTTTGCCAGTAATGATGAGATCTATTACAACATTGCATCTATATTGAAGTATGTACCTTTTTGCCGTCATATTTTCATTGTTACAGATAATCAGCAGCCTGAATTTTTAAATCAATTTGTAGCCCAAGGTCTTTGTGATGCAAATAAAATTCGTGTCGTTGATCATCGTGAGATTTTTGCTGGTTATACGCAATTTTTACCCACATTTAATACCCGTTCAATTGAAAGCATGTTGTGGAATATCAACGGGCTTTCAGATTATTTTATCTACTTAAATGATGACTTCTTTTTTAATTCACCTGCTCAAATTGAAGATTTTCTTGAAAGCGATAAAATTGTCACCTATGGACACTGGAAAAGTTGTTTTAGTTACAAGACTAAGCTGAAATACCGTCAATTTTTAAATCGTAATTTTAATAAACCGATTCAACCTGGTCATGTAATTGCACAAATGCTGGGTGCTGATATTTTAGGATTTAAAGAATTTTTTGAAATCCATCATTATCCACACTGTGTCGATCGTAAAATTTTAAGTGAATATTTATTGTGTCATCCAGACCTATTAGAAACACAGATTAAGTATAAATTTAGAAGTGTCGAACAATTAAATCCGATTTCATTGATGAATCATTTAAAGATTCAAAAAAATGAAGCTGTTTTAAAGCCTGATTTAGCTTTGGCTTATTTGAAAAATGCTGAAAGCTTAGCTGCGTTTGTAGACGCATTGAATCAAGACAATATTAAATATGGTTGTATCCAAAGTTTAGATCAACTGAATTCTGAGAATGCTGAACAGGTACGTCGTAAAATGATCGATAAATTATATGATTATTTACCTAAATCAGTGATTTCAGCCAAAGTTTTATCGTAGGAAGCCAATCATGAAAGTTAAAACATATCTGATCAATTTAGATGGTAGTGATGAGCGGCTTGCTCGCGCAACAGAACAGTTACAAGCGGTAAACTGGGAGTTTGAGCGTTTTTCTGCTTATGATGGACGCGGCAAAGAATTGTCATCTTTTCAGGATTATGATGATGCGTTAACGCAGCAAACTTTAGGAAGACGTTTACTTAATTCAGAACTGGGTTGTTATCTCAGTCATTATGGCTGCGCTCAGAAATTTTTAGCAAGTGATGCGGATTATCTTGTTGTCTTAGAAGATGATATGAAAATTACAGCTGATTTCAAACAATCTATGGATCAAGTTTTAGCTTATTTAGATCGCCATCAAGCACTAGATTGGTATTTGGTGAATTTAGCGGCAAAGAAGAAAAAGTTAGCCAAAGATATTACTCCGCTGGGTGACTATTCATTGTGGCATGCTTATTATTTTCCTATTCGTGGTTTGGGTTTAATCTGGTCTCGTAAAGGTGCTGAAGCGTTTATTGCACAAGGTAAAACAATCGCCATGCCTGTTGATATCTTTTTCCAAACTTGGTTGAGTAAGAACGGAAAAGGATTAGGTGTTTGGCCTGCTTTTGTTCGTCCAGCAGGTTTAGATAGTGATATTTTAGGTACAGTTGCAACACAAGGAATATCTCGTAAAGAGAAAGAAAATCGTGATCACTCTTATGGTTTTAAGAAGCAAAAACGTATGTGGCGTGATCGGATGTATGCATTTAAACATCTTTATTTTTAATTGTATTAAGATGTAAGTGGATAATTGTTAGTTAAATATACTGTGTAAAATGTATTTTTATTGGGATTGCTTTAGGTAAACGTTGTGGATTTATTATATGAAAATTTTTAAAAAACTATTTTATTTAGCTAAATTTCATATGATGTACTATTACAAAATTAGACATACCAATAAAAAAATTGATAACTATGCAGGACAACTGGTTTTTAATCCTGTTGCTAGCTCTATCGAACTGCCAAAAAAAATATGGATATATTGGGAAGGTAATTTTCCTGAGTTTGTAGAGAAGTGTGTTCAAAATATTCGAGAAAAAAACCCGTCTTATCATGTATATGTACTTAATCCAGAAAATGTAAGTGAGTACAGCGATATTGATTTCTCCTTATTGAAGGATGCAACACCTCAACAAAAGGCTGATTTACTCAGATTTGATCTATTATACCAGCACGGTGGGATTTGGTTGGATGCCAGTATTATTGTTTATGATAATTTGGACTGGATTCCTGAACTGATGCAAAAAAATCAGACAGAATGTTTTTCTTATTATCGTAAAAAAAATACCACAAATATCGATTATCCTGTATTGGAAAATTGGTTATTGGCAAGTGTTAAAAATAATGTTTTCTTTAAACATTGGTATGATGAATTATATTTAGCAATTCAGCAAACACCTAAAAGCTATGTACAAAATATTCGAAATACAGAAAAAAATAGCAAAGATTTTTTTCAAAGAATTAGTAATTTGGAATATTTAGTCGCCTATGTTGCATGTCAAAAAGTACTAAGACGATCTTTTCCAAGTATTACTTTGATTGATTGCGATGAAAATGCATTTTACTACCAAGTGAAAAATCGCTGGGTAAAAGAAAAGATTTTGATTGATATGGCAATTAATTATCCAGCTGAAGAATATCCTAAGTTAATAAAACTTGCGGGAAAAGAGCGTAATTATTTATGTCAATATTATGATAAAGGAATGTATTTTAAAGGCTCATTTATTGATTTTTAACTTTAAAGTTTATTTAATCATGTTAAAAACTAAGCTTTGATCTCATCTAGGAAATCAAAGCTTAGTTAGACTAGAATTTTCCCAATATAAAAATTAACTATTCCGGCTTAGATAAAAACTGTTTAAGTACTTTATATTTAGCCTGTTGGGTAAAGTACTCTTCAGAAGACAATGAACCAAAAACAGATAAATGGCGACCATCCAAAGAATAGGGAATACTTTCTTTTGCCATATGATTCGGTTTAAACAAATCAGCTTGTGTGAGTAATAATGTATTTGGATAGCGTTGAGTCATGTCTGTAATGAGTCGCGATGCAGTTTTTTGCTGTTTAGCTTTAACATTATCGAAATAACTATTTAGATTGAAATTTCGATGTAACCACAATGATCGTTTGTATAAAATGCTAATGTTTGCATCAAAAGCATAAGGTTCAGACATCACAATAACTTTCTTATGAGATTGATTGGCGAGTTTTAGCAAATTCTCAAAGCTCTGTTCTTGATGCTGTTGTACAATATCGGACCAGCGACCTGCAAAAATTAATGCATTATATTGATTTATATTGTTTTTTAAATAGTCTCTGTTCAACATGCATTGCTGGTAGGCAGTAGAGTTTTTATCCCCGGTAAATTGTTTATCTGTACTTGGATAACACCAATTGGTAGTAATTGCGTGGATATTTAAGTTGAGTTCTTTCCCCAAGTAATGCCAGAAGGGAATATTATGGCCAGCAAAAGAATCCCCAAATAAAAGCACAGGTTGAGCATCAGCTTGCTTCGATCCGATATGACATTCAAGTCCTTGTTGGCCTACCTTAAGACTATGATCATCTTTAATGTTATAAAAACACCAGCCATTGGAAACTTTTGGCATTTCTAGCTTTTCATTGTGTCGTAAATACAGTGAATCCGCACGATTCTTTAAACCATCCTTATTGATATATGAATAGAGCATAGATGAAGAGATAAGAATGATAAAGAATAGTAAATAACAGTAATATACCTTTATATTGACTAAATATTTTCTTGAGCTTTCAATATATTTATAGCTTAACCAACCTAAAATAAAAGAAATTAGAATTGCTAAACTAATATTGACTAAATTTTTTTCAAAGAAAAAATATCCGAGTAAGAATGCAACAGGCCAATGCCATAAATAAATGGAGTACGAAGCACTGCCTATATTTTGAATAAATTTAAATTTGGTAAAGATTGAATTTTGTTGGTTGGCAATAAGAATAAGCATCGTTCCAATCACAGGAACTAAGGCATTATAACTTGGCCATATTGTATCTTGACCAAACAGAACTAAACTTAGTGCAATGCTTGCAAAACCAATAATTTCAAGACAATGCTTTATCGGTTGGGTTGGCGTATATGTTCGAAAATAATAGTAAGCCAAGCCACCAGCAAGCAACTCCCAAGCACGTGAGGTGAGCTTAAAAAAAGCATAGATGGAGTCTTTAGATGAGATATAAATCGAAAAGCTTAAAGATGAAATGCATAATAAGATTAAAAATATCCCTAAGAATTTTTTATTTTGAATAATTTTAAAATATAAATAAACAAGAATAGGAAATAATATATAAAATTGCCATTCTACGGATAAAGACCAAGTATGGAGTAAGGCTTTATCATGAGAACTTACAGCAAAATAATCACCTGCTTGACGATAATATAAGTCATTGGATAAAAAACTGAGACTATATTTTGCATCTTTAGCAAATAACTTAAAGTCTTCTGGGATGAAAAAAAACCATCCACAAATTGTCATGATCAAGACGACAAAGAAAAGTGCAGGAAAAATTCGTGTGATTCGTGCTAAATAAAAATTTATAAAAGAAAAGCTATTTTTTTCAAGATTCTCAATAATAATCTTTGTCATTAGATAACCAGAAATGACAAAGAAAACATCGACGCCTAAGAATCCAGCAGAAAATCCTGAAACGCCGAAATGGAACAGAACAACAAGTATTACAGCATAGGCGCGAAGCCCGTTGATATCATCACGAAAAGTTTTGGTTTGCATATTGAAGACAAATTAAGAGCTAAGGTGCATCCAAAGCGTTATAAAAGCTTTGGATCTAATTTCTCAAAAGACTCTATCGCACTTTTCAGTGAAAGATTGTAAACTTTAATATTCTGCTTGTTTAAAAAGTGAGAGGCGGCCTCAAATGCTGGAAATATTTCAGTTAAATATTGGTCGAGCATCGTCGGTTGCTTGTTGCTACTTTTTTCATAAAAACGTGGCTGATTAAAGTTATTCATATCTAAACCTGCTAAATAAATTTCTTCATAAGACAGAGAGTAAATAATTTGTAAAGCGACATAGGATACTGTGAAATAATCAAAAATGGAGTCGCGAATATGCAAGGAAAACCCTTTACCGCCCTCTAAATAAAAATAGTCTTGATGGGGATCAATGGCGATACGTGGTCCTAAAAATCGCTCAACGATTCCTTCAGTAATCGTTTCAATAATTTTGATCTGACATTTAATTTGGTCTGGACTGATTCTTCTTAGAATTATGTCAAGACAGCGATGGGTGGTGAAAAAAGTACATTGGCTTTGGAGTACTTTAAGCACTAAGTCAAAACGATTTTTAGTAAAATTGAAGTCAATAATGACATAATATTTAAAATGAACGTAGTCCAATGATATTGAACCATTAATTCCAATATAATCTATATCTTGTCTTTTAAAAACATCTTCTGGGCATTTCTGAACGGAAGGACCAGTTGCAACCAGCATGCTTTTTTTACAAGCGCGTGTTGGCATAACTGAATTGTCAGCAATGAGTTTCTTACGAAAATACACCTGGTCAATTCCACCAAGTTCATTTCTTTTGACAGAATAATAAGGCCAGTATTTGCGATTATGTCGATGTGTTTTAGGATGGCTATGTTTATAAATAAATTTATAGATATTTCTTAAAACAAAATTTGAAAAAAATAATTGAATCGATTTTGGTGTTTTATGGTTCATATAGGGTCGTAATGAGAAAATGAGTGAAGATGGATAAATTGTCTATCCGACAATTTATCCATCTAAAGTAAATGTAGGCTTTTTAAATTTAGCTTTAATTTTTCGGATTTGCTTGCTCAACCAATTGGTTTCTTGATCTGGGCGAGTCACTTTATTCCCTTGGTAGTTAATTTGAGTTGCTTTTGAAAAATTTCCAAAAGGTTCAATTAAATAATTTTCAGGTTTATAACCAAGCTCTAGTGCTTCTGCATAATATTGATCAAATAACTCAACCAAATCTTGGCGAGGATGCGGCATTATTTTGCCGTCAAACCAATGTTTTTGATTCATTTCGGCAAGACGTGGAATTGCATATTTATGACTAAATTGAGTTCCCATGTCTGAGTAGTGTAATACTTTGATTTGTTCGATCGCTAAGTCTTCACCATCAATATTATTATAAGAATCTTGATAAGGTTCAACCAATTGAGGCTTGTCTTTGATAAGGCGCATTAAATTTTTATGACTGTCTGGATTGGTACGAATTTCATCAAGTGGTGGGAGGTATTGTTTGGCTTTCTCACAATCCCATACACAAGTACATAAACGCGCTGTACTTTTTCCGCCTTTTGCGATAACGATTGCATCATTATTCATAGGGTGTGACCAAAGTTCTGCAATATCACAGAGCACCACCACGTCTGCATCCATATAAATTGCACGACCTGTGAAATCACATAACTCAGGTATTGCCCAACGGAAACCAGAAAAAGGTGTTGCCCATTTTTCTGTAGACCATCCCTTACCTACTTCTTGATCGCTATACCACGGACTATTTATGTCATGACTAAGTTGCATCCAAATAAATTCAACATTATGCTGTGTATGTTTACGAACACTATGTTCTAATACCATAAGTTGTTCAAGGTCACAGTTATTTGGGTCGCAACCTACAAAAATTTTAATGTTTTCACTAATCATTATTTATAGCCCCTAAAATCACATTTATTAGAGTGGTGCCATATAGTATATCGCTAAATGCGATTAATTTAAATGAACATTAATCTTTATCGTGGAGTCGATCTCAAAATTAAATTTATAAGTAATTGTTGTAAGAGTTTTTATGAAAAAATTTGTCATTAGTTTATCAACAGCCCAAGAGCGCCGTAAGCATATTGTTGCTGAATTTGCAAAACAAGAAGTAGATTTTGAATTTTTTGATGCGATTACGCCTGCGAATATAGATATTGCGATATCTAAACTTGGTTTAGTTGGCTATACAACTGATTTACATCAAAATGAGGTTGGTTGCTTGCTCAGTCACATGATACTTTGGAAAAAAGCAATAGATGAGCAACTCGATTATATTGCAATATTTGAAGATGATATTTATTTGGGCGAAAATGCAAAAAATTTTTTATTGGATGATGCGTGGATTCCAAAAGAATGTTTAGTGATCAAGTTAGAAGTCTTGTATAAAAAAATTGGTGTGGCGTTAAAACAACAGAACTTTGTGGCTCCTGATGCTCGTAAGCTATTGTTATTACGTGAAGCACATATGGGGTGTGGTGGTTATATCATATCGCAAGATGTGGCAAAAAAACTGCTGAATTTTATTGTTGAATCGAAAGTATTAATCCCTGTGGATCATTTTTTGTTTAGAGAGTGTCCAGAACTAGAAGTGTACCAACTTAGCCCTGCATTATGTATTCAAGATGTAACATTGACGAATGGTAATACACAGTTCCCAAGTGCCTTGGAAGAAGTTAGAAATATTAGAAAAGGAAAGTATTTGAAAAAGGAAAAATTGAAATTTAGTGCTAAATTGAAAAAAGAATGTTCACGAATTGTTAGACAAATTCAAAAAATAATGATTAAGCTGGCAAAATTTAGACAAGGTATTCGGACTGTGAAAATAAAATTTCGTTGAACATTAATGCCTTAGATATGCATTTTGAAGTATTGCTTGGTGGGTAGGAATTTGCTTATTTATACAAATTCCTACCACCTTCTAACTTCCTAAATCGTTTATAGCCCCATAAATACTGTTCAGGAGCGATATTAATCATTCGTTCCATTTCTTTATTCAAGGTATCGACAGAAAGCTGTAAATCTTTAGAATTAATATCTTGAGATAGTGCAGTAAAATGTAAATCAAAACCTGAGAAATCAGGGCGGCGAACACAGGTTAAACCTACAACTGAACATTGGGTTTTTGCAGCAAGCTTTGAAAGCAAAGTTGAAGAAAATGCTTTTTGCCCATAAAAGTCAGAATAAATACCGCCAGACTCTTTAGGAATATGGTCGGGAAGGATGGCTGTAAACCCACCTTGTTTTAAATGTTTAAATAACGCACGTACACCAGTATCATCAGTGGGTACCAATGTTGCATTTAAGCGTTGGCGAGACTCTAGCATAAACCGATCTAAGTCTTTATTTCTGCTTGGCTTGTACATGATAACGGGATGAGTATGTTGGTTGATCCATGCGTTCATGAGCTCCCATGCCCCAAAATGTGGTACCACACCAATACAACCATTAGGATTCTTCAAGGCATTGAGAAAAATCTCAGCATTATAGACCTGTTTAATTTGTGCTAAGGCGAACTCTGGGGACGATCCCCAAATTTTAATTGACTCTGCATAAGTCATACATTGACTTTTTAAACTGGCTTTAATCAGTTGATTACGTTGTTGTTCATCAAGCTCGGGATACGCTGCTGTTAAATTCAATTCAGTGGTGCGTTTTGCTGAAGAATTACTCATAAACAATAAATTCCCGACACCTCTAGCAATACTTTGTATCATGCCTAGAGGTAATCGAGAGAAAGTTTTAAGTAGCTTATACATTTAATTATTATTAGTCGCGATCAGCATTGCCTTTCAACACCAAGTAAATCAGTGCTGAAATAATAAAGAAACCAGCAATAAAACTGCTCATGCTGAAATATAGAATACGTTGATAAGTATCTAAATTAAACAACTGATGGCTTAGGATATAACGCATAAATCCCCATTGAACCACTGAAAATACAATGATAATAATTGTATGACGAAGTACATTAGGTCGCATAGCCATAGGTTTTCACCTCAAAAGTTAACAGCGATAGTATGCCATTTATGAGAACTTATCTCAATTAGAACCTATCGAAATAAAATGCATATGAAAAATAGAAAACCCTGCATTAAGCAGGGTTTTCGATGAAACAACTAAAAATTATTTAGCTTCTTCAGCTTTTGGTTTTTCGCGTAAACGAATACCCAAGTCACGCAATTGATTTGGTTCAACTGGTGCAGGTGCTTGAGTTAATGGACACTCAGCAGTTTTGGTTTTCGGGAAAGCAATCACGTCACGGATAGATGATGAACCAGTCATCAACATCACTAAACGGTCTAGACCGAATGCTAAACCACCATGAGGAGGTGCACCGAATTTTAAAGCATTTAATAAGAAACTGAATTTTTCTTCAGCTTCTTCTTCGCCAATACCTAAAGCTTCAAAAATGGCTTTTTGCATTTCTAAAGTGTAGATACGCAATGAACCACCACCGATTTCAGTACCATTCAATACCATATCGTAAGCAACAGAAAGTGCTGCACCAGGATTACTTTTCACTTCTTCAACGCTTGATTTTGGAAGTGTGAATGGGTGGTGAACAGATGTCCATTTACCATCATCAGTTTCTTCGAACATTGGGAAGTCAACCACCCAAAGTGGCGCCCACTCGGTTGTTGACATGTTCATGTCATGACCGATCTTGATACGTAAAGCACCCATAGCATCATTTACAACTTTGGCTTTATCAGCACCAAAGAATACGATGTCACCGTTTTCAGCACCAACACGCTTTAACAAGTCAAGCACGATTGGTTCGATGAATTTAACGATAGGTGATTGAAGACCTTCGATACCTTTTTCAAGTTCATTGACTTTAATATAAGCCAAGCCTTTCGCGCCATAAATTCCAACGAATTTAGTGTATTCATCGATTTGGCTACGTGGCAGTGAACCTGCACCAGGTACACGAAGTGCAACAATACGACCTTTAGGATCTTTTGCTGGACCTGCAAATACTTTGAACTCAACGTCTTGCATCATGTCGGCAACGTCTACAAGTTTCAAAGGAATACGTAAGTCTGGTTTGTCAGATGCATAATCACGCATAGCGTCTGCATAAGTCATGCGTTGGAATTTGTCGAATTTCACACCAAGAAGTTCATTGAACATCTTAACGGTCATACCTTCCATCAAATCCATAATATCGTCATCATTTAAGAATGATGTTTCGATGTCGATTTGAGTAAATTCAGGTTGACGATCTGCACGTAAATCTTCGTCACGGAAACATTTTGCGATTTGGTAATAACGGTCTACACCACCAACCATTAACAATTGTTTAAACAATTGTGGTGATTGCGGAAGTGCATAAAAGCTACCATTTGAAACACGGCTAGGTACTAAATAGTCACGCGCACCTTCAGGTGTTGCACGTGTCAAAATTGGTGTTTCAACATCCAAGAAGCCATTTTCATCTAAGTAGTTACGAATTAACGTGGTCACTTTAGAGCGGAAACGTAAACGATCAATCATTTCTGGACGACGAATATCGAGGAAACGATATTTCAGACGGATTTCTTCAGAAATATTGGCATTTTCATCATTCAATGGGAATGGTGGAGTTTCAGATGCAGCAAGAACTTCGATTTCTTTACCTAAAACTTCGATTTGACCACTTACCATATTGGCATTTTCGGTGCCTTCATAGCGACGGCGTACACGTCCTACAATTTTTAATACATATTCTGAACGTGCTTTATCTGCAGTTGCAAATGCTTCTGGGGTATCTGGATCGATGACGACTTGAACAAGACCATCACGATCACGCATATCAAGGAAAATCACCCCACCGTGGTCACGGCGACGATGTACCCAGCCGCAAAGCGTTACAGTCTGGTCAATTTGAGCTTCGGTTAAAGAACCGCAATAATGAGTTCGCATCATAGCGTTAAAAATCCAACTATATGGGTTAAGGAAGCGAGTACGTAAACAGCGCATCGCCTAAAAATGTAATGTGAGATTATGCCTCTTTGAGCGGTGAGTCACAAGGACTTGGGGCAAAAACTAGCTTGTTGCCGAATAAATTTAAGCTGATTTCAAGAAAGTTTCAGTGACTCAATCGGCAAATAGAGCATCATTCAAAATATTTTTTATAATTTAAATAATGAAACAATAGACAACCTAAAGTGAAACAAAGGGCGGAACCTTGGGTGAAAAATTTCATAAAGAAGCCAATCAATACATATAAATCAGTATCCTGTGGAACGAAGCCTGTACTTTTGGCAATATAAACATAATACAAACAGCCACTAAAAAACGCAGTTACAAATAAACTTATACAGAAAAAATTTACTTTAGGATTTCGTATTTGACTGACGCTATATTTAAAAAAGTAATGCAAACCCATCCACATTAAAAACGGTAAAGCCGCAGCAGAACAGCCGATTTGTAGGACTTTATGCATCGGATAAATACGATCAAACAAACTGACAGGTTGGGCTAAAAATTCTTTAAAAGCGAAAGTTCGAAAATCTAAATGGGTTAAACCATCCCAAATAATATGGGTTGCTGTACCTAAGATAATCGCCAGTATCATCCAAATTAGGAATTTAAAAAAAGTTGAAAACGAAGCGATGTTTAATGGTTTTTGAACGCCTAAAAACTTAAATAATAATGGGCGATATAAGCTATACCAAAGTAAGCAGAACAGTAATCCCACCAATAAATCTGGATAGATGATTCCTTTAAACTGATGATTTAAATAAATTTCAGTTTTAACCAACACTCTATACAAATCTGGTGTCATTGTGCCAATCGCGAGTGCTGCAATCGGCAAACGATTCCCTGAAAGTTTCGACAAAGGTGGTGCTAAAACAGCATGTGAAAGTGTAAAGGGCATTAGAATATTAAAAAGTTAAGCAATGGTTTTGATCTGATTCTATATAAAAAGCTAAAGGACGAATGTTTTTTATTGCAAAAATATTGAAATGTTATAATATAACATAATTCAAGAATATTGAGCTTTGAGAGCAATCGCATGTCCTTTACCAAAAGTGCCCTAACACTTTCCATTTCTGCAGTTATTTCAACTTCTATTTGGGCTGAAGATCAAACCAATACTGAAAAAAATCCACAACAATTAGAAACCATTACCGTTGTTGGACATCCCTTGGTCCGTTCAAGTCAAGATTTTGGCGTTGCAGATGAAACTGTTTCACGTGAAAAACTACAACAGGCGGGCACGACTTTAGGTGAAGCACTCAAAGATGAATTAGGGGTCTATTCCAATACCTTTGGGGCGGGTTCTAGTCGGCCTGTAATTCGTGGGCAAGAGGGTGCACGGGTTAAAGTGACTCAGAATGCAACAGAGACAATGGATGTTTCAAGTTTGTCACCAGATCATGCCGTCACTGTAGATCCGCAACTTGCGCAAAAAATTGAAGTCATTCGTGGACCATCAACATTATTATATGGGGCTGGGTCTGTGGGTGGTTTAGTCAATGTGGTTGACAGCAAGATTCCGACAGCAATGCCTGAAAATGGTTATGAAGGCAATGTTGGTCTGCGTTATAACACAGGCAACGACGAAAAAATGGCGCATGCTGGGGTGACTGTTGGATTAGGTTCAAATGTTGCATTACGTGTAGAAGGCTTAAAACGTGACGCCAATGATTACATTACCCCGAACTATATCGTAACAGAAGAGCATGGTGATCATGCTCATAGTACGAAAGAGCGTCGAGTTGGCAATACATTTTCAGAGTCTGAAAATGTAAATGTTGGCTTATCTTGGATCGGCGAGCGTGGTTTTGCTGGCGTGTCTTATAGCAATCGCCAAGATCAATACGGTTTACCTGGGCATAGCCATGAATATGAGTCATGCCATTTACATGGCTTATCACTTCATTGTGGTGGGCACGATGATGACGACCATGCGGGTCATGACCATGATCATGGTGAAGAAGACCATGATCACGCTAAAGCTGGGCCATGGATTGATATGAAAACAGAACGTTATGATTTCCGTTCTGAGCTCAATGAACCTTTTGCAGGCTTTAAAAAACTTCGTGCACAAGCAAGTTATACCGACTATCAACATGATGAAATTGAAGGAAGTACAGCAATGACAACCTTCAAGAGCAAAGGTTATGAAGGTCGTGTTGAGTTGTTACACAATCCGATTGCTGCTTGGGAAGGCGTGTGGGGTGTCCAAGCCAGCCAGCAAAAATTAGATATCACAGGTGAAGAAGCGGTTCTTGCACCAAATAAAACCCAAAAGTATAGTGTATTTGGCTTAGAGCATCGCCAATTTGGTGATTTTCATGTGGAATTAGGGACTCGTTTTGATCATCAAACAGTGGATGTCGACTCAGATCAAAAAGACTTTGATGGCAATGCATTCTCATATTCTGGTGCTGTGAATTGGGCATTTGCACCAAATTACACGCTCTCTTTAACGGGTTCTCATCAAGAACGATTGCCTTTAGCACAAGAACTTTATGCTGATGGAAAGCATTATGCGACCAACACTTATGAGTTGGGCAATCAAGATTTAAATAAAGAGAAGTCAAATAATGTGGAATTAGGCCTGCATTATGATAATGACAAGTTGAGCTATCATGTACATGTCTATCAAAATTGGTTTGATAACTACATTTATGCCAAAACTTTGGATCAATACGAAAACTTCCGTCTGATCAAATATAGTCAAGATAAAGCCAAGTTCTATGGGACAGAAGGTGAAGTCGCTTATCAGTGGAATGATGTGTATAAAACCAGTCTGTTTGGCGACTATGTACGCGGTAAAATTGAAGATGAAAATGCACCGCGTGTTCCTGCTGGTCGTTTAGGCGCTCGTGTAAATGCTGAGTTTGATGAGCGTTGGTCTGGTTCAGCAGAATATTCACATGTGTTTAATCAAGATAAATTTGCGTCTTATGAACAAGAAACCAAAGGTTATAACATGGTGAACCTAGGTGTTGCTTATCAATATCCTTTGGCCAACAAACAAGAAGCGAAAGTATTCTTTAAAGCTAACAACCTGTTGGACGAGAAGATTTATGAACACACTTCTTTCTTATCGAATATTCCACAAATTGGACGTAACTTTGTCATAGGTATGGACTATAAGTTCTAATTATTTGCAATCATTCACCAAATCGTTATTGAAAAATAAAGGAATTCGACCTAGGCTCTAAGGGTCTGCCAATACTTCATCTGTATTTGCGACAACGAGTGTTTTTTAGAAGGTACAAGGCATGAACTATGAAATTTAGTGATCTAAATGAGTAGGTCATAACGATGTAGCATCAAAAAATACTCTAGTCGTTTCTGCTGCGCCTTGCGCTGCAAACAAAGCAGCGCTTTGTTTTTTGCTCAGGGTTGTGGTTAAAATTATCTCAAACATCGTTATGAAACTTGAAAATAGTCTCGCTATTCTCTTCATTTCATGCCTCGTTTGCTCAATTTTAGCCGACAACGCAAGTTATATATGAAATGTTGACAGACCCTAAATTGGTCTAGGTCTTTTCTTATGCGTATCTTCAATAAAATTCAAAACAAACTGAATTGGTCAAAACGTCGCTATTTCGGCATTATTATCGGCATATTGGCCTTAGGATATTTCTCATCTGCGATTTATCATGTTTATAAACCGCTTCCTAAAGGGCTGAATTTTACCGGACCATTGCGTCACGCCAATGTAAAATTTATTGCCGATGAAACCTATATTGATGCGCAAGGGAAGCAGCAACTTGATCAACATATCTTTGATCAGGTGTTACAGCTGATTAAGCAAGCCAAGACCACCATTGTGATCGATATGTTTCTATTTAATAGTGAAGTCGGCGATTCTAAAGTTCAGCAACGAGAATTAACCAAGCAATTAACCCAAGCCTTGATTAATGAAAAAATTGTAAACCCAAGCTTAGAAATTAAGTTTATTACCGATCCAATCAATTCTGTTTATGGTGGAATTCAGCCTGAACAATATCGTCAATTACGTTTAGGTGGTATTGACGTGATTGAAACGAATTTAACACCACTCCGCGCATCTAATCCTATTTGGTCTGGGATATGGTATTTATGCTGTCAGGATATTGGCAATAACCCAAATAAAGGCTGGCTGAATAATCCATTTGGCGAAGAAAAAATTACAGTCCGCAGTTATTTAAATTTATTTAATTTTAAAGCCAATCATCGTAAAACCATCGTGGTTGATACCGCAGAAGGTTGGAAAACCATCGTCACATCTGCCAATCCTCATGATGGTAGCTCACGTCACTCCAATATTGCATTAATGGTTGATGGTGCAACTGCGACAGATATTTTAAATACTGAGCAAACCGTCGCACATATGTCGGGAGGTGATACGCCTTTTGTTGCATTTGGCAAACTACCTGAAAATCCAAATGATCCTCAGGTTCAAGTACTGACTGAAAAAGCAATTTATGATGCGGTCTTAAACATGTTGGCGTCAGCAAAAGCCAATGATCAAATTGATTTAGCTATGTTCTATTTGTCAGAGCGCCAAATTGTTAAAAGTTTAGTTGCTGCCAAGCAACGTGGAGTGAAATTACGTATTTTGCTTGACCCGAATAAAGATGCATTTGGTCGTCAAAAAAATGGTATCCCAAACCGTCAAGTGGCTTCAGAGTTAAATGAAGCAGGAATTGATGTGCGTTGGTGTAATACTCAAGGTGAGCAATGCCACAGTAAGATGATCGTAAAGCATAATGCGCAATCTGCGGAAATGATTTTAGGTTCAGCCAATTTTACCGCACGTAATTTAAAAAATTATAATTTGGAAACTGATTTACGGGTGGTTGGCAATCCGCAACAGCAAGTTTTTATCGATGCTGAACAGTATTTTAATACGGCTTGGTCAAACTTAAATGGTCGTCAAATGAGTGTGGATTACAGCAAATACGCTGATGAATCAAAACTTAAATACGGGGTTTACCGTTTTATGGAATGGAGTGGTTTGTCGACGTTTTGATTTATTCAAAAAAATATGTATCGAAATGAAGAGATTTCGGTACATAATTTAAAGCTTGGTAGATTTTTTAATAACAAAGCTGAGCTTTAAATGAAAACATTACAAACATCATTTTTAAAATCATTACTTACACTGAGTCTGTTTATTTCACCACTTAGTTTTGCAGAAAATGCTTTAGTAGTTCAAGCAAAAACATTGCAAACAGGTAGTCCCACTGTCTCAATCAATATTGACAAAGCCATTCAATTATTCAGACAAGCTGCAGAGCAAGGTGATGCAGAGGCTTATTTTCTACTTTCAAAATATTATTCTAATTCAGCAGATTATCGTTTTTTACCTGAAAATAGTCATTTATATAAACAGCTGCGTTTGGAAGCTGCTCAACGTGGTAATTTTGACGCATATTTATCATTAGATTTAGAAGCGGGTATAACTGAAGGTTTTGGTATTTCTAATGATATCAGGCAAAAACTAATAAAAATTCGTCCACAAATTTTAAAACTTGCTGAACAAGGTGATGTTGAAGCCATACGTACATTCGTGCTTGCATTAGACAATGGGAATGATGATTACAGTGATGAACAGTGTAAATGGTTATATAAAGCAGTACAGCAGGGGGATTTATTAAGGGCGGGGTATAGTATCCAAAATTGCTCAGAAAATATTCTAAAAAAAATAGGTGCCAAGACGAAAGCTGCGTATGAAAAGGACCATAAAGACAGTGATTTAGCTCATTTTCAAATGCTTCAGAAACTTTCTAATCAAGGTGATATTGGAGCAAAAATAAAATTACTTGAAAATTATGCTGCTGACTCATATTTATCAGAGAAGGATATTAAACTGCTTGAAAATGCAGTTTTAACACATTATCAAAAACAAGCGTCTCAAGGCGCGAGTGATGCTTACTTGATGCTTGCATTAAAAAAAGATGCTGATAAAGATAAGCAGAATTTGTATCTAAAAGCTGCGCAATTAAATAATCATGTCGCATTAACAGAACTTGGATCTGATTATTTATGGACAGATGATGAAAAACAAATAGATATTAACAAAGGTTTAATTTATTTAAAAAAAGCTGCGGCTCAAAACGATCCTGATGCAATAAATTATCTCGGTGTTTGGTACTATAACGAGGAAAATGAAGACTATGATGAAGCACTTGCGCAAAAATATTTTAAACAAGCTGCTCAACTAGGGTCTGTCAATGCAATGGATAATTTGGCACGCATCGAAAATGAACCAGAAGATTATCGTTGGGCTGTTTTGGCTTATGAAAATGGATCATCTGAAGAAGATACACAGAGTAAAGCCCTAGAAGCTTATCAAACAGGTAAGGGTACAACTAAAGATCCGATCAAAGCGAGAAACCTAAAAACATATCTTCAAATGCGAGCCCAGTTTAACAATAATCTAGGCGGCTTGATTGAAAGCATAAATAATGATGCTGAGCGTACTGAAACTGAATCTAAGAACCGAAAAAGATAAACTCAGTTCTTAACGTTAATGCTGATCAATTAAGCATTTTTAAAACCTCCTCCCTTCAAAGTAAGTTATGTTTGTAGTTGCGAAGGGGGGGAGGTTAACGAATTGAAATGAGTTCTTAGCCGGTGCTTTCTATTTATTTTTTTGGATTTGGTGGCACTAACTCATCCAAATCTTTATTTGAAATATGATCTAACTCATGTAAATCAGTTTTGATTTTCCATTTGCTTTCATCATCTACAGGTTTTGGTAAACGTGCCTCTAACCAGTCACACACCACATCGGGTGAAAAATCTGCATGGTTACATTGAATCACCCAAGCTAAAAATTGTTTCGCTTCACCATTCATATACGGAGGAGGAGAAACAGGTAAAAACTGAGTCGGAAGACGTTCATTTTTAGAAATATAATTTAGAACGTGACCCAGTTCTTGCACAGTTTGCCATGCTAACGGATGGTCAATATTGATTTGAAATTTAAACCACCATGCTTGTTTGCCATCTGAACCATAGCTATCAATAAATGCCTCTTGCACACTTGGGATTTTGCAAAAAAATTGATGTAAACGGTCAAAGCTCAGTTCAGCCACAATACAGCACTCATCAGATTAAAATTATATTTTATCAGATTGATGTCAGAATTTACCCAAGTTGATGTATAAACACTAAAGAAGATTAAATTTTGACTATAATTCATCCATTATTTATCTTGAATGATGGATTAAGCTGTTGTGTATACGTTCAAGTTTGGAGGTTGAAATGAAACAGATACACAGTTTAAGTGTCTTGATGTTGATGCTTTCAGTGACTTCAACAATGACATGGGCAGATGCTAAAGATTGGGCGAATTATCGCAGTGTTGAGAGGCCTCAAAAGAAATATCCGACAACGACCTATAAGTATACAGATCAATATGGCCGCCAAATGTCACAGGAGATTCCTGTTCGACCTCAATACCAGCATCCTTATCCGACATACCCAAGCTATCCAAGTCGCCCCTATCCGCATCCAAATGGCCCATACCCAAGTTACCCACCACAAAATGGTGTGACGATTATTTATAATCATCAGTTTCCAACACGGACGGAATATTCAGGTAGCAGTTATGGTTATGTAAATGGTGAGGGTGGTCATATAGAAAGCTCACAATATACCTTAATTAGTGATTGGCGACGTTATGGATTACCTGACCCAAAGGTTGGTATGCATTGGATTTTCCAGAATGGTCGTTATTTACAAGTGCCCAATGATCGCTGAACGTGATTTAAAAGCATCATCATGATCAATAGCAATGTATTAAATTTTCAACACAATAAAAAAGTCCCTTCTCCTCTATGTCTTGCGCTTGCATAAGGAATTTCTTTAATTTTGTTTAGAGAGAAGGGTAAGCGTATGAATAAAGACAAGAGACTAAGCCAGTTCATCATCTTCTGGTCGTGGTGTTTTGCCATGAGGTAATGATTTTTCAGTATGTTTATCACGAATGACAGAAGGATATGTCCAAGATGCATATCTCACGATCAAAATTGCAATGGCTAAAATTAAAACCGATCCCGTAATAATCACTAAATCCATATCTGCTTTATGGTCATGCTGAATATCTGAAATTAGTAATCGCGTGAGTGCGGTGATTGCGATATAAATTAAGAAACGTACAGGCATGTGGTTGGTCTTAAAATAAATCCCTACCATTGCACCTAATTCCAAATAGATGAATAACAATAAAATATCGTCAATGCTGGCGTATTGTTTCACGGTTAAAATTTCAATAATTGTATGTACCGCTGACCAAGCGATCATACAGCCAATGATAAACAGCGCAATATAATGAAATGCTTCTACTGCAATATTGCCCAATTTATCGAGGAGGTTTTCTATTTTTTCTATACGTGGATCTTTATTCATAACATCCTCCATTTGTGCGTACTATTTATGATTAAACACTATGCAAATTTCATGCACATGAAAAGCGAAGTGAAATGTTTATGGCGAATAAATAACAACTATTTCATTAAGAAATTGATCATTTCATCTGATTAGTCTATAGATAGATTATTTTCAATACAATTAAAGGAATAACAATGTATTTGTACCGACCAATTGGGCTTTTTGAATATCAATTGATTGCAAAGAGTGGCTTTAAAAATTTCCCACCAAGATTGTATTGGCAACCTATTTTCTATCCTGTTTTAAATCAGAAGTATGCTGAAAAAATTGCTTTAGATTGGAATACCAAAGATCAAGCAAGTGGTTATATTGGCTATGTCACACGGTTTGAACTGAATGATGAGTATCTGGCTCAGTTTGAAATACATACGGTTGGTGATGATTTTTGTCAGGAGTTATGGATTCCAGCTGAGCGACTAGACGAGTTTAATCAGCAAATTATAGGGAAAATTGAAGTGGTTAATATTTTTAAAGGTGAAGCTTTTACTGAAGATGCTGAATTACCTGAAATATTTAAAACTAGTCCAGATGGCTCGAAAGAGTATTAGGAAATAAAACATGTATCTTCCTACTCATTTTAAACAAGAGAATCTCCCTGAACTTTTCGATTTAATTGAAAAAAATCCATTGGGAAGTTTGATGGTTACTTATGACGGTGAAATTGAAGCGAACCATATTCCTTTTGAACTGGATCGGTCAGCTGGCAAGACTGGATTGTTACGTGGACATATCGCCAAAGCCAACCCTTTATTTACCTTGTTAGAACAGGTTCGATCGGCTTATGTGATTTTCCATGCTGAGCAAAGTTATATTTCACCGAATTGGTATCCAGGGAAATTTGAGCATCATCGGGAAGTACCAACATGGAACTATCGTGTTGTGCATGTGAAGGGAACAATTCGAAAAATAGATGATGAAAAATATTTGCGGGGTATTTTGGTGCGATTGACTCGTCAGCATGAAGCACCACAGGCGGTACCTTGGAAAATGGGGGATGCGCCCAATGATTATATCGTTGCTTTATTACAGGAAATTGTGGCTATCGAAATAGAGATCGAATCAGTGATGGCTAAGTTTAAAGTGAGTCAAAACCGTTCTCAGATCGATGCGGCAAGTGCGGCAAATGCTTTACAAAACCAATCTCCAGAGATGGCTGAATCGATTCGGAAGTTTTATCCAAAGTAAGATTATCTGATGTAACTTGATTTATGTTGCGATCAACTTTTATAGCCACACGATATAATTGCACCATCCTTGATTTTAAGATGCATAGAAAAGCAAACCTAACGGCTTTATGACATTCAAGAGATATAGATCAGTAGATGTTCTAAAAAAAAGCATCAGTTGTAAATAAAAAACGCCCGAATCATCGGGCGTTTTATGTCTTATTTTAATTGATGATGAAATTAAGCCTGATTAGTAAAATAATCTTCGCTGAAATTCATAATAACTTCTGCACCTGCTTTGATTTTAGCAACACGTGCATTTAAATCAGGCAAGAGGCGTTGGATGAAGTAATGAGTCAATGCAAGTTTGTCTTGATAGAATTGACCTTGCTTATTTTTTGCAGCATTGGCAATACGAGCAAACATATAAGAGAAGCTTAATAAGCCAACAACATGCAGATACTCTACTGCCGCAGCATTTGCGAAATCAGCATTTTCTTTTGCACGTTCTAAAATATGCTGCGTAATCATATCTACTTCAGTTGCAATATCTAAAGTCGCATCTTTAATGAAGTTTAAGTCGGTATCTAGACCATTGGCAAAATCACGGATCTCTTCAATATATTCAGCAATGAATTCACCATTACATTTAATTGTTTTACGACCAATTAAATCTTGTGACTGAACGCCGTTGGTGCCTTCATAGATTTGCGCGATACGTAAGTCACGCACACATTGTTCCATGCCCCATTCACGAATATAGCCATGACCACCAAACACCATTTGCGCATCGATTGCGGCATTAAACGCAGTGTCTGTTAAATAGGCTTTGGCAATTGGCGTTAATAATGCAACACGATTATTTGCCTTCGCTACAGCTTCAGGATCAGTTGAAAATTTAGTAATGTCGAGTTGTTGACCAACATAGACTGCAAATGCACGAGAAGCTTCATTGTTGGCACGTGCATTGAGTAACATACGACGTACATCACCATGTACAAGGATGCTGTCAGCAGGTTTGTTTGGAGATTTAACACCTGTCGCACTACGGCCTTGTACGCGATCAGTCGCATATTGTGCTGCATTTTGGTATGCATATTCAGAAGCGCCTAGGCCTTGAATACCCATTGACAAGCGTTCGTAATTCATCATCACGAACATTGCTGCAAGCCCTTCATTTTCTTTACCAACAAGGAAACCTTTGGCTGCATCAAAGTTCATGACACATGTTGCAGACGCTTTGATCCCCATTTTGTGTTCAATTGAACCAGGACCAGCTGTATTACGTTCGCCCAATGAACCATCAGCATTGACGAGGAATTTAGGCACGATAAAGAGTGAGATACCACGTGAACCCGCAGGTGCATCAGGTGTTTTTGCTAAAACAAGGTGAATGATGTTGTCAGCAAGATCGTGATCACCACCAGTAATAAAGATTTTAGTACCAGTAATGTTATACGTACCATCTTGATTAGGTTCAGCTTTAGTTTTGATAATCCCTAAATCTGTACCTGCATGAGGTTCAGTTAAACACATCGTACCAGACCATTCACCTGAATAGATTTTAGGTAAATAGGTTTCTTTTTGTTCTTGAGATGCATAGCTGTTTAACGCCATACCAGCACCAACAGAGAGAAGCGGGTAGAGCATGAATGATGGATTGGTAGCAAATAACATTTCATCTGCAAGTACAGTCAGCATTTTTGGCATTGCCTGACCGCCCCATTCCTCTTCAGCACCTAGGCCAATCCAACCGCCTTCAGCGTATTGCTGGAATGCTTCTTTAAAACCAGCAGGTGTCGTGACTTTGCCATTTTCATAATGAGCGCCTTCTTCATCACCTGTGCGGTTTAAAGGAAGCGTAACATTTTGTGCAAATTTAGCCATTTCTTCTAAAATTGCTTCAGCCGTTGCCGCATCAACATGTGCAAGCTTTTCATTGGCTTGCCAGAATTGCTCTGCATTGAAAACGTCATTCAGAATGAATTTCATATCTGCAAGTGGCGCATTATAAATTGGCATGTTCGTTCACCTGTTTATTGTTTGAATCTGTAGACTTAGATCAGTTTAACCAACAAGCATGTATGTTGTTAGATGGTCTAAGTAAATAACGCTCTATTTATAAAGAAAAAGGACTGCCAAAGCTATGACCGTCCTTTCTCAATTTCTGCACTCTTGAGTACAGTTTTCTAAATACCTAGCTCGGCATTCTACTTAGAATGCAAAGTCTTCAGCATCTAGTGACATCAATGGATCTAAGCCACCCGCGATCACGTCAACATGTGAACGAACGCGTGGTAAGATTTTCTTGAAGTAGAAACGAGCAGTCTTAATTTTTGCATTATAAAAGCCAGTTTCAGTAGAGCCTTCAGCAAGTTTTTGTTGAGCAACAAGCGCCATACGAGCCCATAAGAATGCAAGCGTTACATAACCAGAGAAGTATAGGTAGTCAACCGCAGCTGCGCCTACTTCATCTGGATTTTGCATAGCTTTCATACCGATTTGCATGGTTAAATCACCCCACTCTTTGTTAAGAGCAGCAAGTGGTTCAACAAATTCTTTCAGGTCAGCATTGTCTTTGTTTGCTTCCGCAAATTTATAGATGATCTTGGTGAAGTCTTTCAACATTGCACCTTGCGTACCCAATACTTTACGACCTAACAAATCAAGTGCTTGGATTTCAGTTGTACCTTCGTATAAGCAAGAGATACGCGTATCACGTACAATTTGCTCCATACCGTGTTCAGAAATAAAGCCGTGACCACCAAATACTTGTACACCATGCTTCGCTGATTCAGAACCTGTTTCAGTTAAGAATGCTTTCGCAATCGGTGTCAATAATGACAAGATATTGTCGGCAAATTTACGATCTTCTTCAGTAACACCTTGCTCTACGATATCTGCATATTGAGATAAGAAGTAAACCAATGCACGACCACCTTCAGCAAAGGCTTTTTGTGTCATTAACATGTTACGTACAGCTGGGTGAACAATGATTGGATCAGCTTCTTTCTCTGGTGCTTTAGGACCAGAAAGTGAACGCATTGCCAAACGATCTTTCGCATATGCAAGTGCACCTTGGAAAGAAGATTCAGATGCTGTTAAACCTTGAACAGCAGTACCAATACGTGCAGTGTTCATAAAGGTAAACATTGCATGTAAACCACGGTTTTCAGGTCCAATCAAGAAACCTTTTGCGTTATCAAAATTGATCACACAAGTTGCATTACCGTGGATACCCATTTTGTGTTCAATTGAACCACAACGTACTGCATTACGGTCTGCAATAGAGCCATCTGCATTTACATTGAACTTAGGTACGATGAATAACGAGATCCCTTTAGTGCCTTTAGGTGCGCCTGGTAGACGAGCCAAAACGATGTGAACGATGTTGTCCGCCATATCGTGTTCACCCGCAGAGATAAAGATTTTCTCGCCAGAAATTGCATAGCTACCATCTGCTTGTGGCTCAGCTTTAGAACGGATAATGCCTAAGTCAGAACCTGCATGAGATTCTGTTAAACACATGGTACCAGTCCATTCACCTGAAACAAGTTTAGGTAAATATGTTGCTTTTTGCTCAGCAGAACCATGATGCTCAATTGTACGAACCGCACCATGTGAAAGACCTGGGTACATACCCCACGCCCAGTTTGCAGAACCAACCATTTCAGAAATAGCCGTTGCTAAAGAACCTGGTAAACCTTGACCGCCATGTTCTTCTGGAACTGAAAGAGAAGGGAAGCCTAATTCTACATATTTGTCATACGCTGCTTTAAAGCCTGTAGGCGTAGTCACTACACCATCATTCCATTTACAGCCTTCACTGTCACCGATTTGGTTAAGTGGAGATAATTCATTTTCACAGAAATCCGCGCCAGCTTCTAAATATTGATCAATCAATTCACGGCTTACGGTTTCTTGGAATGCAGGGAGTTTCGCGTAATGTTCTTCAGCATTTAATAATTCATGCAAAACGAAGTGCATATCACGTAAGGGTGCTTTGTATTGTGGCATATCGGTTTCCTCAATACTGGTTAAACCAGATTTATAATCTTCATAAATACGATGTGTGTCTTCTATGACACATATTTGTTCCGCTACATCGTGCAACATCTTATAGTGACGTACAAGTATTTCATGGTTATTTCTCTGTGACTGTAAAGTCAAAGAAAAAAGGATTGAAAGCTGTAAGTGCATTGAGTGTAAACACTTTTCATTGAAAAATAAGGATACAAATAGTCAAAATCGTAAAAACTTGTGTCCAATAAAATGGCAGTCAAAATATGACGAAAATGCCATTTATATTTTTAAAATGTAGCGAAAAGATTGAAGTGCAGACTTGATCTTGAATGAGACGTGATTGAATGTGTGGTTAAAACTACAGTTATTTAGAATGTTTTTAGTATTTAAATGCAATATGACTCTAAATGATTTAAACCAATAAACGCACTGCATGTTTTGTTAATGGTGATATTTTTATGGCAATCACTCGCCCCAAAGCCGATCCACAATGTCTTCTACCGAATATTCAAAGTATCGTTCTGCTTGATCTTTATTGCGTTGAAACAATTGATGCTTAAATGCTTTAAAATTGAGTTTTAAAAAATTGTAGAAATAGCCCCCAGAGAAAATGGTGCGGAGGTAAAAAGCATTGATGAATTCATTTGCATGTTGAGTATTAAAATCTGAGCTTTTAATCCGCTGGACGATTTCAGTAAGTTCTTGATTTGAAATATTGTGGATGATTTTAGGCTCAGGTAGGCAAATATCAAAGCTTAAATTTTCGATGCCTTCGGCTTCCCACCACTCCCAAAGATCGTATTGAGAAATGTCTTTACTGGTAATTTCTGTGAGCTTTTCACTGAGTTTTTGATATTCAAGCGAATCTTCATCACCAAACTCATCGCAATAGTCGGTGTAATTGGCAATCAATTCGAGCACAGTTGGATAAAGTTGTTGTGCTGTTTTGAAATCGGGTTCTATTTCTGTACGAAGTTTATTCATCGTTTGCTATGTTTAAATGATCAAAAAGTTTTAATGGTGCTATCAATAAGCGACAAGAAAAGCATAATTTCTAAAATGAAGTCGAGAAATGAGAAATTAACCTTTTAAGCCCATTTTCACCCATTTACCGCTCTCTTTCACCAATTTATCTCACTCTTTCATCAATTTACCTTACTCGCCAGTATGACCTTCTAAATAAAAACAGTCATTTATTTTTACTGGGAAGAGGAAGGTAAATTGGATCATTCAAACAGGTAGACTAATTAAATTCACCCACTGAGCGCTCTTTTGCCCAGTCACGTAAGATAAATTTTTGTAATTTACCTGTCGATGTTTTTGGAATCTCACAAATCACTACACTTTTAGGGACTTTAAAGCGTGCCAAATGCTGTTTGCAGAATTCAATCACCTCTTCAGGTGTGGTTTCTGCACCTTGTTTAAGTTCTATAAAGGCACAAGGAACTTCTTGCCAACGTGGATCGGGTTGCGCAACCACTGCCGCAGTCATAATTGCAGGATGAGTATAAAGAACCTCTTCAACTTCTAAAGATGAGATATTTTCACCACCTGAAATAATGATGTCTTTTGAACGGTCCATAATTTTTGCATAACCATCGGGCTGGCAAACCGCTAAATCACCAGTATGAAACCAGCCACCTTTAAATGCTTCTTCTGTGGCTTTGGTATTTTTTAAATAACCTTTCATGACAATGTTGCCACGGAACATAATTTCTCCCATGGTCTTGCCATCATTAGGCACAGGTTGCATCGTTTCAGCATCCAACACACGCATACCATCTTGTAATGGATAAGGTACACCTTGGCGCGAGTGTAATTGTGCTTGCTCTTGAATAGACAGGTCACTCCAACCTGCTTGAGATGCACATAATGCAGAAGGGCCATAAGTTTCAGTGAGACCATAGACATGATTGACTTGAATACCAATATGATGCATTCCTTCAATAATTGCTGCAGGCGGTGCAGCACCAGCCACCATTACTTCTACATGATGTTCAAATTTAATTTGTTGTTCTTTCGGGGTGTTGATCAACATCGATAAGACAATCGGTGCACCACAGAAATAGTCAACTTTGTATTGATCAATAAGTTGATAAACCAACTCAGGATCAATTTTACGTAAGCAGATATTGGTACCGCCGTTGGCTGCAACAGTCCAAGCAAAACACCAACCATTGCAATGGAATAGTGGAAGTGTCCATAAATATTTACAACGTGGCGTCATACCACAGGCGATGATATTACTGGCCGCATTGATATAAGCACCACGATGGTGATAAACCACACCTTTCGGATTGCCTGTAGTGCCAGAGGTATAATTTAGACTAATCGCATCCCATTCATCCTGAGGTAAATGCCACTCAAAATTTGTATCGCCGCCTTTTAGCCATTCCTCATATTCAATTTGACCAATACGTGCTGTAGCATCATTGTTTTCGTATTCCTCATCTGCAACATCAATGATATAGATCTGTTGAGCAATAAGCGCTACCGCTTCTTTAGCCAAAGCCGCAAACTCAGGGTCAACTAAAAGAACTTTGGTTTCAGCATGCTCTAACATAAACGCAATGGTTTTGGCATCTAAACGAGTATTCAGCGTATTTAAAACAGCACCAGCCATAGGGACAGCAAAATGCGCTTCGACCATCGCAGGGATATTGGGTAAAAGAACAGAAACGGTATCGTTTTTTTGAATCCCAAGATTTTGTAATTGATGGGCAAATTGACGACAACGGGTATAGGTGTCACGCCAAGAGATATGACGAGCACCATGTACAATCGCATCTTGATTTGGATAAATGTAGGCTGCACGCTCTAGGTAACGTAAAGGTGATAATGCTACAAAGTTTGCAGGGGTTCGTGGTAATTGATCATAGGCACTGACCATGTTTAGCTCCATCTATATTTGTTCTAATTTCCGTGTTTAAAAGATATGCATAAGCCTGTCAGAATTCATTTAGGCTTTAGTCGAGTACTCCAGCTAAATATGCATCGTTAGACATCTTTACCCTTATTTAAATATTTTTTGGAATATTTAATTTATTGAATTAAATTAATATTTTGTAAGCTTAATATAAATATTAACCCTGATTTTATGCAGAATCTTATTTAAAACCACGTCATTCAAATACGAATAACTGAACCCAACAGTTTCGCTTTTTTGTATTCCGTTGGCGAAGATCCAGTCCATTTTTTAAACGCACGACGAAATTCTCTTAACTCACTAAAACCAAGATTGAAACTGATTTCACTCATCGATTGATTTTCTTCAATCCACTGTTTGGCTTTTTTTTCTAACACTTGTTGCTTTAATAACTGAAAATTTAGCCCTTCATTGAGTAGTAAACGCCGTAAATGGCGTTCGCTAAAATGAAAATATTGCGCTGCTTGTTGCATATCAAAGCGTTCAGGTAGATGGCTTTCAACCAAATGTGCTAACACTTTTGCCAAACTGTGTTGATTCATTTGATCAAATTGTTTTAAAGCTTGATCACAAATCAGAATTGCACTTTGATAATTGACAGGACTATAGTTTTTGAGGCTTCTCGACAAGAGTGTTTTGTTAAATCGGATGACATTTTTAGCCGTTTTAAAATAAATTGGACAATTGAAAATTCTTTGATAATCATTGATATATGCTGAATGATCATAGCTCAGTTCCAAGCTGATTAACTCATAGCTATGGTCTAGCATCATATTGACACAGGTAATAATACTGGCAAATACTTCATCACAGAAAAATGCTTTTAGCTCACCACAATCACTTCGTTCAGAAAGTTCAATTTCACAATAATCATCAACAAGATTGACGGTTAAATCTAAGACACTGCCTGAAATGGGATGATAATGCAGTGCCGTTTCTAGTGCTTCGGCCACTGTTTTACAGGCTTGCATGGCAAAGCCCAAAATACCAATTGAAATCTGACCTTCACTACTGCCCAGCAATAAGCCTAAATTTTGTTGCTGAGTATCTTTAACTGCGAGATGAATAACCTCACAGAGTTCTGAAAAAGCAACAAAACCATGCCCTTGGCGAATTTGTTCCAAGTCTAAATTTTGTGCTGCGAACCAATTGTCATATTGCCAGTGTTGTTGTTCTGCATAATGAACCAAACTCGTCAGTATCATTGGTGGAATATAAAATTGAGAATTGGCAATTTCCTTTTGCTGCAAGCTCATAAAGTCCGCTTAGCCCCCCATATTATTGTTGCTTTTACCCTAGTTGGTATCGCATATTTTTGATTAAGATTCAATCTACTTCTGGTATTCGCAGATATAAATTCGCTGACATAAAAAAGATAAAGGATGACCGCATATGTTTATGGTGGGTTGGGATAAACAAGAAATAGACATTCAGCCGCAAGGTTATGCCATGTTTGGTTATGGTATGTGGTCGCATCGTGCTTATCAAAAGCGTACAGCGTTGTTTGCTCGTACATTCACTATCCGTCGTTTAGCTTTAGAACAGCCCATTATTTTTTGTTGTCTGGATTTTGGTTGTATTACTTATGCGATCCGCAGTGGTGTTGTTGAGCGCTTAAAACAACAATTAGCTGAGCAATTTAATGAACAGTATTTGGTCTTGATGGCAACTCATACTCATTCTGGCCCTGGCGGTTGTGCTTATGAAGCTCTATACAATATGCCGACCCCAGGTTTTGTTCCAGAGCATGTCGAAGCTGTAGTAAATGCGGTCATGCTCAGTATTTCCAATGCCTTAGACACTGAAAAAGAAACTGAACTTCGTTATCAAAGTTGCCAATTCCCTGATGATATTCCAGTGGCATGGAATCGATCATTGCAGGCATATAATCGTAACCCCGATGTGATTCAAAGAACCGAAGCAGAAACCCATCTCGCCTTAAACCGTGAAATGCAATTAATCGGTTTTTATCGTGATGATCAATTATGTTCCTTTATTTCATTATTTGGAGTGCATGCAACCTGTTTGAGTAGTCAACTCAAAGCACATGATGGTGACAATAAAGGCTATGCTGCTGCGTTAAGTGAACATTATCTATTAACACAAGGTATTCCAAACCCTGTTGCCATTTTCGCACAAGCAACAGCAGGAGATGTCTCTCCACATTTTCATGGCCCCAAACAAGATGCGATTCGCAAGAAAATTAAGGGCGAAAAAGAATATCAATATGCTGAGCAAAATGGGCGTTATCAAAGTGAAATTGCGATTAAAGCACTGACTACACCGCTTGAAAAAAACACCAACAATGCGATGGAAGCATGTTTACTCCAAGGCAGTATCGATGCTGTTTTATCTTATGTAGATCTGAGTCAAGTCGATGTGCCAAGTGAATTTAGTCAAGAGATACAAGGCGCTAAAACCAGTGCAGCTTGCCATGGTGTCGGCTTCTTCGGGGGAACGCCTATAGATGGTAAGGGGACACCTACAGCGATTCTTAAAGTGATGTCTTTACTTGCTAAGCGAGTACGTAAGCAACGTTTAGCAAACTCGAATTCTCTGCAGTACAGCAAATATAAAGCACTCTATGACTCACAATTCCCGAAAGAGATTGTTTTAGAAAGTCCGGATAATCAGTTGCTGGGTAAAGGTTTAGATTTTTCACCAAGCATTTTTGATCCTTTAATTGCAGAAATGAATCGCCAAGTTAAAGCAGGTGCCATTCAAGACAGCCCACTGGTTCCAAGTGTTATTCCGCTACAGATTATCCAAATTGGTCAATTGGCTTTGATTTGTTGCCCTGGAGAAATTACCACAACAGCAGGGCAACGTGTAATTCAGACTGTGGCAAAACAGTTCTCAAAGCATCATGGTATCTCAAAGGTTGGCTTGGTGTCTTATTGCAATGATTATATGGGCTATATCACCACCAATGAAGAATATCAGCAACAAGCTTATGAGGGTGCACATACCTTATATGGACAATGGACACATGCGGCAATTCAGTACAAATTTCAGCAATTGGCAACGCAGTTGAGTCTAGATAAATCTCAACGCGAATATGACCAAATCACATGCCCCGCAGCGATTCCACCACACGAAATTGAAAAAAGAACAAATCACGGCAATTTAAAAACGGCTGTACGCTAAAGGATGGGCATTATGAATCAATTGATTAATCAAGCACCGAACAAGCAAAAATTAAATCAGCAAAAATGGAACAATTGGTCGGGCTATCAACAATCTCAACCCGAGCAGATTTTAAAGCCTGACAGTCTTGATGAGTTAAAACACATTGTCCAAACCCAAGCAAAGATTCGGGTGGTAGGAGCAGGGCATTCATTTACACCTTTGGTGGCTACTGATGCAACACTGCTGTCTTTGGATGGTCTTTCTGGTGTGGATCAAGTCAATACTGAATTTGCCCAAGCCAGTATTTGGGCAGGAACACGATTATTTAATTTAGGGCAATATTTAGAACCGATGCAGCAGTCTTTAATGCAACAGGGTGATATTGACCAGCAAAGTTTAGCTGGTGCTGTTTCAACGGGAACACATGGTACAGGTGTAGGCCTACATTGTATTTCAGGTTATGTGCAAGCATTTGAATTACTCACAGCATCAGGAGAAACTCTTCATTGTAATCGCCATGAAAATCCAGATATTTTTGCAGCAGGACGAGTGTCTTTAGGGAGCTTAGGGATTTTGACTAAAATCACCATGCAGAATAAACCACGCTATAAACTTAAAGAGCAAGTTAGACTGTGTGCGGTCAAAGACTTTATTCAAAATATTGACCAATGGAAAGCACAACATCGGCATATCGAGTGTTTTGCATTTTCTCATGCAGATAAATTGATTTTAAAAACCTTAGATATTACTGAAGATGAGATTCAACCACGCACTGAATCATGGCCATCTGAGGATACGTTATTAACCTTATGTTGCGAGTTAACCAAATCTTTTCCGGCATTGAATCCAAAACTACAAAAGCTCTTAGGCGTTTTTATTAAGCCAAGCACATTTGTTGATTGGTCAGGCAAGATTTTCCCGACACCACGTGAAACGAAATTTAATGAAATGGAATATCAGGTTCCAGTTGAATTGGGTGTGGAATGTTTGCAAGCTGTTCTAGCAGCACTAAAAAATTCAAAAGCACAAACCTTTTTCCCTGTGGAGTTTCGATTTGTCAAAGGTGATGATATTTGGTTGAGTCCGTTTTATCAGCGGGACTCTATTTCCATCTCAGTACACCAATATTATAAGCAAGCACCTAGACAATTATTTGATGAAGTTGAGTCGATTTTGCAACATTATCAGGGGCGACCACATTGGGGAAAAATGCATAGTATGACAGCAACACAACTTAAAACCCTATACCCTAAGTGGGATGCGTTTATGCAGTTGAGAGAGCGACTTGATCCAAGCAGAAAGTTTTTAAACCCTTATTTAGAAAAGTTATTCTTATCTGAGTAATGGGTAAAGTTGAGTGAATGGGTAAAATTAAAATAGAGCATAAAGGTAGACTATGAACAACTTTTTTGAGCAATTAAATCGTGATTTAAAACAGTCAAATGGTGCATTACCTCGATTAATTGTTGATGATCAGGCGCTTGAACAAAATCTACAGTACGTTGCCAAAAAGCTTAAATATGGAAGCCATTTGCAACCACGTATCGTGGTAAAGTCTTTGGCATGCTTAGCATTATTAAAAACCATTAGTCTAAAGCTTTCGACTCAACGGTTTATGGTGTTTCATATGCCACAGCTTTTACCAATCCTTGAGAACTTTTCGGATGTAGATGTGTTGTTTGGGAAACCGATGCCTGTGAGTATAGTTCAGCATTTTTATGCGATGAATCAAAATTGCAGACAAGTCGATATACAATGGTTAATTGATTCTAAAGCACGTTTATTACAGTACCTTGATGTCGCAAAACAGTTTAGTTTAAAGCTTAAAATCAATATTGAAATTGATGTGGGTTTGCATCGCGGTGGTGTTCGTTCCGATTTTGCACTCATCGAAATATTAAGATTGATTGAACAAAATCCTGAGCATTTAGTACTTGCCGGCTTGATGGGCTATGATGCCCATGTGACGAAGCTACCTTCAGTGATTAAAAAGATTGATGTCGCGTATCGAGAGTCACAAGACATTTATCAAAATTATAAAAATATTATTCAACAGCAATTTCCACATTTATGGCGAGCTGATCTTTGTTTTAATGGTGGTGGTAGCCCTACATTTTATCTCCACGTGGAGCAAAGTGTGTGTAATGATCTTTCTTTTGGTTCGATGTTGCTTAAACCAAGTGACTTTGACAGTGATGGTTTAAGTGTTTTACAAGCTGCGCTATGGATTTCAACCCCTGTTTTAAAAGTGCTGCCATTTACCCAGTTACCTGGATTAGAAGTTTTAGATAAATTACCACATAGCTCTAAAGCCTTATTTGTTTATGGTGGATATTGGATGGCGCATTATGTTTATCCGCGAGGGATTCATCCGCATGCACTTTATGGGCGGAGTACCAATCAGGAAATGGTTAATGTGCCTAAAAACACTGAAATAGCTGTTGATGATTTTGTATTTTTAAGACCCACACAAAGCGAAGCGATTATTCCTCAATTTCATAAATTATATTGTTATAAAAATCGAGATTTTGAAGCATGGGAAACCTTTAGAGAGTAATGCGCCAAAAAGAGGAAGTTGATGGATAATCAAAAGTACAATTTAAATCAGAATAAAGAATAATTTTAAGACAAAGGTTTATAAATATGCTGTAAAGGTGTAAAATTCGACACACTTTTATTTTGTTCCACCGATTTTATCTTGAGGATCTTCCTCGATCATAATCTCGCGGTGACATGCTCCATTGTACGGGGCATCACTCCTTAAGGATTTTTAAATATGCCTATTATCACATTGCCAAATGGCGATCAAAAAAGTTTTGATCAAGCTGTTTCCGTTATGGAAGTTGCTCAAAGTATTGGACCTGGACTGGCTAAAAATACAGTTGCTGGGAAAGTAAATGGTCGCTTAGTCGATGCAAGTGATTTAATTACCGAAGACTCAACCTTACAAATCATCACTCCAAAAGATCAAGACGGTGTAGAAATTATTCGTCACTCTTGTGCACACTTGGTGGGTCATGCGGTAAAACAACTCTTCCCTGAAGCAAAAATGGTGATTGGCCCTGTCATTGAAGAAGGTTTCTACTATGACATCTGGATGCCTCGTCCATTTACTTTAGATGATATGGCTGCAATCGAAGCGCGCATGAAAAAGCTTATCGATCAAGATTATGATGTCATTAAAAAAATGACACCTCGTGATGATGTGATTGCTGAGTTCACTGCACGTGGTGAAGATTATAAGTTACGTTTGATTGCTGACATGCCTGAAGAAACTCAAATGGGCTTGTACTATCATCAAGATTATTTAGATATGTGTCGTGGTCCACACGTACCAAATACTAAATTTTTAAAGTCATTCAAATTGACTAAAATCTCTGGCGCTTACTGGCGCGGTGATGCTAAGAATGAACAATTACAACGTATTTATGGTACTGCTTGGGCAGACAAAAAAGAATTAGCAGCATATATCAAGCGTATTGAAGAAGCTGAAAAGCGTGACCATCGTAAAATTGGTAAAGCTTTAGATTTGTTCCATATGCAAGAAGAAGCACCAGGTATGGTGTTTTGGCATGCCAATGGTTGGACGATCTACCAAGTGCTTGAACAATACATGCGTAAAGTTCAACAGGATAATGGCTACCAAGAGATTAAAACACCACAAATTGTAGACTTCACTTTGTGGGAAAAATCGGGTCATGCTGCCAACTATGCAGAAAATATGTTTACGACCCATTCAGAAAGTCGTAACTATGCGGTAAAACCAATGAACTGCCCATGTCACGTTCAAGTGTTTAACCAAGGTTTAAAATCTTACCGTGATCTTCCAATTCGTTTGGCAGAGTTTGGTTCATGCCATCGTAATGAGCCATCAGGTTCGTTACATGGGATTATGCGTGTACGTGGCTTTACTCAAGATGATGCACATATTTTCTGTACAACTGAACAAATTGGTAAAGAAGTTGCAGACTTTATTAAACTGACTTTAGATGTTTATAAAGATTTTGGCTTTGAAGAAGTTCAAATGAAATTGTCTACACGTCCTGAAAAGCGTGTGGGTGCTGATGAACTTTGGGATGTTGCAGAAAAATCTTTAGCGGATGCTTTAGATGCTGCAAATCTTAAATGGGAAGAACAACCTGGTGAAGGTGCTTTCTACGGTCCGAAGATTGAATTTTCATTAAAAGACTGTTTAGGACGTATCTGGCAGTGCGGTACAATTCAGTGTGATTTTAACTTACCGTTACGTTTAGACGCTTCATATGTAACAGAAGATAACGATCGTGACCATCCTGTGATGTTACATCGTGCAATTCTTGGCAGTTTTGAACGTTTTATTGGTATACTAATTGAACACTACGCAGGCTTTATGCCACCATGGTTGGCTCCAATCCAAACATGTGTCATGAATATTACGGATTCTCAAGCGGAAGCTTGTGAGCAAGTCGTCGCAAAACTCAAAGAAAATGGAATTCGAGCAATTTCAGACTTGAGAAATGAGAAAATCGGCTTTAAGATTCGTGAGCGTACACTAGAGCGTATTCCATACCTATTGGTACTTGGAGATCGAGAAGTAGAGGAAGGGACTGTGAATGTTCGTACTCGCTCTGGAAAAAATTTAGGTACTATGTCAATAGACGCATTTATTGACCTAGTGAAAGCAGCCGTAGCCGAACGCGGCCGGTATATTGTGGAGTAAGAAAGATTAAACAGCCTGACCGTAACCAACAACAAGGTGCTAAAAGTAATCGTCCTGCATTAAATGATGAGATCAAAGCGAAAGATGTGCGTCTCGTTGCTGCAGATGGAGAGCAAAAAGGCATCGTTTCACTTGCTGAAGCTTTGCGTGCTGCTGAAGAAGTTGATCTTGATCTTGTTGAGATCGTAGCGAATGCAGAGCCACCTGTTTGTAAAATCATGGATTTCAACAAACATTTATTTGACTTGAAGCAAAAGCAAAAAGATGCGAAAAAGAAACAGCATCAAGTTCAAGTGAAAGAAATTAAGTTGCGCCCTGGTACAGACGTTGGTGATTACAATGTTAAGTTGCGTGCTATTCTGAAGTTTCTTGAAGAAGGCAACAAAGTCAAAATTACTCTACGTTTCCGTGGTCGTGAAATGGCTCACCAACAGTTGGGTCTTGCACAATTGCAAAAAATTGAAGCAGACGTAGCAGAGTTTGGTATTGTTGAACAAGCACCAAAAATGGAAGGCCGTCAAATGGGTATGTTACTTGGACCTAAAAAGAAAAAGTAATTATTCATCTGTTAAAAAAGCACTGCATTAAGCAGTGCTTTTTTACGTTAAAATGCGGGTAAATTAATCTGAATCGAGTGGAGTTGATATGTCATCTATTCAAAATTCAAATGCGCTATCGAGTATTAACCAAAAAATTATTCAAGCAGGTGAGGTGTTGCCTGTGGTTAAATTAAAGGATGGCAGTGCTGTACAAACGGGTACAGTGGCAACCATGTTGCATAATATCAATCTGTATAACTCAGGTTTAAGAGGAGAGATTGAGCAAGAACTGATACTTGCTATCCCCACCTTAGTGAAAGTTGGTTTATTTGACTTATTTAATCCAGATGAATGGATATTGGGAAACAATGCTGGTCGTAAATTTGTGGGTGAGAAGGCCAAAGCATATATAGATGCAATTGCTGAAGTAGATATTTGAAATTAATATCATAATATGAGAACGTACTGTATTTAATAAAATGCAATAACATAATTTTAGAATAGATTATTAGAATAATCTCTTTTTATAGCATACTGAATCAAGCCAATTCATGTTATAAAAGTAAACGATTAACGCAATAAAATTCAGAAAATACGTGAAAACGAAGAAGGATGAAATATGATTGATCTCTATTATTGGGGTACTCCCAATGGTCATAAAATTACCATTGCACTTGAAGAAATGGGTTTGGATTATCAGATTTTTCCCATCAACATCTTAGAGAATGACCAGTTCCAGCCCGATTTTCTTCGTATCTCACCGAACAATAAAATCCCCGCGATTGTGGATCAAGATGGTCCGAATGGTGAGCCGATTTCAGTATTTGAATCAGGCGCAATCTTGCAATATCTTGGCCGTAAAACAGGACTGTATTATCCAAGCGATGAGCAAGATCGTGTTGAAGTCGAACAATGGTTAATGTGGCAAATGGGTGGGCTAGGGCCGATGTTAGGGCAAAACCATCATTTTGGTAAATTTGCTAAAGAAAAAATTCCTTATGCAATTGATCGTTATGTTACTGAAACTCAACGTTTGTATGGTGTTTTAAATAAGCAGCTCATTGGACAAAAATATGTGGCTGGTGAATATTCGATTGCAGATATGGCCATTTTACCGTGGGTATTACGCTATGAGTGGCAGCAAATAGAGCTAGATGATTATCCTTATGTTAAAGAATATATTGAGCGTTTAACTGCGCGCCCAGCGATACAAAGAGCGCTATCAATCAAAGTTTAAAATATATTTTATGTTAAGATGAGAAACCACGTTATGTGGTTTTTTATTTTTAAATAATCGATTTTTGGATGGTTGGTAGGCTTTAGTCATGAAAGATTTCTTTTTGAACTTTACGAAAATATTAGAAACGAATCCAAAAATCTACTGGAGTATTATTGTCGGTATTGCAGGTTGTTTAATGCTCTATATTGCGGAAATTGTGCATATCCAAAATATTTTAGAGCAATTAAATGGTCAAGCATCAGCACTGATTAGAAGTGTGATCGACCCGATTGCGCAACGTTATCAATGGTCTCGGATTATCTTTATGTTATTGGCGATCATTTGGGCGCATTTTCAGTATCGTAAAACCAAAAAAATGCTAAATTTAGGGTGATCGAACTGTTAGTAGTACATTCAACAGGGGGAGTATGAAGCAAAACTTTGTTTGGCACTTCCTTATCTCTTTTGCAGTGATACTAATCACAGCAATGCTTTGTAGCATCTTGCAGTATCACTCTGCATATGATTACTTCTGGTTTATTATTTTTAGCATCGTGAGTGTTTCAGGCTTGGTTTTTGCTATGGTCTTTGGCATTTTTCAAAGTAAATTACAGCAAAGTCTTTTGAATACCACGATCTTACTCGTTTTGCTTTCGCTTTATTTTATTGTTTTATTCTACGGCTTTATTCATATCAAAATTGATTGGCAAGCGATTTCAGAGGGTAAAGCTCAACTCACATTGTTGCAGAAATTTTTTAAATCAGATCTTTCATTTTGGTTGGCTTTTCTTGCTCCCTTTATACTGTCATTCTTGACTTATACTTTAAAACCTAAACCCAACTTTAGCTAACTTTATGGCTTATCTTCTCTTATTTCTTTCCGCATTTGGTGCTGCTACTTTACTCCCGTTGCAGTCAGAAGCTGTATTGCTTGGACTATTGGTACAAACACAATATTCTGCATATTTACTGCTTGCTGTTGCAACGATTGGCAATGTTTTAGGTTCATGCGTGAATTGGTATTTGGGACTCAAAATCGAGCAGTTTAAAGATAAGAAATGGTTTCCTGTCTCTGAAAAGAGTATGCTTAAAGCTGAGAAAATCTATCAAAAGTATGGCTTTTGGTCTTTGTTATTAAGCTGGACTCCAATTATTGGAGATCCAATCACACTTATTGCAGGGCTAATGAAAGAGAACTTTTGGCGTTTTCTTTTGATCGTGACTATTGCAAAAGGTGGTCGGTATGCTTTTATCTATTTGGTGTATATCGGATTATTTTAATAAAAAGGTTAGGGGCTGTTGACAAGCCATTTATGAAATATCAACGGGGACCCTAAAGACACAAAACTATCTTTAACCTTAAAAGACGCATCTTGATGAATTTATTTACATTCATTGATTTTAAATTGAATCTCATCATTGAAGTTGGATTGTTTATAGATCCATAAAGTACGATAAGAACGTTTTACATTGATTGATGCATGCTCAACGGCTGCAAGTACTTGTTGATCAAGTGCATTAATACCAGAACGTTGAGTTAGCTTAACTTGGGTAATTTCGCCTTGTTTATTGGCTTTAAATTTAAACTTTACTGTACGATCTTTATTCTTTAATAGTGATTGATCCAGTGCGAGTAGTGGTTGCTTTAAATAAACAAAGGCAACCGACTTATCGAGTTGTTGTTTGTTCCAATTCTTTGAATTAAAGCTATATGTACATTGCTTAGAACGCTGAACATGATCCGTTGCATTCTCTAGCGTTAAGGTAAATGTTTGATAACCGACTAAAGCAATGGCTTTTCCATTTTTTGAATAGGGTTTTACTTTTGCATTTTCCACAGCATCTACAAGTTTCTGATCCAATGCACGGATGCCTGTACTCTCTTGGATATCGGCCTCTGTGATTTCACCAGCGTTATTGGCTTTTACTCGAATGATTGCTGAACGATCTTGATCTTTTAATTCAGTGATTTGATAGTGAATTTGAGGAAATTTGACCCATTGTATACGTGTAGTCAAATGTTGAGGATCATTTTGTTCAGATTGCTCCCCTTTGACTTTTATTGTAGGAAGTTTATCCGCACTATAGCTATAGGTTGAAAGGCACAATAAACAAGTGGTAAAAAGAGCTTTATTCATAGGTTTGGCAATCCATGCAGTTTAATACGCATGAGAGTAGTTTAATTGCGCAAAGTATTTATCGAATTTTGTATTCTCGCAATAGAAAATGCACCTGAAGGTGCATTTTTTTACTGTTTTTTATTCAGCCAAACACATTATTCTTGGCCTTTGGTGATGTCTACTTTGAATAAATCAGAAGTTTTTACCCAACTTATTGCGACGACAGCCAAGGTCATACACCCACCAAATACAGTGGCTGTGATTGTTCCTAAATATTTTGCAGCCAGCCCAGATTCAAATGCGCCCAATTCATTACTCGATGAAACAAACATCCCATTCACCGCAGCGACACGGCCACGCATATTTTCAGGTGGGTAAACTTGCAAAATGGTTTGGCGTACAACCACTGAGATACTGTCACAAGCACCAGTCATAGCCAAAGCAAATAAAGAGAGCCAGACGTTGTTTGAGAATGCAAAAATAATGGTAAACACCCCAAAACCTGCAACTGCAATCAGCATATTTCGCCATGCATGATGTGTAGGTGGAAATTTGGTTAAAGCGATCATGGTGAGTAACGCGCCAATAGAGGGGGCCGCACGTAAATAACCTAAACCTTCAGGTCCAACTTTTAGAATATCTTCTGCAAAAATTGGCAGTAGGGCAATCACACCACCAAACAGCACTGAAACCAAATCTAAAGATATGGCCCACAGTACAATTTTGGTTTTCCAAATAAAGCGAAAGCCTTCACTTAAACTGTCCCAAAGATTGTCTTGTTCCATAGTAGGGAAAGTACGCTTCTTTAATAAGTTAATCAGACAGAAGCAAATAAATAAAAGTACCGCTACCGAGAGTAAGCTGTTTTCACGACCGATTCCTGCCAGCATAAAACCACCCAGCATTGGGCCAATAATGACACCACTTTGCCATCCAATCGTGGTCCATGTTGCACCATTGGCATACAGTTCACGAGGAATTAAAAATGGTTTTAATGAGGTTGCTGATGGATTGTAGAAACCTCGGATGGTACCCAAACCAAAAATAACCGCATAAATCCCCCAAGACAGTGTAGTCACACCAATTTGGCCATGATCATAACTGTGAAATAACCACCAAAGCACCAATGGCAAAGGGAAGGAGAAGAATAAGCAAACTTTCATTATGGTTTGTTTATTCAGCTTATCTGCAAAATAACCGCCCCAAAGCGACAGCGCAATAAACGGGATTGCTTCTGCTAGTCCAATCAGACCCAAGGTAAGCGGATCTTTGGTAATTTGATAGAGTGAATAGGCAACAATAATTTCTTGAATTAAAATTGCGAGTGTTAAACAAAATTGATTGATGGTAACAATTGAGAAATCTCGATAGCGAAGCGCAGCAAAAGCATCCTGTGCAGGGGGCATAACTGTCCAGTTTTATCATGATGTGATGATTATAAAGATTTAATCCTGATTTTTCTTATAAAACTAGGTGAAATTTACATCGAAAATTACATTGGAGAATTGTGAAATTGTTGGATGTTTTGCTTTTGTTTTGTACAGAGATGATTTAGAATATTGCCTCCCTTACCTGCAGGTCGTTGTCGCAATGGTGCGAACGTACCGAACAGGTGTTTAAAGAGGTTGTTATGGCTAAGTTAAAAACTCGCCGTGGTGCAGCTAAGCGTTTCAAAGCGACTGCTAACGGTTTCAAGCGTAAACAAGCGTTCAAACGCCACATTTTGACCAAAAAATCTGCTAAACGTATTCGTCAATTGCGCGGTTGTGTCATGGTTCACGTAAGTGACATGAATTCAGTTCGTCGTATGTGCCCATACATCTAAGGAGATTATAAATGGCTCGTGTAAAACGTGGTGTACAGGCTCATCGCCGTCATAAAAAAATTCTTGCTCGTGCTAAAGGTTACTATGGCGCGCGTTCACGTGTTTATCGTGTAGCGTTCCAAGCAGTAATTAAAGCAGGTCAATACGCTTACCGTGACCGTCGTCAAAAGAAACGTCAATTCCGTGCTTTATGGATTGCGCGTATCAATGCTGGTGCTCGTCAAAATGGTTTGTCGTACAGCCGTATGATCGATGGCTTGAAAAAAGCTCAAGTGATCATCGACCGTCGCGTACTTGCTGACATCGCTATGCATGACTCAGTTGCATTTGCTGCTTTAGCTGAAAAAGCTAAAGGCGGATTAGCTGCTTAATCATCTTCGATGATTAAAAAAGACCGCTTTTATAGCGGTCTTTTTTATGCCTAAAAATTTATTTTCAAACTATTGCGGGAACTTTTCGAGATGAGTTTCTATTGAGTTTGATTGTTCGAATACAGCACTAATCAGTAAAATTTGTGTTGAAGTAAAATCTGTCATTATGGTTGCTCTAACTATTTTGTTATAGCATTGAATTGACCAAATTATAGAATCTAGTCTTATGCGTAAACAATATCACTTTCGCCAAGTTGGTGAAGACACTTATATTTGGGATGTGCATCATCTGGTTGAACTGAGCCAAGACTTCCCAATCCATGAAGTTCCATTATCTGATATACAAGAACTCAATGAAGCGTATTGGTTTCCAGATACACATCCAACAACACAGCAAATGATTGAACATTTTCAACTGATGCAACAGGCAGATCTAAGTTATCCAATTATTCTATCTGCTGATGGCAGGGTGATGGATGGTATGCATCGTGTGGCAAAAGCAAAATTACTCGATCATCTTACGATTAAAGCCGTCAGGTTTAAAATTACACCACCAGCAAATTTTATCAATATTGACGAGGATGATTTGGATTATGATGATTGAGTAGGCCATCCGAATGATTTAAACATTCAAATAACTTTGCATACACATTACACAATATCAACGTGAAAACATTATTGTTTTAGAAATAGCTCGCATAGAGTAGAACAACGAATAATAGAAAATGATGGAGTGGGTATGCGTGTTGAGATTGAAGGTTTACAACAAGGTGCAATTGAAGTTGAGTTGCAACTACTACCCAGAGTTGGGGAAGTTTTAAAAGTGATGTATGGTGCAGATGCGGAAGTTAAAGGTGAAGTAACAGCAGTTGAGCACTATATCAATCAACATGCAAATGAACATAAAGTGATACTCAGCATACGGCCCGTATTTTGATATAGATCAGCTAAAATGATTGAATGATGATTGGGTTGTTACGTGATTTAAAGTAGCTTATTTGGCTACTTTTTATTTTTAGAGAGTTCTTAAATCTATGAAACGCATCAATGTCGTGGGGACTTCTGCGTCAGGAAAAACAACATTTTCAATAAGATTGGCTCAAAAATTAAAACTCACCTACATTGAATTGGATGATTTATTTTGGCTAGATGATTGGCAAGAGTCTACCGATACTGCATTTTTTCAGAAAATTCAGGCCAAATTAGATCAAGCTAAATCTGGTTTCGTCATAGATGGTAATTATACGCGAACCATGCAGATCAAATGGCGAGATATTGATACTGTAATTTGGTTGGATATTCCTTTTTATATCAATCTTTACCAATCCATACAGAGAGCTGTTCGTCGTGCTATTTTTAGACACAGACTTTGGGAGAGTTCAAATAATCGTGAAAGTTTTAGTAAAATGTTTAGTCGTGACTCGATTATTTGGTGGATGATTAAAACGCATCAAAAAAATCGACAGCAATATATAACGATGATGAATGATCCTCAATATTCACATATTCGATTTATCCATTTAAAATCGCGAAAAGCTGCTGATCAATTTTTGAGTTTAATTTAAGTCCTTTATAAGTTAGGATAAATTTTGAAAAAATATAACAATACGTGTCGAATATTTTTATGAAAAATTAAGTAGAATCGTGATTGAATAAGAGGTTCATGCTAATGATGGTGATGGCATAACAGAAGTATTGTATCAGTGGGATATTAATCATAGGACAATAAAATGAGTGATTCTCAATTTTTAACAACTTTACAAGAACAGGTAAAGAACGGGCAAAAGTATAGTTATTTGTGTTTTTGGGGGCATAGTCAAAAGACTTCTGGAAAAATAGACAAGAGCTGTTTAAGTCAATGGTTTCCTGCAAAATTTGAAATTGATGGTGTCAATTATCAAAGTACAGAACAGTATATGATGGCGCAGAAAGCCAAACTATTTAATGACGAGGATATTTTTCAGAAAATTTTACAAACAGACGATCCTAAGAAAATAAAAGCATTAGGTCGTTTGGTCAAAAATTATCAAGATGAGATTTGGATTGCTCATCGTTATGAAATTGTGGTTCAAGGTAATTTGGCTAAGTTTTCTCAAGACAATGATCTTAAAGCGTTTCTACTGAGTACCTCAGATCAGATCATCGTTGAAGCCTCGCCTGTAGATCAAATTTGGGGGATTGGACTTGCAGCAGATCATGTTAATGCGACAAATCCAAACGCATGGCAAGGTTTAAATCTTTTGGGTTTTGCCTTAATGGAAGTAAGAAAGCAACTTTAATGTTGCTTTCTTTTTAAGATTCATTTTATCAAATAGATAAGACATTATAGTCCAAAATAATAAGCCGCAAGGCAGATTAAAATGGTCACAATAATTAATGCAAAAACACCTGTTTTACCTGGCTTATGCTCAGGATTTACTTTGCTGTTGAAAGCTTGACGCTGCTCGGTTTTGATATTGTCATGCGTTTCAAAGGGCGAGGCAATTTGTTTTGGCGTTAAGCGTGCAGATTTATAATGATTTGCAACTTTAACGATAAATTTTGATTTTAAATCTTCAACTTTTTGGAGGAAATGGCGCAAATTCATTTGTTCTTCAGGGCTCATGATTTGCTCATTTTCATCATAGGGATGCTTTAATTTTGTAGAAATAAAGCTTTCTAATGCATCGATACGACAGAAGGTTTCATGTGCGTAATCAGCTTGATAGTCAGTGGGTAACAGCGCAAGTTTAAGGCTTGAATCCTCGGCCGTATATAGCGTTTCATCTAATCCATAATAAGGTAAATCTTTATTTACAGGTTCTGAAAAACCTTTGGCATATTGAGTATCGAACAATTCATTGTCTGTATAAACTTGAATATCATCCCAATTCGGTTGAACTAAATCTTGTTCAATCCGTTTAATCAATTTTGCATTGAGATCATAGCGCCAAAAAATCTCGGTACGCAAATCGGGACGTTGCTGCTCAGGCGCTTCATAATCATTTTCTGCGCTATACCATTCTGCCAATTCTTTACCAAAAATCCATGCAGTTTTCTTTTGTTGATCATGGCTAACAATAAAGTGTGGGATGGCTAACAGTTCAACATTGGCATTTGGATTTTGTTCATCGTTTAAAATGCTCGCGCTATGTAAGCTGAGTCGATACACGCCTTGTTTTTTTAGCCCTTCAAGCCAAATCTGAAAATGCTGTGCCAATAGGTGTTGGTTGGTTAAATCACGGAAGCCAAAAGCATGCTGATTAAAAATGGCATGATTGACCCAACGAGAAAAACTGATCCCTTGAGTGAGATACTCATTGCCATAAGTGACGAGTGTAAGTTGACGTTTCCAGATTTGATCGAGTGCCATTTTTTATAGATCTCAGCGACATTAAATCCATTTTATACTTTTTATAAATCAAAGTTCTAGCATTTCAACAGGAATCAAACAGGGAAATATACAAATTATTTAGAATAAGTTGTGACTAATCGTATTTTTTGTAAAGCGGAAACTTCATTCAACTGCATAAAAACTGTTAGAATATAGAGTTATATTATTTTTCTAAAATATTGCTTTGAGAGTTACTATGTCACTGGAAGCCCTGACCACTGAAGCGCTCGCTGCGATTGCAGCAGCTCAAGACCTGACTACACTCGACCAAGTACGAGTGCAATTTACAGGGAAAAAAAGCCAGCTTGCGGAACAATCTAAGGCACTTGGCAAAATGGACCCTGAAGAGCGTAAAGTTCAGGGTGCTGCAATTCATGCAGTACGTGAAGCGATCAGTGCAGCGTTGACTGAACGCCAAACTGAATTACAGAAAGCTGAATTAGAATTAAAGCTAGCAAGTGAAACAATCGATATTACTTTGCCTGGACGTGGGCAAGCTGTAGGAAGTATTCATCCCGTTACTCAGGTTCAAGAACGTATTTGTCAATTCTTTACCAAAGCGGGTTTTACTGTTGCGACAGGGCCAGAAGTTGAAGATGATTATCACAACTTTGAAGCATTGAATATTCCAGGACATCATCCTGCACGTGCGATGCATGATACTTTTTACTTTGATGCAAATCACTTGCTACGTACCCATACCTCAGGTGTACAAGTACGCACAATGGAAAACTCGCAACCACCGATTCGTATCGTTTGTCCGGGGCGTGTCTATCGTTGTGACTCAGATCAGACCCATTCTCCTATGTTTCATCAAATCGAAGGTTTATACGTTGCTGAAAATACCAGCTTCGCAGAATTAAAAGGTTTGTTGATTAATTTGCTAAATGAATTTTTTGAGAAAGATTTAAAAGTACGCTTCCGTCCGTCTTATTTCCCATTCACAGAGCCAAGTGCTGAGGTGGATATTATGGATGAGCGTGGTCGTTGGTTAGAAGTTTTGGGTTGCGGTATGGTGCATCCAAATGTTCTACAAGCTGCGGGTATTGATCCTGAAAAATATAAAGGCTTTGCATTTGGTCTCGGTGTAGAGCGTTTCGCAATGTTGCGTTATGGCATCAATGATTTACGTATGTTCTACCAAAACGATGTGCGTTTTTTACGCCAATTTGCTTAACAAATTTATACCTCTCCCTGACCTCTCCTAAAAGGAGAGGGGATGTCCAAGATAATGAGACGAAGGGTTCTGCCTCTTTTTAAAGGGGAGTCAGAGAGGAATTCATTGATATTGAATATAGGTTTTAGAAATGAAAATTAGCGAAAATTGGCTTCGCACATGGGTCAACCCTGCAATTGATAGCGATACATTGTCTGATCAACTGACCATGTTGGGACTTGAGGTTGATGAACTGGTTCCTGCAGCTAAACCATTTACAGGTGTGGTGATTGGTGAAGTTTTAACTGTTGTACAGCATCCTGATGCAGATCGTTTACGTGTCACCACAGTGAATATTGGTTCGGGTGAACCTTTGCAAATCGTATGTGGTGCGCCAAATGTACGTGTTGGGATGAAAGCACCAGTTGCAACCATTGGTGCAGTGCTCCCGGGTGATTTTAAAATTAAAAAAGGCAAACTTCGTGGTGTTGAATCACAAGGAATGCTGTGTGGTGCTTCAGAAATTGACCTTGAAGATAAAATTGATGGTCTGTTAGAACTTCCTGCAGATGCTCCTGTAGGCACAAATATTCGAGAATATTTAAATCTTGATGATCATGTGATTGATATCAGCATCACGCCAAACCGCGGTGACTGTTTCAGTATTCGTGGGGTGGCACGTGAAATTGGGGTAATTAACCAATTGCCTGTAACAGCACCTGCAATTCAAGAGGTTGCGGCTACGATTGTTGATCAGAAGCAAGTCGTTGTGACAACGGATGGTTGCCCTCGTTACTTAGGCCGTGTGATTAAAAATGTAAATACCAAAGCACCTACGCCAGCGTGGATGGAGCAAGCTCTAGCACGTTCAGGTATTCGTCAACACAGTATTCTTGTTGATATTACCAACTATGTGCTTATGGAGATTGGTCAACCGTTGCATGCGTTTGATGGTGGTCAGGTTCAAGGTTCAGTGCATGTGCGTCAGGCAAGTGCAAATGAAAAGCTTGTTTTGTTAAATGAACAAGAAATTGAATTGACCGAAGATGTTATGGTGATTGCAGATGATGTAAAAGCATTGGCGATCGCAGGTATCATGGGGGGGTTATCCTCATCTGTAACAGATGAGACCACTGAAATTTTCCTTGAATCTGCATTCTTTGCACCATTACATATCGCAGGCCGCGCACGCCGTTATGGTTTGCATACAGATGCGTCACAACGCTATGAACGTGGTGTGGACTTTGAATTGCCTATGATCGCAATGCAACGCGCTTCACAATTGATTCAAACCCTTGCAGGTGGTGATTTCGGTCCAATTACCGTATCTGAAAAAACTGAATTATTGCCTAAGCGTGAAGCAATTGAATTGAATCAAGCGCAAGTGGATCAATTGCTGGGTTATCAAGTTCCTACTGCATTTATTACAGATGCACTGCAACGTTTAGGTTGTGATGTGACTGTAAAAGCTGAAGGTGAATGGACTGTTGTACCACCATCACATCGTTACGATATGGCAATTTATCAAGATTTGATTGAAGAAGTTGCGCGTATACATGGTTATGACAATATTCAAATTAGTCTGCCAGTGATTGATGTAAAACTTGCTAAACATCAGGATCAATTTGAACTGACTCAGTTACGTCAAACTTTAGTAACACTGGGGTATCAAGAGGCGATTAGTTTTAGTTTTGCAGATTTAAAACTTGAAAAACAATTGAATTCACAAGTAAACCCATTGGCGCTTGCTAATCCGATTTCAAGTGATTTGGCAGTCATGCGTTCAACCCTGCTTTCAAGCTTAATTCCGTGTGTTCAGTACAATATCAATCGTCAACAAAGTCGTGTGCGTTTCTTTGAGCTAGGGTTACGTTTTGATTATCAAAACGCGAAAAGTATAGAAGATTTGAAACAGATTCCAACTTTGGCTATGATTGCTGTAGGATCAAAACAAATTGAATCTTGGCATGGAAAAGCTCAAGTTATGGATTTCTTTGATCTCAAGGGTGAGGTCGAAGAGATTTTAGCAGCTGGACGTGTTCACGTTGAATATGTTCGTTCTGATCGTGAATGGTTACATCCAGGTCAGTCTGCGGAAATTCTCGTGGATGGGAAATCAGTAGGTTATTTAGGTCGTCTACATCCATCTTTGGAAAATGCACTGGATTTGAGCACAACTTGGATCGCAGAGCTCGACCAATCGGCTGTTTTGCAAACTTATGTATCTAATTTTACAGAATTATCACGATTTCCATCGGTTAGACGTGATATTGCGCTTGTAATTAGTGATAAGATTAATGTTAGTGAAATTCAGCAACTTATCGAAAAAACGGGTGGAGAGCTTTTAGACTCTACTTGGTTATTTGATGTGTATACAGGGCAAGGTGTTGAACAAGGTAAGCGCTCTTTGGCATTTGCATTGTTATGGCAACATCCATCACGTACACTCGAAGATGCTGAGATTAAATCCGGTATGGATCATATTATTCAAGTGTTAGAAGACACTTATCAAGCGACATTGAGGGCCTCATGACAGCATTAACAAAAGCAGAAATGGCTGATCATTTAAGTGAGCTTACGAGTTTAAACCGTCGTGAAGCAAAACAAATGGTCGAGTTGTTCTTTGACGAGATTAGCCAAGCATTAATTGCTGGCGAGCAAGTCAAACTTTCAGGTTTCGGAAATTTTGAACTACGTGACAAGCGTCAACGTCCAGGTCGAAATCCTAAAACTGGAGAAGAGATTCCAATCTCAGCACGTCGAGTTGTAACATTCCGTGCAGGTCAAAAATTTAGACAACGTGTGGGTACAGAACAAGAAGATTAATCGGCAATTTGTGTGTCGTAAGATGAAAGCTCTGTAATCTAAAAGTTTTGTAAGATAAAAACCCTGAGTAATGTGCTTGGGGTTTTTTTATTGCAAAAAATAAATACCATTCCACTTATGTGGGATAAATTTATTTTGAGAAAATTCTAAGTATCTTTATAAAAATGCAAATAAGTAAAATATTCTAGTGTTGCTTAAGATGATCTGAATACGCTTGCAATTTTAAAGGGCAATAACCAAAGTAGAATAGAGTGGTGTGGTTTTGTGCTTATTAGATCTAAAGGGCTGTAGTGAAGGGTAATGCGGCTTGTTTATGATGATTTAAACTTTAAAGTAAAAAACAAAGCAAAAAAAAGAGAACCTAAAAGGCTCTCTTTTCTTGATAATAATCTAAGCGATTATTAGTGAGCAGCTGAAGCAGCAGCTGAAGCATCAGCAGCAGCAACAGTAGCTTCAGAAGCAGCAGCAGTCGCAGCAGAAGCGTCAGCAGCAGCAGCGTCAACAGCAGCAGTAGCTTCAGAAGCAGCAGCTACAGCTTGAGAAGCAGCAGCATTTGAATCAGCAGCAGCTTCTTCAGTTTTTTTAGCACAACCAACGAAAGCTAAAGTGGTAGCAACTGCAGCAGCAATAGCGATTTTTTTGAATAACATGGCATCACTCTCATAAATTTAATTGAGACAAAAAACCCAAGTTAGCCTGTTTTTTGCTTTTTGCATGAGCAGTCTAACTGGTATGCGAATATGCTATCACTGCGCATTTTGAATTGCTACTGTTTATCTTAAAAAAACTGACCAAATTGATGAAAAAATGATGTTTTTTTAACAGTATTTTACAATCAAGTTGCGTTTTTAGATTGGTTTATTGATAAATAAGTTATTAATAAATATAAAAAATCTTGATTAATAATTTTTATATTCAAATATTTGCAATATCGTGTAACGTTGAAACTCGATGATTGTATATTTATGTAAGTAATGTCAACCAAATAAAAAGGCCACTCTTTAGAGTAGCCTTTTTAAATATTTATTGAATTAGTTGGCAGCTTTGCGCTTCATTTGATCAAAGAAATCATCATTTGTTTTGGTTTCTTTCATGCGATCCAACAAGAATTCCATTGCTACTAATTCATCCATTGGATGAAGAAGCTTACGAAGAATCCATACCTTACGTAGGTTTTCTTCGCTCATGAGACGCTCTTCACGACGCGTACCCGATTTTTTGATATTCATTGCAGGGAAGACACGTTTTTCAGCGATACGGCGGTCAAGGATGATTTCTTGGTTACCTGTACCTTTGAATTCTTCGTAGATTACTTCATCCATTTTACTGCCTGTTTCAATCAAGGCAGTCGAAATAATGGTGAGAGAACCGCCTTCTTCGATATTACGTGCGGCACCAAAGAAACGTTTTGGACGTTCTAAGGCATGGGCATCAACACCACCCGTAAGTACCTTGCCTGATGAAGGAACAACAGTGTTATAAGCACGTGCTAAACGCGTGATTGAGTCAAGCAAGATTACAACATCTTTTTTGTGCTCTACCAGACGTTTGGCTTTTTCAATCACCATTTCAGCAACTTGTACATGGCGAGCTGGAGATTCATCAAATGTTGATGCAACAACTTCACCACGCACAGTACGTTCCATTTCGGTCACTTCTTCTGGACGTTCGTCGATCAGAAGGACAATCAGGAAACATTCAGGATTGTTACGCACAATAGATTGGGCAATGTTCTGTAATAACATCGTTTTACCCGCTTTTGGTGGTGCTACGATAATTGAACGTTGACCTTTACCGATGGGTGCAACTAAGTCCACGACACGCGCTGTCAAATCTTCAGAAGAACCATTACCCAGTTCCATAACCAATTGCTCAGTTGGGAAAAGTGGTGTGAGGTTTTCAAATAAAATTTTATTGCGTGAGTTTTCAGGGGTGTCGTAGTTAATTTGATTAACTTTTAATAATGCAAAGTAACGTTCACCTTCTTTAGGTGGGCGAATCGTACCTGTAATCGTATCACCAGTTCGTAGATTAAAACGACGAATTTGTGAAGGACTAACATAGATATCATCCGGACCTGCAAGATAAGAACCTGCAGCGGAACGTAAAAAGCCGAAACCATCAGACAAAATTTCAAGAACACCATCACCAAAAATTTCTTCGCCATTCATTGCATGGCGTTTGAGGATGGCAAAAATGATGTCTTGCTTACGGTTACGAGCCATTCCTTCAAGGCCCATAAACTCAGCAATTTTAATGAGTTCGCCGATCGGTTTTTTCTTGAGTTCAGTTAAATTCATAAATGGTCAGATTGAATAAGGATGTGTGGAACACAGATAAAGAGAAAAGAAGCAAAAGTCGCCAGCAGTGTAATAGGTGAGTTGAAATTGTATAGACACAAAAACAAACTCAGAATCTATGTAGTTCTTTCGAGGAGAAATATGTAAAACAATTTCTGTTGCCGAACGGCGATCTTATGTGTTGTCCTTTAAGAAACAGGAAGAGAATCCTAATGTTCCTTGAGCATGGAATATAAGTTAGATCAACAAGTTTGTCAAATTATAGTCGAAAAAAAATACGCTAGAAAATCAAGCGTATTTCTCATTTTCCTAGATTTATACAAATAATGTATAAATTCAGCAAATTAAATATTTTCTTCAATGAATGCAGTTAATTTAGATTTTGGCACTGCACCAATTTGTTGAGCAACAACTTCACCATTTTTAAACATCAATAATGCTGGAATGTTACGAATGTTGTAGTTGACCGCAGTTGCTTCACACGCAGTTACATCAACTTTAACGATTTTAACTTTACCTTCAAATTCAGTTGAAAGTACTTCAAGGACTGGTGCAATCGCTTTACACGGTGCACACCAGCCTGCCCAGAAATCTACGATTACAGGGATATCAGATTGAAGTACATCTGCATCAAAGTTGTCATCAGTGGTATTTACGATATTGCCAGACATGGATTTTGCTCCAAAATATTTTAAAGATGAATCTATCTATGGATATAAGTATTACATAGTCATCTTTAACAATGTAGGGGGATACTTAAATTTTCATTCTAATTTGTGAGTTTGTCCAATTGATGCTCACGATATTTACAATCGGATCTTTAGAAAAACCAGTGAAACTGTCACATAATTGTCATATATGCTGAAAAAATAATGACTCATCAAATTGTCTAAATAAATGGCTTTTAAAAAGCGTGTATGTGAATTAATCTAAGCAGCAATTCAGTATGAGTTTGTATAAATAATGTCTGATTTTTTGATTGATGAAGAATTACTTGCTGCGATTGATATGGGGTCAAATAGTTTCCATTTGGCAATTGCTCGTGTGGATCATGGTGAAGTTAAGAAAGTTGCTTCTATGTCAGAAAAGGTTCAGCTTGCAGCTGGATTAGATGAAAATAAAAACTTAACTGAAGCTGCACAGCAACGAGGCTTGGCTTGCTTAGCGCGTTTTGTTGGGCGTTTAAGTTCAGTACAGCCGACTCGACTCAGAATTGTTGCGACAAATGCGCTGCGTCAAGCGAAAAATGGGCATGAATTTATTCAAAAAGCAGCGGAGATCTTGCCAAAACCCATTGAAATTATTGCGGGACGTGAAGAAGCCCGACTCATTTACTTGGGTGTTTCACATACCATGGCCAATAGTGGTCGACGTCTGGTGATCGATATTGGTGGTGGATCTACTGAACTGATCATTGGTGAAGAGTTCGAGCCGATTCATACCGAATCTTTACAAATGGGCTGTGTTGCCTTTACTAAAGCCTATTTTGCTGATGGTGATATTAACAACAAAGCTTTTGATAAAGCTGTGGTTGCTGCACGAAAAGAATTATCTTCGATTGCAAATACCTATAAAGCTGCTGGCTGGGATACTGTGGTCGGTTCTAGTGGAACCATCAAAGCATGTCGCCAAATTGCAGTCAATATGGGCTGGAGTGATGAGCAAGAGAATCTGACTCGTGAAGGTTTAGAAAAATTAAAAGACAAATTGCTGAAATTTAAAAATATTTCAGATATGGAATTTGATGGTTTAAAAGAAGATCGCCGAGCAGTATTACCTGCGGGTCTAGCGATCCTTTATGCTGTGTTTGAAGTCTTGAATATTGATAAATTGGTATATTCAGATGGGGCATTACGTGAAGGTGTAATGTATGACTTACTCGGCCGTTTCCAACACGAAGATATTCGCGATCGTAGTGTACAGGCGATGATGGGACGCTATGGTGCAGATGCAAAACAAGCTGAGCGTGTGGTTGAAACAGCACAACATTTGTTTAATGCTGTGGCCAGCACACTTAACTTAAACAGTGATGATAGTGATCTGTTGCGTCGAGCTGCTTATTTGCATGAGATGGGTTTAGCCATTAGTCATAGTGGTTATCAAAAGCACAGTGCTTACTTATTACAACATTCAGACATCCCCGGTTTTTCACAAATTGATCAAAACCATTTGTCACATTTGGTCGCTCATCACCGTCGTAAATTACGAGTAGATGCCAAATTAGACGTGTTAAAAGTGGGCGGTAACAAGCTTGTGTACTTGTGCTTGTTGCTTCGTCTTGCAGTTTTACTAAATCATAGTCGTAGCGATGAGATGCTTCCTGCCATTGAATTGACAGTGGAGAATGAGCAACAATGGCAACTCAGCGTTTCTGGTGATGCCAAACAATGGCCATTGCTGGTTGCAGATTTGCATGATGAGCAAGTGCAATTTAAGCATTGGGACATTGAATTGAATATTCAGTCGGAACAGTTTATCGATTAACTTAAAGGTTTGGTGATGATGGAATGATCAATCATTTCATATCACTTAAACCTAAACTTCCGATGCGTAATCCATCGGTGAATTAGGGATAATACTCGACTTATGAAAAATAAAGCTGCTCAATCTCAAGCTTGGAAAACGGTTCAAATTGCACGTCACCCTGAGCGTCCGCAATTTTTGGATTACGTAGGCGAAATCTTTACTGAATTTGATACCTTGCATGGTGATCGTCTATACGGTGATGATGGTGCGATGGTGGGTGGATTGGCCCGTTTTAACGGTCAGCCAGTAATGGTTGTGGGCCAACACCGTGGTCGTAGTACGCGTGAAAAATTACAGCATAACTTTGGGATGTGTAATCCTGAAGGATACAGAAAGTCTCAACGCTTACTGGATATGGCGGAACGCTTTAATCTTCCAGTGTTTACTTTTGTTGACACCATGGGAGCATACCCGGGTATTGGTGCTGAAGAGCGTGGTCAAGCAGAAGCAATTGCAACCAGCTTAGCGCAACTTTCAAGCCTTAAAGTGCCAGTCATTGCAACTGTTTTAGGTGAAGGTGGTTCTGGTGGTGCGTTGGGCATCGGTGTTGCAGATCGCGTTATTATGCTGTCACACAGTATTTACTCTGTGATTTCACCTGAAGGTTGTGCTTCTATTCTATGGAAAACTGCAGATAAAGCAGAACAAGCCAGTGAAGCACTTGCATTAACTGCTGACAAGCTCAAAGAAATTGGTATTGTTGAATATGTGGTTGATGAAGGTGAGGGTGCTCATTTACATCCTTTTGAGGTTATGGAAAAACTCAAGGATGTGTTAAAACAAGCGCTTGATGAATTACAGCCAATGACTGCGGAAGAACGATGCGAAGCACGTTATCAACGTTTAATGAAGTTTGGCAGCGACAATTTAGGTCTTGCTTCTTAAAACAGTATTCTCAATTTCCTGAAAATACCCGTTTCTTAATCGGATGTAGTGGTGGTATGGATTCCATGCTGTTGCTACATTTGATGGCACAACTTTTCCCCAAGCAAATTCGTGCAATTTATGTCAATCATCAACTGCAAAAAGTCAGTGATGCGTGGGCTGATTTTGTTGCTCAACAATGCACAGCGCTGAATATTTCTTATATTCTTCAGCCGGTTCAAGTCGCTCAAGGCAATCTTGAGAATCAAGCACGTCAAGCGCGTTATCAAGCCTATTTACAGCATATCGATGAAAATGAGGTATTGGTTCTTGCACATCATCAGCAAGATCAGGCTGAAACGTTAATGCTGCGTTTGCTATCAGGTGCGGGGGTTACAGGTCTATCTGCAATGCAATCCATCGATCAGCGCGATCAATTGCTGATTTGGCGGCCTTTACTTGATACTTCCCGTGAGCAGATTTGCCAATGGGTTGAGCAACTGAAAATCGATTATGTGGATGACCCTTCCAATTTAGATATACATTATGACCGTGCGTGGTGTAGACATGAACTTTGGCATATTTTGCAAAGCCGTTATCCTAAAATGCAGCAAGCATTGGCACGTACCAGCTATTTAATGCAAGATGCTGATGAAATTCTCAATGAGGTGGTACAACAGGATTTAAAGTTCTGTGGTCATCCTACACAATTGGATTTAGCCAAATTGGCATCACTTTCCCCTGCTAGACAGCGGCAACTTCTCTCTATGTGGATGAAAGGTGAGGGGGCATATCGCCCAGCCTTGGACATGGTGCAAAGGCTACAAGATGAAGTAATTGAGTCTAAGACAGATGCGCAAGCCGCTTTACATTGGAATCATTTCTATTATTTACGTTATCAAAATCAGCTTTATCGAATTGAACAAAACCAATATTTAGCATCAAAATCTAAACAATTGCCTCAAGAACAGGAAGTTCAATTTCAGCTTCATCAACAACTACAATTCACATCTGGTGTGTTTCAGATCGAAAGCTCTAAAATGGGCCTGGCTTTTGCATTATTCAATCATAAGCTAACATTAAAGCCGCGTTTGGGTGGTGAAAAAATTCATCTTTATGGCAGAGTAGGTGCTTGGCCCTTAAAAAAAGCTATTCAAGAAGCACATATTTTTCCGTGGATGCGTCATACAATTCAAATATTAAGTGTAGATAATGTTATGCTTGGGGTGTTTACACCAAATGGTTTTTGGTTGGCACAATCTGAATATTGTGAAGTGGGTGGATGGCAACCAAATTTAATCTCTGAGTTAAAAACTAAGGTCGAGCGTGATTCATGAGTGCAGCGTTAAATTGTAATATTACTTTCATTGGTGGTGGGAATATGGCACAAGCCCTAATCGGTGGCTTGTTGAGTCGTGGATTACCTGCAACACGTATTACAGTTTCTGACCCCTTTGAAAACATTCGACAATTGCTACAAGAAAAAGATGTTCATGTGACTGATGATAATATCGCAGCAATTAAAAATGCCGATATTGTTGTTTTTGCTGTAAAACCTCAAGTTTTGGGTGGGGTGCTTAAACCTTTAAAAGGTTTACTCGAAGATAAATTATTGATCTCAATCGTTGCTGGTGCTGAAATTAAAACGATTTCAGACTTAACCGGCAGTGAGCGTGTTGTTCGTGTTATGCCGAATACCCCTGCTTTGGTTCAAACTGGTGCACATGGTATGTTTGCGAAACCAGAGGTCAGTGCTAAAGACCGTGAATTGGCAACACAAGTACTTGCTGCGACAGGTTTAACGCTTTGGGTGAGTTCTGAAGCACAGATTGATGCTGTAACTGCTGTTTCTGGTTCTGGTCCTGCATATTTCTTCTATATGATGGAAAGCATGATTCGTGCTGGAAAAAATATGGGTTTAGATGAAAAGGTTGCGACTGCTTTAACTTTACAAACAGCACTTGGTGCAGCACAAATGGCAATTACCAGCTCAAATGCACCTTCAGAATTGCGTAAAAATGTGACTTCTCCAAACGGCACTACACAAGCTGCTTTAGAAGTATTTGATCGTGCTCAAATTTCTCAAAATATTCAGACAGCTTTAGCTGCTGCGCAGAAGCGTAGTCAGGAACTGGCTCAAGAATTAAGTGACAGCATTAAATAATTATTGATTTTTAGGAACGTTCCAGTATGGGTGCAAATTCTGCGCAAATTTTTGGCATTATTATTAACGTAGCGATTTTGCTCGTATTCTTTCGTTTTTTAATGCAATTGGCCATGGTGAGTCCATACAATCCAGTGGTGATGTCGACAGTTAAAGCGACAAAAATTGTGGATATGTTTGGGCGAATTTTTCCGCCTTTGGCCAAAGGGCGAGTAAATACAGCTGCATTAGTTTTGCTAGTGGTGTTATATCTGCTTAAAATTTTTGGAATGATGTACTTGCAAGGTGCAATACCCAATAGTCCTGTACATTTGATCATTCTAACTTTTGTTACCATGATCCAAGACCTGATTCGTTTTTGTCGCTATTTAATTTTTGCGACCATTATCCTCAGTTGGGTGGTGATGTTTACTCAGTCGAGATCACCTTATATTGAAGTGATTCAAGAGCTTGCTGAACCGTTGTTGGCACCGTTCCGCCGTATCATGCCAAATATGGGAATGATTGATCTTTCTCCAATTTTAGCGATTTTGGCATTGATCATTGCTGAAAAAGTTATGGATTATGCTGCGATTGCATTGTTAACAGGTCTTTAATTTACCAGTTTAAATAGCAAAAGGACTCAATCGAGTCCTTTTTTTGTGAGATAAAGCAAATGGTGATCTAAGTGGGTTATTAGTAAACTTTAAATGGTAAAAAATAGAATCATATGAAAATTAAAACCAATAATTTAAATGCAGAGTTTTATTTGGCTTCGCTCGCTTTGGGTGTTTTAGAGGCAATGAAACTGGGGGCTGTTCAGCCAGAAGTCGGGATATGGTCATTAGGAAGATTACAAGGTTTACATCAGTTTGAGCATTCATTAGTTCTCTCTGAAGATTTGAAGTATGTGATTGGTTGTTTTGATGAAATTGATGTGTGGTCGAGTTTAGATCCTAAAAATGGTTTAGAAAAACAACAAACCATGATTGAAGAGTTAAAGGTGCTATGTCTGAATATTTTAAGAAATTTAAGCTACAAAGAAATGAGTTTAACAATCACATTATCAATGGAAGAGCATGATTTAGATTAGAGTTTTTGATAATTTAGCTATATTTATGGCAAATATGTTGGATATTTAAATATAGTGATTTGAAAAATATTAGTATTTAGTTGGGATGACAGATATTTAAAAAATATCTGTCATCCCAATTTTCTTCCTAGACGGACTGGGAATGTTGTAAAGGCTTAATGTGCTTCACCCCAATTCTTGCCTTGACCGACTTCAACAACTAAAGGTACCGATAAGGTAACGACTTTTTGCATTACATCTTTAATCTGTGCAGCCAATTGATCTGCAATAGCCTCATCAACTTCAAACACCAATTCATCGTGTACTTGAAGTAAAAGTTTGGCCTGGTCTTGAGGTAAGATTTTATTGACTTCAATCATCGCCATTTTAATGATTTCAGCCGCAGAGCCTTGAAGTGGTGCATTAATCGCAGCACGTTCCGCACCTTTACGCACCATCATATTTCGAGCATCAATATCTGGTGTATATAAGCGACGACCTGTAATGGTTTCTACAAAACCTTGTTCCAATGCGACTTGGCGGGTACGTTGCATATACTCATAAATACCCGGATAACGGTGGAAGTATTGCTTAATATAGTTTTGCGATTCTTCACGAGTAAAGCCCAGTTGACGAATCAAACCAAACTCAGACATACCGTACAATAAACCAAAGTTAACGGCTTTGGCTTGGCGGCGTTGATCAGAGGTTACATTTTCCAGCGCGACACCCAAGACCTCAGATGCTGTACGACGGTGTACATCTTGCCCATTTTGAAAGGCATCAACCAACGCATCATCTTGTGAGAAATGCGCCATTAAACGTAATTCAATTTGTGAATAATCGGCTGCCAAAAGTACACGCCCTTGAGGTGCAATAAAGGCTTTACGAATCTGACGACCAATTTCTTCACGTATCGGAATGTTCTGTAGGTTTGGATCGGTTGAAGACAAACGACCTGTTGCTGTTAAGGCTTGATGGTAACTGGTATGTACGCGGTGGGTATCGGGATTGGCTTGTTTGACTAAGGCTTCAGTATAAGTACTTCTAAGCTTGGTTAAACCACGATACTCAATGATCAGTTCAGTAATTGGATGATCGATTTTTTCTAAAACTGCTTCAGAGGTACTGTATTGTCCCGTTGCAGTTTTTTTGCCACCTTTTAAACCTAATTTTTCAAATAAAACTTCACCGACTTGTTTGGGTGAACCGACATTAAAAGATTCGCCAGCGATTTCGATAATTTGATTTTCAAGATTTTGAATGGTATTGGCAAAGTCCACACTGAGCTGATCCAAGAAGCTTAGATCAAGTTCAATCCCATTTTCTTCCATGGTCGCCAAAACACTGGCTACTGGCATTTCAATGTGATGTAAGATATTGATCAGTTCAGGAATTTCTTTTAGCTTACGTTCCAAAACTTCATAAAGGCGGTAGGTGACATGCGCATCTTCTGCTGCATAATGTCCAGCGGTTTCAATCTCGATTTGATTAAAGGTCTTTTGTTTTGCACCTTTACCAGCAACCTGTTCAAAAGTCGTGGTCAAATGGCTCAGATAAACACGTGCAACATCATCCATACCATGGCGTGTTGTCACTGCATTCAAGACATAAGAGGCCAGCATGGTATCAAAATACCAGCCTTGTAAATGGATACCGTGATTTTCAAAAATATGTGCATCATATTTTAAATGATGTCCAATTTTTTCAACACTTGGATCTTCAAGAATCGGTTTGATTTGCTGAATAATCGCATCACGATTGAGTTGCTCAGGTGCACCTTCATAATCATGTGCCAAAGGGATGTAATAAGCATCGTTGGCATCAAAAGCCACTGAAAAACCAACCATTTCAGCGATACGGTAATCTAAGCTTGTGGTTTCAGTGTCAATTGCAAAACGTTTTTCTGTGCTTAAGCGCTGGAAGAGCTTATCCCATGCTTCTTGACTTAAAACAGTATGATAAGTGGCTTCACCAAGGCGGTCATCAACACTCGAACTTGTTGCTTGATCTGTAATTTCATTTTCAACAGGCTGCTCAGTTTTGCTAATACTTTGTGTTGTTTGTTTATAGGCTGAGCTATTTGGATTATTGGGATGATCTAGCGATTGTAATTGATTACGGAATTCAAGTTCAGTATACAAGTTGCGTAATGCTTCAACATCAGGTTCACAGAGCTTTAAATCATCATAGGTCAAGCTTAAATCGAGATCGATAACAATACTTGCCAATTGATGATCAAGTGCAATCCCTTCAACATTGTCTTTTAAACTTTGTCCAACTTTACCTTTGATATTGTCAACATTTTCTAAAATGCCAGCAATCGTACCATATTCATTTAACAGCTTCGCTGCCGTTTTTGCACCAACACCAGGTACACCACGAATACCATCAGAGGCATCACCCATCAAGGTTAAATAATCAATAATTTGATCTGGACGGACGCCAAATTTTTCGATTACACCGTCGACATCCATCGGTTTGTCTTTAAAACTGTCTTCGAGGGTCACTTTATCCGTGACCAACTGAGCCATGTCTTTATCACCAGTAGAAATTAAGACTTGATGACCGGCTTTTTCAGCGCGTTTTGCCAAGGTTCCAATGATGTCATCCGCTTCAGCACCTGGAAGCGTATGTAATGGAATACCTAAAGCACGAATCAAGGAATGCAAATAAGGGATTTGTTGTGACAATTCTTCTGGCATGCTTGGGCGGTCACCTTTATATATTGGTGACAGTACATGGCGAAAAGTCGGTTCAGGCGTATCAAAAATAACCGCCATATGTGTTGGTTGCACACGACGCATCAGTTTTTGAATTGCAGAAATTGCCCCACGAATCGCATTGGTCTGTAATCCAGTTGATGTGGTTAAAGGTGGGAGTGCATGAAAAGCACGAAATAAAAAGTATGACCCATCGACCAATACAAATGGTGGCATTGATATTTTCCTAATTCAAATAACCGCTTTATTGTACGTGATTTTTTGCGCTTGCGAAGATGCAACAGTCATCCTTGTGTTACTGAATATCTGATGAATTCACATAATCATCAGGTAAGGCTGTTGTATCATCGAGTTACTCAGGATCGAGAAAGATGAAATATGCTCAAAGGGCAGAGTGAAATTCGCATCATTTGGTTAATGATGCTGATCATTATCGCAGTCAGTGCATGGTTTTTAGATGCACGGATATTGACCTATATCTGTGGTTTGGCATTTGTCATGAGTGTGATGCAGTATGTGGATGCGATTCAAGATCCATTGCAACAGATCGCGCAACAGACACGGGTTCCACTGCAAAGCACATCAAAAGTGCCATTATATATCTCCTCGATTATCGCCGTTGTGGGTTTAACACTGCATTTGAGCTGGATGGTGGGTTTAGGGTTAACTGCTTGGATTTTCTTTTTTTTACGCTGGTTACGCCGTTTAGAGCGCTATTTGAGCCAAGTTCAATTGCAAATTCAACACTTGAATTTGTCAGAACAGCGATCTCCAGATTTGAACCATCCATCAGCTATACAACAAAGCATCGGCACGCCACAAGATTCGTCGCTAAACTTAATGGGGCAAATTCGCCAATGGATTTTTCAAGGCAACCCTGTTTTGAAAGTTGCGATCTTGGTTTTGGTGATTGGTATTGTGTTGCTGTTGCGTTTTGCGACAGAGCATTGGCAATTAAGTTTAGCAGTCAAACTTTCAATTGTTGCTTTGTCCAGTGGTGCAATCACTGCGTTGGGTGTAGTACTACAAAATAAAAATCGTAGTTTTGCTTTAGCAATAGAGGGCTTGGGGCTTGCTGGATTATTTTTAACCTTATTCTTTGCCTATTACAATCAGGTGATTCCGAGTCTTTATCTGGCAAGTTTGTGTTTTGCTGTAATTATGGCGCTGACATTGAGTTTAAGCTTAAAGCAGCAAAGCGTGGAATTGGCATTGATGGCAGTGCTTATCGCTTATATTGCACCATTTACGTTGCCTGTGCGAAATGCAACAGTAGCAGAACTGATGGCTTATTATTTAGTGATTAACATTGCGATTGCTGTACTGAGTACATTAAGACCTTGGAAATATTTAAATCAGATCGGTTTTTTAGTGACTGTAATCATTGGTGGTGGTTATGCGTTCTATCATGGCTATAGTCAAGAAAAACAATCACTCACGATACTTATTCTTGCACATCTTGCAGTATTCATTTGGCTTGGTTTTCGATTTAGTCAATTGATCGCCAAACAGGATCTTGAGCAATTTAAACTGAAACCCAGTTTAGATGTTGCGTTGATTTTTGGTGCACCGATAATTGGCTATTTATTTTTATATTTAATGTATTTTCACCAAGAACTGATTCTTGCTGGTTTTAGCCTTGGTTTTGCTGTGGTGTTTGCTGGGATTTATCAGCTTTCAAAACGTAATCAATCTATTCAACTGATTTCTCAAAGTTATTTTAGTTTGGCATTGATCTTTCTTGCTTTAATTCCACCGATTCTTCTGCATGGTCAGTGGAGTGTGGTGGGTTGGGCTGTTGAAGGCCTCTGTATTTTTGGCTTTGCTTTATATCGACAATCGGTGATCAGTCGTTATATGGCGATTGCCTTGTTGATTGTTGCAGGCTGTTCAAGCCTTTATTACTTGTTTGAATTGCCTGATTTTCCAACCACGATGTATTGGTACTTATGTTTAAGCTATATCGCCGTGGTGTTATTGGCAAATAGGCGTGATGATTTTCGCAAACAGATCAGTTCAGTAACGACGTTGTTTTTAAGCCTACTGATGATTTCTGCAACCACGATGATTCTTGCATTATTGCTTGATCTCTTAGAGGGAGAGAATCGATATATATACAGTGTATTGATTGTGGTTATTGCTTATCTGTTGATGAATGAATTGATGTTATGGCTAAAGGCCAGATCAACATGGTTGATTCCAAAATGGATTGGGGTAATTCCCGTCTATGTATTTACACTCATTTTATTGCTGGATATTAGTAAAAATGGCATGTTGCTATGGACCAGTGATATTGAACGATGGGGTATCGCAGTTTCAGGTTTAGTGCTAGCGACAGTCTGGTTAAGACCTGCAAAAGGGCTACAGTTTGAAAGTGAATGGCTCAGTTTAGGTGTTTTAATCAGTTTAAGTCTAAGCAGTCTTAGCTTAATTGCAACGATGCCTTATATCAGCATGGTCATTTTACCTTTAGTGTTTTGTGGATGGTGCTTCTTTCAGAAAAACTCAGAATGGACAATGTTTTGGCAAACGCGCAGCAGTTTGTTACTGATGTTGATTTGGATGATTTGTTCTCAGCTATTTTCACAGCAAGCATTTCAAGGATATTTATTACCAATCTTAAATCCCTTTGATTTGGTTAGTATCGCCATGTTAATTGGTTTTTTCTGGATGCTGAACCTTCAATTTAAACAAGCTTTGAAGCCGGGAATCGACCATGGAATACTTGCAGTACTATGTGTTTTAAGTTTGTTATGGCTGAGTAGCTATATCGTTCTAAGAGCCTTACATGTGTATTTTGCTACACCTTATAACCAACTGAGTCTTTGGCAAGATGCCACTGCTCAACTGAGTCTAACCTTGCTTTGGGTAAGCTTAGCCTTTATTGCGATGAGCTTTGCTAGCCGTAAATTATTACGTCCTTTATGGATTTTAGGGGGGAGCATTTTGGTGATTGTCACCTTAAAATTGGTACTGTTTGATTTATCTCATATTGGAACGTTAACGCGCGTGATTTCTTTCTTGGGTGCGGGTTTTGTGATGCTGATTATTGCCTATATTGCCCCGATTCCAGAGCAGAACAATTTAAATCCTTAATTATGAATTGAGCGATATTTAAGTTGTTCAGGTGAAAGCAAAATAAAAGAGGCGTCTACCATGTAATAGACGCCTCTTTTTAATTCAAGGATTGAGGTGCTTAAAGAATTTCAATCGCTACAGCAGTCGCCTCACCACCACCAATACAAAGGGCAGCAATACCTTTTTTACCACCAGTACGTTTTAACGCATGAATCAAGGTCAGGATGATGCGTGAACCTGTAGAACCAACAGGATGGCCGAGGGCACATGCACCACCATGAATATTGACTTTTTCAGCGTCCAATTTAAATTCATCGATAGGGCACATGGTAACCATAGCAAATGCTTCATTGATTTCCCATAAGTCAACATCTTGAACATCCCAACCGGTTTTATTCAGTACTTTTTGGATTGCACCTACTGGGGCAATGGTAAATTCAGAGGGATGTTGTGAGTTTGAAGCATAGGCAACAATTTTTGCTAAAGGTTGAAGCCCTTTTGCTGCAGCATGATCCGCAGAGGTTAAAACCAGCGCAGATGCACCATCTGAAATTGAACTGGCATTGGCTGCCGTGATTGTTCCATCTTTGGCAAACGCAGGGCGCAAGCTAGGAATTTTGTCGATATTGGCATTAAATGGTTGTTCATCTTGATCTATAACAACATCGCCTTTACGGCTTGAAACTGTGACAGAAACGATTTCATCTTTAAACCAACCTTCAGTAATAGCTTTTTGTGCACGTTGTAAAGAACGAATCGCAAAATCATCCATCTGTTGACGTGTATAGCCTTTGCTATTTGCCATATCTTGGGCAAAAGAACCCATTAAACGACCCGTTTCAGCATCTTCTAAGCCATCAAAGAACATATGGTCTTTTACTTCACCATGGCCCATGCGATATCCACTACGTGCTTTTGGCAAAAGATAAGGTGCGTTGGTCATCGATTCCATACCGCCAGCAACAATCACTTCCGCCGAACCTGCTTTGATTGCATCCGCAGCCTGCATAACTGCTTTCATGCCTGAACCACATAATTTGTTAATGGTTACAGCACCGGTTGAATCAGGTAAGCCGGCTTTGCGCATCGCTTGGCGTGCCGGGCCTTGTTTTAAACCCGCAGGTAAAACACATCCCATAATGACTTCTTGTACATCATTTGGTTGTAAGCCAGCACGGGCAATGGCTTCTTTAATCGTCGCAGCACCTAGTTCTGGCGCAGTCAAACTGGTCAGGCTTCCTTGAAAACCACCCATAGCTGTACGCGCACCATTCACAATTACGATGTCAGTCATTGTTTTAATCTCCAAATGATTATTCTGTGAATATATCCAAAACCTAAGCAGTATATAAAAAATAGTATAAGAATAAAGTCTAGCGATTGAATATATGCTGACCGTAGAGAACAGTTTTTAACATTCAGGTGGTGGCCCTAAATTTATTGCTCCCATTCGTCCGATTTTGTAGCGCTTATTATTTACCTCATCATATTGGCTACAATAATAGAAGCTTCCAGGTGAACCTCTGGGTAAACCTGTATCACCTTGTAAAGTCAATACATCTCTACTGCTGGCACTTCCGACCCAAGTCAGTTTGCCATATTTAATTTTATTTTCAGTTTTGAGGAGTATGTGATCTTCAGAATCGACTTGTTTGTTTTTATTTTTATCTGTAAAAATAAGTAATCCTTTGTTCCATTTGTCTTTTTCACATCGAATTAAATCTTCAGATGAACAAATGACCACAGTAGTATGTCGAACTAAAGCTTGACTTCTTGCATAAGAAACATGCTGTTGAATATGTGCGGAAATGATTCTAATCTCTTGTTTTTGCATCCAATTATGATAATGGGGCAAACAGATTAGGCTGATAATTGTAAGGATACAAATAGTGGTAATAAGCTCGAACAAGGTAAGTCCTCGTTCTTTACAATAAAAATACATCTTTGAGGCTTCTGTTAAGTCTTGTTTTTTATTTGAAAAATAATGATTTTTCTATTAAATTTAATTGAAATGTTAACGTAGTAAAATATTTATTACTATCAGTTTCTTTTACTGCTAAAATGCACGTAGCAAAAAGATAAGCGATCCACGCAAAAAAATTGAGTAAAAAGTTACCGAATTACAACGGAAATTGTAAGTAATTTTGTCAATAATTTACTTGATTAAAGTTATCAAGCACTTGGAAAAAGCCTCAAGTGTTTGTATGATTCAACGTGAGTAGCTTAAAAATAATACTGGGGTATTAAAATTTATCTCAGGATAGCCAATAAATTTTAGGCTAAGCTTGAACAACAATTGTTATCTCTGGAGGATATCCATGAAATTGAGTCGTATCGCACTTGCTATGCTTGTTGCCGCTCCATTCGCTGCTGCTAATGCTGGTGTAACTGTTACACCTTTACTACTTGGTTACACTTTCCAAGACTCTCAACACAACAATGGTGGTGATAAAGGCGAGTTAACTAACGGTCCTGAATTACAAGACGATTTATTCGTTGGTGCTGCACTTGGTGTAGAACTTACTCCATGGTTAGGTTTTGAAGCTGAATATAACCAAGTTAAAGGTGATCTTGACGGTACTGGCGTAGCTGGTTCTGAATACAAGCAAACTCAAATCAACGGTAACTTTTATGCTACTTCTGATTTGATCACTAAAAACTATGACAGCAAAATCAAACCGTATGTATTGTTAGGTGCTGGTCATTACAAGTACAAACTTGATGACATGTCTTACCATAACAACGAAGAAGGTACTTTAGGTAATGCTGGTGTTGGTGCTTTCTGGCGCTTAAACGATGCTTTATCTCTTCGTACTGAAGCTCGTGGTACTTATAACTTTGACGAAAAATTCTGGAACTATACTGCTCTTGCAGGTCTTAACGTAGTTCTTGGTGGTCACTTGAAGCCTGCTGCTCCTGTAGTAGAAGTTGCTCCAGTGGTTCCAGTTGCTCCAACTCCAGTTGAACCAGCTCCACAAGTTCTTACTGAAGATTTGAACATGGAACTTCGTGTGTTCTTTGATACAAACAAATCAAATATCAAAGATCAATACAAGCCAGAAGTTGCTAAAGTTGCTGATGCGTTAACTACATTCCCGAATGCGACTGCTCGTATTGAAGGTCATACAGATAACACTGGTCCACGTAAGTTAAACGAACGTTTATCTTTAGCTCGTGCTAACTCTGTTAAATCAGCGCTTGTAAGCGAGTACAACATTGATGCATCTCGTTTGTCTACTCAAGGTTTCGCTTGGGATCAACCGATTGCTGACAACAAAACTAAAGAAGGTCGTGCTATGAACCGTCGTGTATTCGCGACAATCACTGGTAGCCGTACTGTAACTAAATAATCCTTTATTTAGTGAATAAAAAAGCGACTCAATTGAGTCGCTTTTTTATTTAAAGTCCTTATAATTCTAGAATATCTAAATAAAATTGAATCAGAAATTAATAATTACAGGTTAACGATGAAATATATTATTTTAGGACTGGTACTCATGGCATTAAATGCCTGTACGTCGACACCAATAAATTCAAATCGTGTTTCAATCCAAAAACAGTATCCAAATGAAGTGAAGTCATTGAAAAATGGGCTGTCCATATATTTTCAACCGAAATCAACAGACATTGAAGCTGAGTATAAACCTGCTTTATCTGTTGCTTCACAATTATTGAAAGACAATAAAAATTTTGTTCTCTACATTGAAGGCCATACAGACAGTACTGGCTCTTTGGCTGCAAATAATAAAGTATCGTTAACGCGAGCAAATATTGTCAAAGATTTTCTCTTAAATGAATATCAGGTCAATCCAGAGCAATTGATTACGCTCGGTTTAGGACCAACCAAGCCAATTGCTGATAATAAAACAGCTGAAGGTAGAGTGAAAAATAGACGAGTAACGGTGACTTTAAAAATTAAGTAATTTCGATAAAGCCTCTCAATTTGATCTTACAGCGTTATAATTGTTGATTGTGATTTCTACAAGTTTGAAAATTGAATGAGTGTGCATCTGCCTAAAGCCTTATTAGACCTAGAATCAAATTGCGGTATTTTTGCTGTTTGGATGTTATTGCAAAATTACTCAATTCAGTTAGATATTCAACAACTGGTTAAACTTTGTCATCACGATGCAGAGGATGGTACTTTTACGATTGGCCTAGCCGTTGGATTAAAAAAATTAGGTTTTGATCTGTCTTTTTATACAGATGAAGACTCAAATATTCATGAAAAAGAAATCGTTCGTTATCAAGACGCGAAGAAGTTAGGGTTGCAGATTAGTCCAGCGCTGAGCTATCAAGAAATTCAAGCCTATATTGAACAAGGGTGCAATATCATTGTTTTTTATGACACTTTAGAAGGTGTTGGAAATCATTCGTTGGTTTATTCGATAAATGATCAGGAGATTTGTTTCTATGATAATTTTGAAGCTATGCCGAAAGCTGTCTTTGAACAACAACGTTTAGCTGAAGGAATTTGTCAGCAAATGATTGTGATTCGTGAATATTGTCCTGCGATTCGATATTGTTAATTCAATTGCAAATGTGAATCTCAGTAAATCGAAATTTACTGAGATTCATGATAAAAATTAAGGGCTATTTCGGCTTTAGCCTTTAATACACAATACTTGTTTCAGTGTATGGACCACATCAATCAAATCATTTTGATTGGCCATAACTTGATGAATATCCTTGTAGGCACTTGGAATCTCATCAACCACACCTTTATCTTTGCGGCACTCAATGCCTACTGTTTGTGCAATCAAATCTTGCTGATTAAACAAATGCTTGGCTTTAGAACGACTCATTTTACGTCCTGCACCATGTGAGCATGAACAAAAAGAATCTGGATTACCTTTACCTTTAACGATAAAAGATTGCGCGCCCATTGAACCGGGGATAATCCCATATTCATCGAGCCCTGCACGAATTGCACCTTTACGTGTAACAAATACGTCTTCATCAAAGTGAAATTCTTTCTGTACATAATTATGATGACAATTAATCGCTTCTTTGGTCATTTGAAAACTTGGTAATAATGGGCGAATTGCTTCTAAAATTAAACGCATCATTTCTCGTCGGTTTTCAAAAGCATATTCTTGTGCCCATTCTACAGCTTCAACATAATCATCGAAATTCGTCGATCCTTCTGCAAAGTAGCTCAAGTCTTTATCAGGCACGTGACCAAAACGATGTTGTGCTTCTTTCTTGGCACGTTCAATAAAGTAAGTGCCAATCACATTACCTAAGCCACGGCTACCTGAATGCAGCATGACCCAGATATCATCATTTTCATCAATACACAGTTCAATAAAGTGATTACCACCACCTAAAGTCCCGAGTTGCTTTTGCCATGTAACATCAAAACTACGTAACATGCGTTTTAAAGCAGGGTGTTTGTCTGTAATACGCTGGAGTTTTTTATCTAAGGGCGAAAGGGTTGAAGCCTTTGCTTTGATTTGTTTGTGCATTTCAAAGCCGACAGGTACTTTTCTTTCAATGGCATTGCGTAAAGTGCTTAAGTTATCGGGCAGTTGAGATGCTTTTAGACTAAGTCTTAATGCATTCATACCACAACCGATATCCACGCCAACCGCAGCAGGAATGATGGCATTTTTGGTGGGAATAACACTTCCCACGGTTGCGCCTTTACCCAAATGTACATCTGGCATGACTGCGATATGTGAATGAATAAATTGCAATTGTGCCATTTTTCGCAGTTGCGTTAGGCTTTCCTCATCCACATCTTTTGTATAAATTTTTACGGGAACGCCATATTCTGCTTTGGCGTTTAAAATCATTTGTATGCTCATTTTTTTCTCGAAGCAAATTTTTTTATTGTCCGAAGGTGGTTACAACACTATTGTCAAAGCAATGATCGATTCAAATTTTAAAGACAATAAAAAACCTAGCGAATGCTAGGTTTGACTGACATTCGGACACTTTGATTAATTCAGTGCCCGTGGGTAGACGACTGCTTAATCTTAATTTAAAGTTTTCTCAAGTTGATGCATGTCGTACTCCTATACTTTTTGATTTAAAATCAAAGGTGAAAATTCTGATTGGAAATAATCCAATGGGCGTTATTCTATAAAGAAAAAAAACTTTGTCAATGAAACATAGCAAATTAATTTTTAATTCACGTTGAATTGCTGTTATAAAAAACAATAAAGCAGCTAAAAAGCTGCTTTATTTACATCAAGTGATTTACTCTTTTTCGACTTGAATGGGTTGTACATCCATCTGATCATAAGCAATCAATTTAGATTTGTGTTTCCACTTATAGCCAAGCCAGATAACAAGGAACAGCGGAATACTGATATAAGTAGACAACACACTCATCCATTTTCCATCAAGCACAGCTTCTGCATTTTGGCCAAGAATAATGATGGCACAAAGAATAAAGGCAAACCACGGACCAAAAGGGAAGAATTTTGCACGATAAGCGAGATCTTCAAGTTTATAGCCTTGAGCCAAATAACCTTTACGGAAGCGATAATGTGAGATTGCGATACCTAACCAGACAATAAAACCGCACATACCTGACATGTTTAACAGCCAAGTAAACACGACACTTTCACCAATAAAGGTGGTTAAGAAACACAGTGCCGCAATTGCCGTTGTTGCATACAGTGCATTCATGGGTACACCGCGAAGATCGAGTTTAGAGAAAACTCGTGGCGCTTTACCTTCACGTGCCATATCAAACAACATACGTGTTGATGAATACATACCTGAGTTACCTGCAGACATAATTGCAGTCAAAATCACGGCATTCATTAAGCCTGCTGCAAATGCTAAACCTGCTTTTTCATATAACAGAGTAAATGGTGACAGGGTAATGTTTCCATCACCTTCCGCAGCAAGTGCAAGGTTTGGATCTGTATACGCAACCAATGTACCAATGATAAAGATACACAATATATAAAATAAAAGAATACGCCAAAAGATTTGTTTAATGGCGATTGGAATGGTTTTTTTCGGATCCTTAGATTCACCTGCAGCGACACCGACCATCTCCGTCCCTTGGAACGAGAATCCAGCGATCATGGCCACACCGACTAAGGCTTGAAAGCCACCTACAAATGGCGCTTCACCAACGGTCCAATTCTTGGTAATTGAATCTGTTGGATCTAACATGATTTTACCAATCATGAATAAGCCAATGACAATAAAGAAGATGATGGCAATGACTTTAACCAGTGAAAATAAAAATTCACTTTCACCAAAGCCTTTTACAGTTAAGGCATTGATACAAAAGATAATCGCAAGGAATAGCGCACTCCACCAAAAGCCGGGGATGTCTGGAAACCAAAACTTCATGATGAATTGAACAGCAACCAATTCAAATGCAACGGTAATGGCCCAGTTATACCAATAGTTCCAACCGAGTGCGAAACCAAAACCTTCTTCTACATACTTATTACCATAGGTAAAAAATGCACCTGATGTTGGATTGTGGGTTGCAAGTTCACCTAAACTGGTCATCAAGAAATAAATCATGATACCAATCAGAACATAAGCAAGTAATGCACCACCAGGTCCAGCAGTGGCAATCGTTTGACCAGAAGCAAGGAATAACCCTGTACCAATAGAACCGCCAATGGCGATCATGTTTAAATGTCGTGCTCCAAGCTTACGCTGGAGTTGAGGATGATCTGTTTCGCTCATCGTTATTCCTTACTACTTTTTTGAGTGTTGGCGAACAGCACTTTAAAGCCTTGTTGATCTGCTTTAGTCGTACATTGACTAAAACTCTGCTCAATGAGTAATGGGTAATTTAGGAAGCGGTTTGCCACAATCCATAATTCACCACCTGATTTTAAATGTCGTCTCGCAGTTTTACATAACGTTTCACTGGCATTGTAATCTGTTTGAATACCTTGGTGAAATGGAGGGTTACTCACAATGGCGTGTAAGAACAATGGCGCATCTTCAATCCCTGTGACTGCTTTTATTTCAAGTTGTTCTAAAGGTAAATTATTTTTTTCAAAAGTCATTTGCGTTGATGCTAAAGCAAAAGCATCGATATCTAAAGCAAAAATACGATTTTTCGGATTAAGTTTACTGAGATAAGCACTGATGACACCTGCACCACAACCAAAGTCCGCAATCTTACCAGACGTCACTTGTTTGAGATAAGGTAAAAGCACTGCAGTTCCAATATCTAGACGATTTTGGCTAAATACACCAGGGAGTGCACAAATGCTAAGTTCTCCGGCAGGTGTTGGAACATTATAGACTTGCGCCCATTCTGCTAATGGCTTTGCTGTCACGGTTTTATCTGTGGTGAGTTGCCACATTTGACAATGACGTGCGCTATCAAGCTTGATGGCTTGACCATAAGGCTGGAGTTGTTTTGCAGCACGTTCTACACCACCTTTTTTCTCTCCAACCAAGAAAATCGAAGCGCCAACAGCTAAACGACTGACTAAATTGTGCAAGATATAGTTGAGTAGCTCTTTTGATTTTGGAACAAAAACAACAGCTTGATCAAATTCAGCTTCTGGCAGGTCAGTACCAAAATGTACCTTTGCCTGCTGATTCTGAAAATATTGAAACTCATTGTAATTCCAAGTCCAAATGCTTGCTTCGATGTTATGAGCTAAATTTGAAAGTAGATCATCCGTTGCTGCATTTACAAATAGCACGCGTCCAGAAAGGTAGTCATGCTGTCGAATGACAACTTCGCTTTTTGGCTCCATATTCACCATCCATCAATAAAAATTAGAGCAATGCCCAGTCTAAGCTGGGCATTATAAAGAATAGATTTATTATTTTTTAGTTTCGGGTAAAACTAAATTCAAAATTAATGCAGCTAGCCCGCCAGTTGCGACACCAGAACTAAAAATATTACGCGGTAATTCTGGCAAATGTTCCAAAATTTGAGGAACTTGTGCAACCCCTAGGCCGAGACCTAAAGAGATAGCAATAATCAGTAACGCACGACGGTCTAGTTGAATTCCCGATAAAATGTTAATGCCTGAAGCAGCAACTGCACCAAACATTACCATAACCGCACCACCCAGTACCGCTTGCGGTACCGCCTGAATGATACCAGCAACAGCAGGGAATAACCCCAGAATGATGAGTAGGATTGCAATCCAAATCCCAACAAAACGACTTGCAACACCCGTCAACTGAATTACACCGTTATTTTGTGCAAAGACAGAACTTGGGAATGTATTAAAAATCCCTGCAAGAAATGAGTTGGCACCATTGACCAGTACACCACCTTTAATTCGTTCCATCCACACTGGGCCATCTACAGGCTGATTTGAAATTTTAGAGGTTGCGGTGACATCGCCAATTGCTTCTAAAGACGTGACAAGATAAATAAACGCCATAGGAATAAATAAGCTCCATGAGAAGCTAATTCCAAAATGCATTGGTGTCGGAATTTGAATCAATGGGGCATCTTTTAAACCAGAAAAATCTAAATAGCCCATAAAGCCCGCAAGAATATAGCCAATGACTAAAGCAATAAGAATTGCAGAACTTTTCACCCAAACCACTTTGAAGCGATTGAGAAGGACGATAATTGCCAACACTGTACATGACATGATGAGATTGTCGGCGCTGGCAAACGTATGGCTTTCCATGGCTTGGTAGCCACCACCCATGCTGATTAAACCTTCTTTAATTAAGGTTAAACCAATCAACAGTACCACAATCCCTGTAACCAAGGGCGTGATCAACTTTTTTACCCAAGGTAAAATACGTGAAACACCCATTTCAATAAATGAGCCTGCAATGACCACACCAAAAATAGATGCCATAACCGCTTCTACTGGTGTGCCCGCAGCAACCATGGCTGAACCAATCCCAATCATTGGACCAATAAAGTTAAAGCTTGTACCTTGAACAATCAGTAGCCCTGCACCAAATGGTCCAATTTTTTTACATTGTAAGAATGTTGCTACCCCAGAAATCACCAATGACATGGAAAGAATCATGTTGGTATCTTGAGGAGAAACACCTAAAGCTAAACAAATCAGTAAACCGGGTGTTACAATTGGAACAATAATCGCAAGTAAATGTTGCAAAGCCGCAAAAAAAGCGATGAGTGGTTTTGGGCGATCATCTAGACCATAAACAAGATCAATTTGAGCCTGTTTCTGATTGGGAGAGGGGGTAGAATTGGACATGGCACAGCAATTGGAAGTGGCAAGATGGCGCTATTCTAATCGCTTTACACACTATTACAAAATAAAAAGCCCGCTGTTGTGAAAAAAACTTGTAACTGTCAATAAACTGTCACTACTAAAAGTTAAGATTTTTCTGTATAATTTGCCCTCAAATTTAAAGCGTATCGAATTTACATGTCTGATATTAAAACTCTCCGTAATATTGCCATCATCGCGCACGTCGACCATGGTAAAACGACTCTTGTCGACAAACTTTTACAACAATCAGGTGCACTCGGTGACCGCGCGGGTGAGATTGAGCGTGTTATGGATTCGAATGCGCTTGAGTCTGAACGCGGTATTACCATTCTTGCAAAAAACACTGCAATCAAATGGTTAGACAAGCGTACAAATACTGAATACCGCATCAACATCGTCGACACCCCAGGACATGCTGACTTTGGTGGTGAAGTTGAACGTGTAATGTCTATGGTTGACTGCGTACTTCTTCTTGTCGATTCACAAGAAGGCCCAATGCCACAAACTCGCTTTGTAACACAAAAAGCGTTTGCTCGTGGTTTGAAGCCAATTGTTATCATCAACAAAGTAGATAAGCCAAGTGCTCGTCCAGACTGGGTAATCGATCAAGTATTTGATTTGTTCGATAACTTAGGCGGTAGTGATGAACAGTTAGACTTCCCAATCGTATATGCTTCTGGCTTACGTGGTGTTGCTGGTCCTTCTCCTGAAGAATTAGCAGAAGATATGACACCGTTGTTCGAAACAATCGTAGATATCGTTGAACCACCAGCAGTTGATATTGATGGTCCATTCCAAATGCAAATTTCATCACTTGACTATAATAGTTTCGTGGGTGTAATTGGTGTTGGTCGTATTCAACGTGGTTCAGTAAAAACCAATACACCAGTGACTGTTATCGATAAAGATGGCAAAACACGTAACGGCCGTATCTTAAAAATTATGGGTTACCATGGTTTAGAGCGTGTAGATGTAGATTCTGCTCAAGCGGGTGATATCGTATGTATCACTGGTTTAGATGCTTTGAACATTTCTGACACAATCTGTGATCCTAAAAATGTTGAAGCATTACCTGCATTGTCTGTAGATGAACCTACAGTTTCGATGACTTTCCAAGTAAACAACTCACCGTTTGCTGGTAAAGAAGGTAAATTTGTAACTTCACGTAATATCCGTGAGCGTTTAGATCGCGAATTGATCCATAACGTTGCTTTACGTGTTGAAGATACTGACAGTCCAGACCGTTTCAAAGTTTCTGGTCGTGGTGAACTTCACCTTTCAGTATTGATTGAAACCATGCGTCGTGAAGGCTTCGAGATGGGTGTTTCTCGTCCGCAAGTGATCATGAAAGAAGTTGATGGCGAAACTCAAGAACCATATGAAAACGTTACTTTTGATGTTGAAGAGCAACATCAAGGTTCTGTTATGGAACAAATGGGTAACCGTAAAGGTGAGTTGACCAATATGGAAGTTGACGGTAAAGGCCGTATCCGTATTGAAGCAACTGTTCCATCACGTGGTTTGATTGGTTTCCGTTCTGAATTCTTAACCATTACCTCTGGTACTGGTATCATGACTTCAAGCTTCTCGCATTACGGTACAGCTAAACAAGGTGCAGTTGCGAAACGTCAAAACGGTGTGTTGATCTCTATGGTTAACGGTACTTGCTTAGCATTTGCATTGTTCACTTTACAAGACCGTGGTCGTCTATTTGCTGAACCACAGTTAGAAGTTTATGAAGGTATGATCGTGGGTATGAACTCTCGTTCAGACGACATGACTGTGAACCCAACCAAAGCGAAACAGTTAACTAACATGCGTGCATCTGGTACAGATGAAGCGTTAACGTTAACACCTGCAATTAAATTCACGCTTGAACAAGCATTAGAATTTATTGAAGATGACGAATTAGTTGAAGTAACACCTAAATCAGTTCGTATTCGTAAAAAATTCTTAACTGAAAATGAACGTAAACGTGCTTCACGTGGCTAAGCGTTCAAACTGGAAATAATTCAATTTCTAGAAAAAAACCGCAATTTTTTAATAAATTGCGGTTTTTTTATATAAATGTAAAAGGATATTGGTTTTTAATAAAAAGCGAGTAAATTAGGTGGAAATATATGTTGAAACATAATGTATACTTCGTCACATAAAAAATACGCAAAATCGGCGTGGAGTTAAAATATGAGTATTCTTTCAGAATTCAGAGAATTTGCTGTTAAAGGCAATATGATGGATTTGGCAATTGGTGTCATCATTGGTGGTGCTTTCAATAAAATTATCGACTCATTAGTGAAAGACGTGATTATGCCTTTAATCACAGTGATTACGGGTGGTGGTGTTGATTTTACCCAAAAATTTGTCGTACTTGGCGATAACCCAAATAACCTTTCATCATTGGATGAATTAACCAAAGCCGGAATTAACGTATTAACCTATGGTAATTTCATCACAATTGTATTGAACTTCCTGATCTTAATGTGGGTGGTTTTCTTGTTGGTTAAATTCCTAAATAAAATCCGTAAACCTGCTGAAGAAGCTCCAGCTGCTACACCAGAAGATATTGCATTACTGCGTGAAATTCGTGATGAATTAAAGAAACGCCCTGAAGCTTAATCTTCATTAAATTGATTCAAATTACAGTATTTTAATATATCTAAACCCTGATAAAGCTATTAAATCATTGTAAAAGAGTTGAATGAAACGGTACGATCAAGTACCGTTTTTTATGCAAGCAAGAAAATAGGGATGGGGCTGATGAAAAAAAACATAGGGATTATGGCAATACTTATCAGTTTGTATGCATGTTCAGAGCATCCAAAAGAGCAGCAATCTGCTGATACTCTAACATCTACACAAGCGGACCAAAGCCGACCTGCCAGTGGTTTAACCTTTAATGAGATGCCAAATGAAGATACCCGCTATGCCACTATAGAAACCGACTCGGTAGATGAAAATGAAACATTACTTTTGGCATTACAAACACGTTTATTAAAAGCCAATTTTGAGTTTATAGAAAAAGACAGTGGCAGCTCTTGGTCTGAAAATGATTGCTCTCTGAATAAAGTGATTCAAGTAAAAGGTGAGGGCATTCGCTCTTATAAGGCAATCAGTAAAGTTAAGTTAGGTGATGAAAAACAATATCGTCCAGATTTTGTTTTGCTGGTTTTTGCGTTTAAGGATGAACAGGTTGCTGAGCAAAGTTTTCAAATGCTTAAGTCTGCTGTCTATTCAGCTGGGGGGTACTGTAATGGTAAATCTCCTGAAACCATTGTCAGGAATGGCAATGAAATATTTTACTTTACCACTCGCGAAGAAGCATTTAGATCATATATTGATGATTATGCGAAGTTTATCCATGAATTTAAACCTGAGCAAATTGATTCAAAAATATAGGAGGGTTTAAATTAACGAGAACAGCTCAGATTTTTATTGTTTTGTTGTCTTAATAAACAATAAGGTTTAAAGCAAATATTAACATCCTTGTCATTGCGCTACGTGATAGACACACTTTGAAAGCCTGAATGATCGAAAAGCAAAAGTATTTTAATTTAGCTTCAGTGATGGTTGTTGTTGTGACTCTAATTTGAACATTGCTGATAAATAGTGGAACATTCTCTCAATGTCTCCAAAAGAATGTAAATCTTTAAACTAAAAATCCATGCGAAATTTAATCTCAACCAAGTGAAAGCCGAATTGGCTTTTTACTGGACCATGAAGTACACGTTCAGCAGCGGTAAATACCAGTTTATCAATCACAGGAACAAGTTGTCCTTTTTTTACTTCACCCAGTTCACCACCACGTTTTGCTGAATTACATGTGGAATGCTGTTTGGCCACTTTGGCAAAATCAGCGCCATCATGGATCTTCTTCTTAAGTTGTTCGGCCAAGTCCTTATCTTTGACGAGAATATGTCGAACGATTGCAGTTTTCATTTACTTTTTCCTCGTGGTTTTTGTGGGATGCTCTTCGTGATCTTTAATGGTTGGCATTGTGGGCAAAACACACTGGCTCTTTGTCCTAACTTTAAATTTTCTAAAGTGGTTTCACAGTTAATACACATCTCACCCGCACGACCATAAGCCAATAAGGTCTGCTGAAAGTAGCCATTCTCACCCATGGCGTTGCTATAGTCTCTTAAAGTTGAACCACCCAAATCAATCGCTTGCTTTAAAATTCGTTTAATTTCGATAACCAATTTTTGAATTTGCGCTTTCGTCAAACTCGAAGCAGGCTGTGCAGGGTGAATCCCTAAATTAAATAAGCTTTCGGTTGCATAAATATTGCCTACACCCACAACAATATGATTATCCATGATTGCAACTTTTGTGCCGACATTTTTATTTTTAAACTTTTCTGCTAAATATTCGGCATGAAATTCATCACTCAATGGTTCAGGCCCTAAAGTATCAATCAATTTTGTTTGGCTTTCTTCATTCAGCCAAATGATACAACCAAAACGTCGAGGGTCATGATAGCGCAGCTGTGTGTCTTCAAACTGAATGATCAGATGGTCATGCTTTCTAAGTGCTTCATGTTCATCACAGATTCTAAAACTACCCGACATACCCAAATGCCATAACATGCTATGGGTTTCAAACTCTGCCAAAATGTATTTTGAGCGACGTGTTAAGCGAACGAGTTTTTGACCTTGAAGTTGTTGAATATCTTCGGGTATAGGCCAGCGTAGCCGTGACTCACGCACTTGAACATGAAGAACTTTCTGGTCAATCAGGGGGAGTAAACTGGTTTTTGTTGTTTCAACTTCTGGTAATTCAGGCATGCACTTGTCACATTGGTGTGAGGACTGAATATTGTATGCAAGAATTGGATTGCGTTAAAGGGTGGTTGTGCTGAGCCTAAGACTTTAGGTTAAAATTATAGATATGATCGTAGAATAAGATTGCACTTCTGTTATTAAGTGATTGTTATCTAAAATAAAGTTTATTGATAAAATAAAGTTTTCCAATTGATAAAAAATATATGATAGTTATATGTAAAAAAATGTGTAAATTTCTAGTGAATTGTTTACTGAAATAATTCTTTTTATCTCGATATTTCAGGAAAAATAGTCATTTTAAAGCTGGAACTTTCTATTAAATTTAGACGGTTAAAGTGATTGAGAGTTGACTAGTTTATCTTTATTCGTTTTGTTCCTGATTAGGCTTTCCCATGAAAAAAATTGCTTATCCGTTATTGGCAATCTCTGCATGTAGCATGATGTCTTTTGCATCAGCTGAAGATGCGTTTAATTTACACGGCTCAACCATGACGGGTGATTGGAATGGGAGTCGGACTGAACTTGCAGAAAAGGGAATCAAATTTGATGGCACCATTGCCATGGACAGTTCATATCTCGCTGATGGTGGTTATGATGCGCACCAAGCGCCAACATTTGCGACACAATTCGGACTGGGTACAACCTTAGATATGGGGAAACTGGCGGGTTGGAATGATGTGACTATTCGTGCTTTAGTTACAGCACGTCAAGGTGAAAGTACTTCACTCAGAGGTATTCAAGCACCAGATGCACCACAATGGGCAAACTCGCAAGCCAATTGGGGACGTGGTAATTCGGGGAGCCGTCTCAGCGAATTATATATAGAAAAGAATTTTAAGGATCAAGGACTAAGCTTGCGTTTAGGTCGTATGGGTTTAGGTACTGAATTCAATACCATGGCTTGTGATTTCCAAGGCAATGCATTTTGTGCAGCACAGATGGGGAAATGGCAAGGCAAGCTTTGGTATAACACACCAGTCTCACAATGGGGCGCACGCTTAAAATATCACATCAATCCTGAACTATTTGCACAAGTGGGGGTGTTTGAATACAACCCTGATAATGCTTTAGAGCGACAAGGCTGGAATTTGGATACAAAGCATGCCGATGGTGTAAATATTCTTTCTGAAGTGGTGTGGTCACCTAAGCAGGGTGTGAATGATTTACCAGGTAGTTATCGTATTGGTACGCTTTACAATACTGCTGATGAGGCTAAAAATCAGTACGATGTTGCTTATAAAGCAGGAACTAAGGCTGAAGATCGAACATATGGCGGTTGGATTGCGTTTGAACAGCAATTGACTTCAACTGGAGAGGGGAAACGTGGTTTACATAGTTTTGGTAATTTCACCATTCATGATCGTACTACGACAGCCGTAAATGATTCACAGCAACTCGGTCTAAAATACTATGGTCTGTTTGATGGTCAACCAAACGATATTCTTGGTTTGGCGGTAAATCGGGTACATTTGAACGATCGGTATACTAATTATGTGAATGGTGCTCGTTTAGGAACAAATTTAAGACAGTTGAATGAAGATGCAGAGTATAATGTTGAGTTGAATTACTCATATTACCCTGCCAAATGGTTCATGCTTCGTCCTTTAGTGCAGTATGTGGTACATCCTGGTGCAACCAATCAGGTGGACAATGCATTTGTCGTTGGCTTGGGGTCTAAAATTATTTTTTAATACCACCCGAGGACACCTTTATGCAAAGAGTGAAACATCTAAAAATTAATACAACACTACTTTGCTTATCGGTATGTATCACACAGAGCTTATATGCTGAAGTGGAATCTCAAGATTCCATTCAGCAACATTCTGCGCAGCAACTTCCAACCATCAAAATTGAAGCAACACGTTCTGATACCAGCATATTAAACACCCCAGCATCGGTATATAGAGTTGATCAACAACAAAGTCAAAATAATATTGGGGTAAACCTCACTGAAACACTCAAAGGAATTCCGGGTTTACAGCTCAATAATCGTGAAAATTATGCCCAAGACTTACAACTGTCTATGCGCGGATTTGGCGCACGTTCAACTTTTGGGGTACGTGGAATTCGTCTTTATGTCGATGGGATTCCTGCGACGATGCCAGACGGACAAGGCCAAACTTCAAATATTGATTTAACGAGCTTAGATCATATTGAAGTACTTGGTGGGCCCTTTTCATCACTGTATGGAAACTCCTCTGGGGGGACTATTCTCACCACGACCAAAGAAGGAACAGGGCGTGATTCGGTCGAGTTAGGATATTCAGGTGGCAGTAATAATAAAGGCCGTGCTGACATCACCTTACAAGGTGGTGCAGATAAAGCCAATGAACCGAGCTATGTGATCAGTTCTTCTTATTTTGATACCGATGGTTATCGTGACCACAGTGCCGCAAGAAAAGTGTTGAGCAATGCCAAACTCACGTGGGACTTAGATGATGGTTCTAAGATCAATTGGCTGATCAATCATGTGGATATTTCCGCTGATGATCCACAAGGTTTGACTCGTGAGCAATGGAAGCAAAATCCTAAACAGGTCAATGACAGTAAAAATATCTATGATGTTCGTAAAGATATTAACCAAACACAGACAGGTATCAATTGGACTAAGCCCCTGAATGATCAACAAGAGCTTTATAGTATGGCCTATATTGGTCATCGTGAAGTGACTCAATACCAGTCTATTCCAAGTTCTGCTCAAAAGAATCCACGCCATGCAGGTGGGGTGATTGATTTCGAACGAGATTTTTATGGTACTGATTTACGTTGGACTGGCAAAGACTTATTACCGAATACACGGATCAGTGCAGGCTTGGCTTATGATGCGATGAATGAAGATCGTCAAGGATATGAGAATTTTAATGCCAAGGGCGAATATGGGGTAAAAGGCAACTTACGCCGTGATGAACGAAATACTTTATGGAATTTAGATCCATATTTACAGGCAGCTTGGCAATTTTTGCCGACTGTACGTCTAGATACAGGATTGCGTTATAGCAATGTTCATTATGAGTCGAAAGATCACTACATCATTGGTTTGAATGGCGATGACAGTGGTCAAACCGATTATCAAAAACTGCTCCCATCAGCTGCTTTGACATGGGAAATTACTCCTGAGATCAGCAGTTATCTCAGTTATGCCAAAGGTTTTGAAACACCAACCTTTACCGAAATGGCCTATCCAACAGAAGGAACGGCAGGGATTAACTTTGCGCTTAAACCTTCAACCAGTGATAACTATGAGCTTGGTTTAAAAGCACAAAATCGTCTAGGTAATTTTACTGCCGCAGTTTTCCAAAGTAATACCCAAGATGACATCGTTTCTGCGGGAACACTCAATGGACGTGCAACCTATCAAAATGCAGATAAAACACTGCGCCAAGGGGTAGAGCTGTCTTGGAATAAAAAGCTGTGGAAAAATTTAACGGCTCAAGCCAGTTATAGTTTCCTTGATGCAACATTTGATGCAGACATTCCCAACACAGATCCTAAAAAAGTCATCCAAAGTGGCAATTACATTCCGGGAATTGCAAAAAACCAAGCCTTTGTATCTTTCGGCTGGTTGCCTGAGCAGGGCTTTAATGCAGGTGTAGATGTTCGATATATGGATAAAATCTATGTGGACGATCTCAATACAGATACTGCACCAAGTTATACAGTAACCAGTATGAATGTCGGTTATATCTGGAAAAACAACGATTGGAAAGTACGTAGTTTTGCTCGAGTCGATAATTTATTCGATAAAAATTATGTCGGTTCAGTCATTGTAAATGATGGTAATAGTCGATTCTTTGAACCTGCTGATGGTATTAACTGGAGTGCAGGACTCAGTGTCACCAAACAGTTCTAATTCATTGGGAAAATAATTTATGTCTGCTCAACCAAAGTTATTTGAATCTATTCAATTTGGTTCACTCTCCCTCAGCAATAAAATTATTATTGCGCCAATGTGTCAATACTCTGCAACAGATCAAGGTGAAGTGACTTATTGGCATGAACAGCAATGGGCAAGTTACGCTTTGTCAGGGGCGAGCTTATGTATTATTGAAGCAACAGCGGTTCAAGCCGAAGGGCGGATCAGTTATGCCGATGTGGGACTTTGGAATGATACACAACGGGATCAAATCAAAGCTTTACTCAATAAGGTAAAAAGCATTGCTCCAACACCTTTTGCTATTCAGCTTGCGCATGCAGGTCGTAAAGCTTCGACTGAAAAGCCTTGGTTGGTGAAGCAGGGGAAAGGTCAGATTGCGCCCGATCATGCACACGGATGGCAAACTGTATCAGCCAGTGATATTGCTTTTAGCCCGAATGATATTGCCCCGCATGAATTAACCATTGATGAAATTAAAACAATTATTCAAGACTTTGCGCAAGCGGCGATTCGTGCAGTAGATGCTGGTTTTTCTCTGATTGAAATTCATGCAGCGCATGGGTATTTACTGCATCAATTTATGTCTCCATTGTCTAACCACCGAACTGATGAATATGGTGGAAGCTTTGAAAATCGTATTCGTTTTACATTAGAAGTTTTTCAAGCCATTCGAGCAGTTGTACCAACTGACTATCCTGTAGGTGTACGTATTTCTGCAACCGACTGGATGGATGCAGAAAATAGCTGGAATATTGAATCAAGCATTGGCTTATCAAAAGCTTTAGCGCAACTTGGTGCTGCTTATATTCATGTATCTTCTGCGGGATTACACATTCAACAAGATATTAAAGTGGGTGCAAATTACCAAGTCCCTTTTGCAAATGCGATTAAAAAACAGGTGAATATTCCTGTAATTACAGTGGGCTTAATTACCGAAGCTGAACAAGCTGAACAGATCCTTCAGCAAGGTGAGGCAGATGCAATTGCATTGGCAAGAGCGATCTTATATAACCCCCGCTGGCCTTGGCATGCTGCAGCAAAATTGGGTGCAAAAATCTCGATTGCACCACAATATTTACGTTGTCAGCCGCATGGAATCAAAGATTTGTTCTCAGCATATTGATGGCATAACAGTTTTGATTCACTCATTAGTCTTTAAACGTATTTAAACTGAATAAAGATAGATTCTAGGATATATCTTTATTTGTATGATCTGGAAAAGGAACGGCTTGAATGGTTTTTTCGGTAATTTTTCCAGTATTTTTCCTGTTATTTTTAGGTTTTATATCTGTCAAAATCCAATTGATCTCTAAAGAGCAAATTACTGCAATTGGTGCTTTTGTAATCAAAATTGCATTACCTGCTTTATTACTTCATGCACTGGCTGCAAAAGATTTACATGAGATTTGGTATCCTGCTTATTTCTTTGTTTATGCAGGGGTCACTTTTACTCTATTTATTTTGGCCTTTATTTTAGGGCAAAAGCTTTTTAACAACCATTTTACCCATGCTTCTGTGTTTTCACTTGGCGCATCAATGTCCAATACCGGGTTACTGGGCGCAGCAATTTTGACTTTGCTGATGGGTAGTGAAGCCATGATTTATATTTCACTGATTGTGATCATTGAAAGCGTATTTCTTGTACCGCTGATGTTAACCTTGGCCGAAATAGGGCGACAAAGACAAGCCAATTTAGCCGCTATTTTAAAAACAACATTTCTGACTTTATTAAAAAACCCATTGTTCTTGTCAGTGATGATTGGCATGAGCTGTGCGATCTTCGAAATTCAAATTCCACATGTATTAGACCAAGTATTTGCCTTGTTAGGTCAGACTGCCTCACCTTTAGCGTTATTTATTATTGGTGGTGGGATGGTTGGGATTACGATTCAATCACTTAATCTGCAAACTATTTATTTGGTGGTTTCTAAAAATATCTGTATGCCGATATTGGTCTATTTAGGCTTGACTCATTTAACTGATTTGGATCAAAAGATGATTTATGCAGGTACCTTGATTGCCGCTTTGCCTATGCCTTCTATATTTGGAATTTTTGGGCAAGTCTATGGTTTAAATGAAAAAGCACTGACACCATTGATGATTAGTACTTTACTGAGTTTTATTGTGGTGAGTGTTTTGATTGGTGTTTGGTGGTAAAAAAATACTCTCTTGCGAGAGTATTTTTTTAAGAGCTGCTTATTTTTTTGCTGGTGCTTTGGGAGCAGGTGTTTTGCCTTTTTCAGCAATCAGTTTGTTTACAACATCCAAAGACTCTTTTGCCTTAGGCACATTATTTTTAGCAAGTTCTGAGAAAATCTTTTGTGCTTCTGGCAGATTTTGATCAATGATATTGCCATTGGTCAGCATATTTCCGACAGCCATCAATGCTGGAATATATCCTTTTTTAGCTAAATCTTGGATTGATTTTAAACCTTGATTGACTGCGGCTGCATTTTTCTTCTTTAAACCATCGGTGATGTCATATAGCGCTTTCGCATGAATCGCGGGTGCAAAATCTTTTTTCACTAAAGGATCAAGTTTTTGTAAGCCAAGCTTGTCAGATGCGGGTGTGCCTTCAGCAAATAATAAAACCGCAAGTTCCACTGTAGCATCATCAAATCCTTGAGCAGAGGACTTTTCTAAGTATTCACGAACTTTCTTTTCGTCTTTGGCTAAGCCCAATTGACCTACCGCATAGCTTTGTGCCAAGACATAACTTGCAACAGGATAGCCTTTTGCAGAAGCATCTTGATAATATTTCAAAGCTTTCTTATCGTCTTTGGTTGTGCCTTGTCCCGTTTGGGTTAAATAGCCTAAGTTATATAAGGCTTGCGCATTGCCAGCTTTTGCAAGACGTTCAAGTTCTTGATACGCCGCAGGATAGTTTTTTGCTTGAATCAGCTCTTGTGCTTTGACAAATGCAGGGTCAACGTTACTTTTAGCTGTATCTGCTGCAAATGCAGAAATACATGAAAAGCTGAGTAGTGTAGCGAATAGAATTTTTTTCATTTTGACGATATACCTTGTTTTAATTTCAACATAATTCCATTTATGGTGTGAGAACATTGTTGAGGACGTTTTTATCATAATTTGAAAATTATAAATGTAAACATGCCTATTGTATAAGTTAGTGTATTTAAATTTTAATTTATTTATAAATAAGAAAGAATTAAGGATATTTTAACAACATTAAAGCCTAGAGAAATTTTTTATTCTCTAGGCTGTGGGCTGTTATTTTACTGCTTTGAGGAGTAATTCAATTTCGCCTGCCTCACGTGCGCCTGAAATACGGGTGCCATCTTGTAAGAAGAATGTCGGTGTACCATCGACTTCGAGTGATTTTGCTAAAGCAATGTTTTTCTCAATTGGGGTCGTACATGACTTGTTTGAAGTCGGTTGTTTCTTGTCAATTAAATAGTCTTCCCACGCTTGGTACTGGTTTTTAGAGCACCAGATTTGCTGTGAAATACTTTCAGCATTTGGATGTAAACGGGTAATTGGGTATAAAAATAAGTAAACGGTTAAGTTGTCGATATTTTTTAATTCTTTTTCAAGATGTTGGCAATATGGACAGTCAGGATCACTAAATACGTAGATTACACGTTCACCTTTACCTTTGACATGCTTAATGGCTTGTTTCAACGGTAATGATTTTACATCAATACTTTTTAGGGCTTGCATACGTTCTTCGGTCAGGTTTTTTTGTTCTTTAAGATCAATTAAATTGCCGACAAAGAAATATTTTGCTTCTTCATTGGTATAAACAATACGTCCACCCATATAGACTTCATAAACATCTTTAATTGGTGAGTTTTGTACCGATTTCACCTGAATCTCAGGATATTTGGTTTTTAAGTTTTGCTGCAAAGTTTGAATATCTGCATGTGCAGAAGAAAAGGTAAAAAGACCCAAAGTCAGAAGAGATAACCAGATTTTCATGTTAAAGCTCAAAATAATAATGTGGATATTGTGCACTCAATAATGATCAAAAATATATTGAGATCATGTAATTGCCAATGCGATATTCAGTTGATACCACGTTTAATTTCGTATTGTATTCTGGATACCATGGCGTGTTAACTCATTTCTGAGTTGTTGGATATATTGATTTAATTCTACTTGTGAGTCACTCCGTAAACGTAATTGCGTACTAAAATTAAAGATTCTGCTGCGTTTTCCATTGCGCTGTAAAATTTGAAAGTGCCCAAGATAACCACCATTCGCTGTTGTCCTATGGGCACTAAATTCAACGCATGTGACCTGATCTAAAGGGTAAGAGGTCATCATCAAATTACTGACGATCAGTTTATGGTTACGTATATAAAATGGGGCAAAATTTAAATTAAACCGTTTAAAGATCCACATCAGCATACTCAAAAATGCTACAAACATGATTGGAATAAACAAGCCCCAATATTTGTCTGAGCGGTTAGTTGTCTCTACTTCGAGTAATTCTACATGTTTGGCTTCAACCATTTTTTGCTCATCAATCCATTGTCGAATAGCGTCAGTGCGTGGTTGAGTTCTCAGTAAATTCTGAATCGTTTGTGGGTCACGAATATGATAAATCGTGGCCTTAACCAGTTGGCTATTTCCCAACTGATCAAAATAGTAAAATGCATTGCCATTTTTCCATACAGTGCCATAGTTGTAATTTACATCTCCAAGTTTTTGCCATGTGGAATGAAGTGGTTCAGCTAATTTTAGAATATGGGTGGATTTGGAAGAGGCTGATCCTTTATTGCTGCGATATTCACTGGCTTGTAGATAGAGTATTTGTGTGCCATCAGAAAAAATCAGCGGTGCGATTTCTTTAAACGCGTTGCCTAAAAACGGATTATCACCTGCGCGATGCATTTTTTTCTTATTCAGATCAAAATAGTAAATCCCCGTGTCGTTATAAAACAAAGCATGGTTAATGTGATCGCCATGTTCGCTTAAGAGATGATAGGGGGCGTATTTGGGATCAAAGGCAAATTCGTTGACATAGACCATACCATCGACAGGATTGAGTAAATAATATTGGTTATTTAAACCATCTATTTCAATACTATAAAGTTTTCCATTGTCTTTTAAATCGAGCAAAGTGTTGTTGTAATAGACGTTTTTACCATCCGCTCGATAGGCATAGTTACGTTCGCCTAAGACAAGTTTGAGTTGGTCTGGATTGGCTCCAGAAAGCAATTTCCCTTGAAAATAGGTGAATGTCCCATTACTTGCCGTATCATTTTCGGAATTAACACGATAAGGCCAGTTGCCTCGTTCAAGTTTAAAATAGGGGTAGAGATAGCTTTGTGGTTTTGAGCCTAGGGCAAAATTTTGTTGCATGATTTGCCAAATTTCTCGAAGCGCAGCTAAATCCTTATTTCGTTCGGTGGAGGGGGAGCAATACCAAGTGTCTTTTCCAGCAGTAAAATAACCATCGCCAATGGTCTTCACCTGTTGAGGTTGCACACCTTTTAGGATGATATTGCCACAATAGACATGTAGTTTATCTGCACCTAGTTGTCGGTATTGGTAATTATCATTGGGTAAATAAAAACTTTGAATATCTGCTTCTGGGATCAAATAATCACCATTGCTGGGTACAGCGGCATAGATTTGGTTGTTATATTTTTCAAATATCCCAAGTTTTTCTGTAGTCGCAGTAAAAGGAATCTCATCTGAATTTGAGTCAGAAAATCTAAATATAAAACTAAAGCTGAACAGAAGCGCGCATATCACTAAGATAAGCATGAAGGTTTTAAGGATAGAAAATACTTTCAGTGGATTCTGCATCATTTATTTTATTGTTAAATATTGATCGGGTTGAGTTATGGCAATTTAAGGTTGTTTTGTCATCACTTTAATGATGAATTGGTCATGCTGATTGATGGCAAGGTCTTTATCATTTAAGGCAAATAGGGTTGCATAGCCTCTGTTAAAATTTCAATTAACTCTTCATCCATATAGTGATAATCGTCTGGAATATCCAATACCATGACTTTTTTATGTTGTAACTGGTTGGGGAATTTCTCTTTGATATTTTGTTTATGTTTTTGCTCCATGACAAAAATCATATCTGCCCACGTAATATCTTTGGCAGAAATACGATGTTTGGCATGTTTACTTGTTCCAGCGGAACGTGTGGAAATGCCATAGCCCACTGCAAAGACACGCTCGGCAGTGGGGCTACGCCATTGGTTACGACTACAAATAAAAAGGGTGTTCAATCAGCAGTCTTCCAAAAATCATATTGTGCTTGTTTTCGTCTTTTGGCAGAAGAAATACGTGGATATTCAATTCTTAATTGTTTCGAGCGAGATCTTTTTAACGATCTGTTCCAAAGTAATTTCCAGTCTTTTTCTGGTTTCCAAAGGCTTGAAGTATGTCTGCAATCTCGACCGCGGTGTAAATAATTTACCTTACGTCTCCAAGCGCGATTGCGGTTTATTTCATTTTCAAAATATTGTTGTGTAATGTCCATAGATAAAAACTCATGAGTTGATCGGGTTCAGCAGCCGCGATAACACATGATTGGGCTATTTTATAAGTATTTATCTGGGTAAACAAGCTGAATGATTTTGATAATGTTTATTTAGAGCCATTTTAAAGGCAATGAAAAGGGTATAATTCTGGCTAAATAGAACGTGTGAGTAGATGATGTTTATTAAAGGCATTAGACGTAATTATGACAAAGTCAGCCAAGATGACAGTATTGCTGATGAAGATAAGATAGATGCTTTGTTGATCAAACTGGGTGGTGAGTTTCTTGTCAGTAAGGATGACCGTGTTTATATTTTTGAAAAGGATGGTCAGACGGCCAAGTTTGATGCAAAACATGCACGGGCATTTCACTTTAAAGATTATTTGTGTAAAGACATGAATAAATTATTTCATGGGTTTTAATCAACAGCTAAATCTATTGGGCTTTTGGTGTTTACCATGAGCCTGATGTGCTACTACCATTTGAGCTGTCGCTTAAATCTCTACTGCTACTTGATGAGCTTGAAGTCGAAATTGAATAGGATGATCGTGCTAAAGTTGATGGTCTTTCTTTAAACCATTCTTGATATTCTAATGGATAATTATGTTAATAAGGTTTGGCAATTGAATCTAACAACGCCTAGAACAAAAAATAGTATAAAGGCACAGAAAAGAATAAATATCTAAAAAGATCGCAGCGAAATTACATATAGTGATCACATGAAAAATAACCTAAGTATAGACAAAATAAGGATTTTTTCGTAGTCTGTATTACGATTTTTAACAAATATTAAAAAAACATGTCGAATAATATTTATTTTACCTTAGAAAAATGTGGGCTGGCTGCTCAAAAGCGTGTTTTGCATATCCAATTTAGCAATCCTGATTTGACTGCTCAAGTGTTCCTACAACGTATTGATGGGATGCATGAATTAAACAAAGGCATTCATTTACAATTGATTTGCTTGTCTACGTCAATGAATATTCCATTAAAGCAATTTATCGGTAGCCAAGTGGCTGTCGATATTGTGAATGATAAATCAGAACTTAATCGAATTTCAGGGGTTGTGACCCAAGCAGATGTGGGCGCGAGCGATGGTGCGCTGACGATTTACCGCCTGACAGTTGAAGACGCAACAGCACTTTGGAAGCATCGTAGAAATTCCAGAGTATTTATGAATATGTCTGCGCTTCAAGCAGTTGAAGTTATATTTCAGGAATGGCGCGAGCGAAGCCCATTATTGAGATAAAAACTTTGCCCCAAGTACCAACAGGTCATAGCTTAAAGTTTAAATATGTATCTAACCTACCTGATCAAATTAATAGTCAAAATAAAAACCTTACATTAGGAAAGGAATTGTTTATTGTTTCCAGAAAAAATAATAAATTGATTCAAAAATATTTATTAAATGGGAATGCAGGAGATAATAAATATTCTTTTTCTGGACGTTTTTATACACCTCTTAATGAAGATGTAGATGCTATTTTGTTTATGAGTAATGCCCCATACTTATTCTTTAATCAGAATGATGACTTAGAAGAAATAGATTTTGATACTTTTGAGGGAAATGATTTAATTATTACAGAAGCGGATAATAATAAGGTTTAAAAATGTCTAAATTATTAAGAATCAAACTTTTGATTTCGGATTCTAAAGGGGTTCCTATAAAAAATATTAATGTCCGAACTAAGTATGTTAATGGGGCATCTTTTCTCGATGAAAAAACTAATAATTTTGGATATCGAATAGTTGTTGTTTCAGATAATAGGGAATTTGAAGTTTATGTTGAAAAACCAAATGGCGAAATGGAATTTATCAAAAAATTAAACTCGCATTCATCAAGCAGGAATGTTCAGAAAATTTTTATAAAAAGGCCTATTAGTGCTTATCAAACAAAAGGTGGTGGTGGCCTAAATAATTTAAAAATAAAATTGATAGACGTAGATGGGCTTATACTTAAAAATTTCCCTATACAAACGGGTTATAATAAATCTACTAAATTTTCTAATAGAACAACTAATGAAAATGGTATAGTTGAATTTCAAGCCTCCCCTAACAGAATAATAGAAATTAAATCTATAGATTTGGCTGATAATTTTATTGCTATCGGTTATTTTAATTCAAATGAAACGTCTACTGTTAATGTTAGGCATAAGTATAAGTTGAAAAATTTTATTTCTAAAACTACAGCTACAATAGTGGATATTGATGGTACTCATATCTACCCTGATGTAAAAGTAAAAATTACATATAATAACAGCTCGGGTGTAAAAACTATTAAAAGTGGCCTGTTAAATATAACGACTCTTATAGGTTATCCAATTGAATTGACTTTTTATAAGCCGGATAATACACCATTAGAAACAAAAACTTATGTTGCTTCGAGAGTAAAACCTATTCATGGGTTTGAAATTCGTATGCCTGTTAATTTAACTAGTGGAACAACAAATCCTAATAGGCCAAATAGCACTCAAACCTCTCCAACAGGGCTAAATGAATTTTTGACCTCTTGTATTCCATTATATACAGGAGATATGATTACTGAAGATGATTATGTAACTGCGGCTACTCAGTTAGGCTGTGAAGTGGCAGCAATAAAAGCAGTTGCAAAAACTGAAAGTCCTAGGGGAGCTTTTAGTACATTATTAGGAAAAAAAGCGCCTACTATTTTATATGAACGTCACTATTTCCAAAGATTTACAGCATATAGGTATGATGCCAGTCATCCTATCTTATCAGGGCCTCAAGGGAATTATGGACTGTACTCTGCACAATATAAAAAACTAATAGAAGCAATGGCAATTAATGAAGATGCTGCGTTAAAAAGTTGTTCTTGGGGGAAATTTCAAATCATGGGAGCAAATTTTAAGAATTGTGGGTATTCAAATATAGCAGAAATGGTTAAAGATGCCTTTAAAAATGAAAAAGTGCAGTTAAATCAATTTGTGAATTTCATAAGATACGATCCAAATCTAGTAGCTGCAATTCAAGCAAAACAATGGACAAGATTTGCAAAGGGATATAATGGTGCCAAGTATTATAAAAATGCTTATGATAATAAAATGAAAACTGCTTATGAGATATTTAAGAGCAATCCAAGTCAATTACCATAGGATATTTACTGAATGAATAAAAAAATTATTTTTTCTCTCTTTATGATAGGCTCTGTTTCCACACAAGTGAGTTTAGCTAATAAAAAGTATGTTCATGATGAAAAGGATCGCCAATGTTTATATATAAATAATAATCAAAAAGTTTTGTTAGCTGGTATGAATGAAAAAACCTATTTCTTCTTTCCTTGTAATAAAATTATATCAACATACGATGTTAAGTTTTCAAAAGGGACTTACTTAATATCAGAACTTTTATTAGCTACTTCCCCTCAGGTTGATCAAAAATATATTAGAGCTATTAAGAGTACTGATAATAAACTCTACGATGATACAAATTTTTCATATTTGCTTTCTACTTGCATACCATTAACTAAAACTAGAAATCATAAATTAGTAAAATATCTCATTGATAAGAAAGAAAATTTAGAAAAAACATGTGACATTGATAATAGTCTTTTGTTAATCAATCAAAAAGTATTTTTATATGACAAGGTGGGAAATGATTTTAAAATAGGAAAGGCTTATCTAGTTAAAAATGACAAAGTCCAAGTTAAGGATTATTTTTTTAAAAAGAATGAGTTATGGCTGTATGTTGATTACAATAATTCTGTAAAAAAATGGATTCCAAGTAAGTCAGTGAATTTATAAAGGATCCTATACCTATTACTTAAAAGATTATGGCTGTAAAGACATGAATAAATTATTCCATGGGTTTTGATACTCCTTGAAAATTAGTGAACTGTTCAATTGGGTTGTAAAAATGCTTTAAGCACTTGGATTAGCCCTCTATCGATGTATTAATGGTGGTTAGGGCTTTCTAAAGTAATAACTTTTGAGTTGTCATTGTTTATTTTCTTAGTTCTGTTTTTTGATGCACTGTGTGCCGTAGAATGAGAGTGAATGCATTAATCCACTACAACAATACTTTCGGCGCTTGGCTAAAAACAATATAAAATAATGGTTTGTATTTGGATGGTCTTTGTATTTTTCTAGCAAAATTATTTGACTATATACTCGTGCTTCAAGTTATATAATATAAAAAAGAAGGCTGTTTTTCCTAAGATTAATCGAGACGTATCTATGATGAAAGTACTGTCAATCTTATTCATAAGTTTAGTTTGTTCAATGGGGATTTTAGCTCAACAGCCAAATCTTGTGCCTCAGCAGGTTAAGTTAAAAAATGGGAAGCGCTTTTCTTTAAATCTTCCAGAAAATTACGAAATTATTCCAGCGGCTGAGGGCTTAAAGCGAGTTCGTTTTTTTAGCAAAGCTCCTGATGGCAGAATGTTTGTAACAGATATGCACGATTTGACTGATAATAAAAAAGGCATCGTTTATATTTTGGATGAATGGAACCCTGAAACGGGAAAATTCGGCAAAATTATTCCTTATATGACGGGGCTGAAGAACCCTAATTCAGTTCAATTTTATACAGATTCTTCCGGACAAGATTGGTTGTATTTAGCGGAAACTAATCAACTGACCCGACGAAAATTTACCAAAGGTGAAATTAAACCAACCGATAAAGCCGAAGTTTTAGTGACTTTTCCTGACTATGGTTTAAGTTATAAATATGGTGGTTGGCATCTAACGCGATCAATTGCTGTGGGTGGGAACGGGAAAATTTATGTTTCAGTCGGTTCAAGTTGCAATGCTTGTACTGAGAAAGAAAAAGTTCGGGCAACAGTATTAGAAATGAATCCCGATGGTTCGCAACAAAAGATTTTTGCTACAGGTTTACGCAATGCAGTCGGTTTAAAATGGGTTGGTAATTTTTTATTTGCCACCAATCAAGGTGTGGACCATTTGGGTAAAAATAAGCCTGATGAAACTTTTTATGCACTCAAACGTGATGCAGATTATGGCTGGGCATCATGTTATTCGTCGAATGGAAAAATTTTGGCAGATCCAAAATTTAAACGTCCGTCAGGTTGCAAAAATGTATTGCCTCCTTATGCCTATTTCCCTGCGCATTCATCTGCACTTGGTTTTGACTATTTTGATCATCCCAATACAGATGACACCATCAAAAATTCTTTTTTAGTTGCTTTACATGGTTCTACCGATGCCACGATTGGTCATGGCTATAAAATTGTGATTATGCGTAAAGGGCAAAAATTACAGACATTTATGGATGGTTTTTTAGTGGGCAAAAATGTCTATGGTCGCCCTTGTGATATTTATCGGGTAGATGAAAATTCATTCTATTTTTCTGATGATAAGAGTGGTGTGATTTATTATGTTCGGCAGAAAGAATCTTCCTAAATTTTGAACTTTTCTAAAATTTTAGGAGTTAGTAAAAAGAGCATGGCTGAGAATAAAAAATTCAGGTGGAAGTAAAAATATAAATTGTCGATAAATCTTTGGAAGCAGTACTAGATCAGAAAGTATTTATCTATGAAAATAAAGCTAACCAATTGCTATTGTTAAAGTTGTTGTGATTGACTCAATCATTTTATTCTCTAAATAAACCTACAAGGTTGTAGGTTTATTATTGTAGACAATTTTGAGAAATTACTGCGGTCTAGCCACATCACCACTTAAGCTTTCAGGTAATGCTAAAACAGTCACGTCTAACTCTTCTAAAGCCTCAGGGCGGGCAACCACAAGCGCAATATAACCATTTTCAAATGCTGCACTGTTTACCACTTGAACACCTTTATTTAACTGTTCAGCTTGAGCAGGGGCAGGGCCTGTACCTTGAATGACATGTAACCATGCTTTTGGTTTTGCCTTAAACCAGAGGCGTGCAATCACTTCCTGACCAAGATAACAGCCTTTGTCATAATTGATTCCTTCACGTTGGTGTAAGCGTAATTCTTGTGGTTGAAATACATGTTCAATTGCTTGATTTATATAAGCCTGACCAGTTTGAATTGCAGCAATTTCCCATACTGAAATATCGGTTTCTGTAGCAGAAAAATCAGTCGTTGAACCATTCAATGTTGGAAAAACTTGTCCAGTTTCTTCAATCTTCATTTTAGAAAAAGCGCCATATTTTTTAATATGTTTGGCAAATTCTTCGGCTTGATCTTGAGTCGTAACAATCTCTAAATGTTCAGGATTAATTTTTTTAAGCCATAAGCCAAAATGGATACGGCCTTTAAGATCACAAATCGCAGTATATTGGGTGATATTTTCAGCCAAAGCTTCAACGTTTACAGTCACTTGACCTTGTAGAAATTTGATTGCATCAACACCAATCAAGGTAAATGAGGAGAAAGCTAGATCGCTCATGAATTGCTCGCTTATCTTAAATCTAATACTAAAGAATTAATCTTATTTTCCGCTATTTTTCAAAAAAAAGCAGATTTAGTGCAAATATTTTAATGAAGTTGTTACTAAATATTTCCAAAACCCCTGTTTTTATATCTAAGTTTATGAAATATAAACGATTTGGGAAATGGGTTTTCGACAGTGTACTATGCCAATCATTAGACACGCAGTACAAAATGATGCAAGAGGCACAAAACTAATGAATAACAACTATCGTAAACCACTGCAAGGTACCCAGCTCGAATACTTCGATGTGCGTCAAGCCGTAGAAGACATCCAGCAAGGCGCATATGCAAAACTTCCATACACATCAAAAGTATTGGCTGAACAGCTGGTACGCCGTTGTGATCCAGCCATTCTCGAACAGTCTTTAAAAGAACTGATTAATCGTAAACAAGACCATGATTTCCCTTGGTATCCAGCACGTGTGGTATGTCACGACATCCTCGGACAAACAGCATTAGTCGACCTTGCAGGTTTACGTGATGCGATTGCAGACCAAGGCGGTGACCCTGCTAAAGTTAATCCTGTTGTACCAACGCAGTTGATCGTTGACCACTCTCTAGCAGTGGAATACGGTGGCTTTGATCCAGATGCATTTGAAAAAAACCGTGCTGTAGAAGACCGTCGTAATGAAGATCGTTTTCACTTTATTGAATGGACTAAAACAGCATTTGAAAATGTCGATGTGATCCCAGCAGGCAACGGCATCATGCACCAAATTAACTTGGAGAAAATGTCTCCAGTGATTCAAAACCGTGAAGGTATCGCATTTCCAGATACTTGTGTCGGTACAGATTCACATACACCACATACAGATGCGCTAGGTGTAATTTCTATTGGTGTTGGTGGTTTGGAAGCTGAAAATGTCATGCTTGGTCGTGCATCTTGGATGCGCCTTCCAGACATTATCGGTGTGGAATTGGTGGGACAGCGCAAAGCTGGCATCACTGCCACAGATATCGTTTTAGCGCTGACAGAATTCTTGCGTAAAGAACGTGTAGTGGGTGCATATTTAGAATTCTTTGGTGAAGGCGCGGACAGTATGTCTGTAGGAGATCGTGCAACGATTTCCAATATGACTCCAGAATATGGCGCAACTGCGGCAATGTTCTATATCGACCAGAACACCATTGATTATTTAACCTTGACTGGTCGTGAATCAGACCAAATCAAATTGGTAGAAAGTTATGCCAAAGAAATTGGTCTTTGGGCATCAGATATGCAACAAGCAGAATACCCTCGGGTACTTCGTTTCGATCTTTCAACCGTAACACGTAATATTGCAGGTCCATCAAACCCACATGCACGTGTATCAACAGCAGATTTAAAAGAGAAAGGCATTGCAGGCGTAGTTGAAAACCGTACTGATGGTTTAATGCCTGATGGTGCAATCATTATCGCCGCGATTACCTCTTGTACCAATACCTCTAACCCTCGTAATACAGTTGCCGCGGGTTTGTTGGCACGTAAAGCAAATGAATTGGGCTTAGTACGTAAACCTTGGGTGAAATCATCATTTGCACCAGGCTCTAAAGCTGCTGCACTTTATCTTGAAGAAGCTGGCGTACTTGAGGATTTAGAAAAGCTTGGTTTTGGTATCGTGGCCTATGCATGTACGACCTGTAACGGTATGTCTGGTGCTTTAGACCCAAAGATTCAGCAAGAAATTATTGACCGTGATTTGTATGCCACTGCGGTACTTTCAGGTAACCGTAACTTTGATGGTCGTATCCATCCTTATGCAAAACAAGCATTCTTGGCTTCACCACCATTGGTGGTGGCTTATGCAATTGCAGGCACAATTCGTTTTGATATTGAAACGGATTCATTGGGCAATGACAAAGACGGTAATCCAATTTACCTAAAAGATGTTTGGCCATCGGATGCTGAAATTGACGCGCTGGTTAAAGAATCTGTAAAACCTGAACAGTTCCGTAAAGTGTATATCCCGATGTTTGATTTGGGTGTGACAGAAAAATCAGAAAGCCCGTTATATGATTGGCGCCCGCAAAGTACTTATATTCGCCGTCCACCGTATTGGGAAGGGGCTTTGGCTGCACCACGTACATTGTCAAATATGCGTCCACTTGCGATCTTACCTGACAACATTACCACGGATCATTTGTCACCATCGAATGCAATTATGATGGATTCGGCAGCGGGTGAATATCTGCATAAAATGGGTGTTCCTGAAGAAGACTTTAACTCGTATGCAACGCATCGTGGTGACCATTTGACCGCGCAACGTGCAACTTTTGCCAACCCAAAACTGTTTAATGAAATGGTAGTTCGTTCAGACGGCACCATCAAACAAGGTTCTAAAGCGCGTGTTGAGCCAGAAGGCGAAGTGATGCGTATGTGGGAAGCGATTGAGATTTATATGAATCGTAAGCAACCACTGATTATCATTGCTGGTAAGGATTATGGTCAAGGCTCTAGCCGTGACTGGGCTGCGAAAGGTGTTCGTCTTGCAGGGGTTGAAGCGATTGTGGCTGAAGGCTTTGAACGTATCCATCGTACTAACCTTGTTGGTATGGGCGTTTTACCACTTGAGTTTAAAGCGGGTACTGACCGTAAAACCTTAAAGCTTGATGGTACTGAGCTGTATAGCGTGATTGGTAATATTGCACCACGTACAGACTTAACTTTGGTGATTGAGCGTGCCACGGTTGATGGTAAGAATGAAGTGATTGAAGTTCCTGTAACTTGTCGTTTGGATACTGAAGAAGAAGTGCATGTGTATGAAGCGGGTGGGGTATTACAACGCTTTGCACAGGATTTCTTGGAAGGGCAAGTGGCTTAATTGAATTCTATTCTTTAAATCCTCCCCAACCCTCCTTTGAAAAAGGAGGGAGTTTTTCTCTTTTAAAAGAGGGGATAATGGAGATTAAAGTTATTGATATTTTTGTAAAAATGCCCTACTTTTTAGTGGGGTTTTATAGGTTGAATTTTCAAAGTGTCTGAGATTAAAAAATTAAATTTACCAAGTAATGGTAGTCAATTAAGAGAAGTTGAAGCGACTCAAAGTATTTTATTTATTGGAGCTAATGGAGCCGGCAAAACTAGGCTTGGCACATGGATTGAAATTAACTCTCCTCAGAAAGAAAGGGTTCATCGTATTTCTGCTCAGAAATCGTTGCAATTTCCTGATTCTACTACACCACAGTCTATTGATTTAGCTGAAAAAGATTTGCTTTTTGGACATTCTAGCTATACTAATGCTGCTTATAAAATGAATAAGTGGCAGCAGAAACCAGCCACTACTATGCAAAACGATTTTAATAAACTCATGGTTTATTTATTTTCAGATGAAACAGAAGAGAATGCTAAATTTAAAAGAGCATGTAAGGAATCTCAAGAAAGACTTATTCCACCATTGACCAAAATTGATCAAGTGAAAATATTATGGGAGCAAATTTTACCTCATAGAGAACTAATTATAGGTGGTTTAAGGATACAAACTTGTCCCAAAGGAAAAAATGAGAAAGTATATAGTTCTTCAGAAATGAGTGATGGTGAGAGGATTATTTTTTATTTAATTGGACAATGTTTAGCGGCTCCACCAAATGGCATTATTGTGATTGATGAGCCTGAATTACATCTACATAAATCTGTGCAAATTCCATTATGGAATGAGATAGAAAAATTACGAAGTGATTGTTTGTTTGTTTATTTGACTCATGATGTAGATTTTGCTTCAGCAAAAGAAAACTCAAAAAAAATATGGTTAAAATCTTTTGATGGTCAAAATTGGCAATTAGAAGAGATTTTTGAGGACATGAATCTACCTAATGAGTTGATTATTGAAATTTTAGGTAGTAGAAAACCAATTGTTTTTGTTGAAGGCGAGAATGGCAGTTTTGATGTTAGTTTGTATAGAGAGATTCTCTCAGACTTTTTAGTAATCCCACGTGGAAGTTGTACACAAGTAATACAGTCTGTAAAAGCATTAAAAGTAAATAATCAACTTCATCATTTGCAAGTTTATGGGATTATAGATAGAGATAGGCGTCCTCAGCATGAAATTAATAAGTTGGAGCAAGATTCTATTTATGTATTGAATGTTGCTGAAGTAGAAAATCTATTTTGCACACAAGAAGTATTGGAAATAGTGAGTAACCGTCTAGGTCGAGAGGCTCATCAGGATTTCCAAAATATATCTAATACCATTTTTTCTAGATTGAGTGGAGAAATTGAAACTCAAGTTGCTTTACGAGTGAATGATGAAATCAAATTTTTACTTCAAATGTTTGATACAAGCAAAAGAACAGAATCTGAAATTCAGAATAGCTTAAATGATGTTGTAAGTAAAATTGATGTTAATAAGCTTTATTCAGAAAACAAACAGCTATTGCAATGTATCCTTCAACAAAGGAATTATTCTGAGTTATTAGCAGTTTATAATCGTAAATCTTTAGCTTCTCAAATTAGTACTTCTTTAGGGTTAAGTAATGGTAGTTTGCCGGAAACAGTGGTGAGATTTTCAAAAGGTGAATGTAAGGATGTTATAAAAAATGCATTGAAACCATATTTTGGAAATTTCCAGCAGTTTATTCGTTAGTTTTAACTCCATAATTTTAAGCTCTATCATTTGATAGAGCTTCTTTATTTGATTAATATTTTTTGATTGAAAAAAAACCAATAAATATCTACCATAAGATATATACCAAAAACTATGGAGTAGAAGTATGTCTACAGCAAAAGTTTTTATGACAGGACGTAGCCAAGCGATTCGTTTACCTAAAGAATTTCGCTTTGAAGGTAAAGAAGTTGAAATTTTTCGTCGTGGCGATGAAGTGATACTGCGTGAAAAACCAATCACAGTAGATCGGTTATTTAAAGTATTGGCACAAATGCCTGATGACTTTTATGCAGAAGAAAGAGTGGATGAACCACCTCAAGAACGAGAAGAGTTTTAATGCAGACACAATATTTACTGGATACAAATATTTGTATCTATATCACAAAACATCAACCTGTAATTGTTCGTCAACATTTTGAAAAGCATTTACCTAACCGTAATATTTTAATTTCCGTGGTTACTTTAGGAGAATTACGTTTTGGGGCTGAAAAAAGTCAAAATAAAGAAAAAGCATTACAAGTGATTGATGAGCTTACATCAATGATTCAAGTTGTTGAGCTAGATGAAAAAGTTGCTGATCATTATGCACATATTCGTAAAGATCTATCTTCTAAAGGTCAAATCATTGGTAATAATGATTTATGGCTTGCAGCACATGCTAGAGTAAATAATTGGGTTATGGTTACCAATAACGAAAAAGAATTCTTACGAGTTGCTGGACTTAAAGTTGAAAATTGGGTCACAAAAACTATATAAAGTTTATAAAACTCTCTCTTGAAATCATTTCTTGCAAAAATGACACCATCATTTTTGGAAATAGACAGTAGACATACATCAAAATATGGTTATACTTTATTCACCATTTCTAAAACCTATGGAGAACAAAAATGGTTACTGCTGGCGAAAAACCCGGAACAGGCTTCTATTTTTGTGTCCAATGCGGACATCGCACTTACTTAGAAATTGGTACAGATCGTTTACCCCAGTGTACCAAATGCCTTGGCAATCAATTTAAAAAATAAGATTGCTAAGCCGCACAGATAAAACAGATATTCCCTGTTTTAAGCAAAAGCCCTATCCAGTGATAGGGCTTTTTGTTAATTTAATAATAGTTGAAAAGATAACGAGAAAAAGGCAGATAAATCATTATGGAAACAATCCTGAGTTTATGTATTGGCATTGGTTTAAGTGCCGCCTGCGGTTTTCGTGTATTTGTACCGTTATTGGTGATGAGTGTTGCATCACTGATGGGCTGGTTTGAGCCAATGAAAGGTTTTGAGTGGTTAGCGATACCATCGGTATGTATTGGCTTAGCTGTCGCAACCATTTGTGAAATTGGTGCGTACTATATTCCTTGGGTCGACAATGCTTTAGATACTATTGCCACGCCAGCAGCGATGGTGGCTGGAACATTGACCACCATGGCGGTCAGTACAGGTGAAATGTCACAGTTTGCAAGCTGGGCGGCTGCGATTATCGTTGGTGGTGGTACAGCAACAGCTGTACAAATGGGAACGGTTGCGGTTCGTGGTGTATCTACTGCAACGACAGGCGGAATAGCCAATCCTTTGGTGTCTACAGGTGAGTGGATTGGGGCAATCGTGGTATCGGTATTATCGCTTATCGTTCCTGTATTGGTGGTGGTTGTTGGTATTATCTTGATGGTGGTAGCGGTTCGCTGGTTAAGAAAGAAAAAGCAAGAAAGCGTTGTTCATCCATTGTAGTTAGTGTGTTAAAGCACTTTTGAAGCAACTGTTTATCAAGATCCAAAGAGGATGATGACTCAATTCAATTGGGTTGAGTTATTAAATTGGATTAAGTGTTCGCTGTTTTTTGACATAAAATTTGATTCACTTTAAATCGAATACAAAGACAAATTTCCCCAACAATAAATCAATAAAAGAGAGATTGATTTTTGTATCATAAAGGCATACTTTTATTATGGGATTAATGAAAACATCATCTTTATGGATTTAATCTCAAAGTCTTTTTAAGAGTACTGGGGGAAACTTTTATGATGGACAAGTTTATTATCAATATAAATGCGCAAGCCAATGGTGTATATGAGGTACACAATGCAAGTAAAGCTTGTGAGCATTTACCTAAGGCGGAAAATCAAAATTTACTGGGTTTTTTTGCGACAAGTGAGTTGGCAATTAAACGAGCAAAGATGAATTGGCCTCGTGAAAAAATTAAGGGATGTGTTTGCTGTTGTTAAGCAGCTAATCATCACCGATTTTACCTGCTGTTCCATCTTTATATGGTGGAACAACATAATATTAAAAGGGATAGAACGTATATTTATTCAATTGAAATGTATATTTTAAACGTCAATTGTTTGAAGTCACGACGAAAGCTTATGCTGACTCTTTTTTTAAATAATTTGAGAATTGAAAAGATACTGATACTTTTTACTGTTTGATATAAAAATAGAAAAATTAATAAAAACTTCATCAATAAATAATCTGATTTTTGTGATGTGTATTTGATAAAAAGTAATAAATTTTAATGATTTAACATAAATATTTGTTTTAAAAAAAAGATATAAATGCTATTAATAGCTCATAATATAAACATCACATGGATAGGTGAGAACAATGAGAAAGTTCGAGGTCGAGATCAATTTGCCTGCGCAAGATATCGTGTCATTTGAGGCAGAGGACATTGAGCAAATTCGTGCAAAATTTTATGCGATCAATTGGCGTCGTTTATTCCTGATACAGGGACAAGTTGAAAATTCTGATATTTCCTTTGCTGTACAGGACACGGAGACAGAACTTTATTTACATATCCAGTTAAATACACACTCGAGTAAAGCAGACCCTGTTTTTCAGATCGATAGCAATATCCAACTGGTTGTTGAAAGTAAAGAATTTCTGGGGCTTTTAACGCGTAAAAAGAAATATGATGTGGTGTATAAAAACTTAAACCAATCGCAAGTTTCAGAACAGCTCAGCTTATTCCTAAATGGTCAAATCGAAGAGATGACAGAACAATATCGACAATTAATGCATAAAAAAATGCTGCAAGAGCATCGTTTGGCATAACGACTAGAGGTCGCATCTTCTATAAAAAAAATAAGGAAGCGTGAGCTTCCTTATTGATCTGTAAAAAAAGTAATAAACGGGCTTGATTATTTGACCAATGGATAAAATACACTTAGTACATATAAAAGTTAAATATAGTGAGCGATTATACAATTTAAACTTTAAAATCAATGACTAATTTATAAAAATTTGGTTTAAATTGCTATTAATTTCAATGAGTATTGTTACACTACAAATAGATTTTAAAGGTATGCGTTATAAAATAATGAACAATTTTGAAATTCAAATTCAGTATCCTAATCACACAGATGAGCGTGAGATGGAGCATGAGAGCGATTTAGATATTGCTGAGATATTGGCGAAATTTGAAAGTATCAGTTGGCGCCGTCAACGTGTTTTACAATTACAACTGGATGGTCGAAATACTATTTTTACAGTGTTCAGCTCAGCATCAGAAGCATTTTTAAAAATTACATTAAATGCTTATGCGAAAAGTGAAGATTTTGAATTTAAGATAGAAAGCAATATAAAATTGATTTTCCCACAACGCGAATTATTTGGCTTGATGACGCGGAAAAATAAAGAAGTATTTGCAATCAAACACAGTACGCTTGAACAGGTAAAAGCGAGTTTAACCGCATTTTTAAATCAGGATACCAAAAGCTTAGAAGATATCTTGCGTGACAGTAAAGCAACTTCACTAAAAGATGCGTCTTAACTCAGCAGATTAAAGCGTGTGCCAATTGAAATAGAGTGACTAAAATGCAAATTTATAAATTAAATTTGCATTTTTTTTTGAATTTATGCAATAAAAAATCATTAAATATACTTTCTTGGAAAATTTTCTTTATTAAGTGACTTTTGAAGGAAAATTTTCCTAAAAAATAAAAAAATTAATCTATCTTAGGAAAATAATCCCGAGCCGATTTCGTTAATATTTATCTCAAGGATGTAAGGGATCGAAAAGAGTAGATTGCTACCAGTTACGTACAACGTGAGTGTAGTACTTACCCACAAGGTCTCGATTCGGCTTAGGACGCTATAAATCAAAAGTTTATAGGCAATAGGATTAAAACTTACAAAGTTTTAATAGTTGAAGTAAACCAGAGTTGTTTTCCCGCTCATCCTGAAAAATTTGATAAAAATTATACTGTACAATTCCATTTATTTGATCTAATTAACCTAGCTACAAAGTAATTAAGAAATTATCTATAAGAAGCTAAAAATCATCATACTCAAAACTTTACTTTATTGAATATTTTAACTATAAGTGACTAATGAAGTCTGAATTTTATTATTAAAATTAATTAAAACATAGCTTTAGTTCGGTTTCGTGGTGTTGTTGTTTTTGGTTTTTTATATTCAAGCTGTTTCAAAAACTTACTGCTATTGGTCAAGGAATGATGTCTAAATGATTAAACAATTGGAGACCTATCTGTTGATGAGTTCGATGGTTGTACGTCGTATTAGTTTGCTTTTTATCATCATCATTTTAGGTGCAATTGATCTGGCGACTGGCTATGAATACTCATTTGCAGTGTTTTATCTGATTCCTGTTTCTATCGCTGCATGGTATGACAACAAGCATATCGCGATGATTGCGGTTATTTTATCGGGGATTACTTGGTTATATGCTGACTATAGTGCAGGGCACCAGTATACAAATTCGATTATCCCTTTCTGGAATGCTTGTGTAAGGCTTGGCTTCTTTAGTGTTGTGGCTTTTTTATTGTTGAGAATAAAAAATAATTTAAATGAAATGACCTTAATGGCAATGAAAGATTCTCTGACATCGCTGAATAATACTCGTGCCTTTAATTTAGAGTATCAGGCTCTAAAAAAGCGATATTGCAAAAAAGAACATACCTTAGCTGTCGCTATTATAGATTTAGATGGCTTTAAAGCGGTAAATGATACCTATGGACATAGCAAAGGTGATGATGTCTTGGTTGAGTTCGCCCATGTATTGCAAGCTGCGACACGCCATTCTGATGTGGTTGCTCGTATGGGTGGTGATGAATTTGTAGTAATCTTACAAGATACTGATTTAAAAGGAATCGAGGACTACGCAAAACGACTTAGAAATAGTTTCTTATTTAGTGGCTTAAAGCAAAAATTCGGTATTGATTTTAGTATGGGGATTCGTATTTATAATGAATTACCTGACGATGTCGATGATGCCACGCATCAGGCAGATCTATTGATGTATCAGTCTAAAGCACAAGGTAAGTCACAAACAACAATTCAGGCAATCTTATAAACAGTAGCCTTACAATCAGTAATAAGGCTAAAGATTTTATTCGTTTATGCTATCAAGTGGATTCGGTTTTATATTCTCATTACTTAAATAACGGCTTTAAATATAGTTAACCTGTTAAAAAACGCATACACAAGAATATAATTTTTATTAATTAATATTTATAATTAAACAATTATACGAAAAATCAATTGTTTAATTATAAAAAAGCTTGCATTGCCACACCTTACATTCAACGTTTAAATCCCTTTGCGTAGGCGATGCCTCACTTTTCAGAGATGAAAAGTGACAAAAATCTTTAGTTGGGCGAGGGGTACGTCCTGTACCCCCGCCCAACGGCGACATCCATGTCGCCCTGTGGTAGGATAACCATCTAGGATTCAAAAGTACAAAAAATCAATTGATAACCAAAATTTCCTAAAAGTTCATACAAAACATGAGCTTATTTTCTAATCAATGACTTGATAGATATCACTTATATGAATAATTAACTGGTTTAAATATAGTAACTTTTCAGTATCCGAATACGTTTACAGTAAGCGGATACATATCAATAGTCTATAAATATTTTACTTCTAATGTGGTGATCAAGGTTTCTAAGAGCAATAACACATCGGCTTTCTTGCGTGCATCAATAAAAAACACAGGTAAATTTAAATTACGTTCCATCAACCATTGACGGTATTGGTGCGTTGGCTTATTCATATCATCATCGATATGGGTGACTCCAATCACAATGTTTTCACCATACTGCTTAAAAATATTGAGGTAATATTCAAGTTCATCTAAGGGTGTTGCTAAGCTATGATCAATCAACAAAATCGTACCAATCGCGCCTTTGCATATCACACCCCACATAAAGTCAAAGCGACCTTGTCCTGGTGTGCCATACAGCCCAACTTTACTGCCATCATCAAGGGTTACTTCGCCATAATCGATTCCCACGGTTGTGTTTAGTTTTTTATGGCTACGATCATCGGTGTTAAATGCTTCAGTTGCTAATACAGGTACTTCTGATAATGATTTAATCGCTTCAGTTTTACCTGCCCCCATTGAACCTGCAAAAACAATTTTATACTTCTGAATAATCATCGTGTATTTATCCCTTAAAATTTAAATCGACTTTTTAATTTGTTAAAAAAGCTTTTTAAAATTCCTTTTTCTTCCGTTTGCTCAGTATCACTTGATGTTTTATCAAATAGGCTTTCTTTTGCTGAAATCAGTTCAGCGTTATGGATGGCTAAATTCGCAGCAACAAAGTGCTGCACGGTTGTGACTGGAATGTTGAGTTTGTCTGAGACGTGTTGAATCTCAGCCCCAGAAATAAAACATGCACTTAGTTGTAACAGTAATTTCTTATCCAGCTCATTGGGTTGAACCCAAAATTTGAGGCGATAATATTTATCAGCTGCAGGTACGGTAATTAAATTGGGATTTTTCCAAATCAGGTTAAATAACCAATTTTCTAAATTGAATTGTCGTTTACGAGAGACTTTTATAAAGTCCGCAGTGACTGCCGCGGTGTAGTGTATCGAGCGATCTGTTTGGTATTCTTCACGGGTGGCTTCTAGCCATGCCAGATGCGCATGATGGTCGATAATCGCAATCGTGCCGAGATGATCATTTAAAATAACTTTGCGGCTGTCGTGATGGAAAAGCGCTGCAAAAAAATCAATTTCTTTGATTTCAAGTTGATCATCAGCTTCATCATCTGGAGTTTGGCTAAGTTCAGATTGTTCTGTTTCAGTCTTATGCAGTAATTTGATATTGACCCAGTTTTTCAGTGTAAATTCGTCATAAATCGGGATGCAGAGTAAATTATCTTCAGCACTTTCTTTATGTTCACTATGTTTTGAAATTTTTAAATAAGGAATATTTTTATTTTGGATAATATTCTGGATATTATTATTTTCAAAAAACTGCTCATTGATCAAAATACAATTTATATTTTGATCTGAAACACTTGTCCAATTTATACCAATGTTGGTTGGTAAAATTTTTCTAAGTCTTATTTTAAGATCGTCAGAGGTGGTTAAACCTAAGCCTGAAATTGCGATATTGATACATTGATTGTTCATAATATCACTTATCTAATATTAAAAAATTAAAGTGTAAACTGTTTTTTAACGGTCGTAGTTAGTTTAAGTTAACGTTAGATTTGTTCTTTTTCCAGTAAAATCATTTTTTTAATGTTTAATTGCTTGGCATTTAATCAGTATATTTCTTGCATTATTATCCTCCTGTGTAAACTGTTAATTTTTCTTAACGTTTAGAGAGTTTCATGTCTTTAAATTAACATTAGTTATTATAAAAAATCTATCTTAAAGTTAAATAAATTGCTTAGTTATTTTTATCAATAAAAGCTTAACTTAATAGTAATTTGAATGTTTATTATTATTGTGCATATTTTATCATTTATAATATTATTACTGTGATTTTAATCACGTGAAATGATTAAAATTACTTAAGTATTTTTTACATGAAAAAAAGCGATCATTTCGATCGCTTTTTATAATTTTTGATTATCAGACTAAATTAAGCAAAAAGCTTCGTCGCTGCTTCAAAAAGAATATACAAAACCACAAGTGCCACCACCGGTTCTGCAATTTTAGCCCAAGTAGGATTTGCCGTTTCGGTTACTACAACTTCTTGGTGATCTGTATGAAGATCTGCTTTTTGAACATTGACCATTTGATTAAACTCCTTCATCGTTTCATCTAATGATATCTCTTCTTCAGGCACAGGTTGAGAGCCAATCAGTTCGGTTAGTTCGTTTGTTGACCAAACCCAATCTTTCGCCTGACCTGAGAGGTGCTCAATTTGCCCAATCACCAATTCTCGAAGACCTCGCTTACCTAAACTTCCTGCTGTTTCAAGCTGCTTTAATTCAGCAAGCTGTAGTTCAAGAATTTCAGTTGTTGCTGGTTCAAGTATAGATTTATCTAAACTGGATTTATTCTGAGTAGAGGTGGTGAGGTGTCGAGAAATTTCTTGGCTGTATAACTGATCTTGCGAAAGAATTTCTTGATACAACGCATCATCATCTTTACGCCATAGCGTAATGAGTTTACCCAACGTTAAAGCATTGAGTTCTTCAATATGTGCTATACGTTGAGCAGGCTCTAATTGAGATAATAGCTGAGGCTTTTGAATCTTTATCTGCTCAGCAAAGTATTGTACGAGATCAAAAGCCATTCAGTTCTCCTTGTTCTATTCTAAAATTCTTAAACTTGGTTTTTTCTTTGGTGCCTCAGTTTTAGTTTCTACTTCTTCACTAGTATTTGATTCTAAAACATCTTCATCTATTTGCACATTGGCATATTCATCAGGATCAAAGAATAATCCTTGTCCATTTTCGCGTGCATACAAGCCTAATACTGCATTTATAGGCACATAGATATCTTTAGATGCACCACTAAATCGAGCAGAGAAGGTAATTGCTTCATTGGTCATATTTAACATATGCACAGAATGTGGTGCGATGTTCAATACAATTTGCCCATCTTGTACAAATTGTTGTGGTACATCGGTATAGGGTTTGGTTGCGTCAACAAGTAAGTATGGCGTTAAATTGTTGTCGCAAATCCATTCATATATTGCGCGTGCAAGGTATGGTCGAGTTGGGGTTAAGTTCAATTCTTGTTCAGACATTAAAAAATACTCTATTGATTTGCGATCTAGAATTTTGCCAAAAATTCACTATATCTGTTTTTCTCTTTAAAAGTCATCGACTTTAAAAAAGCAGGGCGGCTAAAAATCCGTTGGCAATATAATAAAATTGGACGAGATTGCTGTTTCGGTAATTCAATTCCCATATGTTTTAACCGTATGAAAATTGGCGCTAACATGCAATCTAAAATTGTAAAGTTTTCAGACATAAAATAAGGATAATGTTGAAAAAGTGGAGTAAGGGATACCAAAGTATCTTTTAATTGTTTTTGTGCATTCTTTTTTGCAGCTTCATTAAGTGTGTCTGGGTGGCGTAGCATAATGTCTGCAAGTTTAAGCCAATCTTGTTCAAAGCGCCAAATATACTGTCTTTGCTCTGCGCGTGGTGCTGGGGCATCCGCATAGAGTTTATTTTGTCGATAACGGTCATCTAAGTATTCAGAAATAATACTGGTATTAAACAGCTTTAAATCATTTTCAATCAGCATAGGTAGTTGATTATATGGATTTAAACTGGCTAAATCTTCATCATCTTCTTCGACAATGATTAAGGTGTGTTTAATTTGTTTTTCTGCAAGAAGAAATCTAATCCAATGTGAACGAAAGTCATCCTCGTGGCTATACAACGTAATCCCTTGTTGAGGTGCATTTTCGACAGGCATATTCCAAAAACTAAGTGAAGTGAATAGAGTAGAATACTAAAAATAGACAATAAAATCATCTTAACTTTAATAAGCTTATGGTGGGTATTGCTATCAAGTAGATAGAAAACAAGGATAAGCCTATGAATTTAATAAATAAGCACAGTAAATTAGCTTTGGCATTGCTGTTGATGATGAGTATTTCAAATACATATGCAAAGAAGCAATCTGTAGATGCTCAAGTACAAGAGGCTGCTGCTGAAGCAATCGAAGCCGCTGGAGCGGAAGTGGCTGGAGCAGGGGCCTTATGTAGTGCAGATGAGGCCTGTGATGTTGCGTCTGCTGCTTCTGAAGATGAAATGTATGGTGGGATCAAACAAGAATATGTCGTAAAAGGTTGTAAGGTGACGATCTATAATGATGGACCTGTCAAAATGGTCAATGTAAAGACCGATAAGCCATGTAATGCACCGATTCCGAAAGATCATAAGTTCTCTAAGGAAACTCGAACTTATCAGGAAAATGGTTGTACGATTACAGAATCAAAAGCTGCCGATGGGATTTCTGACGCTGTCATGGACTGTTCTAAACGAGATAAAACAAAGTAACTTCGAATAGTTACCCCATAAAAAAACCTCGGCAAATGCCGAGGTTTTTTTGTCCGATTCGGTAAACGAATTAACGTTTAGAGAATTGAGGACGTTTACGAGCTTTACGTAAACCAAGTTTCTTACGTTCAACTTCACGAGCATCACGAGTAACGAAACCAGCTTGACGAAGAGCAGGTTTTAAAGTCTCGTCAGAAGCGATCAATGCACGAGTAATACCGTGACGGATAGCGCCTGCTTGACCACCGATACCACCACCAGCAACAGTGATGTAAAGGTCAAATTTTTCAGTAACTTCTAAAAGCTCAAGTGGTTGACGAACAACCATACGAGCAGTTTCACGACCGAAATACTGTTCAAGAGTGCGGTTGTTGATTACGAGTTTACCAGTACCAGCTGATAGGAAAACACGTGCAGTTGCGGTCTTACGGCGACCTGTACCATAGTTAGTAGCCATGTGCTGTATCCCTTAGATGTCCAAAACTTGTGGCTGTTGAGCAGTATGAGGATGCTCAGTACCAGCGTACACTTTCATTTTCTTGATCATCGCGTAACCAAGAGGACCTTTTGGCAACATGCCTTTTACAGCACGTTCGAAGATTTCTTCTGGTTTGTGAGCAACTAATTTTTCGAAATTAGTTTCACGAATACCACCAGGGAAACCAGTGTGGCGATAGTATTTCTTATCAAGTGATTTTTTACCAGTCACTTGTACTTGTTCAGCATTGATCACAACGATGTAGTCACCAGTGTCAACGTGAGGCGTATAAGAAGTTTTGTGTTTACCGCGTAAACGACGAGCGATTTCAGTCGCAAGGCGACCTAAAGTTTTGCCAGAAGCATCAACAACATACCAGTCGTGTTGAACTTCAGCTGGCTTAGCGCTGAGAGTTTTCATTAAACCACTACCTATTATAGTTGGTTTGGACTATGGAATCTGTCCAAACAAAAAGGAGTGCGAATTCTATCTGAAAAGAGTTAGAGTCGCAATTGAAATATTGAATTTCAAGCGCATCATTATATGGACAAACGTACCCAAAAGCAAAGCTTAGTTTGGATAAAATGTTGTAAGGTTTTCTGATTTATATTGGAATTGTGATGGGATTCATGAATAATTAAGGTGATATACAGAAAATAAGTCAGGCAAAAATGAAAATAATAAATTCAATAAAATTCGTTCTACTGCTATTGGGTATAGGTAACTTAAACCTGAGTTTTGCTCAAGCGGATTTGCAGGATCAGGCATTATCTTTACCGAAACTTTATCCCAGTGTTCCAGTACATTATCAAAGTAAAGCTGATCTCGGAGATCGGCTTATCGCAGTTCAATGGATGACGGAAGATTTTTCAAAAGAATTAAAAGGCGGTGTGGCTATCAATTGCCAGCCTTTCGGTATTCAAGCGACCACAAAAGATATCGTTGCAGGCTCAACGATTCCACTTACGCTATATGATCCAGAAAATGACAATGGAGACGAATATAAATTAAGGGGGACAGTAGGTGCAGATGGTATCGCAAGAGTTGTTTTTGATTTGTGTGAGCCAGAAGCATTTCATGATTTTATTACAGTATCAAATGAGAAGGCGATGCCGTCTAAAACCGTTGAAAGCAAAATTGTTCAAAAAAATCAAACTCAAAAAAATCAAATACAGATACCGTTTTCTTTAAAGCCAAACCAGTTAAAGCCAAGCCAATTAAAGAAAGCCCAGTTCAATCAAATGAATTCAAAGAACATATTAGAAAATGAAAAAACATGGGAAAATGAAAAAATAAAACAAGTAGGAAAAACCGAAGAAGAAAAAGCAGCAAGAAAACAACAGCGAGGTGAATTAGATACGATCTTGGATGCGAAATGGATGACTGTCGATTTTAGTGAAGAAATTCAATCCGCATATCCTTGCCAAGCGATTGGATTACTCATTCAAACGCAACACATCCCTATCGGTGAAGAAGTCGATGCTGTCGTGCAATGGGAGGATGATGACGATAAAAGCCGAAGTGGCGAATATACAGTCTATGGAAAAGTTGAACCTGACCAACGGGTTAGAATAATCTTTGATCAACATATTGATCCAGCCAAGTGTGGGAAAGACGTTGAATCGATGTTTGATTTCACTAAAGTTGATCAAGAGCAAGCTCAACCAGAAACTCGGCCAGCGTCTAAAAGTCAGCTCTAAGCATTCTGTTTACGATGTGATATTCAATCCGTTAATTTTTATAGAATGAATTGCTAAAAGAATAGTCGTCGAATAGATAACTTTTGACTTAGATTACAATGATGGAAATATGTAGGGCGGTATAGTTTTGCAAAGGATATTTCTTTTAGACTTTAAGCTTAAGCTGTAATCGACCTAACTTTATTGCTGATTTACAGCATAAGTGATGTATTTTTATATATATTTTTCATTATAAATTTCAGCTATCTAAAACTGAAATAGAAAAAATGTTTACAATTGAGTCGCATAGTTCTCTCGAGAAATTGTTTTTGGTTAATTTTTTACATGTTTCCGTTATATTCGATATAAAAATGAACTTGAATTGGAAATGATAATTTAGAACCGATGTATACTGTCTCTGCAAGGTCTGTTAAAAGAGTTCTAGATGCTTCCTTTATATATAACCAGTGGTGAGCCTGCTGGCATTGGCCCAGATATTTGTTTAGATTTGGCAGATCGTATCGATGATCGTCCAGTTGTTGTATTGGCTGATATCAATATGTTGAGGGATCGTGCCAAAATTTTAAACAAAAGCATTCAGCTTATTGAGTATCAAGGGCAGAAGGAGTGTTTGGCTCAAGGTCAGCTCTATGTGGAACATGTTCCTTTAGCTGTAGATGTTGTCTTAGGTGAGTTAAACCCACAAAACTCTGCATATGTGATCGAACAATTACGCCGAACTGCATACTATGCCATGCAAGGACTGAGTGTTGGAGTGGCAACTGGACCTGTACAAAAGTCAATCATCAATGATGCAGGGATCCACTTCAGCGGCCATACAGAGTATTACCAAGAGTTTGCAGGCGTGGAACGTGTGGTCATGATGCTTGCAACAAAAACCTTAAGAGTCGCTTTAGTGACCACGCATTTACCATTGCGGGATGTTGCAGATGCCATTACCAAACAGCGTCTCCATCAGGTAATTGATATTCTTATTCATGATTTAAAAACAAAATTTAAAATTAATCATCCGCGTATTTTAGTGTGTGGTTTAAACCCGCATGCTGGAGAGGGTGGCTACTTAGGTCATGAAGAAATTGATACGATCAATCCAGTGCTTGAAAGTTATCGAGTCCAAGGCATAGACATGAGTTTAAGTATGCCTGCTGATACCTTATTTACTGTGGATCATTTAAAAGATACTGATGCTGTTTTGGCGATGTATCACGATCAAGGTTTACCTGTGTTAAAATCGCAGGGATTTGGTGAAGCCATCAATATTACTTTAGGTTTGCCTTTTATTCGTACCTCAGTTGATCATGGTACTGCGCTCTCCCTTGCAGGTACAGGCCTTGCAAAAAGTTCAAGTTTGCATGTCGCTGTCGATTTAGCGCTTGATCTCGCTCGCTCGAATTAACTTTATTGAATAATAATTTTTAAATTTTACATCGATGGAAAGTTAGTAATGTCAATCATTAAGCATAAGAACAACCATATAAAACCACAATCCATGAAGCGTTGCATAAAAAATAGCATAGCGGCTGTATTGATCGCCGCTATGCTATCTGCTTGCTCGAACCTTGCAATGGATCACAGTGTTTGTGATTTAAGGGTTTTATCACTGCAAATTCCAAGACAGTCACAAGATGTTGTGCAATATGCTGGTTCACTCACTGTAGATAATTTAAAGAACAGCCAAGAAAAATTTAATCAAGCATTGGCAATGGTGCATAAAAAATATGCGAATCATAGTGGCATGGATAAAATGCTTAAAGACGGAGAAGCAATCAATGCTAATATTGATCTTCTGGTAAAGCATCGAGATAAACTAATGGCTTTACAAGACTTCAGTATTTTTGTTCAAGAGATTATACCTGGTATTCAAGCTGAATATAATTTAGTGATAGATCGAATGGTCCGCTTAAATTATCCTTCAACTCAAGCTATCATTGCAAAAAATCAAGTTTTTTTGGGTGAGCGTGTATTACGTTCAATGCAAAAAATATCCAGAGGTGATGAAGATTCAGCAATCAATATGGAAGATTTTCTGGCTGATCTTGAGGTATTGAATATCTACCTTGAAGCACAACTTAAAGGAAATACTGAACTGGGTATAGATCGTGTTAAAGATGCAGAGATGCGTGAGGGCTTAGAGTCAATTCAAGAAGATGTTAAGAAAATCTCAGAGTCTGAGGTTATGAATCTTCTTAGAAAACCAGAGAATCTCGCTTTAGCATATAAAGCAGCGAGTGAAAATGTGACTAAATCTGATGAAATCTTTAATAGCCTAAGCAAGTTAGAGTCGAATACGCAATAGTGGTCATCAATCAATGTGGAGAATTTTATGTATCAAATTAATGCCCTAAACCCTAAAGATGAAGGGCATCATACGCGTAAGCGTTTTGGACAAAACTTCTTACATGACCAACGTGTGATTGCCAAAATTGTTCGTTCTGTTGCCCCACGATCAGGGGAAAATATTGTTGAAATTGGACCGGGTTTAGCCGCTTTAACTTCACCTTTAAATGGTGAATGTGACGCTTTGACTGTGCTAGAACTGGATCGTGACTTGGCAGCAGGCTTGCCGGGTCGAGTACCACATCCTGAACGCCTCACCATCATTGAAACTGATGCGTTAAAATATGATTTTACTGAATTATTTCAGGAAGGTCGTCCTTTACGTGTGGTCGGAAACCTACCTTATAATATTTCAACGCCTTTGCTTTTCCATCTCTTGGAATTTGGTGACAAAGTCAAAGACATGCATTTTATGTTGCAAAAAGAAGTGGTTGATCGTATTACCGCATCTCCAAACACCAAAGAATACGGGCGTTTGTCGGTGATGATTCAATACTTTTGTAAACCTACGTTCTTGTTTGAAGTACCACCGGGATCATTCAATCCACCACCAAAAGTAACATCTGCGGTATTTCGTTTAGAGCCTTATGCGACTAAACCAATTGTTGCTAAAAGTGAAAAAGCCTTGGCTCGTTTGGTATCGCATGTGTTTACCCAACGCCGAAAAACATTACGTAATAGCTTAAAAGGTATGTTGGTTGAAGATGGTTTTGAAAATGCTGGTGTAGATCCAATGGCACGCCCAGAAACCTTAACATTGGCTCAGTTTGTTGCATTATCTGACCAAATGGTGACTTAAATGGCGCTGGAAAAAGTCAGATATAATTATGTGATTGGTGATGTACAAGGGTGTTTTGAAGCACTGAAAGCACTACTCAAAGAAATCCAGTTCGATGCGGATCAAGATTTTATTTGGTTTGCGGGCGATTTAATCGCACGTGGTGAAAATTCAGTGGGTGCATTACGCTTTATCAAAAAATTATGCGAACAAGGCAATGCTGCGACAGTCCTTGGCAATCATGATTTAAATCTGCTGGCGGTTGCACGTGGGATCAAAAAGCTCAAAGAAAAAGACCATATTGATGATGTCATTCATGCTTTAGAAAGTGATGAATTGGTTGATTGGTTGCGTAAACAGCCTTTGTGTTTATTTCCCAATGAAAAGACGATTTTGACCCATGCGGGTATCCCGAATATTTGGGATGCGGAAAAGACTGCCGCGTTGGCCAAAGAAGTGCAAGCAGTCTTAGCGCATGATGACTTTGCTGTACTGGATTCATTTCTGAAAGAGATGTATGGCACTGAACCAGATTTATGGGGTGATGATTTACAAGGTCATGCTCGCTTACGCTGTATTACCAATTATCTAACCCGTATGCGGCTGACAGATGCACAAGGTCGTTTAGAGTTTAGCTTTAAAGATGCTTTAGATGAGCCGATGCCAGTCGGTTTTCAGCCATGGTTTAAATTTGAATCACAGACAGCAAAAACTCATCAAATCGTTTTTGGACATTGGGCAGCGTTGCAAGGTGAGCGTATCAATGCGCAAATCCAAAATGTAGATGGTGGCTGTGTCTGGGGGCATCAACTGCTGGCTTATCGACTAGAAGATCAAAAACTTTTTAGTGTCGATAATCCTGTTTTTTGAGATGAATAAAAGCCACAACATGTGGCTTTTATTTTGGATAATGTCACGAGATTCAAGCACAGTGTTAATGTGCCATTTTCAATGATTTTAATCTTTTAAATGGCGGGTTTGTCTATCAATTAAAAAGCAAATTATTCTTGTCGAATCCATGTCTGACTTCGACCAATCAGAGAAATACCAAGATAGCCACGTAAGGTTAGGCGGTTTCCACTCGCATTTAAGCGGGCTTTACCGTGATAAATTTTTCCTCCACGAGGATCCAGAACTTCACCACCAATATAGTTGTTTGGGTTATTTGGATCAGCTTTTAACTTTTGTAAAATGGTTAAGCCAATAATTGGTTTATTGGTAAAGGGTGCGGGGCAATTGCGACATTGTGTTAAAGCGGTTTCACCGGGTGCAGGAAAATCTTTAATGATTTTCCCGACATAAGTATCATCTTTTAGTTTCTCGATTTGAATATGTGCACGAACATAACCTGTTTTATCATCAACAGTGCGCCATGTGCCAGTGATGTCAGCTGCATGTGTCCAGCTGATCATTCCCAGTAGCATACAACTGAAAATTCCTTTTTTCATAAGCATACCTATTTTCTTTTAAGTTTAAATGTTGTGATTAGTGAATAAAACCTTATTCACGAATCCAAGTTTGACTACGACCAAGTGCAGACACCCCCACATAACCTCTTAACATCAAGCGATTACCGTTTGAGTTGAGTTTGGCTTTCATGGAGTAAATTTTACCTGTAAGTGGGTCAATAATCTTTCCACCGACATAATCTTCTTCACTGGTTTGTTTGAGATTTTTAAGAACATCCATACCTAAAATGGGTTTATTGGTATAAGGCGCTGGACAGTCTATACAGGTTTCTTTTGGGGTATAACCAGGACGTGGGGTAATTTTGATGATTTTACCGGTATATGTGCCATTGGCTTCTTTGCGTATTTCAAGCACAGCTTTAGATGAGCCAGTTTTATCATCGATATTTTTCCAAGTACCAGTGATATCTTTTGCCATACTGCTACAGCTTAAAACAGAAAATAATGTCCCTAAGATGAACTTATTAAACCTCATTTATTGATTCCTTATCAAAATGGGGGAAAGAATAGTTCATCTTAAGCTGAATAATTACTCTAGGCAATCATGTGAAAAGTAAAATAAATCACATTTATTTTATAAAAAGTATGAAGGTTGGCAACCAGATGGCTGTGAACACCGCATTTACTGCCATTCCAAAGGCTGCATAACGACCTGCAACCGCGCCACGTTGCCAAGCTTGGGCCGTTCCGATGGCATGTGCAGCCAGTCCTAAAGCCAAGCCAGACGCGCGTTCATCATTAATATTGCGTAAAATAATCGATGAAAATGCGGCCCCAATCACGCCCGATAAAATGACGATCAAAATCACCAATGTGACTGGTGAGTGCAATAAAGTTGCAATATTGATTGCAATTGGCGTAGTCACGGCACGTGTAGCAAAGGCCATAATGGTCGGTTCCGACATATGCAGTAAATAAGCCAAGCTCATGGGTAATGCGACAGCACTGATACTGGCAAACACCAAGATCCCCACAACAGATTTCAGGGGTAAATCATCATAACGCATTGCCGCTAATGGAATAGCCAAGGCCACAGTGACATAACCGAGTAGGTGGCTAAATAGACCATTCATATCAGTATTGTATTTTTCATAAGGAATTTTAAAGATCATTAAAATTCCAATCACAAAAAACATGCCAATGACCAGCAGCGGAATTTGAGGAAAGCGTTTATTAATTGGTTTCGCTGCCAAATAGGCAATTAGCGTGATTAAAAACCCAGTGAGTACACTTAACATATCAGCCTCCTATAGCCACTTCTTCGCCATTTTTGCATAAATCCAGAGTGGAATTAGTGTGCTGACAAACATCACAACCAGAAATAAGGGGATCTCTTTTCCCATACTGACCAGCATGATTAATGAACCCGCACATATCGGTAGGAAGGCAAAGCCACTTTCTCTCATTAATTTATTATTGGTATCGACCAGACGGGCAGGGATTTTTTTGAATCTACGCCATAAAACCAACACAAACAGTAGGCTGAGTAGACCTGTTAAATTGCCCAATTCAGGATGATTAAATTGTGACATCACCAACACAGAAGCTTCACGAAAGAAGATGATAAGTCCTATTGTGAAGATCCATGCTTGCCAATCGATACCTTTTAACTGATCCATGTGTGTTTATTTATAAAAATTGATCTTTCACGTTTTAACCGATTTAGCGCTTTATTTCAAACTCTTCTAACGGCCTTTTAAATTGTTCTGCCTTATTTCCAAGGATTTCAACGAGGGGTAAATGTGCCTGATTGATGAGCTGTTCCAGTTTTTGTGGTGCCATGGCAACCACCAATTGTAAGTTGCCTTCATCATCATAATGCTCAGATTCGATGACGTTAAGATCGTAAAGTTGATTTTTTAACTTGCCATAAGCGGGTTTTAATTGCAGTTCAAAACGTTGAATTTGGCCCATCAAACATTCATGGACCGCTTTACGTAACAAGTCTAAACCTTGTTGTGTATGGGCTGAAACATAAACACGTTCAGGTTGGTGCGGTTTGGCATAAATGATTTTGGCTTCTTCGCCGCTTTGATCGATCTTGTTATAAACTCTTAATATCGGAACATCTGCGCCAATTTCATTTAACACCGTTTCTACAGCATCAATCTGTTCCATGACATCTGGACTACTCGAATCGATGATATGTAACAGTAAAGAGGCTTCTAAAGTTTCTTCCAAAGTTGCCTTAAAGGATTCGACTAAAGAATGAGCGAGATTGCGCACAAAACCAACAGTGTCTGCAAGAACAAGCGTGCCAATACCATCCCAATCTAAACGGCGTAAGGTTGGATCGAGTGTGGCAAATAATTGATCCGCTGCATAAACATCACTATTTGCCAAAATATTAAAAAGTGTTGATTTGCCTGCATTGGTATAACCGACCAAAGACACGGTTGGGATATTGGCTTTTTGGCGAGCAGCACGACCTTGAATACGGGTTTTTCTGACTTTTTCCAGACGATCTTTGAGCTGTTCCATACGGATGCGTAATAGACGTCGATCTGTTTCAAGTAAGGTTTCACCAGGTCCACGTAGACCAATACCGCCTTTCTGACTGTCTAGATTGCTACGACTGCGGACTAAACGTGATGAAAGATGATCCAACTGAGCCAATTCAACTTGCAGCTTACCTTCATGGGTACGGGCACGCTGCGCAAAAATATCAAGAATCAAACCCGTACGGTCAATCACACGACATTTTAAAATACGTTCTAAATTACGTTCCTGAGCGGGTGAAAGCGCTTGGTCGAAAATAACCAACTCCACTTCATCTGCCTCAACTTGTTCAGCAATTTCTTCTGCTTTACCTGAACCAATAAAGAACTTAGGATCGGGTTTAATCCGTTGTACGCTTAAATGCTCTAATATATCCGCGCCCGCAGATTTAGCCAGTAATCGAAATTCTTCTGCATCAAGATCTTCTAAGATTTGAACATTCACACTGACTAAAATGGTTTTTTCACCACCTTGATTTTGATCAAAGTATTCCACAGATTGTAAAACTCAGACATTAGATTAGAAAAATCATTCTAAAGGATATTCCGTGTGAAATCCTAAGCCGTATGCAAAGTATTGCAATAAAATTATAAATATATGAATTTATGGTGAAATCTTAATTTGGGTTTTCCTGTTGTTTTAACGGGGGAGTTAAAATTTAGTAAAAATGTATAGCTGCTTGATGGAGCGCAAATTTTGCTACAATTTAGCGTTGAGCTGATTTGGCTATTCATTTCGCACAGTAAATCAATGTTGTTGTCTTTATGATGAATGCAAGTTGATTTAGATATGTATACAATAGTGTCAGTTTAATATGACATACATTTTGTTTAGTGAATATCTATGACTCAACAACAAGCAATCAAAAAGTCAAAATCATCGAAATTAAGTGCTTTATCTAAAGTCTTTTTGTACAGTAAAAAACTGGTATCAGGAACATCTGCTGTTGCAGAAGGCTTTTATCTGGTTTACCGCCATCAACTCTATAAAGATCCGAATAATCCTAAAAATACCCGTTATGTTCAGTATTTTTGTCGCCGTTTAAGTGAAGTATTTAATGTCGACGTGCGTGTACATGGCGATATTCCGCGTGAACCAGCATTGTGGGTGAGTAATCATATTTCATGGTTGGATATTGCTGTTTTAGGTTCAGGGGCACGGGTATTCTTTTTAGCGAAAGCTGAAATTGAAAAATGGCCAGTTTTTGGCAATTTGGCTAAAGGTGGTGGAACCTTATTTATTAAACGTGGTTCAGGGGATTCGGTGCGTATTCGAGAGCAAATCGCTGAGTTCTTAAGTAAAGATATTCCAGTGTTGTTTTTCCCTGAAGCAACGACCACTGATGGTTCAAAAGTTAAAAAAGTACATGGTCGGATCTTAGGTGCGGCAATCGAAGCCAAGAAACCCGTACAAGTATGTGTGATTTGCTATGTAAATCAACATGGGCAATTAGATACCGTAGTGCCTTTTATTGGCGAAACCACATTTGTCGAACATGTCCAAGCTGTGCTAGAAATGCCAAAGGTTGTAGCGCATCTCAAAACCTTTCCGGCGATTGCAACAGAAGGGCATACGGTTGAAAGTCTGACGCAACAAGTGCAAGTGATGATGCAAAAAGGTTTGGAAGATCTACAGAAAGAAGTCCTAACAGATTAACGATCTATTCAAAATGATGTCTCTGACTGTTTTGAATAGGCCAAGGGAAGCTGTCTGCGAGAGTGTGTAGGTTTATAAAACGTCTTTACTCAGCAGGCAGAATATTTGTCACTGGAGCATAGTCATAACGAGGATTGTTCGAAAAAGAAAAAGTTAGGACGCCTGATTCCAGATTCAAAAATACAGTGAAGGCATTATTTTTTCTCAACGATATTGCCTCACTCATGCTCAACGTTTTTTAGATATTATACCGATCAATATTATTAACTTGACATAAATAAAATGGTTTTTGCTTTTTCCATCAGCCGATTTTACCTGACATCGCTATCGCGTTTGGCGGCATGGATGCCGCCGTTGGTCAAGGGCGATAAGGATATCCCCTTTGACCAACAAAGGGCTTTTGCTACTTTTCGCCCGAGAAAAGTAGAGCATCGCCTACGCAAATCGATCTAAACTTTTCTCAAAATATAAGGCAGTGAAAACACCATGTATTATGCAAATTTTCATGAATGGTCTTACTTTGCTTATTCAGTGCTTATACCATATATGTGAAACTATTCAGGATTACATAAAGCCCTCAATCGGCAACCAAGAAATCACCTTAATTCCTGCTTTTTGCCACCACTTCATTTTTGGCTCTTTTCTTAAAGTGACAATGCCTTGAGGCGTTTCTTTGAGCCAGTTGATTTTATTCTGTGAATCTAAAACCAGCTTATAAGCATATTTTTTTAAATTATCGTCCATAGTTTTATGTACAGCAATCGCCAACGGTGGACTATTGATAATGACCCCAATCTCAGTATTTAAGTTGGCTGAACGTGGGTCGAAATTAAATGAGCCAATAAACACTTGTTTATTATCTACAGCCATCAGTTTGGCATGCAAGCTAGAACGGCTTAAGCCTTTTAAGCTAACTTTGGCTTTCTTTGAGATTTCTTCTGAATTGGCATAGAGATTCTCTTCAGAAACGGCAGGCAGAAACTCATAAAGCTCGACACCATTTTTTAATAAATTATCTCGATATTTTGCATAAAATGCATGCACCAACGCGACATCATTGGCTTTAAATGAGTTGGTCAGGACACGTACTTTAACGCCCTCATCTGCCAACTCAACCAGTTTCTTTGCCCCTTTTTTTTGCGGAACAAAATAAGCAGAAATCAGATCGACATTTTGAGTCGGGATATCTAAGCGCTTCACCATTTGGAAGTTAAGATGCTGTTCTTTTTTGGCCTTGGCCTGAATTTTATCAGGAGCATCTTTGACCACCTCTGCTTTGACCCAATCTAGTTGAATATTCTGATTGAGCCACTGATCAAAAGCATGGGTGCGATTACTTAAATTCAAATAATTTTGAACCGTAATTTCTTGGTAATGATGGGTTAATTGTTCTTTTAGGCTGTCATAACGTAAGGTGTAGGTACTGTGATTGACAATATTTCTCACCGGATAAGCGTAGCTATGATTCCAGTATTCGTCAAAGGAGTGGGTAATATCATCTACCGCTTGACCCACCAGCATGACATCTACATCTGAAAATTGGTAATTATCACTGACGTTATAATATTGATTACTCATATTACGCCCGCCAATTAATGAAATTTGATTGTCAGCAGTAAAGGTCTTGTTATGCATGCGACGATTGATACGTTTTAAATCCAGCACCATGTCTATGGGGCGAATACTTCTAAAACGGTAAGGGTTAAATAGTTTTACTTCAATGTTTGGGTGTTGATCTAAGGCGAGATAAACCCCTTCCATTTGTTTAGCATTATTATCATCAATCAGTAAACGAACTTTAACACCGCGATCTGCGGCTTCAATAATTTTGTATAAAGCCAATGAGCCAATTTTGTCATTGTCCCAAATGTAATATTGCAAATCTAAAGTTTTTTGTGCTTTTTCAATTAAATTGATGCGTGCTGCGATTGCTTCCAGCGGATCATAAAGAACGTGATAACCGGTTAACTCAGGGTTTTGCGCTTTTAATGGAGAAATAATTTGCGCCAAAGGGGTGTCTTTGGTGTCTATATCGTAGGCATATTCGGGTTTAATATTTTCTTGTCGAGGTAGGGTTGAGCAGGCAGAAAGGCTGAGTAATAGGCAAGAACCGATCATCACCCAATATTTTGAAGCATGGTGATTGTGAGCTTTTTGCTGTAATTGGGTATTACGATTGATCGTTCTTTGCATAATATTTTCTAAGATTTCTCAGAGCTAGAGTATAATTGCCTGAGGATATATTGACAATTCGTCGATGTTTGCCGAAATGCAATCCATTTATGAAATGCCAATGTAGCCTTTTCAAAAGATAAATAAAGAGATGACAAGTACACGCGACTTGCGAGATTGAATATGTTTCCAACCCTAACTGTTACATCAATTTTTTATCTCTGCTTCATTGTGCTTGCGATATGGGGAATAAGCCAAGCCTGGTTAAGTCAATCTAGAACTGAAACGATCCATCCTTTTAAGTCTTTCGTCCATTTACTGGCATTCTACCTGTCTTATTTATTAATTCCGTTGTTATTTTTTAGCATTTATGCAGGTTATATCGGAAAATTCTCACTACACGAAAGTATTTTTATTTTCTTGCTTAGTGCATTGCTGATTTATGCACGCTTTATTGAACCACATCGGGTTCATGTTCAGCATATACAATATTCGTTGGGGCAGGAGAAAGCCTTTACTCAACCGATTAAAGTTGCGTTGCTTGCAGATTTACACATTGGTCTGTTTTCTGGACATGAGCGTCAGCTTAAAACAATTGTCAAAAAAATTAATTTGGCTCAACCCGATTTTGTCGTGGTTGCAGGGGATTGGACCTATGAACCTGAAAATAAATTGGTTGAAGAATTGGCGATTTTAAAAGAGATCGAAGCTCCGGTTTATTCAGTAAATGGTAATCATGATGAGCAGTATCCAGGACCACCGATTCAAGCCTTATTGGCCAGTGCCTTAGAGGCCAATAACGTGATGGATATTGAAGGTAAAATTGTTGAATTTGATGATTTTCGCTTAATTGGTGTTGGGGACTTATGGGCAGGCAAGGCGGATATGCGTTATATGCCCGATTTACCTCAAGACAAGCCGTGGTTAATTTTGTCACATAACCCCGATACGGTAGATATGGTGCCACAGTTGCCTACACGTCCGTTGATGCTGTCAGGGCATACACATGGCGGGCAAGTTGAATTGCCGTGGTTGACCAGTTATGTGATGAAAAAAGTTTCTATCCTTGGTCATAAACGAGGCTTGTATCAGCATGAAAATGCCGATGTATTTGTCAGTGTCGGTACCGGTATGGTGGGTGTACCTTTTCGGTTTAGAGTACCACCAACCATTGATATTATTGAGCTGAGTTAAATTTCATACTGATCAATCATGTTTTAAAATAGTAAAAGGCTGCAATCCCAATCAAAACAAGAAACCCAATCAATAACAGCATGCTGCTGGACTTATTCTGATGACTCAAGTCTTCCACCCCTGAGGTTTGAACCGAAGCGTGAGTAGGGCTTGTTGAATCATAAGATGAAGACTTTGCTTGTGATGAGGTATTTTGCGTCTGTCCTTGCATAAAGTTTTCGGCAAATTTGGATAAAGCATCTGGTTGAGTCAAATCGATTTGGAATTGTTTTTTGATCTCTTGCCAGTCGGGATGTTGATCATTGATTTCAATGGTCTTACCATCCTGATTGGTCATTTTCACCGTACTAGATGAAAAGTTGAATTCAAAAGATTTGCTTTCATTTTTTATATTCGGCATTTCTCCCGATAAAATTTGAGGGTTTGCTTTAAAAGCCTGAAGCGCATCTGGTGATTCATGCAGGATGCGGACTAAATTTTTTGCTGCGGTTGGATCTAGCTGAAGGTGTGCAATAAGGAATTGTTCAGCCTGTTCTGTTTGATGGTGTTCAAGCAGATCAAGCAATGTTTGTAATTGTGTTTGATTCAATTGGTACATACGCATCTCGAATAATTTAAATGATGAGAACAATAGCGTTTAGTTGAATGGCTTTCTTTTGACTGTTTTAAACTTTATTAATCATCCTGCATTGCATATTCAATTTTATTGCCGTGTTAAATTTTATCGCGGTGTTGCATCTTATTGCTTGATAAAAAATTGATAGGCAATCACAGCAACAATCACAATCACAACAAGCATAAAAATAGGTAAGCCTTTTTTCTTGGTTTGATCTTCAATACCGACAGGTTGGGTTGTTGCGCTGGATGGGCGGGGAATTGGTTGAACATTATGTGTCGAATTGACAGCACTATCACGTGCTTTGGCTTTCATCGCAGCAATATAGGCAGCAGCCGAATCATATGTTTCACCTTGTGTAAAATGACGCATAATTTCATCCCAGTCAGGATGATGTTCATCAATCAACACTTTTTGATGATCTTGATATAACACATAGATTTCACCAGTTTCAAAATTTGACTGAATTGTCTTATAGCGAGGATGCTGACTGTCATAAAAATCATCATCGAACTGAAACTGATTGATTGCTAAATTGGGATTTTCAGTGAGCTGTTCTACAAAGTCTTTGGCATCTTTTAGCCCAAGGTTTGAATTTTCCATGACCAGTTTAATCGCTTCAATTTTACGATTTTGTTGGATTAGGGAAAGGATGTCTTGTTGAGGAATTTGCAAGTGTATATCACGGGAACTATCACTTTGAGCTGTATCTGCAAATGCGAAGTTGTATGCGTTTTCTGTCAGATTTTCTACATAATCCTTGGCTTCTTTTAAGCCTAAATCTGAATGGTCTTTGACCCATTTAACTGCTTCAACTTTACGACCTTGTTGAATCAGTAACAGAATTTCTTGTCGTTGTTGTGGGTTAAAGTTTGGCATCATGCACCTTTCATTATTGGTTTAATCATCAATGAATATTGATCAACAACAGACCCTAATCATAGAATTAATTCAATTTTTATTACAAATTGATGCCAAATAAAAGTAGTAATTTGTGTGCGAATAGGCAATATTTTAAAACTGTCATAAAACTTTGCTATTGTAAAAGTCATAATATTTATAACCTTAAAAGAGGGCTTGGCCATGACTCGTGATTTTGAAAAATTCCCAGAAGATGATAACGGTAATCTACTTTGGCAAATGCACGAAGATGGTGATGATTTAGAAGAGGTACATGAAATCGAGTTTTCTGTGTATTTTAAAACACAAGAACTTGCTGAAAAATGTGCAATCTATCTTTTACACGAAGAGCAAAAAATTTCGCTGTATTTGGATGAAGAAGTGCAGCCTAATGAATGGGTGATTACGGTTTATGTTCATCTGATTCCAGACTACGAAGATGTTGTTGATTTAGAGCAATGGTTTAGTAAAATTGCTGAGCAGTTTGAAGGTGAATATGATGGTTGGGGATGTACAACCTATATATTTGATGATGAAGACGATGAAGAATAATGGTCTTTAGACGACGCATATTGTTTTAAAAGCATATCCTTGTTGATATGCTTTTTTTTAAGTTTCAGACTACTCAAACCATACAAATGAAAGCTTTGTACAGCGCTAAACTTGATTTTCAACAACAATAATAGTCAAGGATATGAGTATGAGTAATACGGTAAAGTTGCATCGCGTTTTTAGTGCACCACCAGAGCGAGTCTATAAAGCTTTCTTAGACCCAGATGCAATTGTAAAGTGGATGCCTCCACATGGTTTTACAGCAAAACTTCATCAAATGGATGCAACGGTTGGTGGTTCTTATCGAATGTCATTTACCAATTTCTCTACAGGTACAATCCATTCATTTGGTGGAACTTATGCAGAGCTGATTCCCAACCAACGCATACGATATTTTGATCGATTTGATAATCCTGAACTCGCTGGCGAAATTGAAGTAATCATTGAAATAAAAGGTGTGCTTGTCGGAACGGAAGTCAATATTACCCAGTCAGGTATTCCTAAAGTGATTCCTGTTGAGGCTTGTTATTTGGGATGGCAAGAGTCTTTGCAATTACTTGGTCTCTTGGTCAATCCAACAATTCCAGATCAATAAACTCGAGTGAGTGACCTATAAACTATCGCTATAGATCTGCTTTGGTATTTATATCATTCATCTATCATCCATTAAACGGGCAATACAATTCAATCATTGCTTGCCTGAGTAAGCACCAAGCCTCGCCTATGTTTGCAGGCTAAGCTGTGATGGGGGACAATGTGTTTTTATTCCCACATTGTCACTTTACACAACCATATTTCTCATCATTTGGAATAATTTTAGAATAACTTCGGTTCGGAATAACAATGACGATTTATAGCAAACGAATTTATGATGCGGTTTCAGAAACAGATGGTCAACGAATTTTGGTTGATCGTTTGTGGCCACGTGGTATTAAAAAAGATGATGCTAAGATTGACTTATGGCCGAAAGAAATTACCCCGTCCAATGAACTCAGAAAATGGTATCACGAGGATAGCGAAAACCGTTGGGATGAGTTTCAACAACGTTATCGCGTTGAATTATCACAGGTTACAGTACAATTAGAAGAGCTGCGGAAACTTATAGCACAAGGTCCTATAACCTTATTAACGGCGGCCAAAAATCAAGGGCGAAATCATGTCAGTGTTTTGTTGGATGTTCTAAATCATAAAGCCTAGTTTTATTGATCGCGGTTGATTTTAAATTATTCCTTATATTTATTATGGTTTTTAAGTTGATGAAAAATCTTAAAATGCTATGATTGTGATTTGAACCGAAGTTGAGCTTATTATGTCTTTGCCACATTGTCCAAAATGTAATTCAGAATATACCTATCAAGATAGCGATTTATTGATTTGCCCAGAATGTAGTTATGAATGGAAAGATGGCGAGCAAGTAACAGCAGATGACAGCGTGACGATTAAAGATGCTGTTGGCAATATCTTGGCAGATGGCGATTCAGTGACAGTGATTAAAGACTTAAAAATTAAAGGTTCTTCTGCAGTGGTTAAAGTAGGAACCAAAGTCAAAAGTATTCGTTTACTGGTAGACAGTAATGATGGGCATGATATTGATTGTAAAATTGATGGTATTGGTCCCATGAAGTTAAAGTCAGAATTTGTGAAAAAAGCTTAATTTTTTTGAGGTTCATCAATGATCACAGCAATTCAACTGTGATCATTTTTTTGTCTATATCATTTTTCTCGAATGATAATTTTTGAGGTTAGTTCTGCTTTGGAGCGAACGCCCAACTTTTTCATTAAATTTGCTTTATGTACTTCTATGGTCCGATGCGACAGCTCTAATTTTCGTGCAATTTCTTTACAGGTAAATCCATTGACAATCAATTGGGTAATTTCTGATTCACGTTTAGTCAATTTTTGCTTAGAAGACAGCACCTGATCTTTACGTTCAAAATGCCAGACCATTAATTTAAAGGGATCTTCAGGTGTTAAGGTTTGCCCATGGGTATGTGTCCAAAAGATTTCGCCATTTTTGTGCTGCATAAAGCGCTGATCAGAATAATAATGGCTTTTTTTTAACAATAAGCTTTGCAATGCATCATTCCCGACCTTTTCATAATCTTCAAGGCTAGGAAAAATTTTGACTATGGATTGCTCAATTAATTCACCACGCTCATAGCCAAATAGATTGGCAAATGCAGCATTCATTTCCATCATGTGTCGATAACTTAATACAACAATCGGTGCAGGGCTAAAATCAAATGCGATTTTATTATAGTTCATAATAAGCATCCTTACTTAGTATAATAATGAATATAACGTGATAGCGAGAAATAACAAGTATTCGATCGTTGATTTTTTATAATATGATGAAAACTAAATAGATTATTTTTGTGTTGTTATACATATAAACTTAGCATTTTGAATAGTTTGTAATGGATCACATTTTTTATATTTAACTTTAGTCTATATTGGTATGTTTTTATATAAGTAATTGTATTTAAATTATTTATTAAATTTTAAAAACTACTTAAGTAATTAAGGGTGTTGACTGAAAAAAGCAATTGATTCACATTGATGATGAGAGGCACTCAGGTTATTTAGAATTTTTTATTAGGATAAATCAATATTAATCTTGGCTTCTTATTTTAAGTTATTTGTGTAAAAAGAATTAGATCACCTTAATGAATATAATCAGGATGGATTATCTCTAAGGTGGTGAATGGATGACAATACTAAGAATTGGGCGAGGTAGCGATGGAGCATATACAAGGATCAAGTCCTCAACAACCGAAAAAGTCTTCACACCGTCTGGCGGGTATCTCCAGCATGGTCGGAACGACAATCGAGTGGTACGACTTTTTTATTTACGGTGCAGCCGCAGCATTAATTTTCAATAAACTGTTTTTCCCCAATCTTGATCCATTAACAGGTGTATTGGCCGCGTTTGCCACATACGCTGTTGGCTTTATTGGACGTCCGTTGGGAGGCATTATCTTTGGTCATTTTGGAGACAAAATTGGTCGGAAAACCATGCTGCTAACCACGCTGATTATGATGGGGATTCCTACCGTTTTAATTGGCCTATTGCCAACCTACGAAAGTATTGGATATTGGGCGACATTTTTTCTGGTGATTTTGCGTTTTGTTCAAGGTATGGCAATGGGCGGCGAGTGGGGCGGTGCCGTGTTGATGGCTGTGGAGCATGCTCCTGAAGGCGGTAAAGGCTTTTGGGGCAGTCTACCTCAAGCAAGTGCTGGTGGTGGTTTAATGTTGGCCTCTATCGCATTGGGTTTGGTTTCACTTTTACCCGAAGCAAGTCTATTTAGTTGGGGCTGGCGTCTGCCTTTCCTTGCCAGCATTTTATTGTTAGGTGTGGGTTGGTATATCCGTGTCAAAGTGCCTGAGTCACCCGATTTTGAAAAAGTAAAACAACAAGCACAAGAAGTTAAAGTTCCAGCAATGCAGGTCTTTAAAAATCATCCACGCGAATTACTCACGATTATCTTTGCCCGTGCTGCTGAAAATGCATGGTTTTATATTGCCTCTACTTTTGCCTTAGCCTACACCACAACCAAGTTGGGTATTCCTCGCCAAGACATTTTGTTTGCAACGATTTGTGGTGCAGGCTTAATCATGGTGATGACGCCATTGTGTGGACATCTATCCGACAAAGTTGGGCAGCGTAATATGTTTATGTTTGGTCTAGTGGTCCTTGCATTGTATTGCTATCCGTTCTTTAGCATGTTGGATACCAAGGACCCAGTCTTGGTATGGACCGCAATTGTTTTAGCAATCGGCGTGGTGTTTCCGATCATGTATGCGCCACAGTCTCAGTTATTTGCTCGACAGTTTCCTGCCGAAATTCGCTACAGTGGTATCTCGATTTCAGTTCAATTCGCAGGTGTATTAGGCGGTGGACTCGCACCATTGATCGCCACCAAACTACTAAGTATTGGTAATGGTAGCCCGCATTTGATTATTACCTACATCATGAGCATGGCGATTTTCGCAATCTTCTGTAGCTTCTTTATGAAGCGTGATGATCTTAGCCCCGCGAGACAACGTAAATCAGTGAAAAGCAAATTGTCTGTTTAATGCAAAGCAGTGATTTAAAGCACAGCATTGCAATCAATCATTCAATTTACCACGCTTAATTTTCAGGAATGAATATGAATATTTCCTTTATCAGTCTTGGGAATATGGGGCTTTCTCGCCAAAACGGTCATGGAAAGACCGACTTCAGTAGCATTTTAAATTTAGTTTCAGTATCAGCGTGAAGGAAAAATCAGGATGAATACTTTGATCGGACATTATATTTCAGGCCGTCATATCACAGAAACTCAACATTCAGGCCCAGTATTTAATCCCTCTACGGGTGAAGAAATTGCGCGTTGTGCTTATGGTGATGCAACAGTGATTGATACTGCGGTGAAAGCCGCCACATCAGCAAATGCAAAAAAATGGGCAAAAGCTTCACATGCTACACGCTTGCAAGTTCTATTTAAATTACGTGAATTAATGATTGCCAAAACGGCTGAATTGGCAGAAATCATTGGTCGTGAACATGGCAAAACCATTGCCGATGCAATCGGTGAAATTGGCCGTGCGATTGAAGGAATTGAATTTGCTTGTAATGCCCCACAGATTACTAAGGGTGAATATGCACGTAATGTTGCTGGCGACATCGATGTGTTTTCTGTACGGGTTCCTGTGGGTGTGGTGGGATGTATTACCCCGTTTAATTTTCCCATCATGATTCCTGCTGTCATGATGGCAATGGCTGTTTCTGTGGGGAATTCAGTAGTTTGGAAACCGTCTGAAAAAGTGCCCTCGGCTGCATTATTTTTTGCAGAGTTATGGAAAGAAGCGGGTCTTCCAGACGATGTATTTAATGTTGTACAAGGGGATAAAACAGCAGTCGATGCATTACTTGAACATCCTGAAATCGCGGCTGTGAGCTTTGTGGGCTCTACACAGATTGGTGAATATGTTTACCAAAAAGGCACCTCACATAACAAACGTGTTGCAGCATTTACTGGCGGGAAAAATCACATGGTGGTGATGCCTGATGCCGATCTTGAAGCGGCTGCAAATGCCTTTGTTTCAGCAGGGTTTGGTTCAGCCAGTCAGCGTTGTATGGCGGTATCACTGCTGATTCCCGTAGGTGCTGAAACGGCAGATCACTTACGCCAACGTATCGTAGAAAAAATCAAAGCATTGAAAGTTGGCGCATACAATGATCCGACTGCAGATTTTGGTGCGGTGATTAGTGCGCAATCGCAACAATCTGTTTTAAAGGCAATTGATCAATGTATTGCAGATGGTGCTGAGTTGGTGGTGGATGGTCGTGATTTTAAACATCCAGAGTATGCCAATGGCTATTATATCGGACCAACTTTATTTGATTATTTATCTATGGATATGGATTTTTATCAACAAGAGGTTTTTGGCCCAGCGCGAGGAATTTTACGCGTCAATAGTTTAGATGAGGCAATTGCTGTGACCAATAGCCATGAATATGGCAATGGTTCGGTGATTTTTACCCGTGATGGAAAGTCAGCACATCGCTTCTTTATGGAAGTTGAGTCGGGCATGATTGGTGTTAATGTGCCTGTACCACTCCCAGTGAGTTATTTTAACTTTGGTGGTTTGCGACGTTCAAAATTTGGTGAGTCGCATTTATATGGTCCAGATGCCGCTCGTTTCTATACCAAGTTAAAATCTGTTTCACAAAAATGGCCTGATCCTGAACAACAAGATCAAGCCATTTCTTTGGCATTTAAAATCACTTAATTGATTCCATGTCGATGATCAGCCAGCAGATGCTGGCTTTTTTAGGTGTGAGTGAAAGTGAGATAATCACTTTATCTATAGAGTCAGTCATTTTATCAAAAGAATTTTGACCCGAAATTCATTTGTATTCAGGGTATGGTAGCTTTCCAAAACTATACCGAATCAGCCATCAAAGCGTAAATATTTAAATCTCGGTTTATATTTTTAGACATCCTTTTCTACTTCGTAATATTGTTACATTGTTTTTAGCAATTTAAGTATGCCAACTATCTCATTATATGTTTTAACAATATACAAAAAAATGCTCAAGATTTACGTTACTTATGTTAAATGTATTGATTGGTTTATGACTAAATACGAGTAAGTTAAGTTTGGGAGATAATTTCATTTATGGACGCTAAATATAAATTTTTAATTATAAAAAAATTAAAGTTATTTGATTTTTCTGCCTATTTTTATGGCGAAGAATGGATTTGAGTACATTAAGTAAACGTAATTTTATTACGGTAAAAATAAACAAAATTTAGAAGGGGTAAGTGTAGTGGCATGATATTCGCTTTGTATTTAATACTGTTATATCGTTCAATTTTTCACTATTGTTAATTTAACGTTCTGGTTCGGCACCAAAGCAGCAATCGACAGGATGATGGTGCTGCCAGTATTCTGTTTAAATAATTTGATGAATAAAAATACATAGGTGTGAATTTGGAATCCAAGCTTTTACAATTTGCGTTGTTGGTCGGTGCAATGGGTTGTGGGGAAATGGCGATTGCGAAAACGCCTGCACAACCGAATAAAATCCTGAATTTGGCTTTTGAAGCACCAGATGATGGTTTTGATATGGTGAAAACCTATAATTTCTACAGTGGAAATATAGCAGAGGCGATATTTGAACCCTTACTCAAATATGATTATCTGGCTCGTCCCGTGGTATTGGTGCCCAATACGGCACAAGCATTGCCAAAAATAGAACAAGAGGGCAAGGTCTATACTTTTAAAATACAACCCGGCATTTATTTTACCGATGATCCTGCGTTCAAAGGCAAACGACGTGAATTGACTGCCCAAGATTATATTTATTCGATTCAACGTGTGAGTGATCCGAAAAACCATTCGCCTACCTATTCTTTTATTGATGGCAAAATCCAAGGTTTAGAGCAAGTGGTTGCCAATGCGAAAAAGACAGGCAAGTTTAATTATGATGCGCCCATTGCAGGGCTTAAAGCTTTAGACAAATACACCCTGCAATTTACCTTAACCCGTGCAGATTATAATTTCCCTTATATTTTGGCCTATGTCACTTTTAGCGGAACAGCGCGTGAAGTTGTTGAGTTTTATGGTGATCGTATCGGGCAGCATCCTGTAGGTACAGGCGCTTATCAACTGAGTAAATACGTACCACGCAGTAAAATTGAGCTGGTGGCAAATCCTGACTATCGTGGCTTTATTTGGAATTATAAATCGACAGGAACGGCATGGGATAACCAACTTGTCAAAGAGATGTCGGGTAAAAAAATGCCTCAAGTCGGTAAGGTTGTCGTGAGTATTATTGAGGAAGAACAGTCAAGGTGGTTGGCGTTTAAGTCAGGCCAATTGGATTTTGACAAATTAACCTCAAATGCGGTTCCACAGGCTTTAAACGGCACACAATTAAAACCAGAACTTAAACAACAGGGCATTCAACATTTTCCCAATAAAGACCCTGAAATCACCTATACCATGTTCAATATGAAAGATCCGATTGTGGGGGGGTATAGTCTAGACAAAATAGCACTACGCCGTGCCATTACATTGGCATATAACCAACAGGAAGCGATTAAGCAACTTTATAAAGGTCAAGCGGTTAGAGCTGAAATGTTGGTACCAGATGGGGTGCAAGGGCACAATGCTCAATATAGAAGTAGTATTGCCTATAATCCGTTATTGGCCAATAAATTACTGGATCGATTTGGTTATAAGAAAGGCAAAGATGGTTATCGAACTTTACCCAACGGGCAGTCGTTTACGCTGAAATATAATACTGAAAATAGCTCAAGCTCAGTCATTCATTCTGAGTTATGGAAGAAAAACTTAGATGCTATTGGGGTGCGAGTTGAGTTTAAGGTCAGTAATTTTGCCGATAATTTAAAAGAGGCCATGCAATGTAAACATATGATTTGGGGTGGGGCATGGATTGCTGATTTTCCTGAAGGAGAAAATTTTGCCCAATTGCTTTATGGTCCGAACTCAGGCAAAGGAAATTTAAGTTGCTATCAATCTAAAGCTTATGATGCACTGTATCAGCAAGCGTTAACTTTACCGCCACAACAACGAACGCCATTTTATGAAAAAATCAGTCGGCAGATAGAGGCAGATAACCCTTGGATTATTCATAGTACCCGTATTCGCAATTGGCTGTTGCAACCACAAGTTCAAGGCTATAAAGCACATCCAATGATCAATACCGTTTGGCAATACCTTGATGTTCAGCCAGTTAAAAAATAACCAGATGAAGTTGAATAAAATGATGAAGGATGATTTAAATCAAAAGTTAAAGCAGATTGGGGTCAGTGCATTCTTGGGCGGTATGCTCCTGACAGGCACGATGAATGTATTTGCCAAAAGCCCAGCGGATCCAAATAAAGTTTTACGTTATGTTTTCCCCGTTGCAGAAACGGGTTTTGATCCAGCAGGCACACAAGATCTTTATTCTGCGCATGTGCATAATTCAATATTTGAAGGCTTATATACCTACGATTATTTAGCAACACCCGCCAAATTAGTACCCCGTACCGCGGTAAGCCTGCCTGAAGTCAGTGCTGATGGTTTAACCTATACTTTTAAAATTCAAAAAGGAATTTATTTTGCCAAAGATCCTGTATTTAAAGGCAAAGCACGTGAATTAACCGCGCAAGACTATGTTTATTCTTATAAACGGTTGTTAGACCCAAGTTTGCATTCGCCCAATAGTTGGTTGTTTGATGACAAAATTCTAGGCATGGACAAAGTGCTTGAGCAAGCTAAAAAAACAGGCAAGTTTAATTATGATTTACCTGTTGCAGGGCTTCAGGCCACAGATCGTTATACCTTGGTGATTAAACTAAAACAAGTGGATCAAAACTTCCCAATGCTGTTGGCACATCAACCAGCTGGCGCAGTTGCACGAGAAGTGATTGAACACTATCGAGATCGGTCTGGTTTTGCCATGGCCCATCCTGTCGGAACGGGTCCCTATGTCTTGGCAAAATGGACACCTGGCTCACGGATTATCCTGAAAGCCAATCCAGATTATCGTGGTTATGTTTGGGATTTCAAAGCATCCACGCCAGAAGATCAAAAAATTGTAGATGCGATGAAAGGCAAAAAAATGCCGCAAATCGGTGTGGTCGATATTCAAGTGATGGAAGAATCACAATCACGCTGGTTATCATTTAGTAAAGATGAAACTGATTTATTTGTGCTGGATGGTGATCTCAGTGTTCAAGCCATCCAAGACGGTCAGCTTAAACCCGAACTTGCCAAAAAAGGTATTCAACTTTCCCGTATTGCTGATCCTTCAATTGATTATTATTACTGGAATATGCAAAACCCTGTTGTTGGTGGTTTGAGTAAAGAAAAAATTGCTTTACGCCGTGCCATGGCAATGGCCTTTTCACCTGATAATCAAATTAAGATTTTGATGAAGGGTGATGCACAGCGCTTACAATTCCCTATCCCTTATGGGGTGATTGGGCATGATCCAAATTATAAAACCAGTATTCCTTATTCCGTCAAAGCGGCCAATTTACTGTTAGATCGTTATCACTATAAGGTTGCTGCCGATGGCTGGCGTACCTTGCCGAATGGCAAACCCTTGCTGATCGAATTAACTGTTTATGGAAATAGTACACGTAGTCAGCAAAGTGCTGAATTTTGGAAAAAGACCTTAGACAATATCAAGGTCAAAATGACCACCAAATCCTTGCCTTTTGCGGAAGGTTTAAAAGCTGAAAAACAATGCAAAACCATGTTTAAGGGATCAGCTTGGATTGCTGACTATCCCGATGCCGATAACTTTATGCAGCTGTTTTATGGAAAGAATATCCATGCAACCAATAGTGCATGCATGAAAATTCCTGAATATGATCGCTTATATGAACAAACCCAAAAATTGAAACCGGGTCCTGAGCGTGATGCTTTATATCATAAGATGGCGCGGATATTAGAAGTGTATATGCCGGTACAAATGGCATCGACGCGTTATCGCAATGCTTTGGCGCAACCGCGTGTCATCGGCTTTAAAAAGCATCCGATTATTCCATCGGAATGGATGTATTTTGATATGAAAAAATAACCTCTATCAAAAGCTTAAAAATAAACAGATTGAAATTTGAAAATGAATAAATGAAAGATTGGAGAAAATGAAAATGAAGCGATTTAAATTAACCACACTTTGTATGTTGTCAATGGGTATGGGGCAATGGGCCTTTGCAGAAACCGAACGCAGTACTTTACCCAAGTTTCAGGCCAAAGATATCCCTGCCCAATGTGATGCAAAAATTGCAGATGTTAAAACCAAGTTGGCTGAATTTGCCAAAGTTAAACTCAAAAATAATGCGCCTGCTGGAGCAGTATTGGCAAAGTGGGATCAAATTTTTGCAGAGTTTGAAGATTTTTATGGGCCAATTAATTTAGCCAGTAATGTTGACCCAAGCGCAGATTTACGTAAAGCCGCAGAAGATTGCGAAGTTAAAATCAGTCAGTTCCAAACTGAAGTGTACCAAGACGGGAAACTTTATCAGCAAATTAAAAAAACCAAAGCCAGTGATGAGATTGACCGAAAATATCGCCAAGATATTTTAGATGGTTTTGAAGATACAGGGGTACAACTTCCCGCAGAAAAACAAGCACGTTTAAAAGTGATTTTAGATGAATTGACCAAGATTCAACAAGAATATGCCCGCAACATTCGAGATAATCCTGTAAAATTAGAATTTACCCCAGCCGAGCTAAAAGGCTTACCAGAAAGTTATATTGCCAATCTAAAGAAAAATGAAAAAGGCAATTATCTATTGGGCTTTGACTACCCAGAATACCGTCCTTTTATGGAATTGGCAGACAGTGATGATGCACGTAAACGTTATCAAATTGCTTATACCCGCCGTGGTACTGAAAAGAATTTAGTGTTGCTTAAACAGGCGATTGATCTACGGCATGAACTTGCACAATTATTTGGTAAAGCCAGTTATGCCGATTGGGCATTGAAAAACCGTATGGCCAAGAATCCTGAAACGGTCAATAAATTCCTCAATGAGGTACATAGTACGGTTGCGCCATTAGAGAAAAAAGAAGTGCAAACACTGCGTGAATTTAAAACCAAGACCTTAAATATCCCAGTGGAAAAAGCGGAAATTAACCGTTGGAGTGAGGGCTATTGGAGCGAAAAATTGCGTCAAGAAAAGTACAAAATTGACCAAGAAAAAATGCGCGAATATTTTCCGACCCAAGCATCACAAGATTGGTTATTTGCAATTTCATCAAATCTATATGGGATTGAATTTAAGCCTGCCAAAGTTGATGTCTGGCAAGATGAAGTTGAATATTACGATGTCACAGATCAGAAAACAGGTCAGCTTTTAGGTGGTTTATATATCGATAAATTTCCACGTGAAGGAAAGTATGGTCATGCAGCGGTGTGGGGCGTTAAGGGTGGCAGTACCCTGACCCAGCGTAAACCGATTTCAGCCTTAGTCACCAACTTTAACCGCAAAGGTTTAAACAGTGATGAACTGGAAACTTTTGTGCATGAGTTTGGACATGCTTTACATGGAATTTTGTCAAACACCCGTTATGCCTCGCAATCTGGTACCTCAGTCGAGCGAGATTTTGTTGAAGCACCGTCACAGATGTATGAAGAATGGGCACGCCGTAAAGAAACGCTGTCGACCTTAGCCGATTATTGCAAACCAGCCTGTCCACGTGTCGATGATGAATTGATTGGTAAATTAAAAGCCGTTAAAAATTATGGTCGTGGTTTGTTCTATTCTCGTCAAACCTTATATGCACAATATGATATGGCACTGCATACCGCAGATGCTTTAAAAACCCAGCCTTTAGATGTATGGAAAAAACTCGAAAACCAAACCGCCTTAGGGTATGTGCCGACCACAGAATTCCCAGGACAATTTGGTCATATTATGGGCGGATACCAAGTCGGCTATTATGGCTATATGTGGTCTGAAGTGATGGCCTTAGACATGCTTTCTGCTTTTGGCGATAACTTAAATAATCCAGAGGTTGGAGCACGTTATCGTAAAGCGATTTTGTCACAAGGTGGGCAAAAGAAAGCAGAGCAGCTGGTGGTTGATTTCTTGGGCAGAGAACCGGATAACAAGGCATTCTTTCAAGAAATTACCGGTCAACGTGATTAAAAGGAATTAGAACTATGCTGGCATATATCACGCGCCGTATATGGCAAATGATTCCGACCATGTTGGGAGTCGTGTTGCTGATTTTCTTTCTATTTAACTGGGTGGGCGGAGATCCTGCTTATATCCTTGCTGGAAAAATGGCAAACCCTGAACAGATTGAAAATATTCGTCAGCAACTTGGGGTAGATCAACCTTATTATGTCCAATTGTGGATTTTTATTAAGCAAATCCTGACTTTTGATTATGGCAATAGCTGGAGTACGGGGGAATCAGTTTCAAACATTATCCTGACCCGCTTAGGTCCATCGCTGACCATCATTATTCCACTGACAATTTTACAAACCGTGATTTCAATCATTCTGGCTTTGGCTGTTGCTTCAGTACGTGGTTCATTGACGGATCGTATGGTGATGTTGTTATGTACCATTGGGATGTCGATCAGTATTTTGGTGTATATCATCGTATTTCAATACGGCCTTGCCTATAAGCTGGGATGGTTTCCTGTACAAGGTTGGAGCGATAGTCTCAGTGAAAATCTATTGCAATACGCACTATTGCCAATCTTAATCATGTTGGTGGTGAGTATTGCACCGACTTTACGTCTATACCGTAGCTTTGTCTTGGATGAAGTCAATCAGGACTATGTCCGTACTGCACGGGCAAAAGGAGTGGGTGAGGGGCGTATCTTAGGTGTACATGTACTGCGTAATGCATCTATTCCGATTATTACCGATGTGATGTCGAGCCTGCCAGCGTTATTGATTGGGGCATTTTTAATTGAGCGATTTTTTGGTATTCCGGGGATTGGGCGAGAAGTCATTATTGCAGTAGAACGAAGCGACTTTCCAGTGATTAAAGCAATCACGGTCTATGTTGCCGCTGCGACCATGATTTTTAACCTGATCGCTGATTTGATTTATAAAGTGGTTGATCCACGCGTACAGTTGAAGTAGGTGGGATGATGCTCGGAATTTTATCGAAAAAAGTAGACGCCCAAGAACAACAGACTTCTCCCGGTTTATGGCGATTGGCGATGCGACGTTTAAAAGCAGATCGTATTGCTATGCTATCGTTATTGGTGTTGCTGTGTTATTTCATCATATTGGTACTCTCCATGACGGGTGTGATTGCATCAAATTGGAATAAAGAAGTAGCCGTGAGTTATGCACCACCTACATTTATCGGGGCAGATCAAAATACACAAGATTCTGCAAAGAAAGCCGCAACTGTAGAGGCCTTACCTGAAAATCCTGTTGATCCTTTAAAAGATGTGATCAAAGAGTTAAATACTGAAATTGCAACAGAACAAGCTTCAGGTGGCGCGATTGACTACTACGGTATTCAAGATCCGCTTGCAGAAGATATGAAAGCCATTGATCAGCAATTGGGTGGGCATTTACTTGATCAGCAAAGTGAACTTAAACAAACCTTGCCTTTCGGTGCAGATAAATGGGGACAGGATGTTGTACTAAAAACCATTAAAGGCGCAGAAACGTCAATTATTGTGGGCTTGATCTCGGCATTATTGGCCGTGGTAATCGGTACATTCTTAGGGGCAATCGCTGGTTATTTTGGTGGTTGGGTCGACGATGTTCTAAACTGGTTTTATAACATTTTCACCTCGATACCTTATCTATTGTTGGTGTTGGCGATTGCCGCTGTACTGCAACAAAAGGGCATTCTTTCCATTGTTTTAATTCTTGGATTAACAGGTTGGACTGGGGTATTTCGTTTAATTCGTGCCGAATATATGAAACATAATTCACGCGAGTATGTGCTGGCAGCCAAAGCGATTGGTGTCAGTAATACCCGACGGATGTTTGTGCATATTTTTCCTAATGTAAGTCATATTGCTTTGGTTCAGATGTCTATTTTGGTAGTTGCATTTATTAAGTCTGAAGTGATTTTAAGCTTCTTGGGCTTTGGTGTACCTGTGGGTGTGGTGTCATGGGGCAGTATGTTGAATGAAGCGCAAAGTGAGCTGATTTTAGGCAAATGGTGGCAATTGGTGGCAGCCTCTGTGGCGATGGCCGTGCTTGTGACCGCATTTTCAATGTTTACAGATGCATTGCGTGATGCATTAGACCCTAAACTAAAATAAGGAGCCTAAAGATGTCAGAACAACAAGCGACACCTCCTGTGCTACTCAGTGTTGAAAATCTGAGTGTGAGTTTTAAGGGTGAAAATAAGCAATTTATTGAAACCGTAAAAGGCATTTCATTTCAGATTCCTGCCAATACCACCGTGGCTTTGGTTGGCGAATCTGGCAGTGGTAAGTCTGTGACTTCATTGGCAACCATGGGTTTATTACCCAAAGGCCAATCTCGTATTGCTGAAAACAGTAAAATTATTTTTGAAGGTAAAGACTTACTCAGTTTAAGCAGCAAACAAATGCGTGCAATGTGTGGTAAAGACATTGCTATGATTTTTCAGGAGCCGATGTCTTCACTTAATCCTGTGTTTACAGTGGGTGATCAAATCGCTGAAATTATGCGTATTCATTTAAATATGGGGCGTAAACAAGCACGACAACGAACTTTAGAATTACTCACTGAAGTTGGGATTCCATCCCCTGAAAGCAAGATTGATGCTTACCCCAGTCAACTGTCTGGTGGTCAACAGCAACGGGTCATGATTGCCATGGCAATTGCCTGTGAACCCAAATTACTGATTGCTGATGAACCGACCACCGCATTAGATGTCACCATCCAAAAACAAATATTGGATTTGTTGGAGGCTTTACGTAAGCGCCGTCAAATGTCGATGTTGTTTATTACCCATGACTTGGCATTGGTGAGTGAAATTGCTGATGAAGTGATTGTGATGCGTCATGGTGAAATTCGTGAACAAGGTTTAGCAAAGGCTGTTTTAGAACAGCCACAAGATGCCTATACCAAAGCATTATTATTATGCCGTCCACAACTTTCTCATCGTCCATATCGCTTACCCGTCATTAGTGATTTTATGCAAGCCCAAGATGCGCCTGTTACTGAGGTGGTGAGTTTGCCTGAGGTGGATTTTGCGGAGCGTAAGCGAGGCCTTGTTGGTGGTGAAGAAATTATTTTAGATGTGCGTGATTTAAAAAAATCATTTTTTAGCCGTAAAGGGCTATTTGGCAAAGATGAATTTCAGGCAGTCAAAGGGGCATCTTTCCAACTGGCGAAAGGTAAAACTTTAGGACTAGTCGGGGAATCTGGTTCAGGTAAAACCACCATTGGTTTATTGTTGATGCGTTTGCAACAAGCTTCTGGCGGCCAAGCTTTATTTCAAGGTAAAGATATTTTGGCAATGTCTGAAAAAGAGTTTGCTCAGTATCAACGTAAGATTCAGATTATCTTTCAGAATCCCTATGCCTCACTTAATCCGCGTTTTACCGTGGGGCAAATTTTGATGGAGCCGATGCAAGTTCATAAAATTGGCGCAAATGATACTGAACGTAAAAAGATGGCTTTAGAATTACTGGAAAGAGTAAGCTTACCTGCGCAAGCCTTTGATCGTTATCCGCATGAGTTTTCTGGGGGACAACGTCAACGTATTGCAATAGCACGCTGTTTAACCTTAAAACCTGAAATTTTAATCTGTGATGAATCAGTCTCGGCACTTGATGTATCGGTTCAAGCACAAGTTCTAAACTTGCTTCAAGATCTGCAAGATGAATTTGGCTTAAGTTATATTTTTATCTCACATGATTTGTCTGTGGTGAAATATATTTCGGATCAAATTATGGTGATGAACCACGGTGATATTGTTGAAATCGCCAATTCGGATGAGTTATATCAATCACCACAACATGACTATACCAAACGATTGCTGAGTTCAATTCCACAAGGAACCAGACAGGTGATTTAGATTTTTGCTATGTGAGAGCTGCTGGATTCAGTTGCTGTCAGTCCGTTAAGAATTTTAAATCTTCCTCCTTGCGAAGTTGATACTTCTCATCTTTGAAAAAGGAGGGGTGTATTACTAAAGTTAATTAATTTAGTCTCAGGTTGCTCTCCCTCTTTTTCTAAGTGGGAGAGCTACAGTTGTAGTAGCGCAAGGAGTATTTTATTGATATATAACACGATTAAACTGATGCGTTTTGTTTAGGATAAATATACTTGCGATAGATAGGCATAAGAATAGGCAGTAATAAAAAATGAAATAGGCCGGTTGCACAACTGATTAGAATAAAAGTGATTATATCAGGTGGTGAGTAAATCAGTATTATTACGCCATAGACTGGAATAACAATCGGTAAGATTGAACAGACTGTATAGCTAAGAAATGGTCTGCGAATGGCTGTTTCTGAGCAAAGTAAATAGGCATAGCTCCACATCCATAGGCCATAAATTGAGCATAAAATGACAACCTGAAAAAGTGGGTAACCATAATCCTGTGGTTTCTTTCTAAGAAAATTGATCAGATACTCTGAATAAAACAGCCCTTGATATGCTATCGATATAGACGCAATAAACCAGATAAGAAATAAGGGAATGAGGATCAGGTATTTTTTATTCATATTGTTATTACCATATTAAGATCATATTGCTTAAAGGGTTTTGCACTGTTTTGTTTACAGCACAAGCTGAGGCATAGCCTACAGTAATATATTTAAACCTTAATGCATGATGTAGCGCATAGTTTAAACGAAAAAAAGCCACTATTTAAAAATAGTGGCTTTTGCTCTTTAAGTCTATTCAGAACTTAGAACTTTTTAAAACCTTTTGTCACAACAAACGGTTTTTTCTTTTCAGGTTGTTCACTACGCTCTTGGCGATCTGAACGATCTAGACGCTCGTTTGGATTATAACGGCCTTCTGAACGGTTACGGTTTTGTTGATTGCCATAACGGTTTTCAGAACGGTTGCTATTAAAACTATTACCACGGTTGTCAGCACGGTCATTGTTGTAGCTGTTGCCACCTGAACGTGCTTTATTAAAGCGGTTTTCTGAGCGTTCATTGCGATTGTCAGTACGGTTTTCAGTGCGATTTTGACCATATTGGTTTGCACTTGGCTGAGCATCACGACGATCATTTTGATGGTTGTGAGATTCTTCACCTTCGCTATCACGACGTTGTTGACGCAGGAATCCACCGCGACGCGCAGCCATAGGTTTGTCTTGCATACGTTCGGTACGACGTTTTGCCATACCAAATAAACCTGTACCTTGACGTGGTTTAAGTTCAACAGCTTTGGTTAAATTATCGATATCAGTTTTATCAAGTTCCATCCAACGACCTGTACGAAGTTCACGAGGCAAAATCACAGTACCGTAACGAGTACGGAGCAAGCGACTTACTTTTAGACCTTGTGATTCAAAAATACGGCGAACCTCACGGTTACGACCTTCTTTTACAACGACTTGGTACCAGCGATTGATCCCTTCACCACCAATTTCAGAGAAAGATTCAAATTTTGCTGGACCATCATCTAAAACAACGCCATTTGTCATGTTGTTTTTGAGTTGAGGCGTTACTTCACCCATGACTCGAACTGCATATTCACGTTCGATTTCATTTGAGGGATGCATTAAACGATTGGCAAGTTCACCATCATTTGTAAAAAGTAATAAACCTGTTGAGTTGATATCTAGACGACCCACCATCACCCAACGGTCATTGGAAATCGGGGGTAAGTGATCAAACACAGTCGGGCGAGATTCTGGATCATTACGAGAACAGATTTCACCTTCAGGTTTGTAGTAAATCAATACACGACGACGAATTTCGTCTTCAATTTGGAACTGAACTTTACGACCATCGATGCGAAGCTCATCACCTGGTTCAATACGTTCGCCCACTTGAGCAACCTGCCCATTGACACTTACACGACCAGCGGCAATGACCTCTTCCATATAACGGCGAGAGCCCAAACCCACTCGTGCGAGTACCTTTTGCAATTTTTCACTCATGACAGCATAACCTTAGAAATAATCATCAACAGTGCACCTATTTAAGACTTGGCAGCTTGCGCATCCAAAATCATAAAAGCTTCCTTGGCATCCTGTAGGGGAGGCAATTGATCTAAAGACACTAGACCAAAAGCATTTAAAAATTGTGGCGTTGTCACTAACAACGCGGGTCTACCTGGGAGTTCTCGGTAACCAGATTCTTTAATCCAGTTCCAATCAAACAAAGTCCTGAGTATTTGACTATTATTTGTAACCCCTCGTATTTGCTCAATATCAGCACGGGTTACTGGCTGATGATAAGCGATCACTGCAACTGTTTCTAACAGTGACGGCGATAATCGAGTTGGTCGATCTGGCCAAACTTGCGCAATCACGTTGCGGTATTTTGCCCGTACTTGAAAACGATAACCTTGAGCTGTTTCGACAAGTTCGATTGAACGACCATGTTGTAACACAGACAATTGCTGTAAATATTGTTGCAACTGTTGTTTAGAATACTGATTTTGAAATGCTTCTTTTAAGCGAGCAAGCGATACAGGGGCATCACTTGCAAAGATAATCGCTTCAAGTTGCATCAGAACTTCGTGATGTAATTCATCAACATTAAAGGCATTATTTTGATCAATGGTCATGCCGTTGCTCCTTGAATTGCAAGCGGGGCCTCAACACCAGAAGAAATAATTTGGACTTTTTGCTGACGGGTCAGCTCCAAGATTGCCATAAATGTAACCACCATGCCCATTCGACCTTGGTTTGGCTTGAGTAATTCTTGGAAACTGAGAACTTCTCCAGATTCAATCATATATTCGATATAAGCAATGCGTTCTTCAAGTAATACAGGTTCTTGTTCAATCTTATGGGTTACGGGTTCAGGACGGTTAAAAATGCAATACAATGCATCTTTTAACATCTCAACGTCATAACCTTCATACACTTTTGGAATATGACCAATCGCAACATGTGTCGCAAAAGTATCTCGGTCTAAAACAGGCATCTGGCCTAAACGTTCAGCTGCTTTTTTAATCCGTAAATAGGTTTCTAAGCGATCGATTAATTCCTGTTTTGGATCTTTTTCAATATGAATGGTTTTTGGTTTTGGCAATAACAAGCGAGATTTTAAATCTGCCAATAATGCTGCCATCACCATATAGTCAGCGGTTAACTCGATATTTAACGATTTCATACCGTCCATATAAGACAAGTATTGTGTTGCAATCGGGGCAATATCTAACTGTAAAAGATCGAAACCATTTTTTTGAATCAGATAAATTAAAAAGTCGAGTGGTCCTTCGAAATGTTCAAGCAGAATTTCGAATGCAGCAGGAGGAATATATAAATCCTCTGGAATTTCTTCTTGCCATTCATCCAATACACGGATGTTGGAAATGGATTCCATAGGATGCTGAGTTGCTTGAGTCATTACAGTTTATTAGCCACGCGAATTTTCAAAGGCATGTTTTATTCGTGTTACCACTCAATAGGTACAATAGGAGAGGGTGGTGACGAATTACAAAAAGATATTTGGCTTATTTTAATGGAAAAGTTAAGAGGAATACATTGTTTAATTATAAAAACCATAAAAAAACCTGAAAATAAATAGGGAATATTTCGTTTTATGATGATTAAACTCGACTAAGCTACTAATTTTTATTGTAAATTTTTATATATTTTTAAGGAAAAATTTATCCATATTTTAATCGCATAATGTGAAGTGGATCAACTTTATATGCTGGGTGGGTTTGAATTGTTAGATTTTTTTACCCTCAATCTATTCTTTGCAAAATGATACTGACTCTATTATTGCATGCTTAAAATTATAATTTTACCCAAAATATTACAATGTTATTTAGTTGATTTTGGATATAACTGGATGGTGTATAAACATCTCAGCGAAATCGTTTAAGACTATAAATATGAAAAAAATTAGTGATGAATGAGTAAATAATTTTGTTTTCAAATATATACGGATTTTAAGTTATTAAAATCTTTGAATAGGTGACTTTTACCCAACAGCCCCACAATAGAAAAGTTAAATGATCAATCAAAATAATACTTTCGATCTTCATTTCTTCTTAATTCACTAAGCCAAGAAAAAAGCCAAATAGCAACTAACACAATACGACGCAACTCATTGGGCAATCACATCAATTTGTTTATATACACTTTTAACAGCATTTTTGGTCACTTATCTATTGAGTTTTGATCAAACATCCCAGCCTCACAATCCATTTATTCATGTTGCTCATCTCTAAACATGAATTTGGTTCACTTTTTTGTGAAATTATATCATTTTTATTCATGTACGGATTGCGGTATAAATTACACCAAGCGCTTCACGATAGACAAGATTATCGTTGATTCTGAATTGAGCAACCAAGTACAAGTCAGAAAATACGGGAAATACTATTGGCTGGATAGATCCAAAGAGAAATTGGATGGTTCAGAAAGAGCATGAAAAAAATTCAGGTTTATTTCAGAAATTAGGGTATCAGATCATCATGAGTAAAGATTTTACATTTACGATTAAGAGCATTAGTTTCGACGAAAACTATCATCCCTCTAATAATACGCGTATCACAACCAACTTTGCCAATTTAGCAAGAGGTGAGAGTCGCCATGACAATTTGCGCAATACCCTAACGATGATTGACAATCGTTTTAATGCTTTAGCGCATTGGGATAATCCTGAAGCAGATCGTTATTCTGTCGAGCTCGAAATCATTTCAGTTGATATTGATATCGAAGGCAACGGTGAGACGTTTCCTACGATTGAAATATTGAAAACCAATATTGTTGATCACAAAAATAATCAACGTATCGAAGGTATTGTGGGCAACAATTTTTCTTCTTATGTGCGTGATTATGATTTTAGTGTATTGCTGTTAGAACATAATAAAAATAAAGATCAATTTAGCCTGCCAGAAAACTATGGTGAACTTCATGGGAAAATTTTCAATGCATTTGTAAATTCAAATGCGTATAAAGAAAACTTTAAAAAATCACCTGTGATTTGTCTTAGTGTTTCAAGTAGCAAGGTGTATCACCGTACTGCAAATGTGCATCCAGTATTGGGTGTTGAATACCTGCAAGATGAATATTCATTAACAGATGAATATTTCGGAAAAATGGGTTTGCAGGTTCGCTATTTTATGCCGCCAAATAGTGTTGCACCTTTGGCATTTTACTTCCGTGGTGATTTGTTGAGTGATTACACTAACCTTGAGTTGATCGGGACTATCAGTACCATGGAAACTTTCCAAAAGATTTACCGCCCTGAGATTTACAACGCGAATTCTGTGGCAGGTAAATCTTACCAACCAAGTTTAAAGCATCAGGATTATTCACTTACTCGTATTGTGTATGACCGAGAAGAGCGTGGTCAGTTGGCGATTAAGCAAGGGAAATTTACTGAAGAGCAGTTCATCAAGCCATACAAACATATCCTTGAGCAGTGGTCTGCAAATTACGTTGCTTAATTTACCTAGATAGACAAGATTATTGATTATGAAAATATTATTACCGACTTCAACTGCTGGCAGCCTACCAAAACCTTCTTGGCTTGCCGAGCCTGAAAAACTTTGGTCACCTTGGAAATTACAAGATGAGCAATTAATTGAAGGCAAACAAGATGCTTTACGCTTGTCATTGCAAGAGCAACAACATGCAGGGATCGATATTGTTAGTGATGGCGAACAAACCCGCCAACACTTTGTCACCACGTTTATTGAACATCTGAACGGTGTTGATTTTGAGAAACGTGAGACTGTACGCATTCGTAATCGCTATGATGCAAGCGTACCAACTGTTGTCGGTGCGGTGTCTCGTCAAAAGCCTGTTTTTGTTGATGATGCCAAGTTTTTACGTCAACAAACCAATCAGCCAATTAAATGGGCGTTGCCTGGTCCAATGACCATGATTGATACGCTGTATGATGCGCATTATAAAAGCCGTGAAAAACTTGCTTGGGAATTTGCCAAAATCCTCAATGAAGAAGCCAAAGAGTTAGAAGCTGCGGGTGTGGATATTATCCAATTTGATGAACCTGCATTTAATGTGTTTTTTGATGAAGTCAACGACTGGGGTGTTGCGACTTTAGAAAGAGCGCTTGAAGGGCTTAAATGTGAAACTGCTGTGCATATTTGCTATGGTTATGGCATCAAAGCCAATACAGATTGGAAAAAGACCTTAGGTTCAGAATGGCGTCAATATGAAGAAGCATTCCCTAAACTTCAACAATCTAAAATTGATATCGTGTCTTTAGAATGCCAAAACTCTCGCGTGCCAATGGATCTGATCGAATTGATCCGTGGTAAGAAAGTAATGGTTGGTGCTATTGATGTGGCAACCAATACCATTGAGACAGCAGAAGAAGTTGCCAACACATTACGAAAAGCACTTCAGTTTGTAGATGCGGATAAGCTTTATCCATCGACTAACTGTGGTATGGCTCCTTTATCTCGTGAAGTTGCAAGAGGCAAACTTAATGCTTTAAGTGCTGGCGCAGAAATCGTTCGTAAAGAACTTAGCCGCTAGTATTCAACGATATTGTGGTGTAAAAAGAGTGACCTGTTTGGGTGAATGGATATCCAAGACCCAACGGGAAACCCTGATCACAATTTAGAGAACCCCAGTTCTACTGAGAAACTCATCCAGATGCAGTGCCTACATGACGGAATAGCAGGGTAATGCTAAATCTAAAAAAGTACGGTTCAATTTAGGAACAATGAAATGATTGAAGCAACAGACTTTAGAAATGCAATGTCTTTGTTGACCAGTGCAGTCAGTGTCATTACCACGACAGGTTTGTCTGGTCGTTACGGATTTACTGCGTCTGCCGTATGTAGTGTGACGGATTCACCTCCGACTTTATTGGTTTGTATGAATAAAGCGGCAAGTTCTCATGTGCATTTTGTTGAAAATAAAATTTTAACTGTAAATGTTTTAAGTGCACATCATCAGCATATTTCTAAAGCGTTTTCGTCTAAATTAAGCCCAGAAGAACGATTTAAACATGGTGTTTGGACAGAATTAGAAACAGGTGCGCCTGTTTTAGATGATGCTTTGGTAAATTTTGATTGTGAGATTGAGCAAATTCAAGAAGTTGGAACACATACGATTTTTATTTGTCGTATTGTGGCAATTCAACAAAGTGAACATGATCAAAGCTTGGTTTATTTTAATCGTTCTTATCATCATGTTGGGCAGACTGAAGTTGCTTAAAGCCAGTTTGCTTTTTGGTTTACGCCTTATGCCAGAGCTAAAAATAATATGGCGTGTTGATCGGTTAAATTGATCAAATACGCTTGGTTAATATAATCATAATCAATCATTTAATTGATTGAAAAATAATAATAATTTTAATATTTTACACAAAATCCGACATTGACACCCGAAAAATCTCCGATTATTCTTTGCTGGCTGGCCTACATTGCCAGTCGGTTTTGACAGACCGTTTTTCGACTGCATCAGAATTATTCCATCTGAGGGATAGTTTTGCATGTAAACTTCTCGTCCCCTCTCGTTGCGGTAGGGCGGGAGAGGGACACCTTCGGGTGTGCTGGGGTCGAACCAGTCTGTCAACCTTCTTTCGTTCTGCCACCATAATTTTTATACATTGGCAGAATTTTGAATTGTTTAGGAGTTGGCCATGTATTTTATTCGTACACCTTCAGATTAGTGTTTAGCACGGTTTAACAGCTTTTGGGCTTTTAGGCATTGGTTGGTTATACCTCAAAAAATATCAACAATAAAACTTGAGATACACTCTGCTTACCTTTTGAAGCCTTTGATGCTTCTTTGCTTATAACAAGATCGAGAGTGGTTTTATCTCATTAAAACAAAAAAATATTTATAGGGAAGATATATGTCAAATTTAGATATTTCATTTCGAGCTTTAAGGGTACTCGATACCTCTCGAAGACTCTTTAACCTATACGGATTTCATCATGTTGGGGTAAACCGTATTATTGAGTCTGCCAAAATTCCCAAAGCCTCGTTTTATAAATACTTCTATTCTAAAGAGCGTTTGATTGAAATGAGTTTAACCTTTCAAAAAGATGCGCTGAAAGAAGAAGTATTTGCGCTGATTTATAAAAAGAAAGACTTTACTGTTTATGAAAGGCTTAAGCATATTTTCTTTTTACATGCCAATCTGGAAGGTTTTTATCATCTACCGTTTAAGGCTATTTTTGAAATTGAAAAGCGCTATCCCAATGCTTATCAAATCGTAGTTGAGTATCGACACTGGCTGATTGATGAAATTTATAAACTGCTTTTAACCAGCAATGTGAATGCCTCAAAACAAGATGCACATATGTTTTTGTTTGTGATTGATGGGGCAATGGTTCAGCTTCAAGGTGAAAACAGTGTGGATGATCGAGAAAGGTTAGTGGGGTGTTTTTTGGATGGGTTGGGGTAAGGTTGTTTGGGGCTTATGGATATATTTTTCAATAGAAAGGCTGATATGGAAAAGTAATATCTGTTATTTCTAATAAAACAATTTGTAATGCTCTTTCTACTTATTAACCTTTAGTACTGATAATTACATAAGTTTTAATTACCATTTAACTCTATTTTTAATTATTATAACACTCTATCATTTGATTTAATTTTATGATCTTTCATATATAGTCTAATGAAAGTTTTATCTGCTCATGAATGAGTATCATAAGCAGATAATTGAATAAATTAGTTCTGAGCGAAAATATGTAGTTGCCATTTAGGAGAGCTACATGTGTCGTTTGGGTAGTGAGGGGGTAGCGTATTTTCATGCTTATTCATAGCAATTTCACGTCCACATATATTACATCTGTATATGCCTGAATGAGGAATCCCTGCACCAGCATTATAAACAGTGTTAAAAGCATCAGAGGTTGTTGATACCCCTATTGAATTTTTAATAGTAAGAGTGGTTATAGCCATTACTTATACCTATTTTTAGTTAAAATGATTTTTGTGCAACACCTAAAATAATAGGGGATAATTTATTATTTTCAATGGATATTCGAAAATATTTTTCCGATTATATTATTTTTATAGTAATTATAAGATATAAAAGCAAAATATGCATCATGAAATGATGTGTATTAAGTATTTTAAAGTGTTTAATTATCATTTAGATAATATAATAAATAATATTTATGATTTGTAAGGGAGTTGATTGATCTTTATATTTTAATGAATTACTTTTAATTTATCATTATTTTTAATCTATATTGGTTTCTTCAATGACTTTAATTTTAGAAAATTTTCCTTCTATTCTGTGAGTATTTCAGAAGATTTGGCGATCGAAAGAGTGACACAAACTATGTCATTATGAAAAGCTTAAAGATGATGACAGATACACAGGATTCAAGCCAACGCACCAAATACGTAAAAATCCCGACAGGATTGAACTGAACCCTATAATTTCTGAATCAAATCTAAGAGAAATATACCTATTTTCAGGTATTTTAATAATTAGAATCCTAACTATAATCTGATTTACATAATTTTTTAAGGAAATGAAATGAATATTGAACTTAATAATACTGTATTGGCAGGGGAAAGTGATTTTGAGGAATATATAAAAAATTCCGAACATTTACTAGATAATTCTAATATTACAATGCTAAAAAATGAAGAGGAAGATGATAAAGAGAAAAAAATTCAATATCGTTTAAATTCTGATGGAACCATATATTATGTTATAGGGACGGATAAACTTTCTGAAAAAGCCTCAAAATTATTTGAAAGTGTTGACGTTTTATTTGCTGCAATGTCAACGGCAATTGGTCAGGAAGGAAAAAGCCTCATGGATTATGAGATATGGGGGAGAATGATTCGTGCCTCAGGTTACTTTGTTGAAACCCAAAAGATGTATCGTAATCTTCAAATTAAGTCTAGCTCTGTAAGTATTGATACTCAACTCATTCAACAACTAATACCTGGGCTTAAAACAGGAGCTTCTCTTGATATAGCAAAAGGCGTATTAAGTGCATTTTCTGGGGAGTTTAGTACTAAAGATGAGAAAGATGAAACAAAATTAGCACATTTATTATTTATATGTGAGGATATTGTTGATTCTCCTAAAGTTTTAGTGCGTTTATTTTTTGCAAGTAAAAAATCACATGAAATTATTACTGCATCACCTTGTCATAAGTCTACTTCAGTAGAAATTAATATGATTCAAGAAGCTAATAGTTTTAGATTTGTTGATCCTGATTCTATAGCAGAATTTGCTAAAAAATTTAAAGAACGTCCTCAAGAATATAAAAATTTAATTGAAAATTTAAAAAAAAATATTCAATAAAAAATGGTTCTGTCTCATTAATGATGGCAAAACCAATAGATTTAAAATGGCTCAGGGCTTTATTAATACTAACACTTTATACACTCTCGACTCGCAGTGAAAAGCACTTGGGCCTATTATTATTCAAATACAAATATCAGAGGAATAAGAATGTTGTTCACTCATATTGAAGATAATTTTGATATCGCAAGCAACTTGTTCATAAGTACTCCATCAGACCAGATAACATTAGAGATAGTTGAAATGGTGAAATCACTTCGATCTGGAAATCTAACTTCCACAGATGCAATACTACATAAAAATTTTATAGGAACACTCCGCAACCTAAAAGGGAGTACATCTGACGGTAGAGATGTTGATGGTCATCAAAATAAATCTTGGAAAAAATTGCTAATCGATAAAAGTAAGGAAAATGGTGGAAGTATAACTGACAATTCTAAATGTTATGGAACCACTTCTCCAGACCCAGGAGTTGTATGTTCACATGATGACTTTAGAGTAGGTGGGCATATGACAACTAAAAATGATGGAACGGCAATAGTCGTTAATGGAGATAAGAGATGTTATCTTATTCCATGGTGCTTTTGGCATAATAGTACAAGTAGAGACAATGTAGAACATAAGGTTAATGGAAAAGAGGTGTTAGAACTCACAGGATACAGTGGTAGAGATATGGGCTCAGCTATCACATTCCAAGCTCGACTTGCAGTGAAAAAGAAAACCATCGTTTTTTTATATAAATTAGGAGATGAATGGCGACTCTCTGAGTTAGAAAATGAAATTCAGATTGATAGCATTAAGTCTGAATTAACTTCCAAAGCTTTACCTTTTTTAATATTTAAAAAAGAACCAATTTTATAAGGTTCTAGATCATATATTTTCAAAACTAACCAACATCGACATAAACAAGTTTATATTTGGAAGGATGGTAAAGTTGTTAAATTAGATTAAATCATAAGATTAAAATTCAATTAAAGGAAAACCGCCTAAAATGGCGGTTTTCATATCAATCATAACTTAAGTGGTGTGGCAGTTGGACACCTTACCAGCTCAACGCACCGCCAGTTTGATAATCAGTTACACGCGTTTCAAAGAAGTTCTTCTCTTTACGCAAGTCCATCATTTCAGACATCCACTGGAATGGGTTATTTACACCAGCAAACTGTTCAGGTAAACCTAGCTGTGCCAAACGACGGTTACAGATGAATTTCAAATATTCTTCCATCATCGCTGCGTTCATACCCAATACACCACGTGGCATTGTGTCACGCGCATATTCGATTTCAAGCATAGTACCTTCAAGAATCATTTGAATGATTTCTTCTTGGAATTCAGCAGTCCACAAGTTTGGATTTTCGATCTTGATTTGGTTAATCATGTCGATACCAAAGTTCAAGTGCATAGACTCATCACGTAAGATGTATTGGAATTGCTCAGCAACACCATTCATCTTGTTACGACGACCCATAGACAAGATCTGGCTGAAACCACAGTAGAAGAAGATCCCTTCAAGTACGCAATAGAATGCGATCAAGTTACGCAATAAGATTTGATCGTTTTCAGGTGTACCTGTTTGGAACGTTGGATCACATAAAGACTGAGTATATTTCAAGCCCCACGCTGCTTTACGAGCAACTGACGGAACTTCACGGTACATATTGAAGACTTCGCCTTCATCCATACCTAAAGATTCGATACAGTATTGGTAAGCATGGGTGTGAATCGCTTCTTCAAATGCTTGACGCAAGATGTATTGACGGCATTCAGGGTTGGTGATGTGACGGTAAATCGCCAACACCAAGTTGTTTGCAACCAAAGAATCCGCAGTAGAGAAGAAACCTAATGAACGCATCACGATGGTACGCTCATCTTCGGTTAAGCCATTTTCAGACTTCCAAAGTGCGATATCGTGGTTCATGTTGACTTCTTGTGGCATCCAGTGGTTTGCACACCCGTCTAGATACTTTTGCCAAGCCCACTCGTATTTGAACGGTACAAGTTGGTTTAAGTCAGCGCGACAGTTGATCATGGCTTTATCATCAACTTGTACACGTTGCGCACCCATTTCAAGCTCTTCTAAGCCAGGTGCAACATCTAACTTTTCTAAGGCGTGAGATGCTCTTGCCAACGAATCGGTTGGATTTGTTGATCTTGCTGTATAGGTTCCAGCGGATTGTGTAGTTGCCACATTCTGCGATGACTGCTTTGTATCAGATACCACTTGCGAATCAGTCGTTTTTTTCTGTTCGACGGGCGCAGGCTGGTGAGCTTGTGCAGCTTGTTTCTGTTCATCATCTTCAAAATCGTCCCAACTTAGGATAGACATCGTTGTTCTCTCTTCGTTGTTAATATCTATGTTCGACATCTCACAATGGAAGATGTCACTACTATACGCTTATTCTGTGCAAGCAAAATTAAGTTTTGCCGATAGTTGTTTTGTTCTTGTTCGAAAGAACAGATATCCACACTACTTATTTTGCTTACGCTTTTGCTGCTTACGGATCGCAAAGAATGCATAGACCGCAGGCACGTAAAAAACTAAAAAGGCTAAGATCAGCACGATTACGCCTAACTCATAGTTATGACTTAAATGGAACATTTCTTCGCCTTTTATAATTTCAGATTTTTTGAATCCCCCTAAAGCCCTCTTTAAAAAGAGGGTCGGGGAGGATTACTTACTGACAAGCTTCACAATCTGGATTGTCGATTGAACATGCTTGTGGTACTGGTGCTGCCTGAGCGAAACCATCTTCTTCAGCAGGCGCTTCAGGTTTAGTTTCTTGAGCAACCGCAGCCACTGGTGCAGCAACAGTTGTTGCTTTTACTGCGTTTAAAGCACCCGTGTTAATGGTTGATTTTTCCGCAGAGGTTGCACCTAATGCACGGAGGTAATAAGTGGTTTTAAGACCACGTAACCAAGCCATCTTATAAGTGATGTCTAGTTTCTTACCATTTGCACCAGCGATATAAAGGTTCAATGACTGTGCTTGGTCGATCCATTTTTGACGACGTGATGCAGCATCTACGATCCAACGTGTATCGACTTCAAATGCTGTCGCAAAAATTGCTTTTAACTCTTCAGGGATACGTGCAATTTTTTGTACTGAACCCTCGAAGTGTTTCAAGTCGTTAACCATCACAGAGTCCCAAAGACCACGATCTTTTAACGCACGTACCAAGTACGGGTTGATCACTGTAAATTCACCAGAAAGGTTAGATTTTACATAAAGGTTTTGGAACGTCGGTTCGATAGACTGTGAAACGCCACAAATGTTTGAAATGGTTGCTGTAGGTGCAATCGCCATCACATTTGAGTTACGCATACCGTCTTTTTGAACTTTAGTACGTAATGTATCCCAGTCCAAACGTTGAGTACGGTCAACTTCAAACATACGCTCTGGACGTGATTTTGCAACGATATCTAAAGAGTCGATTGGCAAGATACCTTGATCCCACAATGAACCTTTAAATGTTGAATACACACCACGTTCAACAGCAAGGTCGCTTGATGTTTGAATCGCGTAGTAGCTGATCACTTCCATTGATTCATCAGCAAAATCTACTGCTGCATCAGAACCATAACCCATACCCAATTCATATAAAGCATCTTGGAAGCCCATGATACCCATACCGACAGGGCGGTGTTTCATATTTGAATTACGTGCTTGTTCAACTGCGTAGTAGTTGATGTCAATCACGTTGTCGAGCATACGAACAGCAGTTTTAACTGTACGCGCTAATTTTTCACGGTCTAATGCACCACCTTGAACATGTTGTACAAGGTTGATTGAACCTAAGTTACATACTGCGATTTCATCTTTATTGGTATTTAAAGTGATTTCAGTACATAAGTTAGATGAATGCACTACACCTACGTGTTGTTGTGGTGAACGTAAGTTACATACGTCTTTGAATGTGATCCAAGGATGACCTGTTTCAAACAACATCGATAACATTTTGCGCCATAAGTCTTTCGCACGGATTTTCTTATGTAGCATGTTGTTTTCTTTTGCAATGCCTTCGTAGTAAGCATAGCGTTCAGCAAATTCACCGCCAGTTAAATCATGCAGATCAGGTGTTTCAGATGGTGTGAATAGTGTCCATTCAGCATCTTCAATCACACGTTGCATAAACAAATCTGGAACCCAGTTAGCCGTGTTCATGTCATGGGTACGACGACGGTCATCACCAGTGTTTTTACGAAGCTCTAGGAATTCTTCAATGTCCAAGTGCCAAGTTTCAAGGTATGCACATACAGCACCTTTACGTTTACCACCTTGGTTTACTGCAACCGCAGTATCGTTGGCAACTTTAAGGAAAGGTACAACACCTTGTGATTTACCGTTGGTACCTTTGATATATGAGTTCAAGGCACGTACTGGTGTCCAGTCATTGCCTAAACCACCTGCCCATTTAGAAAGAAGGGCATTGTCACGCATCGCACCATAGATGTCATAAAGATCATCTTGAATGGTAGTTAAGTAACAGCTCGACAATTGTGGACGTAAAGTACCTGAGTTAAACAGTGTTGGTGTAGACGCCATATAATCGAAGCTAGACAATAAGTCATAGAATTCGATTGCACGGTCTTCACGCTGTTCTTCGTTTAATGCAAGTCCCATTGAAACACGCATAAAGAACAATTGCGGAAGTTCGAAACGTACATCATTTGAATGAATGAAGTAACGGTCAAATAAAGTCTGTAAACCTAAATAGGTAAATTGGTTTGAGCGTTCTGGTTTGATCGCTGCTGCCAATTTCGCAAGGTCAAAGTTTAAAAGCTCAGGAGATAGAAGCTCAAGCTCGATACCTTTGTTTAAATAAGTTTCGAGTGCATCGCCTTCGATGGTATCTGTGGCTAAACCTAAGAATTTTAAACCGGTCGCAACCAAGTCATCACGTAATAAACGTGCAGTTACATATGTATAGTTTGGTTCTTGTTCGATACGGGTACGTGTCGCCATCATCATCGTGGTTGAGATGTCTGACTGTTTTACACCGTTATATAAGTTTTTAACTGTTTCATCGACAATGGCTTGAACATTGATGCCTTCTAAGCCTTCACTTGCTTTTTCAATCGTGGCTTGAAGTTTGCCCAAATCTAGAGGCTGAAGCTGACCGTTCGCATCTGTGATTTGTAAGGTTGGGTGATGATGAGCACCGGTTTGTTTACGTGCATCAGAACGTTGTTCACGATAGATCACATATGCACGTGCAACTTTTTGTTCGCCTGTACGCATAAGCGCCAATTCAACTTGGTCTTGAATTTCTTCAATGTGAATTGTTCCGCCAGAAGGTAAACGACGATTAAAAGTATTCATCACCATCTCTGTGAGCTGAGTGATGCGATCATGAATACGGCTTGAATCTGCACTTTGTTGACCTTCTACAGCCAAAAAAGCTTTACCAATTGCTACAGAGATTTTATCTGCATCAAAAGCGGCAACATCACCAGTGCGTTTAATCACTTGTAGTTGACCAGGGGTTGTAATGGCGTTCATTGTCAGCGTAGCTCCATTGTCATCATTGTTATGTTTATGGACCATTTGAATCGGACAAACTGCAAAATTTGTTGTCACGATGTTTGAGGACTAAACACAATACTTAGTGGTTTAATTTAATTTAGAACACAAGATACGGTAATTTTAAGGGTAGATCAATATTGACATTTCAAGAATATTTTATCCCTGAAAAGTAAATTTTTATTTGCATCTTTTTACCTCAAAGCGTCATTTTTGTTATATGCCTTATGAGACAAGCACATAGCATAGCAAAGACTCCGCAGAGTGCTTATAGATAAGTGTGTGGATAACTCAAAAAACGATAAACTGATGAGACAGAATATGAACAATGAAATATTTTGTATAAAAATTAGTCCAGCTATTGATTGTCTTGAAGAAATTTAAAAATGATGTGTATTGATTTTATAAAACTGCCTACAATTCAATAGTTAATAAAAATATAACAAATTGATACGCTCATGTATCAGTTTGGTGAATGAGGTCTTGTTTACATTGTAAACGTGTGTATATTGCAAAACATAGTGTGTTGAATCTGCGAGATTTGTAGCAGACTCCAAAATCAAATATAGGGGCAAATAGATGAGCCAAGAAGAAAAGTTACCAAAGATTCTGATTGTTGAAGATGACGAGCGCCTAGCTCGCTTAACTCAGGAATACTTAATTCGCAATGGATTGGAAGTTGGGGTGGAGCCAGATGGTAACCGTGCGATTCGCCGCATCATTGCTGAACAACCAGACTTGGTTGTGTTGGATGTGATGTTGCCGGGTGCAGATGGTTTAACCGTTTGTCGTGAAGTTCGTCCACATTATCATCAACCGATTTTGATGTTGACTGCACGTACTGAAGATATGGACCAAGTTCTTGGTTTAGAAATGGGTGCAGACGACTACGTTGCTAAGCCTGTTCAACCGCGTGTCTTGCTTGCACGTATTCGTGCATTATTACGTCGTACAGACAAAGCGCCTGAAGATGAAGTTGCACAACGTATTGAATTTGACGATCTTGTGATCGACAATGGCGGTCGTTCAGTGACACTTAATGGTGAGTTGGTTGACTTCACTAGCGCTGAATATGATCTACTCTGGTTATTGGCATCGAATGCAGGCCGTATCTTATCGCGTGAAGACATCTTTGAACGTCTCCGTGGTATTGAATATGACGGTCAAGACCGTTCGATTGATGTACGTATTTCACGTATTCGTCCAAAAATTGGTGATGATCCTGAAAATCCGAAACGTATTAAAACTGTACGTAGTAAAGGTTATTTGTTTGTTAAAGAGACTGGTCTATAAACGATGGGTCAGTCATCTAAGATGCTTGTCCATCACAGGACAGGCATAAAGAAGGTTAGTTTGCGTGTCTAAACACAGTATATTTTTGCGCATCTATGCAGGATTAGTCATTCTTGTTGTGTTGGTTGCCTTGTTTGGATATTTACTTGTCCAAATAATTAATTATCAACGTGCGCAGGAATATCGTGAGTCTCTCACAGATGGAATTTCATTTGTGATCAGTGAAGGTGTGGCACGTCAGCAAACTGAACAGCAGCGCCTAGATTGGATTTCAGATGCATCTGATCTATTAGAACTTCCCATTTATTATCTCGAAGCACGCAAAGTTGACTTATCTCGTACTGAAGAAAAACGTATAGAAAGTCAAAAAGCGGTGGTGCGTTATGATGCGGAACAAGGGATAGCCTATCTGGTTATAGGGATCAGAAATGACCCTAAACACTATTTATATATCAAAGTCGATCAAATTGGCGAACGCCAAATGAAGGCGCTTCCAGTATTTATTCTGGATTACTTGGTCTATTATCCCGGTCAAGAACAAGAATATCTTAAGAAAATTCAACAACATTTCTCTTATCATGTTGGTGTGGAAAAGATTTCTCAGCTCAATCTCGATTCCGAGCAAATTGGTCGTTTAAGGTCAGATCAAAGTGTGATTTTATGGCGTGACAGTGCAACTGTACGCGGTACCACCATTTCGATTGTTTCACCCTTACCAAACTCACCTACAGATGTGTTGGTGCTTGGCCCCGTTCCAATGTTTAACTGGATGCCCGTCAAATTGGCAGCAGGAATTACATTGCTGAGTATGTTCTTACTCTGTTTGGGGGTGTATGGCTTGATTGTGCCAATGCAACGCAAGTTGAAACAGGTGAATGAAGCCTTGGATGTGATGAGAACAGGGGATATGTCGCAACGTGTACCTGTTGAGGGTTATGACGAAATGGCCAGTCTGGCAACCAGTTATAACAGCATGTCTGATCATATACAGCGTTTGATTGAAGCACAGCGTGAGTTAATGCGTGCGGTATCACATGAGTTACGTACACCTGTGGCGCGAATCCGTTTTGGTATGGAAATGCTGGCAGATGAAGATGACCATGAATATCGTTTGCAACAGGTCGAGATGATTGATAAAGACATCGAAGCGTTAAATACGCTGATTGATGAAATCATGACCTATGCAAAATTAGAGCAAGGTACACCTTCATTAGATTTTGAAAAAATTGTATTGATTGATGTATTAAAGCAAGTTGCAGTAGAAACCGAAGCTTTAAAAACCCAAAAGATTATCCACCTCAATCCACTTTCATCTGATGTGATTGTGGATGCAGAACGTCGTTATTTACATCGTGTTGTACAAAACTTAGTAGGGAATGCGATACGTTACTGTGATCATCAGGTCAATATCAGTGGCGGTGTCAATCACCAGACCAACATGGCCTATGTCTGTGTAGAAGATGATGGCCCGGGGATTCCAGAGGAAGACCGTAAACGTGTATTTGAGGCATTTGCACGTTTAGATGATAGCCGTACCCGTGCTTCGGGTGGTTATGGTTTAGGGCTTTCAATTGTTAGTCGTATTGCGTATTGGTTTGGTGGGACGATTGAAGTCGATCAAAGCTCAGATTTGGGTGGTGCAAGATTTACTATGTCTTGGCCTGTAGAGCGTTTTAAAAAGAAAAAAGCTTAACTGTTAAATCATGCTGTTAAATATTATCAATTAAGCGCTATTTGACTTGGTTTATCAGTCATCTTTAAAGTCATTATTTAAGATAAAACAACCCTCATCCTAACCTTCTCCCAACGGGAGAAGGGACTTTCAATACAAAAATTCACTCAAAAATGTTGGATGCCTTTTGATCTATATTTTTAGAAGATTGGAATTACTCCATCCACTGCAATGCGAGAAGTTGGGATCAGAAAATGACAAATGAAAATATTTTTCTAAGAGAATTTCCAATATATAAAGAATCAATGATAAAAATATTGAATCTTATGATTTCTGATGACTATGAGGAATTGGTGAAAAATAAACTGGCCTATCCATCAACGGCAAATGAATATAGAGTTGCTGTAAATGAATTTGCGCATTTAAGTGGATTTGTGAAAATGACACAAATCCCTGACGATGTACTGGGGGATACAGAGGTTTTTTCTCTCAAAGGAGATCGTGTTAATAAACATATAATCGATGTCCAATTATGGTTTGATGATTCTAAATCAGATTTATATGCTGTTTTTTGTGCACCAATAAATGCAGATAAACTATTACATTTGTATGATATTCGCGTTATGTAAAAATAACGATATCTATCGGAACATCAAAACGTACTCTTTGTCAGACCTTTCTAAGCATAATTACGCAGACCAAACTGAATAGTTTGAGCATTGATATTGATAATATTTATTAAGGGAATTTGAATGGTGAACGCTAATTTTGATATTACTATTGATCATGCATTTAATGGGAATGGGCATCCTGCATTTATAATAAAAATTGCCAACCAATTTATTGAAATTAATATTTATATTTCAATTGACCAAGTGGAAGAATTGCAAAAAATAACAACTGATTCTGTTGCTTATATACAGGCAGGAGAATCTGCCAATAGCCCAGTTCATTGGAAAAAAGGTGATGATGGCGAGATTTATATTTTGATCGGCGAGGATTGTGAATCTTGGGATATCGTATTAACCATCAGTATTGATTTAATTGCAGACATTATCACAGGTATTAATGATCTTGTATAAAATTGAGTTTTTCAGAAGATTTTGAAGTTACTACGAATGATCAAGGTTTATTTTTGCGTCTTCGTTTTCAACGGTCATTGGCAGTGTTGGTCTATACTGCCGCCAGTGAACTGATCCATGCCATCAACCTAGCATGCGATACTGGGTTCAAGTCATCAGCTTCGAGCACGACACCATGGGGCAGCGATCCTGTTGGGCTTCGTGTAGTGTGGAATACTGGATGAATAAGAAGAATGCTATTGTGGACTGAAGGCTTGGTTCAAATAAAAAAACCACCGAAAATTTCGGTGGTTTTTTATGTCTGGATGTTGCTTAGTCTAGATCTTATTGTTGAAGCGTTGCATCAGGCGCAATGATTGGCTTGCTGTCTCGCAATGCTTGTAATGCATCATGATTAAAGTCAATCAATAAGCTATTTTGTTCAGCGTCAATTTTATAACTGCTAATGATTTTTTGGTCACCTTGAATGGTATCAATACGATATTCATCCGCGATATTTAAAATCCCTTCTAGATTTGTCGTGGTTGCGGCAAGATCTTGGCGGAAAAGCTCATAAACATCTCTTAGATCAAAAATTGCATTTTGTGCATCAGCGTGTTTTTTGACGTAATTTTCAATATGACGAATCAGTAATTGTGCAAATAAAAAATAGTTTGGCTTGCTGCTGAATTCCATCTTGTTTTACCCCTAAATTATTGATTTAAAGTTGTTCATATTGAATAGCATATACATAAAAGTCGTTCAATGTGTATAGGCTCTGTAGACAATTCGTCTAAGTTTGCGACAACGAACACCTTTTACTGCAATTGGGTGTTAAATATACAATTTGCTGATTTAAGTGGCGATAAGTTACTCATCTTTCAAACGGCTTTAGTTTGGGCCAGTTTAGATGAGCTTGGTTGTGGGATGTGCGAAAAATGACATGATTGACAGTGCTGACTATTTTGAAAATTCAAATCAGAAAATCATAAGAGGGCACAAGGTAGGTCAAAAGTAGGCATTGAGCATTTGGCGCTGGATGGTTTAAAGCGGGTTATTTCATTGAAATAAGTTGGTTTTGATAATAGTAAAGTATAAAAAATTATAAATAACTTTGTAATATTTAAAAATTATCACAATAAGATAATTTTTATCACTTGATTGATCTAATGTGACTATTTTACCACATAGAATGTAACAAAATATTTTAGATGGTAAATCCTTATATTTGTAGAAATTAGCCAATTAAATCGCAGAAAAGCATGGATAAATCGAAGCTTTTACTTGGACTGAATCGGATTAAGCTACTGATTTGTCATTTTTAATTCATGATTAAAAAATAAACTTCGGAAAAACTAATAAGAATAGGGATGGAAATTTGATAAAACGATAAGTCAGCGCTGTATCGCTGTGAATCAGGAAAAATTATGGCTTTTGTCTAAAAAATCATCCGAAAGACTTAGAGCTATTAACTAGCAACAGATGACATCAATCGGGTACAATTGACCAGATTTATTTTGTGTTTGGTGTATTTGCAAGGCCAATACATACATTCTTTGTTAAATAATAGGCCTGCCAGGAGTTATCCCCGCATGAGTGCCATTACTCCATACGATTGGGCAATCATTGCCTTCGTGATCGGCGTGACATTTTTATGTGTCTTTATGCTCACCGTTCCTTTGCTCCTTGGGGGTAAATCATGGGGACGTGCGAAGCAAGAGCAATTTGAATCAGGTGTGGTTAGTGCTGGTGGTGCACGTATCCGCTTGTCTGCGAAGTTCTACCTTGTTGCAATCTTCTTTGTTGTATTCGATTTGGAAGCCCTCTATTTATATGCATGGGCGACATCTGTACGTGAAGTAGGTTGGGTTGGGTTTTCAGCTGCAGCTGTATTTATTTTAGTTTTACTCGTTGGTTTGATTTATGAATTATCTACAGGTGCATTGAACTGGTCACCTTCAGATAAACGTAAAATCGCAGGGATTAAACCTAAAATTGGTTCACCAAATATGGACCTTGCAGAAATTACTCGCTTCAATTCAATTGAAGAGTTGGTGATGGATCCTACTGGAACTATTCCAGCTCAATCTTCTGGTCGTGTGAAAGATAAAACACCGACCATGTCTCTGAACAAGGAGTAACTCGGGAATGAAATATACTTTAACCCGTGCGAATCCAGAAGCTGAACAATATCCGCTTCAAGATCGTCAAATTGTGACAGATCCACTTGAAGAAGAAGTGAATAAAAATGTGTTCATGACTCGCTTAGAGGATGTGGTACACACAGCTGTAAACTGGGGCCGTAAAAACTCAATATGGCCTTTTAACTTTGGTACATCTTGCTGCTACGTTGAATATGCAACCACGTTAACGGGTGTGCATGACTTGTCGCGCTTTGGTGCCGAGGTTATTCGTGCTTCGCCACGTCAGGCAGATTTGATGATCGTTGCAGGGACTTGCTTTGTTAAAATGGCACCTGTAATTCAACGTTTGTATGAACAAATGCTTGAGCCTAAATGGGTGATTTCAATGGGTGCTTGTGCAAACTCTGGTGGTATGTACGACATCTATTCTGTTGTACAAGGTGTGGATAAAATCATTCCTGTTGACGTGTACGTTCCAGGTTGCCCACCACGTCCAGAAGCATTGATTCAAGCCTTGATGTTATTGCAAGACCAAATTCAATTAGAACGTCGTCCGCTCTCTGCGGTAATCGGTGATGATCTTCAGCCAGTGTATAAGCCAAAGATGATGCCAGAACGCGACCGTAAGAACGCTGAACGTATTGCAGTGAAAAACTTACGCTCTATGGATGAAATTGAGTAATTTTTTCTGATGAGTATTTGACATATCTGATGGATATGGTCATCAGGGAATTTGACAGAATTTGTATTAAATAGGAAGCCAAGCCAATGGCTGAAACTGAAATTGCTATGCCAGAATCGACTCCAGTTGATTCCCGCCCAGCATTTGCAATTGTAGAAGATCTCAAAGCCAAATTTGGCGAGAACTTTTACGTGCAACCGACGTTTGAAGATTTTCCGACGGTCTGGGTTGAGCGCGCACGTGTACAAGAAGTTCTAATGTACTTGCGTACAGTACCACGTCCTTATGTGATGCTGTTTGACTTATCTGCGGTCGATGAACGTTTGCGTAACAACCGTGATGGTTTACCTGCATCTGATTTCACAGTGTTCTATCACTTACTTTCATTAGAACGTAATAGTGATATTCGTATCAAAGTGGCGTTGAGTGAGAACGATATTAACGTTCCAACAGCGACCAATATTTGGCCAAATGCCAATTGGTACGAGCGTGAAGCTTACGATATGTTTGGGATCAATTTCGAAGGGCATCCAATGCTTCGTCGTATCTTGTTGCCAACTTATTGGGAAGGTCATCCACTACGTAAAGAATATTCTGCACGTGCGACTGAATATACACCGTACATGCAAGACAAGGCTAAACAAGATTTCGAACAAGAACATCTTCGTTTTGTTCCAGAAGATTGGGGTCTAACACGCGGTAACGCCGATGAAGACTTTATGTTCTTGAACTTAGGACCTAACCATCCATCTGCGCATGGTGCATTCCGTGTGATTTTGCAGCTTGATGGCGAAGAAGTGAAAGATTGTGTGCCTGATATTGGCTATCACCACCGTGGTGTGGAAAAGATGGCTGAACGTCAAACTTGGCATTCATTTATTCCATATACAGACCGTGTTGACTACTTAGGTGGTTGTGCGCAAAACATGCCTTATGTCATGGGTGTGGAGCAACTTGCAGGGATTACCGTTCCTGATCGTGCACAATGTATCCGTGTCATGATGTCTGAATTATTCCGTATCAATAACCACTTGTTGTATATCGGTACTGCGATTCAGGATGCCGGTGGTATGACACCAGTATTCTATATGTTTGCGGATCGTCAAAAAATCTATGACGCAATTGAAGCGATCACAGGTTTCCGTATGCACCCAGCATGGTTCCGTATCGGCGGGACAGCACATGACCTTCCAAACAACTGGCAAAAACTGATTCGTGAAATTCTCGAATGGATGCCAAAACGTTTGAAGGAATATCATACTGCTGCATTGAAAAACTCAGTATTTGTGGGTCGTACCCGTAATGTTGCGCAATACGATGCTAAATCGGCATTGGCTTGGGGTGTAACAGGTACAGGTTTACGCGCGACAGGTATTGATTTTGATGTTCGTAAATATCGTCCATACAGTGGTTATGAAAATTACGACTTTGAAGTGCCGTTAGAGTATGAAGGCGATGCTTACGCGCGTGTGATGGTTCACTATCGCGAAATCGAAGAGTCGTTAAAAATCGTCAAACAGTGTTTGGATAATATGCCTTCTGGTCCTTATAAAGCGGATCATCCATTGGCAGTTCCACCACCAAAAGATAAGACTTTACAAGATATTGAAACTTTGATTACGCACTTCTTGAGCGTGTCATGGGGTCCTGTAATGCCAGCTGGTGAAGCCTCTGTAATGGCAGAAGTGGTGAAAGGTGCGTCTAACTATTACTTGACTTCAGATAAGTCAACCATGAGTTACCGTACCCGTATTCGTACGCCTACTTTCACCCACTTGCAGCAAATTCCTTCCGTGATTAACGGCAGTCTTGTATCTGACTTGATCATTTATTTAGCGACAATTGACGTCGTTATGGCTGACGTGGATCGCTAAGGGGTAAACGCATTATGATGATTTTGACTGATAAAAAGCCACGTGTGAATGTTGAAGGGATTCTGACCAGCGAAGAAATCCATGAAATTGAACATCACATGGGTCACTACCCATACCCACGCGCAGCGTCTTTGGATGCTTTAAAGTGTGTACAACGCCGTAATGGTTGGGTGGATGACGCGCAGTTACATGCAATTGCTCAATTATTGACAATTACAACTGCGGATTTAGAAGGTGTTGCAACATTCTATAACCGTATATACCGTCAGCCTGTAGGTCGTCACGTAATTTTATTATGTGATTCGATTGCATGTTTCTTGATGGGTGCGGAAACTTTAGCAGAAGCTTTCCAACGTGAACTGGGTATCCAATTTGGTCAAACGACAGCTGATGGTCGTTTTACTTTATTGCCGATCTGCTGTTTAGGGAACTGTGACAAAGGTCCAACCCTAATGATTGATGAAGATACACACGGTTTGGTTGAAGTGACTTCTGTGAAACAGTTATTGGAGAAGTATGTATGAATACCGAACCAAGACCAATTTATGGCGAAGGAAACCCTGAAACTCACCCATTAACATGGCGTTTGAGTAAGCAGGAATTTGTTCGTAGTGCTGATGACTATGAAGCTTTAGAAGGCTATGCAGGCTTTAAAAAAGCGCTTTCAATGCCACCTAAAGATGTTCTTGAAGTCATCAAAGCAGCGACTGTAAAAGGTCGTGGTGGTGCAGGTTTCCCAGCAGGGATTAAATGGTCATTGATGGCACCCAATGATGGTGGTCCTCGTTACCTAATCTGTAATGCCGATGAAATGGAACCGGGAACATTCAAAGACCGTTTGTTGATGGAAAAACTTCCACATCAATTGATCGAAGGGATGTTGATTGCAGGTTATACCCTCGAAGCAACTCAGGGTTATATCTTCATTCGCGGTGAGTACATCGAAGCTGCACAATACTTAAATGAAGCTTTAGAACAAGTGCGTGCTAAAGGTTATTTGGGTGACAACATCTTAGATACAGGTTGGAACTTTGACCTGCATGTGCATACTGGTGCGGGGCGTTATATCTGTGGTGAAGAAACTGCATTGATTAACTCACTCGAAGGCCGTCGTGCAAATCCACGGACTAAGCCGCCATTCCCGCAAGTTGCAGGTGCATGGGGCCGTCCGACCATCGTAAACAACGTAGAAACCTATAACAACTTGCCAGCAATTATGTTGCGTGGGCCGGAGTGGTATATCGGTTTGTCTGCGGGTAAATCTAAAGATCCAGGCACTAAAATTTATGGTGCATCAGGTAAAGTGACTTTCCCTGGTCTTTGGGAATTACCGTTTGGTACGACTGCACGTGAAGTGATTGAAGACTATGCTGGCGGTATGCGCGATGGTCTTAAACTGAAAGCATGGTTACCGGGTGGGGCATCGACTGACTTCTTGGCTGCTGAACACATTGATCTTCCAATGGATTCAGAAAGCATTATGAAAGCAGGTTCTCGTCTAGGTACATGTTTGTTAATGGTCGTTGATGAAACCCAGTGTATGGTTTCTGCAACGCGTAACTTAGAAGAATTCTTTGCACGTGAATCATGTGGATTCTGTACGCCATGCCGTGATGGTTTACCTTGGGCGGTCAAAGCACTTGTCGCAATTGAGAAAGGTGAAGGGAAGATGGAAGACATTCAACATCTTCAAGAACTGACTCGCAAATTGTGGATTGGTAAAACATTCTGTGCTCACGCACCAGGTGCGATGGAACCATTGATGGGTGCACTCAAATATTTCCGTAGCGAGTTTGAAGCTAAAGTGACAGATCGTCCTGTAGCCCAAGCCAGCCACGTAGAACAAGTTTAAGGAATTCGACTATGGCTACAATTCATGTCGATGGAAAATCGTATGAAGTCAATGGCTCGGAAAACTTGCTACAAGCATGTTTGAGTCTTGGCATCGACATCCCATATTTTTGTTGGCATCCAGCTTTAGGTTCTGTCGGTTCTTGCCGTCAATGTGCTGTTACTCAATATGCGAATCCAGAAGATACTCGTGGTCGCTTAGTAATGTCATGTATGACTCCTGCATCTGACAATACCTTTATTTCGATTGAAGACAAAGAAGCAAAAGATTTCCGTGAATCGATTGTGGAATTCTTAATGACCAACCACCCACACGACTGTCCAGTCTGTGAAGAGGGTGGTCACTGTCATTTACAAGATATGACAGTAATGACGCAACATGATCGTCGTCGTTATCGTTTTACCAAACGTACGCATCATAACCAAGAGTTGGGTTCTTTCATTGCACATGAGATGAACCGTTGTATCGCATGTTACCGTTGTGTTCGTTACTACAACGATTATGCAGGTGGTACAGACTTTGGTGTTTATGCCAATGCATCACGTGTCTACTTCGGTCGTCCAGAATCAGGCACTTTAGAGTCAGAATTCTCTGGTAACTTGACTGAAGTGTGCCCAACAGGTGTATTTACCGATAAAACCCATTCGGCACGTTATAACCGTAAGTGGGACATGCAGTATGCGCCTAGCGTATGCCAAGGCTGTTCTTCAGGGTGTAACATCTCTCCGGGTGAGCGTTATGGCGAATTACGTCGTGTAGAAAACCGTTTCAATGGTGACGTTAACCAATATTTCCTTTGCGATAAAGGTCGTTTTGGTACGGGTTATGTGAACCGTGAAGATCGTCCACGTCAGCCGCAATTCCGTGCTGCAACAGAAGTTAAAACTGTTTCTGTTGATGTGGCACTGGATTCAGTGATTGAAAATGTTCAAGGCAAAAAAGTCTTGGGTATTGGTTCTCCACGTGCATCATTAGAATCAAACTATGCGTTGCGTGAGTTGGTTGGCCAAGAAAATTATTCAACTGGTCTTTCTCAAAAAGAACAGAACTTGGTTGAACTTGCTGCATCGATTATGCAAGCTGAGGGTGTTTATAACCCAAGTATGCGCGAAATCGAAAGCTATGATGCAGTCTTGATCTTGGGTGAAGACTTAACACAAACTGCACCACGTATGGCATTGTCTGTTCGCCAAGCTGCGAAAAACAAAGCCAAACAAATGGCTGCAGACCGTCGTACCCAAGATTGGTTAGCTGAACCTGTAAAACGTATTGGTCAGGATGCAAATTCTCCAATTTACATCTTGGCTGCAACACAAACACGTTTAGCTGATATTGCTGAGGGTGAAGTTGTTGCTTCTCCAAACGATATTGCACGTTTAGGTTTTGCGATTGCTGCGGGTGTAAACGGTGATGCGATTCTTGGTTTAGATGATGATGCTAAAGCATTTGCACAAACCATTGCGGATACGTTAAAAGCTGCGAAAAAACCATTAATCATCTCGGGTACTAGCTTACAAGATGCTGCCATCATGGAAGCTGCTGCACAAGTTGCACAAAACCTAGGTGGAAATGCAGGCTTAACATTGACAGTTCCAGAAGTGAACTCAATGGGTATGGCTTTGTTTGGTGGTTTAAGCTTAGAACAAGCATTTGCTCAAGATTATGAGTCAATCATTATTGTTGAAAATGATTTGTTCCGCCGTTTACCTGCTGTACAAGTTCAGGCTGCTCTAGACAAAGCGCAAAGCGTGATTGTGCTTGATCATTCTGAAACTGAAACCGTAAAAGCGGCGGATGTTGTCTTGTCTGCTGCAAGCTTTGCAGAAGGCGATGGGACAGTGGTCAGCCAAGAAGGTCGTGCACAGCGCTTCTATCAAGTTTATGATCCAAGCTATTACAAACCAGAATATGCCATCAAAGAATCTTGGCGCTGGTTACATGCCATTGAAACGGGTGTGAAAGGTAAAGCGATCTCGTGGACATTGTTGGATGACGTAATTGAGTCTGTGGTCAAAAATGTTCCAGTTCTTGAAGCGATTCAAGATGTTGCACCTGATGCGGGCTACCGTGTTCATGGCTTGAAAATTGCCCGTGAACCGCGTCGTTACTCAGGTCGTACTGCAATGCGTGCACCATTAAACGTACATGAGCCAAAACAACCTGTCGATGTCGATTCCGCATTAACATTCTCTATGGAAGGTTATGTTGGACCGCAAAATGCATCGTCATTGGTTCCATTTGCATGGGCACCGGGTTGGAACTCACCACAAGCTTGGAACAAATACCAAGATGAAGTGGGTGGTCACCTTAAAGGTGGTGATTCAGGCGTTCGTTTGTTTGATCGCTTAGTAAAACGTCCTGCACGTAGCTATGTGGCGCCAACTGCGGTTGTGGCAAATCCAGAGAGTTTCCGTCTGGTTCCAATGCATCATATTTTCGCTTCAGGTGAATTTACGATTAAAACACCGGTGATGGAATCGCGTATTCCAGAAGCGACTTTTGCCGTGGGCGAGCAAGATGCAGCACGTTTAAATGTTCAAGATGGTCAACAACTGACAGTGAAAGCAGGCGAAACGACGATTAGTCTTCCTGTGCATGTGATTGAATATTTACCAACAGGTTATATCGGTTATCCAGTCGGCCAAGCACCAACAGTTTCACTTGCTGAACCTGTATCTGTAACGGTAGGAGTGTAATCATGAATGAATCTTTACGCGCACTACCGACATGGGCACAAGACTGGCCAATCGCTTATTCAGTGATTCAAGCCATCGTAATTTTGTTGGTTGTGGTTTTACTGGCCGCTTTGATGTCATTTATTGAACGTCGTTTGCTGGGCTTATGGCAAGACCGTTATGGACCAAACCGTGTTGGTCCTGGCGGGATGTTCCAGATCGTTGCCGACATGTTGAAAATCATGTTCAAAGAAGACTGGACACCAAAGTTTGTAGATAAGTTAACCTTCCGTTTAGCACCAGCAGTGGCAATGGCGACTGCAGTACTGTCATTCATGGTTATTCCTGTTTCACCTTACTTAGGTGTTTCAGACATGAGTATCGGTCTATTGTTCTTTATGGCAATGGCAGGTATTGCAGTATATGCGGTGTTATTTGGTGGTTGGGCATCTAACAACAAATATGCGTTATTGGGTGGTCTACGTTCAGCAGCACAAACCATTTCTTATGAAGTCTTTTTAGGGATTTCATTGATGGGTGTGGTGGCAATTGCAGGTTCATTTAACTTGCGTGACATCGTAGAAGCACAACGTGATGTATGGTTTGTGATTCCGCAATTCATTGGTTTCATGATCTTCGTGGTTGCGGGTGTTGCGGTAACGCATCGTCATCCATTTGACCAACCAGAAGCTGAACAAGAATTGGCAGAAGGTTACCATGTCGAATATGGTGGTATGAAATGGGGGATGTTCTTCGTTGCTGAATACGTCAACATCATTTTAATTTCAGCACTGATCGTGACTTTATTCTTTGGCGGTTGGTTAGCACCATTTAATTTAAATATTCCATTCATTCCAGATGCATTCTGGTTCATTGCGAAAACAGCATTCTTTGTAATGATGTTTGTCTTGGCACGTGGTTCTTTAATGCGTCCACGTTATGACCAAGTTATGAATTTTGGTTGGAAAGTGTGTTTACCACTTGCATTGGTCAACCTTTTGGTGACTGGTGCTGTGATTCTGATGAATCAGGCCTAGGACAGCAGGGAGTACAAAATGTATAAAATTCTAGCTGGCGTAGGATCAATTGTTCGTTCGTTGTGGATGGTGTTTAGCCATGTCACACGCAAACGCGATACGATTTTATATCCAGAAGTGCCAGCCGAACAAATCGTACCTCCACGCTACCGTGGTCGTATCGTATTAACACGTGACCCAGACGGTGAAGAGCGTTGTGTTGCGTGTAACTTATGTGCGGTTGCATGTCCTGTTGGTTGTATTTCATTGCAGAAAGCTGAAAAAGATGATGGACGTTGGTATCCAGAATTTTTCCGCATTAACTTCTCACGCTGCATTTTCTGCGGTATGTGTGAAGAAGCATGTCCAACAACTGCCATTCAGTTAACACCAGATTTTGAGTTAGGCGAATATGTCCGTCAGGATCTTGTTTATGAGAAAGAAAACTTACTCATTTCAGGACCAGGTAAATACCCAGACTACAATTTCTACCGTGTAAGTGGTATGGCAATTGATGGTAAAGAAAAAGGTCAAGCGCAACGTGAAAGTGCGCCTGTAGATGTACGGAGCTTATTACCATGATGTGGCCATTTTATTTAATGGCTCTCGTGGCCATTGTTTCTACGATTCGTGTTGTGACCAACACCAATCCAGTACATGCTTTATTAAGTTTGATCGTTTCTCTACTTGCTGTTGCAGGGATCTTCTTGATCATTGGTGCACCATTTGCAGCTGCGCTTGAAGTGATTGTTTATGCGGGTGCGATCATGGTGTTGTTCGTATTCGTGGTCATGATGCTCAACCTTGGTCAACATACAGTTGATCAAGAACGTAAATGGTTGACTTCAGATGCTTGGGCTTATCCAGCACTCATGAGCTTCTTAGTTGGCTTATGTTTGGTTTGGGTATTAGGTTCAGACTATACCCAACATGGTGCAGTACTTGGAACTCAAGTGATTGGACCTAAAGCAATTGGTCAAGCACTCTTTACCCACTATTTATTATTGGTTGAAGTTGCCGCAATGTTATTGCTTGCAGCATTGGTTGCAGCATTCCACTTAGGCAAACGTGAACCGAGTGCAGCAGAGGATAAACAGTAATGGGCAACATTCCTTTAGAACATGGTTTGATCGTCGCAACTATCCTTTTTGCACTGGGTTTTTACGGTGTAATGGTGCGACGCAACCTATTATTTATGTTAATGAGCCTTGAGATCATGATGAATGCAGCAGCATTGGCATTCGTTGTGGCAGGAAGTGCATGGGCACAACCTGATGGTCAAATTATGTTTATTTTGATCCTCACACTTGCTGCGGCAGAGGCTTGTATCGGTCTAGCGATCGTCCTCCAGTTCTATCATCGCTTCCATCATCTGGATGTAGATGCTGCTAGTGAGATGCGCGGATGAGTTATTTATATTTAACGATTTTATTTCCGCTGATTGGCTTTGTGCTTTTAGCGGCAGGACGTAATAAACTTCCTGAAAATGTAGCAGCAATTATTGGTGCGGGTTCTGTTGGCCTTTCTGCTTTATTTGCATTGATTGCAGGCATGGACTTTGTTAAGCAGGGTTCAGTTGCGCAAGCACAGCATTTATGGACTTGGTTCAATGTAGGCGGTTTTGCACCGGGTGTAAGTTTGCATCTTGACGGCTTGTCATTGTTAATGATGGGCATGGTGACAGGTGTAGGTTTCCTGATTCACATCTTTGCAACTTGGTACATGCGTGGTGAAGAAGACTTCGCACGTTTCTTCTCATACTTCAACTTATTCGTTGCAAGCATGTTGGTGCTTGTATTGGGTGACAACTTAGCATTGTTATTCTTAGGTTGGGAAGGCGTAGGTCTGTGTTCTTACCTGTTGATTGGTTATTACTACCAAAACCCTGCAAATGGTTTTGCGGCAATTAAAGCATTTACAGTAACGCGTGTTGGTGATGTATTCTTACTGATCGCATTGTTCTTGCTTTACCAACAATTTGGTACCTTACACATCGGCACGATTGTTGCCAATGCTTCACAAGTTCTCGCACTTGATCATAACTTGGCATTGATCACGTCATTGATGTTGTTCTTGGGTGCAGCAGGTAAATCTGCGCAAATCCCATTACAAACATGGTTGGCAGATGCAATGGCTGGTCCGACACCAGTATCTGCATTGATCCATGCTGCAACAATGGTTACCGCTGGTATCTACTTATGTTGCCGTATGTTCTCTGTGTTTGAAATGACACCAGAAGTGATGCAGTTCATTTCGATTACGGGTGCTGTAACATTGTTGGTTGCTGGCTTTGCGGCTTTGGTTCAAACAGATATCAAACGTATCCTTGCTTACTCTACTATGAGTCAGCTCGGTTATATGTTTATGGCTGTGGGTGCAGAAGCGTATCAAGCAGGTCTGTTCCATATGCTTGCACATGCATTCTTTAAGGCATTATTGTTCTTGTCTTCTGGTGCGGTGATCTTGGCTTACCATCATGAACAAAACATCTTTAAAATGGGTGGTTTGTTCTACAAAAACAAATTCTTATTTGCTTGCTTCGCGATTGGTGGTGGTGCACTTGCTGCAATCCCATTTATTACGATCGGCTTCTTCTCAAAAGATGCAATCTTGGGTGCTGTTTGGGCGCAAGGTCAATCTGTCGCATTGTATAACTCATTGTATTGGGTTGGTGTTGCGGGTGCATTCTTAACTTCGATTTATACATTCCGTTTAATTTGGGTTGTATTCTTCGGTGAAGAAAAAACACATTATCACGAAATCAAAGGTGCAACGTATTGGGCGCCTTTAGGTATCTTGGCTGTTCTTTCAACAGGTTTGGCTTACTTCTTAAAAGCGCCAGTGATGAACATTTTAAATGCAGCACATATCCCTGCAATTGAAGTTTCTCAAGCGATTGAAGAAGGGATGCATGGTGCAGAACACCTTGCAGTCGGTATCGCATTGGTCGGTTTAGCTGTAGGCGTGGTGTTATTTGCTTTCGCTTATAAAGCGGTGCAAGGTTTTGCAGCCACTTCATTTGGTGCTGGACTTGCAAATATCTGCCGTAATGCATTTGGTTTCGATTCTTTATACAACCTTGTATTTGTTCAACCTTATTTACTCATTGCGAAAATTTTAGGTCGTGACCCAATTGATGGTTTATGGCTGGTATTACCTGCAATCGTGAATAGTGGGAATAAATTTACAAGTACCCGTCAAACAGGTTCATTACGTGAATATGCATCAAGTATGTCACTCGGTGTAGTGGTATTGCTGATGATCTTGATCGTGATTCAGGTAGTGGGGAAATAAGATGGAAATCACAAACAATTGGATTTTACCCGCACTGATTCTTGTACCTTTTATTGCAGGTTTCGCGTGTTGGTTGGTCGATAAACTTGATAAACATTTGCCACGTTATATCGCATTAGTCGGTATGCTCGTTACATTGGGCTTAACACTGATTTTGTGGAAACAAGGTGGCTTTAGCTATGAGTTGGGGGCGAAGACTCCAACTTGGGCAGCAGAATTTTATTTACCTTGGATTAAATCACTTGGTATTAACATTCATTTGGCTGTAGATGGTCTTTCATTGCTGATGGTGGGATTGACTGCATTACTGGGTGTACTTGCAGTTGGTTGTTCATGGGGTGAAATTCAAAAGAATGTCGGCTTCTTCCACTTAAACCTGTTATGGTCTTTGGGTGGGGTAATCGGGGTTTTCCTTGCAATTGATATGTTCTTGTTCTTCTTCTTCTGGGAGATGATGTTAGTACCTATCTACTTCTTGATCGCACTTTGGGGTCATAAAGGCGCAGACGGTAAATCACGTGTTTATGCTGCAACCAAGTTCTTTATCTATACCCAAGTCGCAGGCTTGATCATGCTCATCGGGATCTTAGGCTTAGTGGTCTACGGTTCTCAGATGTCAGGTACGATTAGCTTCGACTATAACTACTTACTTGCTGTTGCAAACACTTTAGATGCTCAGGCACCACATATTGCCTATGCATTGATGATCTGTTTCTTTATTGGTTTTGCGGTCAAGCTTCCAGTATTTCCATTACACGGTTGGTTACCAGATGCCCATGCACAAGCACCTACAGCAGGTTCTGTAGACTTAGCGGGTATCTTGATTAAAACTGCTGCGTACGGTTTACTGCGCTTTGTATTGCCATTCTTCCCAGCAGCATCTGCACAATTTGCTGATATTGCGATTATTTTAGGTTTGATTGGTATTTTCTACGGCGCTTGGTGTGCTTTCCAGCAAACAGATATGAAACGCCTGCTTGCTTATACTTCTATTTCGCATATGGGTTTCGTATTACTTGCACTTTATGCCGGTAATATTCTGACGTTCCAAGGCTTAATGATCATGATGTTGGCACATGGCTTATCATCTGCTGCATTGTTCATTATGTGTGGTCAAGTGTATGAACGCTTACATACCCGTGACTTACGTTTGATGGGTGGTATTCGTGGTCAATTTCAGTATTTACCATTCTTCTTGATGTTCTTTGTCTCTGCGCTTGTGGGTATTCCAGGTCTAGGTAACTTTATTGGTGAATTCCTGATCTTGATGGGTTCATTTGCTAAGTTCCCAACATTTACCATCATTGCGGCGATTAGTTTGGTCTTTGCTGGCCTTTATGGTCTGATCCTGATCCACAAAGCTTTATTTGGTACGCCAAATGAAGAACAGAAAAAGCATTATGAAAGTCCATTAAAAGACTTGAATGTACGTGAAACAGTAATTCTATTGATCTGTGCATTTGGCTTATTATGGTTAGGTGTGTATCCACAAAGCTTCCTTGATATTTCTCACTCAAGTATGGCGTGGTTATCAAATAGCTATATTCCAGTTCAAGAAGTTGTTGATGCGGCACAACAAGTCGTATCTCAACAAAATGTGGAGATCCAATAGTCATGAACTTCACTATGTCATTTTCGGGTCTCATGCCTTTAGCACCAGTTTTTATTGTTGCTTTAACCGCTGTTGTGGTGATGATCCTAACCTCGATCAAGCGTAATCATAATTTGATTGCGACTGCATCGGTGGTGGGTCTAAACCTTGCTGCAATTGATATTTTATTCATGATGTTTGGTGGTTCATTTGCACCATCAAATGTGATGAACATGTTTGTGGTTGATCCATTTACATTGTTTTATCAATTTATTGCAGTAGTTGCTGCACTCGCATGCTGTACGTTATCCCACGCTTATATTGAAACGTATAAAGATAATCGTGAAGAGCTTTATATCTTGATGTTGATCTCTGTAACAGGGGCAATGTTAATGGTGGCAAGTTCTCATTATGCATCGTTCTTTATTAGCTTAGAGCTTTTGTCAATTCCTGTGTATGGCTTATTGGCATATACGCATCAGCGTGGAAAATCGCTAGAAGCAGGCGTAAAGTATTTGGTACTTTCTGCAACAGCTTCAGCAATCTTGTTGATGGGTATGGCATACGTCTATGCTTATACAGGGACATTGTCATTTACTGACTTCCCAGGTTTGTATGGAAATCAGTTAGCACAAGCGCAACAAATTGCGTCTTTGGCTGACTTTATTGAACAGTTAAAAGGTTTCCTTGCTCAACCAATGATTTTGTTGGGTTCAGGATTAATCGTGATTGCGATTGCGTTTAAATTATCGTTGGCGCCATTTCATAAATGGACACCAGATGTTTATCAAGGTGCACCTGCGCCAATCGCGACCTATCTTGCAACTGTTGCTAAAGTTGCAACCATTGGTTTATTAGTACGCTTTATTTTAAGTTCAGGTTTCATTCTTGTACCGTCTATCGTGACTGTATTAACTGTGATCGCTGTTCTTTCGATTTTAGTCGGGAACTTCCTTGCATTACGTCAAGTCAACTTAAAACGAATTTTGGGTTATTCATCGATCGCCCATTTCGGTTATTTATTGATTGCTTTGATTAGTTTAGGTTATGCAAGTTTAGGCAGTGTAAGTGTATATGTGGTGACTTATACCTTAACTACGATTGGTGCTTTTGGTGCTGTCGCGTTAATGTCGAGCCCATATAACAATGTTGATGAAGCCGAGTCGCTTGCGGATTACCGTGGTTTATTCTGGCGTCGTCCAGTATTGACTGCGACATTAACAGTGATGATGCTTTCTCTTGCAGGCATTCCATTAACCGCTGGTTTCATCGGTAAGTTTATGGTGGTGATTGCTGCTGTAACCACAGAACATTGGTTCTTGGCTGCAATGGTTGTGGTGGGTAGTGGTATTGGTTTGTATTACTACTTACGTGTGATGATCGTGATGTATATGACTCCACCAGATAATCCTCGTATTGATGCGGTTGATCATTGGGGACAAAAAGTGGGGGGTCTTATGGTGCTCGGTGCTGCTGCTTTGGTATTGATCATTGGTGTTTATCCAGATCCAATCATCAGCTTGGCGTTGAAATCAGAAATTTTATCTCCTTTACATTTCTTGATGAGCCAGCAACACTAATCGCAATAAAATCCTGCTATTAACAAAAAAAGCCCTCATTCGTTGAGGGCTTTTCTTATCTCTGATATAAAAAACATTTATAATAATGGAAATTTACTTTTATCCTTTTAGGTGTCCTCCCGTGTCTATTCAAGAAATTCGTCATCCACTTATTCGTCATAAATTAGGTTTATTACGCCGTGCTGACATTAGTACTAAGAATTTCCGTGAACTCGCTCAAGAAGTAACCATGCTTTTAACTTATGAAGCAACCAAAGATTTACCTGTGTGTGATCATGAGATTGATGGCTGGAATGGTAAAGTCACAGTAGACAGAATTGCAGGTAAAAAAATCACTGTCGTGCCGATTTTACGTGCTGGTATTGGCATGTTAGAAGGTTTTTTAAATCTCATCCCAAGTGCTAAAGTTTCAGTTCTCGGTTTAGAACGTGATGAAGAAACCTTGGAAGCACGTACCTATTATAAAAAATTGGTTCCAGATGTACAAAATCGTTTAGCCATGATTATTGACCCGATGTTGGCGACAGGGTCTTCTTTAGTTGCTGCAATTGATGTATTGAAAGCAAGTGGATGTAAAGATATCCGTGTTATGGTTTTGGTTGCAGCACCTGAAGGGATTAAACGTGTTGAAGCCGCACATCCAGATGTGACGATTTTTACCGCTTCAATTGATCAAGGTTTAAATGAACAAGGTTATATCGTGCCAGGTTTAGGTGATGCTGGAGATAAAATTTTTGGTAGTGTGCAAAAAGATTAAAATTTAGTATGATCAAAGGAGGCTATAGGGGGCCTCCTTTTTAATGATAAGAGAATAAAAAATGTTTAGGAAAGGGACTGTTACCTTTTTCGATAATGATTTAGGGCAAGGTCTAATTGAATTAAGTGATCATCATCAACAAGTTGTTTTTAAATTAGAAGATTTCTCAAATCAATTGCTTCTTCCTCAAATTGGTGAGCGGATTAAATGTGTCGTTTTAGAGCAGAGTGATGGTTTATTTGCTAAATTTATCGTGCGTTTAGATCATAAAAATTATGTGAATGATAAAAATAAGTCCTCTATTCCATATCTTTATTCAGAAAATGCCTATGAACATATTAGAAATGTTCGCAAAGCGCTGAAAAAGAGAAGGGGATTGGCTGATGAAAGCTTATTGAACCCCCAAACGAAAACTCAGGCTGAGCAAGCCGTTTTACCTGACACTATTCTAGATATTAACTTAGTTGTAGCAGATCAAAAAGTAACAGTTATTGAACCCATTCAAACAATAATCAATGATCCTGCAATCGAAGAATGGAGCGGAAACTTAAATCAAGCCAAAGAGATTGAACCTGTAACGCAAACACAAGTTGACCTTTCTGTTAAAGTTATCCAGAATACTGAATTGAAAGACGAAACTCATACATTTGATAACATTAAACCCGTTGAAGAAATTCATGCTATTACTGTTGTTGATGTGGGTGAGGCGAATCAAAACATTGAAATCACTGAGGGTAATCAGAGCGCAGTGTTGCTTAGCCCCTTAAAGGTGATAGAAGATGGTCAAAATTTTAAAGGGGATGATTTATATTTTAACAGCCAAATTGATCGGCAGTTGCTTGAAAAGCATATGGATTTAACGGCATTTCAAAGTTTGATTCAAAAGTTGAAAGTTAAATTTTTATATTCCAAACGTAAACAAGCTGTAAAGAAAATTCGATCTGAAAAACGCAAGACTTTGAATCCTTGGGTGGCGATCGTCGCTGTGGTGATATTCATTGCGGTAAGTTCTGTGATGTATGCAATGGATCGTTATAAGCAGTACAAAGTTGAGGCTGAAATGAGACTTCAACAATATCAACAAGAACAAAAGGACAAGATTAAACAGCAGAAACGAAAGGCATATTCACACTAAACATCTGAAACGAGTTGAATATATTTTACGATTCATACTTATTTTAAAAGAGAAGTTATATGTTTTATTTGGGGCAAATCATTGAATATCATCATGATAAAGGTTACGGACTTTTATTGGATCATAATTCAGCGCAATCTGTAATATTTTACATCGCTGATTTTCCAAAAGAAGGTGGTCAACCGAAAAAAGGCGAAACCATAAAATATGTAATCATCAATGCACATGGAACATTGAAAGCGCATCAAATGATTCGTTTAGATGTTGCGATGAGTAATGACTTAAAAAATAAAAAGATCAATATTGATAAGCAAAAAAATATTTTAAGACGAAGTAAAAATGAAGGGCAGAAATTCGGTTTTATGTCTGTGGTGATTTTGGTGATTGTTTTTGGTTTCGTTTATTTTAGCTTTGCCACATGGAATCAATACCAAACCTATCAGGAAGAACAACATGCTAAATTTGCCCTGTTAGAACAACAACAGAAGCAAATCGTTGAGCAACAGCGTAAAGACATTGGTTATGTCAAACCTGTAAAGTTTAGTGAAAAATCTCAAAATGCGTTAAATAGCCATCATCACTCAGCGCAAAAAGAGGATGAAGCAGTATCGGTACAAAGCAACACAACTGTATCGACAACAGCATCAACGGAAAAATCACCTTATCAATGCGATGGTCGTACCCATTGTAGCCAAATGACATCTTATGATGAGGCGGTATTTTTTATTAAAAATTGCCCCAATACGCAAATGGATGGTAACCATGATGGTCGACCATGTGAACGGCAATTTGGTAAATAGCTTTTAAGTTAAGAATGAGGGGCTGATGATAATTCGTATACGTTTGCGACTGGGTGTGTTTTTTAGGCGATACTAGGCGCGAAGTATGAAATTTAGTCATTCTAAATGAATAGTTCGCAACAACGTAGCGGCAAAAAATACGCTAGTCCCCCGCTGCGCCTTGCGCTGCAAACAAAGCAGTGCTTTGTTCTTGCTCAGGGTTGTGGCTAAAATTATCTCAGCCTAAATTGAAACTCGAGAATAGCCTCACTATTTTCATTCAAGCATTACGACGTATACATCTCCTACTTAATTTTAATCTACAACGTAAACGATTTATGAAATGTCAGCAGACCCTATAAAAGCTCCAAGAGGAGCTTTGGTTTTAACCATTTTCACAAAATTTTAGGAAGGCTCTTAAGCCCGGTCCTTGGTACTTTTGACGATGTACCAGCATATATAGTGGGCGAGCAAGTTGCCAGAATGGTGTATTTAAAATCACCAATTGTCCTTTGTCGAGCAAAGGCTGAATCGCCAATTTAGAAATACATGACATTCCTAGACCACCAGCAACGATTTTTAAAATCGCTTCATTATGACCTAGGGTTAAACGGATATTGGCATCTTCTAGATCTTTTAGAATGGCATTGTCAAAGACTTCACGTGTTCCAGAACCTTCTTCACGTAAAATCCATTCAACATGCTGGAAATCAGACTGTTTTAATTCACGATGTAAATTTGCCAGTGGATGATTAGGCGAACAACATACCGCGAGTTCGTCATCGCGCCAGTGAATACATTGAAGTTGTGGTAGGAAGCATGAACCTTCAATCAATGCCAAATCGAGTTGGAATTGGTTGACCGCTTCAATCATTTGGCGGGTATTGCCGACTTGGAGCTGTAAATGCGCTTGAGGTTGAACTTGTAAAAAGTTTGCCATTAAGTCGGGCATTAAATAATCACTGATGGTCAGTGTTGCACCGATCCGTAAATCAATACTTTGTAGTTCACCTTTGGCTGCTTGTTCAAAAGCCTCACAGCGACCTAAAATTTCTAAAGCTTGAGGAAGTAAGAAGCGACCAAGATCATTAAGCTGTAAGCGCTTACCAAGACGATCGAAAAGCGGAGCACCCAGTCCATCTTCTAAATCTGCCAAAGCCATACTTGCCGCACTTTGAGTCAACCGAACCGCATCACTTGCTTTGGTCACGGTACCTTCTTGAGCGACAGCAACAAAAACCGCCAACTGGCGTAAAGTCATTCGCATAAGTAGAGCCTTAACATTTTAATATTCATAGATTATATAGTCATGCTACCATGAGGACTATGTTTCATGCCACGAAGAAATCATGTCAATTGAAAAATTTAGCATAGAAAAGGTTTTGTCTGTTCAGCGTTGGACCAATACACTTTTCAGTTTCACCATGACTCGACCTGCCCATTTTAAGTTTACCGCAGGGCAATTTGCTCGCATTGGTTTAAAAGTGGGTGATGATTTGGTGGTAAGGGCATATTCCGTGGTTTCATCCCCATTTGATGAAACACTCGAATTTTTTTCAATCGTTGTTCCTGATGGTGCATTTACCTCCAATTTACAGCATTTACAAGTTGGTGATGAGCTTTATTTGGAAAAAATCCCCTATGGATTCTTAACCTTAGCACGTTATCAATTGCCATTGCCTAAAGATTTGTGGTTATTGGCAACTGGCACAGGCCTAGCACCTTTTATTTCGATGCTACAAGATTTTGAAACTTGGTCAAAGTACGAAAAAATCAACTTGGTGTATAGCGTAAGAACTGAATCTGAATTGGCTTACGTCGATCGGATCCAAGAGATAGCCCAGCTTTTTGGTGAGGGGCATACAGGTTTTAAATTTATCCCGATTGTTACGCGTGATCCCAATGCAGCCTTGCATGATCGCTTACCAATTTTGATTGAAAATGGTGAATTGGAAAAAGCCGCTGATTTAAAATTCAATGCAGATACCACTCATGTCATGCTATGTGGAAATCCACAAATGGTAGATGACACCAAAGCCGCATTAAAAGCCCGTGGTTTGACGATGAATCGTCGCGGTGAAGGCAATATTGCTGTAGAGAATTATTGGTAAATCACTGGATCGGCATCAGTAATTGTATCAATCATTTTAGATGAGAGAAGCGGCTAAGCATCTTCTCTTTAATTCTTTCATGTCAGAACCTAACACTTTTTAGCTAAATGAGGATTGCTGAGTGAGTGGTGCGTATGCTGTTAATCGCTCGGTTGAATAAGCTTTTGCATCAACACGTGTATCTTGATTGAGCATCAATTGTCTTAATAACTGTGCTGAAGCAGGTCCCATACATAAGCCATTACGGTAATGTCCAAAATTTGCCCATAAATTATTCAGTTCAGGCATTTTTCCAATATATGGAATGCCTGTTGGTGAACTTGGACGTAATCCTGCCCATTGCTTGACGATGGGGAAGTTTGCCAATTCAGGGACCATTTCGATACAGGCTTTATAAATATTTTGTTGTGTTTGTACATTTGGACGCTTATCAAATCCGATATGGTCCATGCTTGAACCGCATACGATATGACCATCTAGGCGTGGGATCAAATACATGACATTGTTCATACACATGGTGGGTAACCAGTTTTCAGGGGTTTTAAATAACATCATTTGTCCCTGAACAGGCTCTACTGGGATCGAAAGCTGTAATTGATCTGCCCAGCAATTTGACCATGCACCCGTTGCAATCACAAATTGGTCTGCGACAAAATGTTGTCCATTGGCACTTTCAACAGACTGAATTTTTTGATTTTGAATATTAAATTTTTCGATCCATGTATTTTCATACACTTCAACTTGAGGGTGTTGTTTGAGGTAGCTAATCAGTGATTTAAGAAGTCGCGGATTTCTAACATTGGCTAGATGTGGAAAATAAATTGCATGTTGAAACTGTGCTGAAATATGAGGGTTGACGGTTTCAAGCTGCTCTCTTTGCAGGTATTCACAATGCTGCATAGGGTCTTGATACTGGTCTTTATAATTCAGTCCAAGCTCAAAATCTGCTTCGTCAAAAATTAACATTCCCGTGTCATGGATTTGAAAGTCTATCCCTGTTTTAGGTTGTAGTTTCTCATTCCATTGTTGGTAAAGTTGTTTGCCGTGTTGTGCCAGATGATTGACTTCATTGGGATATCTCCACGGATACATGGGTGACAGAATACCGCCACCCGCCCATGAAGCAGCATGTCCAGCATGTTGTTGATCGAACAGGGTGATGGTGCAGCCTTGTTCAACAAGCTCAAGCGCGCTGAGTAAGCCACTTACTCCAGCACCAATAATGGCGATATGCATTGTGTATTCTGTACCAATTTAGATTTTTAATCCCCACCTGCAAAAGCAATACTGCTTATCTTTTGAAAGAGGGGACTTTCCATTCACGACTGAATCAGTAATGGACGCTTCCCTTTTTAAAAGGTGAGGAACCATGAATTCAATAAGGGAGGGATGATTTACTTCATCTCTTTTAATTGACGTGCTGCATCTTCCGCATAATAGGTCCAAATACCATCTGCCCCTGCACGACGGAAGCACATCAATGATTCCATAATCACGCTTTCAGATAACCAACCATTTTGGATAGCTGCTGCAAGCATGGCATATTCACCACTGACTTGATAAACAAAGGTCGGGACACCAAAAGTATCTTTAACTTCACGTACTACATCCAAATATGGCATACCCGGTTTAACAATCACCATGTCCGCGCCTTCTTGAATATCGAGGGCGATTTCATGCAGTGCTTCAGCACGATTACCGACATCCATTTGGTAGTTATACTTATTACCACCTTTTAGGTTGGATGATGAGCCAACTGCATCGCGGAAAGGGCCGTAGAAACTAGACGCGTATTTTGCAGAGTACGCCATGATGCTGGTATAAATAAAATCGTTACTTTCTAAAGCTTGGCGGATTGCACCAATACGGCCGTCCATCATGTCACTTGGCGCGATCACATCTGCACCTGCTTCAGCATGGCTTAAGGCTTGTTTGATCAGGCATTGAACTGTTTCATCATTTAATACATAGCCTGTATCATCAATAATGCCGTCCTGACCATGTGTGGTATAAGGATCTAATGCACCATCCGTGATGAGTACCATCTCAGGTAGTTCTTTTTTTAACAAACGTAAAGTATTTTGAACTAAACCGTCTTCATGCCACGCAGCTTCAGCTGTTAAACTTTTGTCTTGTTGTGGTGTAACGGGGAATAAGGCAAGTTTTGATACACCAAGTTCTAATAGTGTTTCTGCTTTTTTCAACAATAAGTCTGCTGACAATCGTTGAACATTTGGCATACTTGGTACATCTTGGCTTTGGTTTTGTCCCGGAAGTACAAATACTGGATAAATGAGATGATCTGCTGTGAGTTGAGTCTCTCTTACCATTGCTCGAAGCTTATCGTTTTTACGGATACGGCGCATACGAGTAGCTGGAAAAGCAGGACGATTGAACGTATAAGTCATAACAATCTCGATGTTCAGTATTAAACTAGGCATATATTGTAGCCCTTTCATATATTTTTTGGGAAAAAGCTGAAAATTTTTCTCAATATTGGTTTCGAAATGATGATGAGTGATTCTTCTAAAACTGATTCTGCGCCTAGCGAATCGCAAAAAAAGTGGACTGGTAATTTACATTTAGGTGCGAAAGCAGATTTAAATGTGGTGCTTAACCAACTCACTAAAGCGTTTAATGGTTCGCCTTATTTTTCACATAACAATATGCAAATGCGTGTTGTTAATGATGAGATTGAAGGCTATATCGAAATGAAACCGTATTTGATTGGCAATGTCGCATTTCAAATTTTACATGGTGGTGTGGCCGCGACATTGCTGGATAGTATTGGTGGAATTGTGGCAATGGGGGAGCTGTATAAACGTGCAGAGCCAGACCAGTTGCCAGACACATTAAAGAAAGTATCTCGTTTAGCAACAGTTGATATGCGTGTGGATTATCTTGCACCTGGGCGCGGTGAATACTTTATTGCCAAAGCTGAAACCTTGAGAATGGGGCGTAAAGGTTGCACCATGCGTATGACCATGTTCAACAATGAAGGTAAGGCGATTGCAACAGCCATTGCTTCTTATGCCTATTGATCAAGCTGACTAAGTGTACTAATCAGTACACTTTTGTATTCATTGTGTCAATATAAGCCAGTAAAATACATATTTTGCTGGCTTATTTTTTTTCAAAAAAATATGAATATCAATAAGATTGACCTCTTTTATAAAGATAAACTATAGAGTAATATTTTTATTCTCATAATATGATTTTTACCTGTAAAATTGGGCACCACAATTTTAAGAAGTTGACTTATTCAACCATCAAGCAACGTCATATAGATATGATTAAGCAGTTTTTCAGTTTATATCTCCAAAATGCAAAGATGTTTTGACAAGTCCAAGTAAGCTAGGAACATGCGATGACTGACGCGCAAACGACGAATGCCTCTCCAAATGATGAAAATCAAGCGCAAGCGGATTTGGAAGCCAAACAAAAACGTAAAAAAATGCTGAAGATTTTTGCCATTATTGTTGTTGTAGCTGCAATTCTATATGCAATTTGGGCTTTTATTTTTGGCAATATTGTTGAAACGGACAATGCCTATGTCGGTGCTGAAACTGCTGAAATCACTTCGATGGTCAGCGGACAAGTTGCTAAGGTTTTGGTCAGTGATACTCAACAAGTGAAAAAAGGCGATGTACTTGCGATTATTGATAATCGTGATGCAAAAATCGCTGTTGCAGAAGCTGAAGCGGCGTTGACCAAAGCCAAGCGTCAATATACACAAAGCTCGGCAAATAGCAGTTCATTGTCCTCACAGATTTTAGTCAGTGCAGATGATATTAACAGTGCCAAAGCACAAGTGGCGCAGGCCGATGTGGCATATCAACAAGCACAGCAAGAATTTGCCCGCCGTCAGCAGTTAAGTGCGACAGGTGCAATCTCTAAAGAAGAATTTAGCAAAGCACAAAGTGCTTTAAACAATGCCAAAGCAAATGTTGATGTGGCAAAAGCAGCATTGGCGCAAACAGAATCTAAGCGTAAAGCTGCACAAAGTAATTTAGATGCCAATGAAGCTTTAATTCGGGGGACCTCACAAAGTTCAACCCCTGATGTATTGGTGGCTCAAGCTAAACTTGATCAAGCACTTTTAGATTTACAACGTACAGAAATTAAAGCGCCGTTAGATGGTGTGATTGCTCGTCGTAGTATTCAAGTGGGGCAGCGTATTGCACCTGGGACAAGTTTGATGAAAGTGGTGCCTTTGGCTGAACTTTATGTGGATGCAAACTTTAAAGAAAGTCAGTTGCAAAATGTGAAAGTTGGTCAGAAGGCAACCCTCACTTCAGACCTCTATGGTAAGAAAGTAGAGTATCACGGTACGGTGATCGGCTTTTCTGGTGGTACAGGTTCAGCATTTGCGTTGATTCCTGCACAAAATGCGACAGGTAACTGGATTAAAGTGGTTCAACGTCTACCTGTACGTATCAAACTTGATCCTAAAGAGTTGGCTGAGCATCCATTACGTGTGGGTTTATCCATGAATGCTGAGGTTGATACCTCTTCAGCGAAGTAATCACTTATGAATACAGCAACGTTTCAAAGTGAGCTTAAAGGTGGGCGCTTACTTCTTGCCGCCTTCTTTTTAGCACTTGCCAATTTTATGGTCGTATTGGATATGACCATTGCCAATGTTTCGGTGCCCCATATTACCGGAAGTTTAGCAGTATCAAGTTCTCAAGGGACTTGGGTGATCACCTCCTATGCCGTTGCTGAAGCCATCTGTGTACCTTTAACCGGTTGGCTTGCAGGACGTTTTGGCGCTGTTCGGGTATTTACCATCAGTCTGATTGGCTTTACCACATTTTCAATTCTTTGTGGCTTATCCAATAGCTTAGCGATGTTAGTGATCTGTCGTATCGGACAAGGTTTATTTGGTGGTCCAATCATGCCACTCAGTCAAACTTTGTTGATGCGTATTTTCCCACCCGAAAAGCATTCCCAAGCAATGGGGATGTGGGCAATGACGACGGTTGTTGGACCTATTCTAGGCCCTATTTTAGGCGGTACGATCAGTGATAACTGGTCATGGCATTGGATTTTCTTTATCAATATTCCAGTGGGTGTGATTTGTGCTGTTGGGGTGATGCGTCTATTAAAAGTTGCTGAAACACCAATTGCTAAACTCCCGATTGATACCATTGGCCTAACGCTGCTGATTGTTTGGATTGGCGCATTACAGTTAATGCTCGATTTGGGGCATGAGCGAGATTGGTTTAACAACAGCTTTATTTGTATTTTGGCTGTGATTTTGGTGGTTGGATTTATTGCCTTTTTCATCTGGGAATATTATGAAAAACATCCCATCGTCAATATACAAATTTTCCGATACCGTGGTTTTACCATCGCAACAATCTCATTGGCTTTTGCCTTTGCGGCATTCTTTGGCAGTATTGTACTTATTCCACAATGGTTACAGATTAACTTGGGCTATACCGCATCTTGGGCAGGTTATCTGACTGCGACAATGGGCTTTGGTAGCTTGATGATGTCGCCTGTGGTTGCCAAACTTGCGACTAAATATGACCCTAGAGCCTTGTCGAGTTTTGGGCTGATGATTTTGGGTGGCGTCACATTAATGCGTTCATTTTGGACCAGTGATGCTGACTTTATGGCGCTGGCATTACCACAGATTATTCAAGGTTTTGCGGTACCGTTCTTCTTTATCCCACTGTCTAATATTGCTTTAGGTGTGGTTCGTCCAGATGAGGTGGCTTCTGCTGCGGGTTTGATGAACTTTATGCGAACCATGGCAGGGGCAATTGGCGCATCTATTGCGGTGACCATTTGGGATGATCATACTAAGCTGGCACGCAGTGAAATCGTGTCGACCATGCATATTGAGGAAACTCAGCGTAACTTGGTCAACAGTGGCTTTAGTCCTGAAATGGCGTTGGGTACCATTTCCAACTTGGTGGATAAAGAGGCTTTAACGCTTTCGGTTAATCATGTGTTTTTGATTTTTGCGATGATCTTTATTTTCGCAGGATTGATTATTTGGTTATGTCCAAAACCGAAAGGGAATGTCGGCGCAGGGCATGCACATTAGAATTTAAGTTGTATAGAAGCCTACTGAAAAGTGGGCTTTTTAATCGCTGCAATGACAACAGATCAAGACAAATTTTTGCTATTTTATCTATTGATCAAGATCAGGGTATAATACAGCGATTGTGTACCGCGATGAGTAATATGTATGAAGCCTGAATTCCAGCAAGGAAAAATTAAACAATACGATGCCGATAGAGGCTTTGGCTTTATTGGTGGACTTGAGCAAGATATTTTCTTTCATATTTCGGATTTTCCGCTTGCAGAGGGTGAGCCAAAGCGAAATGAAAGAGTTAAATTTATCGTTGTTGAAAATAACGGAAAGTTAAAAGCAACCAGAATTGAGCGTGTTGAAGATCAATCAGCAAAGGCTAAAAAGACCAGAATTGTTGAAAACAATAAGTCGATTACCAATAATTTGTTGTCTAATTTTAGAAAGTAATAGGCGTATAGATTTAGGCCATTTTATTTTTGGATTATTGGATCGTAGTTTTTAGATAAATCCCTTTAATTGAAGGGATTTTTTAACTAAAATTTTACAAAAACTCTCGCAATTTCTTATGGATAATAAATTTTAATTTAACTGACATCTTCATAATAACCATTATTAATTTTTTCTTCTATAGCATGATAAAGCTCATTGAGATTAGGATGTTTAGTATAGCTTGCCAGCTTAACCTTTAGACTTGAGGAGTTGATTTGCATTATATGTGTACATTCCTTATCGAGAATTTTAGCAATATATTGAGCATAACCTTTTAATAATATTAAAAGTTCATTTTTCCCTGAGATAATTTTTTTATAATCCTTAATATTTAGAGTGTTAATATAATGATTAACTTTATTGAAATCACTATAAAATTGCTGATCGCCAATCTGGCTTATAATTAGGTTTTTTATTTCAGTAAAGTTTTTTGAAATGGTATCTGAATTAATTGTTGTGTAATAATTCTTTTTGAATGTGTATATTGAGTTATCGAATCTCGTGATAGTAGTTATATTTAATTGGTGTTTATAAATGATTGCAAAAAGCTTATATATCTCAATAAAATGTAAGGAGTTAGTGTTTAAAAATAAATCTAGCTCTAATGTTTTTTTAATGAGCTCTATATCATCAATTTTGCCTGATTCATTTGAAATAAAATGTGAAACTGCATCCTCATCAAACAAATAATTTTCGATACAATATACATTATGTTGAAAAAGTGATTTAAATTTAACTTTTTGACAAAGGACAATATCTAAATCACCATCTATTATATATATTTCTTTTGATTTTTTAAATTTTTTTTCTTGACATGCTTTAATAACTTCAGTTTTTTTCCCTAAAGGTACAATATTGTCAATATTTATTGTTGGGAATTTTCTCTCCAATAGTTTTTTATAAAAATTTCGCATACCACTTGCTGTATCTTCTATATAAATAGTAACATCGCTTACTTCAAAAAATAAAGCACCCATGAGTTTTTTTTCATCATAATTATACAGATAGTCATTTATGTTAAAGTTTTTCATTTTATTCACCTGTAATATCTTGACTATCATTTGTAAGTGGAATTAAATTTTTATTTAAAAACATAATCTTATTTGTATATGATGAAATGATAGAAGGTGAGTGAGTTGCAACAATTAGCTGTATATTATTACCTGAATCAATGATGGATTCGATTAATAGTCTTTGCCATGAAATATGTAGAGAAAGCTCAGGTTCATCAATTATAAAGACCTTTCTACTAGTGATATTTTCATTAAATATTAGATTACCAATAATAATAATTAATTGTTTTTCTCCAGAAGAAAGAGCATTCGTTTCAAATTTTTTATTACTATCTTTTATATTTATTGATATTTTACCATTGAAGGCTATTTTTAATGTTTTCCCTGTTGGTTCAAAAAATTTATTTATTGTAGTATTGAAGTTTAATATTTTTTCAAAACTTTCACTTTGTTTTTTCTCATATTCAGATAGCGCATTTACAATTTTTTCTAATCTTATTAATTCATTTTTATTTTCATATATTTCTGAGGCAAATTGATCTTTTATTTCGTTGAATTTCTTGCTATTTAATAAGTCAATAGTTTTTTTGCTATAACCTGAATAAAAATCTAGTTTTTTTTCAATTAAATTAATAATTTCTTCATTAAATTCTAGCAGTTTAAGAGAGTATTTGATTTTTTCAATTTTTTCAAAAGCTGAATATAAATCATGCATACTAAAATCTGAGTCAGAAGTATTGCTATCAAGAAGAATATGTAAAAGTTTATTTCTTAATTTCCTGTTGGCACCTGTCATTCTTAAGCGATGAGTACTTTGAGCATGATAAATTAAGCTTTCGACATTTTGTAAGGGATCTTCTTTATCTAAATTACCCGAAGGTTTATTTGCTAAAAATTTTTCCAATATACTATCGTATTCTTTTTGAGGTTGGTTAAATGTAAATCTTCTGTCTAAAGATAAAAATATTGGTAATTTAATAAAAGACATTTTTTCTTCACCAAATTTATTTTTCTCTATATCGAAGTCAAATAAATCAGAATTTCTGAAGAATATTTTGTAGTTAACGTTTTGTGCTTCACAAATTAATCTAAAAGATATTAGGTTATCTTTTTTATCATTTTTAATATTACTATACTCAGTAAGTATTATTTTAATTTGCTCATTTTCGTTTAGATGTGTAAATGATAGCTCAAGATAATCAAAATTTAAATCTTTAAGATAATTATAATTACAAGATAATATTGCTAAGATACTTTTAAGAGCAGTAGTTTTGCCTTTTCCGTTTGGAGCTAATATGATATTTAAGTCATCGTTAAAATCTATATCAAAGTTTAAATAACCATACATATTTTTTGCTAAGAAGTGTTTTAAACGCATAGTTTTTCTACTTAATTTAATCGGTATATTTTTACAAATTTCTTCTTTTAATTCAATAAAAAATCCCATCTGTTGAAGGAATTTTTATCCCCTCCTTTGAAAAAGGAGGGGAGGATTTCTAACCTAAGAAACCGAATCATCCAAATTTGGTGCTAACCAACGTTTGGCTTCATCCAAAGTCCAATTCTTCCGCTTTGCATAATCTTCTAGCTGATCTAACGCAATTTTACCCACGTTAAAGTATTCAGACTGTGGGTTGGCATAGTAGAAACCACTGACACTTGATGGTGGCCACATTGCAAAACTGCTGGTCAATTGTGTACCAATCTTATCTGTGGTGCCTAACCAATCAAACAAAGACGCCTTTTCAGAATGCTCAGGGCAAGCAGGGTAGCCCGGCGCAGGGCGAATACCGACATACTTCTCTTTGATTAATTCTTCATTAGAGAGTTGTTCATCTGCCTGATACCCCCAGAACTCTTTACGAATACGTTCATGCAAGTGTTCTGCAAACGCTTCAGCAAAACGATCACCCAATGACTGAGCAAGAATGGCCGAGTAATCATCCCCTTTGGCTTTATACTCATGCGCCATTTCTTCCGCACCAAAAATTGAAACGGTAAAACCACCCAAGTAGTCTTCGGCTTGTGCTTTGGTTGCAACAAAATCAGCCAAAGACAAATTCGGTTTACCTGTGACTTTATCCGATTGCTGACGAATATGATGGAAGGTATGGGTTACAGATTGACCATCTTCATTAAAGACCTCAACAGAGTCTGCGGCTGAACGGTTTGCAGGATAAATCCCAAAAACGGCACGCGCATCGAAACGTTTATTGTCAATAATGTCTTTTAACATTGCCTGAGCCTGATTATATAAATCAGTTGCAGCTTCACCGACAATCTCATCTTGTAAAATTTTCGGGAATTTACCTGCCAAACTCCAAGAAATAAAGAATGGCGTCCAGTCAAAATATTCCACCAACCTATCAAGTGGATAATGGGTTAAGGTTTGCAAACCAATAAAGTTGGGTTTTACTGGTGGATTGGCAGCAAAGTCAATTTTTAGACCATTTTCAATGGATTCTGCATACGACAATTTAGCTGCTTTTGGTTGCTTATTGGCAATACGTTCACGTACTTTTTCATATTCAGCACGATGCTCATCGACAAATTTAGGCTTCATTTCAGGAGACAGCAGGGTGGTTGCAACACCCACCGCACGAGAAGCATCTGCAACATAGATCACCGCATCATTTGAGTATTGCGGATCAATTTTTACTGCCGTATGTGCTTTCGATGTGGTTGCACCACCAATCAACAGTGGGATTTTAAAACCCTTGCGTTGCATTTCTTTTGCAACAAATACCATTTCATCAAGCGATGGGGTAATCAAACCTGATAAGCCGATAATATCGACTTTCTCATCAATCGCAGTCTGTAAAATTTTCTCGCAAGACACCATGACACCAAGGTCAACAATGTCATAACCATTACACCCAAGCACAACACCAACAATGTTTTTACCAATATCGTGTACATCGCCTTTTACAGTCGCCATCAATACTTTACCTTTGGATTGGCTTCCTGTTTTTTCAGCTTCAATGTACGGGTTTAACCATGCTACGGCTTGTTTCATCACGCGTGCAGATTTGACCACTTGAGGTAAGAACATTTTACCTGAGCCGAATAAGTCACCGACCACATTCATACCGTCCATCAATGGACCTTCAATCACATCAAGTGGGCGCTTAGACTTTAAGCGGGCTTCTTCAGTATCTTCATCGATAAAGCTAGTAATCCCTTTGACTAGCGCATATTCAAGACGCTTTTCAACAGGTTCATTACGCCATTCAAGGTTTTCAACCTGTTTTTGGGCAGCACTTTGACCACGGTACTGTTCAGCAACTTCAAGCAATTTTTCTGTTGCATCTTGACCGCTGTCACCTTGATTCTGGTTGAGAATGACATCTTCAACAGCGGCTTTCAGCTCTTTAGGAATATCATCATAGATGGCCATCTGACCCGCATTGACAATCCCCATGGTCATGCCTTGTTTGATGGCATAGTAAAGGAATACAGAGTGAATAGCTTCACGGACAGGTTCATTGCCACGGAAAGAGAACGATACGTTCGACACACCACCAGAAATCATGGCATGTGGTAAGTTTTGTTTAATCCAGCCTGTTGCTTCAATAAAGTCCACAGCATAGTTATTGTGTTCTTCAATCCCCGTTGCAACAGCAAAAACGTTCGGGTCAAAAATAATGTCTTCCGCAGGAAAACCGATTTCATTCACGAGCACATCATAAGAGCGCTTACAGATTTCACGTTTACGTGCAGCAGTATCTGCCTGACCGGTTTCATCAAATGCCATCACAATGACAGCTGCACCATATTGACGGCATAAACGTGCTTTATGGACAAACTCGTCATAACCTTCTTTTAAGGAAATTGAGTTAACAACAGGTTTACCTTGTACACATTTTAAACCTGCTTCAATGATTTCCCATTTAGAGGAGTCAATCATGATTGGCACTTTAGAAATTTCAGGCTCAGATGCAACCAGATTTAAGAAATGTACCATCGCATTTTGCGAATCGAGCATTCCTTCATCCATATTGATGTCGATGATTTGCGCGCCTGAAACCACTTGTTGTAATGCAACATCAAGTGCTTCGGCAAAGTTTTCTTCACGGATTAAACGGAGGAATTTTTTAGAACCCGTGACATTGGTACGTTCACCGACATTGACGAACAGTGAGTCGTCATAAATATTAAATGGCTCTAAACCACTGAGGCGACATGCAGGCTTGATGTCAGGAATTTTACGCGGTGGTATGTCTTTGACCGCATTATAAATGGCACGAATATGGTCAGGTGTTGTACCACAACATCCACCAGTGATATTGATCAAACCACTTTCAGCAAATTCTTTTAAGAAGGCTGCTGTTTCTTCTGGTGTTTCATCATAGCCACCAAATGCGTTCGGTAAGCCAGCGTTTGGATGCGCTGAAACAAAAACATCGGCAACATCTGATACAGTTTTGACATGTGGACGCATGGCATCTGCACCCAAGGCGCAGTTAAATCCAATCGACAATAAATCGCCGTGACGCACAGAGTTCCAGAATGCTTCTGCAGTTTGTCCTGTTAATGTACGACCAGAAGCATCAGTAATTGTGCCGGAAATCATCAGTGGTAATTCACGACCAAGCTGTTTAAAGACTTCTTTTACCGCAAAAATTGCTGCTTTACAGTTTAAGGTGTCAAACACCGTTTCAATGAGAAGGATGTCTGCGCCACCTTCAATTAAAGCATGCGTGGCTTCAATATAATTTTCTTTGAGTTCATCAAAGGTAATGTTACGAAATGCTGGATCATTCACATTTGGTGAGATAGAACAGGTACGTGATGTTGGCCCCAATACTCCAGCAACAAAACGTGGTTTGTCAGGGGTTGAGTATTTTTCACAAGCAGCTTTGGCAAGACGGGCTGCTTCAAAGTTAATCTCATGGACTAAATCTTCCATGTGATAGTCAGACATTGAAACCCGTGTGCCGTTAAAGCTATTGGTTTCAATAATGTCAGCACCAGCATCTAGGTAAGCTTCATGGATGCCTTGAATAATTTGTGGCTGAGTTAACACCAAAAGGTCATTGTTGCCTTTTAAATCAGATGCCCAGTCAGCAAAACGCTCACCACGGTAATCAGCTTCTTCCAGTTTATGGCGTTGGATCATAGTTCCCATTGCACCATCAATAATTAGGATGCGTTTGGCAAGAAGCTCTTTTAACGTGGTAAGCGTGGACATTAAAACTCTCAATAAAATCGGATTTTAAAAATAGCCGATATGTTATCAGAATGTAGACTTTCAAGGTACCAATCTTGACACACTTCCTGATGACAGATTTTTGATCTAGACAATTTAAAAAAATTCAAATAATTCATTCTAAAAAATCATGCATTTAGGGGAATACATGATTTTTTTGCGCAAGCGTAAAAAAATGTTGAAACTCCAGGCTTAAGTGTTAACTTAATCACATAATTTATTATAAGTGTGAGATAAAACTATGAATAAGGTCTGTCTATGGGCTATCAGTGGAAATAGTTTTAATTAAACATAAGTATTAACTTTATATTCAAGATCGACTTTCAGGATGATCTTCAACAAAAAACTCAGTGTTTGCAGAATGCTGAGTTTTTTATGCACATTAGAAATTGAAAAGTAAACGATTGCTTGATCTGTTAGAGCAAGCTGTTAAAAAGTGTGTAAAACATTGCTTGGATGATCTCTTTATTTTTTGCACATTATTTGTCTAACATATGCAATTCAAAATGATTTGTTGATGAGGCAGAGTAGTTTAGTGAAAGGAAAATTGTTGGCCTTAAACTTGCATAGATTCGGTAAACGGAATTTATTGGAACATATATAAAAATAAACTTAAAAGCATGTTTGTTTTTTCATCAATTTGTCATAAATTTCATGAAAAATAGGCATACCAAATGATAAATAGTTCAAATTGGTCTGAAATATTACAAATATTATTTCAGCCTGAAATATAATATTTTGCTCAAGTTGTATTGATTTTATTGGTGTAAGATACTAATTATAAATAATAAAAATATTAATTTTGTCGCTTGTGTAGCGAAACACTGAGGTGAAATAATTATAAATTTCACTTCATATGACCTCTATTTGTCATATAATTGTCACAATTTAATTGAACAATAAGCGCATTCTAATATTCGCTAACTTTCTGCATGAATTCGAATTTACCTCCCGTCTCAGATTCTGCACAATCGTCTCAAGCTGCTAAATCGACGAATGTCCATGTACCTACACCGAAATTTTTTATGCCGGTGTTTCTGACGATCATTATTGCTACCTTGATTTATATTGGGGTGCAAGTTAGTGCAGATTTAGCACATGTTCCACCGTTAAGTCTTTATTCAGTGATCCTTTTAGCGACAGCGTTATTTATCGCTTTGGGTTTTGAGTTTGTAAATGGTTTTCATGATACAGCCAATGCTGTAGCAACCGTGATCTATACCAATGCATTGCCTGCACCTGTAGCTGTCATGTGGGCAGGCTTTTGTAACTTCCTTGGGGTAATGGTTGCCAGTGGTGCAGTTGCGTATGGAATTATTGCATTACTTCCTGTTGAACTGATCATGAATGTAGGCAGTGGCGCTGGTTTTGCTATGGTTTTTGCCATGCTGATTGCGGCGATTCTGTGGAATTTAGGCACGTGGTTCTTAGGGATTCCAGCATCGAGCTCTCACACCTTGATTGGCTCAATTTTGGGTGTAGGCATCATGAACTACATTTTGCACGCTTCAACGGGTGCAAGTGGTGTAGACATGGATCAAGTGCTTAAAGTGGGTAAAGCATTACTGTTTTCTCCTTTGATTGGTTTTGCATTTGCAGCAATTGTATTTTTGATTGTTAAAAAAATATTTAAAAAACAACTTGAGTTGTTCCAACCCCCTGAAGGCAATAAACCACCACCACCTTTGATTCGTGCGATTCTGATTTTCACCTGTACAGGTGTAAGCTTTGCGCATGGTTCAAATGACGGTCAAAAAGGTATGGGCTTAATCATGCTGATTTTGATTGGTATTGTGCCTCTGGCTTATTCGTTGAATAGAGGATTAGACCAACAGCATTTACAGTCATTCTCACAATTGTCTGGTCAAACTGCGACGGCAATTTATGCACAGCATGCCGATATTCCAGATGAACAAGCGCGTGTAACCATTACTAAATTTATCCAAACCAAAGAAATGAATCCAGAAGTTGTTCCTGCATTGGCCAGTTTGACTGATCATTTGGGCGAGCGTGTTGGAAAATTTGGTGATCTAAAAGATATTCCAGAAGCAGAAGTATCGTCATTGCGTAATGATATGTACTTAAGCACCACCGCTTTTAAACGCTTGGATAAAGCTGATCAACTTCCAAAAATGGATGAAGCTCAAGGCAAAGTGGTAAAAGAGTATCGCAAAAACTTAGATTCTTTCCTCCAATATATTCCAAACTGGGTAAAAGTTGCTGTGGCATTGGCACTGGGTTTAGGAACAATGGTGGGATGGAAACGTATTGTGGTTACTGTGGGCGAGCGCATTGGTAAACATCATATGACCTATGGTCAAGGGATGTCTGCTGAACTTGTGGCGATGACTACAATTGCAGCGGCAGATGGCTTTGGTTTACCTGTTTCAACCACACATGTACTCAACAGTGCGGTTGCGGGAACCATGGTTGCCAATAAAACTGGATTGAATTTTGCAACAGTCAAAACGATTCTTTCAGCATGGATTTTTACCTTACCTGCAACGATTTGTTTATCAGGCGGTTTATTCTGGTTATTTTTAAAAGTATTTTAATTTAAAAGCTAGAGATGGCGATTGTTTTAAAAGTTGAATGATCGCTGTTGCTTGAATTAAAAAGAAAATGAGTGCACTCCGGTGCACTTTTTTTCATTTGGATAATGAAATTTTAAATTATGAATAACACAATTTCACCATTGAAAAAAACTTATAAAAAAATTAAGGTGTGGTTGTAAATCAAACTTGAGAAAAATGAGCATGTATTTAAGAAAATCACTTTGTGCTGCTGTATTACTTGGAATGTCTTTACCTGTATTTGCACAGGGAATTGTATTAAATAATGAAGATCTTCGGACAGATTTGAACTGGTTAAATCAGCAAGGTGTGATTCAAATCAGTACATCGACTTGGCCAATGAGTGGGGATGAAATTCAACGTGCCTTATCTCAAGCAAAAGTTTTAAACAATACTCAACAAAAAGTTATTGATTCAATTCAAAATGTACTAAAAGCAGATAATCAAACCGCAAAATTAGGTTTATTTGCCGAAACTGATCAAAAAAATATTCCTCAAGCTTTTGGGGATAGTGCAAAAGCACAATATGTGGGTTCATTAGAATTTAATGCAGGCGGTGAAAACTGGGATGCAAAGCTTCGTGTGAATGGTGAAAAAGATCCGCAAATTGATAACGGCCAAGATGTCAATGTGGAAGGTTCATACATTGCAGGAAAACTATGGAATCAGTGGGTTATTGCGGGTCAAATCCCAACATATTGGGGGCCAGGACATGATGGTAGTTTGATTCGTGGTGATGCCAGCCGTCCAGTTTATGGTTTTACTGTACAACGTGCTGAACAAAAAGCTTTTGAATCTAAATGGTTGTCTTGGATTGGCCCTTGGCAATATCAAGCATTTGCTGGGCAGTTAAATGATTATACGGCTGTGCCTGATACACGTTTAATGGGATTGCGCTTAACTGCACAACCATTGCCATATTTAGAAATCGGGGCATCACGGGCTTTCCAAATTGATGGAGAAGGTCAATCAGGAAGTGCAAAAGCTTACTGGAATGCTTTTATTGGAAAAGACAATGAGTGTGCGGATAGCACTTGTACGGGGGTGGGCAATCCATCCAACCAGCTTGCTGGATTTGATGCGCGTTTAAATCTTCAATCTTTGTTGAATGTTCCTATGAGTTTCTATGGGCAATATATTGGGGAAGATGAAGCGGGTTTACTACCCTCTAAAAAAATGTATTTAGCTGGTGCTGACTATTCCTCAAGTTTTAAAAATTTGCCGTACCAGCTTTATGTTGAATGGGCGAATACAGAAACAAATGGTGATCCATTAGGTGTTTCTTATAGTCATCATGTTTATAAAGATGGTTATTACCAACAAGGTTTCCCATTGGGGCATGCAATGGGTGGTGATGGTGAAATGATTTCTGTGGGTGGTGATATTCGTTTTGATGTGATGAATCGTTTATCTGGTCGTGCACTGTATGCCAAAGTCAACCAATCTGCTGCTCTCTTTGGTGATAAGCAAATCAACTTAGCCTTCCCAGAAAAAGACAAAATTAAAGCATTAGATTTAACTTGGACACATTATATTAAACCGACCATACCATTAAAAATTAATGGTTGGGTCAGTGATTCTGATCTACATGGCAATGATGCAGGTGCTTCTGTAGGGATTGAAATTCCTTTAGATAAAGCATTGTTCGGTCATTAAGTCCATAGTTTTCGGCTGTATATATTCAAGTTTCGGCATATACAGTTTGATAAGCTGGGACTAAGCTAAAATCGCTTTTTTAAATTTTAGAAGCGATTTTTAGTTTTAAGTTGTTGATTGAATTATTTGATATGCAGATCTTCAGTTTTTTTAAAGGCTGACTTGAAAAATGGGTGAGCTTTTTTATGTTTAGACTTGAATTTTCTCAAGTGTAAGCGTTTAACGGTCATTATTAAATGAATTACATCTATAGGTTATGCTAATGCTTTTTTATATTGGATAAATCCTGTTTTACTCGCAATACGATCATATAGATGTTGGGCAGTAATATTGGATTCTTGAGTGAGCCAATAAACACGGTTAAACTTTGTTGCGCAGACCTGATAACAATGCTCAATTAATTGTCGTGCTAAACCTTGATTCCTAAAAGCTTCATCCACAAATAAATCTTGTAGATAACAATAGGGTAAATCTGTCCACATGCTCATATGTGCAATCAAATGTACAAAGCCAACCACTTGACCATTTACTTTGATGGTAAAACCAAACATATCAGCTTGTTCAGGATTTGTGATTCGCTTCCAAGATAATCTTATTTGTTCATCACTGAGTTGTGATTTATAAAATGTTAAATAGCCGCGCCAAAGTGGAAGCCATTGCTCAAAATCAATCTGTTCTAGTGCAATAATTTGTGTGGTCATGCCGATCTCTTGTTGTTGCTTATGATGTTTTTATATATGAATATAAAAAAACAAGCAAAAGGGTTGAGGTGTAAATCACTATAATGAATATAAATTTTAATATGTGTAATAAGTACACGTTTTTGTGAGCTGGTGCTGTCAATGCCTATATCTGAGGAAAGACTTACTCATCTAAAACAGCTTGAAGCTGAGAGTATTCATATCATCCGTGAAGTTGCTGCTGAGTTTGAAAATCCAGTGATGCTTTACTCAATCGGGAAAGACTCAGCTGTCATGCTGCATCTTGCTTTAAAAGCATTTTATCCTGCTAAACTTCCTTTCCCACTGTTGCATGTCGACACAGGCTGGAAGTTTAAGGACATGATTAAATTCCGTGACAACATGGCAAAAGAACACGGTTTTGATCTGATCGTGCATCAAAACAAAGAAGGTAAAGATGCTGGTGTAAACCCATTTGATTATGGTAGCTCAAAATATACCGATATTATGAAAACCCAAGGCTTAAAACAGGCATTGGATAAATATCAGTTTGATGCTGCATTTGGTGGTGCACGCCGTGATGAAGAAAAGTCACGCGCAAAAGAACGTGTTTATTCTTTCCGTGATGCTAAACATCGTTGGGATCCTAAAAACCAACGTCCAGAGCTTTGGAATCTTTATAACGGTAAAGTCAATAAAGGCGAGAGTATCCGTGTATTCCCATTGTCAAACTGGACTGAGTTAGACATTTGGCAATATATCTACCAAGAAAGTATTCCTTTGGTACCTTTGTATTTAGCAGCTGAACGTCCAGTTGTTGAGCGTAGTGGTACGTTGATCATGGTGGATGATGAACGTATGCGTTTAAAAGAAGGTGAAGTTCCACAAATGAAATCGGTACGTTTCCGTACTTTGGGCTGTTACCCGTTGACAGGTGCGGTTGAATCAACGGCAACAACACTGCCTGAAATTATCCAAGAAATGCTTTTAGCCACCAGCTCTGAACGTCAAGGTCGTATGATTGACCACGATGAAGCAGGTTCGATGGAAAAGAAAAAGCAAGAAGGCTATTTCTAAGTATTTTTTATATGAATCTTCCCCTAACCCCTCTTTATAAAAGAGGGGGGAACTCCAGCAAGAAAACGGAGGACTTAGGAGGATTTAAAGATATAGCAACCGATTTCAAAATATTGTGGAGCTTTGAGCAATGTCTCATCAATCAGAATTAATTAGCCAAGATATCTTGGCATATTTAAAACAGCACGAAAATAAAGACCTGTTAAGATTTTTGACTTGCGGTAATGTGGATGATGGTAAATCAACATTAATTGGTCGTTTACTTTATGATTCAAAATTGATTTATGAAGATCAATTACAAGCAGTAACCCGTGATTCTAAAAAAGTGGGCACCACAGGCGATGCACCTGACTTGGCCTTGCTTGTCGACGGTTTACAAGCTGAACGTGAGCAAGGTATTACCATTGATGTGGCTTATCGTTATTTTTCTACTGAAAAACGTAAGTTTATCATTGCTGATACACCAGGGCATGAGCAATATACTCGTAACATGGCCACAGGTGCATCTACCGCAGATCTTGCAATCATCTTGATTGATGCTCGTTATGGCGTACAAACACAAACTCGTCGTCATACCTTTATTGCGAGTCTATTGGGTATTCGTAATATCGTAGTTGCGATTAACAAAATGGACTTGGTTGAATTCTCTGAAGCGCGTTTCAATGAAATTCAAGTTGAGTACAATAATTTTGTCAATCAATTGGGTGAGCGTAAACCTGCCAATATCATCTTCTCGCCAATTTCTGCATTGAATGGCGATAACGTTGTAAATAAATCCGAAAATACGCCGTGGTATCAAGGTAAAACCTTGATGGAAACATTGGAAACTGTTGAAATTACACATGATGTAAGCAAGCATGAATTCCGTTTTCCTGTGCAATATGTGAACCGTCCTAACCTCGATTTCCGTGGTTTCTGCGGTACGATTGCTTTAGGTGAAGTGAAAGTTGGCGATGAAATTGTGGCTTTACCTTCAGGCAAGAAATCAACTGTGAAAGAAATAGTCACTTTTGATGGCAATTTAGCACATGCAATTGCTGGTCAAGCAGTGACTTTGACCTTGAATGATGAAATTGATATTTCGCGTGGTAATGTCTTGGTCAAAGCAGGTGAGCAACCACTGATTTCCCGTTCTGCCCGTGCGACAGTCGTATGGATGACTGATCAGCCTTTAGTGTTGGGCAAACTTTATAATGTGAAGTTTGGTACACAAACCATTCCGGCTAAGGTTGCGAAGATTAACTATCGTACCAATGTCAACACATTGGAAAAAATGCAAGTTGAACAGCTTGATTTAAATGCAATTGCAGATGTAACGATTGAGTTTGATGCACCAGTGGTATTTGACCGTTATCATGATAGTCGTTATACGGGTTCTTTTATCTTTATTGACCGTTTAAGTAATGTGACTGTTGGTGCGGGTATGGTTGAAGCTGCGGTTGAATGGACTGCACACAATGAACCTGTCACTGCTGAAGCTCGTGCTGCACGTTTAGGTCAAAAACCTGCTGTGGTTGCTGTATCTGTTCAAGCACTTAAACATGCACAATCTCTTGAAAGCTTGCTGATTCAACAAGGTGTTGTTGCGATTGCAAAAGCAGGTTTATCAAGCGATCAAGTTGCATTGCTTCGTCAAACTGGTGTTGTGGTGGTGACGGATGTTGAACAGGGTGCTGATGTAGCATTTGCTCAAGAAGCGGTTGAAGAATTGGCTGAAAAAATTGTGGAATTGGTTCGTCTTTAACAGATTGGATTAATTGAGAGAAGCCCACCATAAGGTGGGTTTTTTATGCAAAAAATTTAATATATACAAGATAATACCAATCAACATCATATAGATTAAAGCATTTTAATTTTGCATTGTTTAATACTTTGAGTATATATCTTATTATAAATAAAGGGATTTTTAAATTTCTATTCTAAGTAAAAGTCCAGTAGTACTTTTTGTAGTGCTCAGCTAAATCTATTTAGAACTTCAATGAACTGTACGACTGTGCAAGCTTTAAAATAAGAAGAATTAACATTTATGGAATGCGATCAAAACAAACTTGCAACAGCACAAGCAATAAAATTTAGTTTTAATTCAAGTTAAAATTTAGTTTTAATTCAAGTTAAGATTTAATTGTAGGTTATGTAATGAAAACATTTTTCCTGATTGGTATTGCAAGTATATTGACAGCCTGTGCCTCAAACCAATCGAAGAAAATACATGAGCCGACCAAAGAATGCCGAAACTATCATGCAATGATGACGGCACCTATGGAGCCGATGGCAATACAACGTTTAAAACAAGCTTGTGATGAGTCCGAACAACAAAAATAATTAATGATAAATCGTGTGTCGAAGATTATAAAAAAATGCGCTAATCCCAAAGGCTTGGCGCATTTAATTTTTATATTGTTGCGAATATTGTAGTTAAAAAGCATGTTGCGTTTTTAAAGTCAAATACGCTCGTAAATCTTTTGGATAGTCTTGAATCAATTCTAAAAACAGCGCTTGATTACCTTGATATAAAGCACGCGTGGCTTCCTCATAATTTGGCATATTGCCTGACATTGCTGACATAAAACGATCAGTTGCCTGTTTTGCCAACATTTTATTGCTTGCTGAATCGGGGTTCTTTAACTCTTGGTCAATCAATTTTCGAATCACAGCAGATGCACTAGAACTTTGTTGATCTAACCAATCCCAATGCTTTTGCTGCAAAGTGATTTCACGAGAAATCACCCCCAATTTAGGACGTCCAACTTTTTTAACCGCTTCAGGTTCAGCATAACGTTGTTGAATATCGGTGGCAGAGTCCATGATATTGACATCAATAGCTTGACCCGTTTGATCATTAAAAATCAACACAGGTGTGGAGGTGTTTTGTTGAGTCTTGATGGTTAATGCTACGTTTAACAGAGAATCAGTGATTAAACGCTCATTGCCAATAAAAGCAGTGTAGGTGTTTTCAGTATTCATTTTAAAACCTTTGGATATTTTTATCTGGGTAAAACTAATTTGTGTTTGAATATTATCAGGGTAAAATTAAATTAGCAAACAAAAAATGATCAATATGGTCTTTGATGCTTAAAAAAAGCAATAAAAAAGCATGTAAATCTTTAAAAATTAAATGCTTACTTGCAAAAAATATAATGAGTTAAAGGCGATGACCTATTTTTAAACCATAAGTGAGCGCATGGTTATGTGTAATTAACAAATAGTTGGTTTTTTGATATTTGTTCTTACGTCTTTATCCGTTTGGTGCAATTTGTATAAACAATTGAAAACTATATTTTTGTAAGGATACTCACTCTATTTTGTAGACATTGGTGGCGAAATATTTGCACATGCACTGGTTTATGTTCAAATACAGAAAACATGAAAAGTAATGAATGGAATAGGAAAGAAAGTATGTCTACAAATAACATGCAACAGGTCATTATTACAGAACCTGGTGGTATAGAAAAACTGGCTTATGAAACGGTAGAAATTCCTCAACCCAAAGCAGATGAAGTTTTGGTTAAAGTCCATGCATTTGGGATTAATCGGCCCGATATTTTACAGCGTCAAGGCTTATATCCTATGCCAAAAGGGGTGACACCTGTTCCTGGTTTGGAAGTTGCTGGAGAAGTCATTGCCGTGGGGGGGAATGTCACTTTATTCGCTGTCGGGGATAAGGTTTGTGGACTGACCAATGGTGGCGGTTATGCAGAATATTGTGTCGTGCCAGAATCTCAAACTATTAATATTCCAGAAGCGGTAAGTTTTGTTCAAGCTGCAGCAATACCTGAAACCTTCTTTACCGTATGGGCCAATGTTTTCCAAATGGCGCATGCCAAAGCAGGTGAAACACTATTGGTACATGGGGGTACAAGTGGTATTGGTACAACCGCGTTGATGTTAGCGCAATCACTTGGTTTGAAAAGCTTTGCAACTGTAGGTTCTGATGAGAAGATTCAAGCCATTCGTCATTTGACTGATGCGATTAATTATAAAACTCAAGACTTTGAACAGGTCATTTTTGAAAAGACCCAAAATGAGGGTGTCGATATTATTCTTGACATGGTTGGGGCGCCTTATCTAGATCAAAATCTAAACCTACTCCGTAGAGATGGGCGTTTGGTCTATATCGCATTTTTGGGTGGTGCAAAGGCCAAAGAAGTAAAATTAGGTCAGATTATGATGAAACGCCTCACTATTACTGGTTCAACTATGCGTGCGCGTACAACTGCTGAAAAAGCTGAAATTGCCAAAGGTTTGATGGAACATGTCGTTCCATTGTGGGCAAAAGGTGAATGTTTACCCATGATTTATAAAACATTTAAGTTTGATCAGATCCAAGCTGCACATGCATGTATGGACACAGGTGAGCATATTGGTAAAGTTGTGGTGGAAGTGATTTAAGCTCACGTTGTTATACAAAGTTTTAAACTTTTGCCATTGTTTATGAATGTGTAGGGCGACTTCAATCTAACTCATATAGGTGAAGTCGCCATTAAAAACAACTGGTTAAAAGCCTGCTAATACGATCTTACCAATGCTTTTACCTGACTCAATCAGTGTATGAGCTTGGGTTATATGTTCAACATTGATTTGACCGAGGTTTTGTCCCAAAGTGGTTTTGATTCTTTGGTCATCAACTAATTTTGAAACTTTATTTAAAATATCACCTTGTCGGCTGAGATCTTTGGTTTGGAATGTAGAGCGGGTAAACATCGATTCCCAATGAACAGAAACAGACTTAACTTTAAACGGGTTGATGATAAAGTTTTCAGGATCATCAATTAAACCAAAATGACCTTGAGGCGCAATCAAATTGGCAATGGCTTGTGTATATCGCCCTGTACCATTAATTGAAAAAATATAGTTGGGCAGCCCAATATTTAAGTCTAGGACTTGCTGTTCTAAAGGTTGGCTATGATCCACAATATAATCTGCGCCAATTTCAGCGAGCCATGCTTTAGATTCTGGGCGAGAAGCTGTGGCAATAACAGTAAATCCAGTCAATACTTTTAACAATTGAACTGTAATAGAACCTACACCACCTGCAGCGCCGATGACTAAAATCACAGGCTTTTCAACTTTGGTGTCTTGAATTTTTAAACGGTCAAATAACATTTCATAAGCGGTGAGTGACGTTAAAGGCAAGGCTGCGGCTTCAGCATCACTCAATGATTTAGGTTTTAGCCCAACAATACGTTCATCGACCAATTGGAATTCAGCATAAGAGCCTTGTCTTTGGTTTGAACCCGCATAAAAAACTTCATCACCCACTTTAAAATTTTGAACTTTTTCTCCGACTGCTTTCACGGTCCCAACCGCATCATGACCCAAAATTTTCCAAGTATCATTGTCTGGCGAAGTACGCTGTCGCATTTTGATATCGACTGGATTGATTGAAATGGCTTTGACCTCAATCAGTAAGTCATGACCTGTTGCAACTGGCTGTTCGATTTCGATTTCGGAAAAAACATTGGCTTCTGAAATTGCGAATGGTTTTTTATAAGCAACAGCTTTCATACGGTTTCACTTTTTATTGGCATATCAAATCAATAGCAAAAAAATCTCAATTAAGAAAGCAAAAAATTGTCAGTCTATACTTATTGATAACATTTTATCGAATGGTCTTAATCAAAAAATTTAGACAGCAACAAGCGTATAGGTAAGATAAACAATTGCCAGCATGTGTAAAGCGGCAAAATCAGCCAATTTTCATGATTCAAAGTGCGGTTAAATGGTTGTCGTCCCTTTTGATAAGACGCTGGAGTAATTAGGTAAGCAAATATGAGTAAACTCACTGCCAATATAAGGAAAAGAGGTCGTGGTTGTTGAGCAAAATAAAAATAGATAAGATACAAGGCAGAATAAAAACTGGTACAGGCGAGTAGGGCTAAAACAGACATTAAAATATCATCCTTTATTGTTATTTGATCAGGTCGAGATACATCGCAGCAGATTAACATTATCTCTGACTTAATTTTAAAATTGTGCGAAAATAGAGTTTCTATTTATTTTTGTTTTAGGACTCCCATGACAGATTCTTCTGCTTCATTAAGTGATATTGAAATTTTAGACATTCTTCAATCGATGAAATCGGATGAACTGGATGTTGAAGCACAAAAAATCATTCGTGATGGCGGAAAAGCAGGGCGTCAAGAAGCACATAAACAGGCACTGGTTGCTTTACATCAAAGCTTTGAAGACAAACTTGTTGAAGCAGTGACTTTGGCTTTAAATTTAAATGAAGCACAAGCTAAAAAAATTCGTTATAAGAAAGATCGTGTCCGTATTTTAAAAGCAAAAGGTATCGATTATTTAGCCATTGATGGTGCAGAAACCGCTCAAGTGCTATCGCAAGTTGCTCAAGCGATTATTCGTGAAGATGCCACCGTGACGCGTGACCTGCATAATATTTTCCCTTTCTGGAAAGAAGGCTGGCCAATGGTGCAGTTCGATAGTGCCTATAAAATTTTAGAAGATGACATTTCAATTCATTATCAAGCATTGCTCGATGTCTTGATTCATCCTTAATTGGATTTGATTCTAAATAAATCATTGTTTTAAATAGATGATGAAAATAAACTATTTAAGATGAAAAAAAAGCCGATATAAATATCGGCTTTTGTCTATTAGTGTAGTGTTGAATAGAGTGGGAATACACCGAGCAGCATGGCTGCAACCAGCATTACCAAACAGGTCAGAATCGCCCATTTAATGGTGAACTTTTGATGCTGTCCAAATTCGATACCAGCCAATCCACATAATAAATAGGTAGAAGGAACCAATGGTGAGAGTAAGTGTACAGGTTGGCCGACAATTGAAGCACGCGCCATTTCTACAGGTGTAATACCATAATGACTCGCCGCTTCTGAAAGAATCGGTAACACCCCGTAGTAGAAAGCATCATTCGACATAAAGAAGGTCAAAGGCATACTAATCACAGCAGTAATTGGCGCTAAGAAAGGCCCCATACTTTGTGGAATAATCGCCACCAATTCTTTCGACATCGCATCAACCATGCCTGTCCCTGAAAGAATCCCAGTAAAAATCCCTGCAGCAAAAATAATACCCACAACGTTTAAGGCACTACCTGCATGATGAGCAACCAAAGATTTTTGCATATCGACGTCTTTATAGTTCACCACCAATGCTATACAAAGTGCGATCATAAATAAGATCGGTAAAGGCAAGACACCTTTCACCAAACAGATCATCAGTACAACGGTTAATAAACCATTGAACCATCTTAAATGTGCACGATTCGCTTCTGGGTTACTTGAAATTTGAATGTCATCACCATGACTAACATCAAGTTCAATAATACCTAAGCGTTTACGTTCCATACGGCCATACATAAAACCGACAAAGTAGAGCCAAAGAATAGCAGCCAGCATTGGTAAAACCATAGGCACAAAGATTTCACTTGCCTCTACATGCAGCGCACTTGCAGCACGTGCCGTTGGTCCACCCCACGGGGTAAGGTTCATGATTCCGCTTGCCAGCATCATTAAACATGCCATGATCAACGGGCTCATACCTAATTTTTTATAGAGTGGGAGCATCGCTGCCACACAAATCATGTAGGTGGTTGAACCATCACCATCAAGAGAGACGATGAGTGTCAGAGTAATGGTACCAATAACGACTTTAAGTGGATCACCTTTGACCAGCTTTAAGATAAATTTTACAGAAGGATCAAACAATCCCGTGTCAATCATGATGGCAAAATAGAGAATTGCAAAAAGTAGCATTACGCCTGTTGGTGCAAGTTTTTTCACACCGTCAAGCATCATTTCACCGAGCTGTTTGATTTCTAAATGCCCAAGGCTGTCGAAATAGAAGCTAAGACCGTAAGCGATTAATGCAAATAAAATTGGAATAAGTGTGAGTGCTGCAAGTGCAGTCATTCGTCTAGACATGATTAAGTACATAAAGCACAAAATCATGCCCAAACCTAATACGGTTAGCATAGTTCGATCCTTGAATGAGACTTTTTTAACAGAAGTCTTTTAGTTTTTTAAGCAGAAGCATGCTAATAGTTCTTTGATTAAATTAAAATATCCTTGTAGAAATACTGAATTCAGTACTATTTTTTAAATAAATAGAGTATTCAAAACAGATATTTAAAAATGAATATTATTTTTGCACCAAAATGGTTATAAAATATAAATCATTGATTTTTAAATTTATTATTTTTTTTGATTTTATAAATTGTGTTCATGTTAATTTTCATATTTTTAAAATTTATAAATCAAATGCCCATAATCTAATCAATGACCTTGAAAATCTCTCGATATTGAAGCACCACTTTTCATAAAAAAAGCTTAGCAAGGTAATTGCTAAGCTTTAAATACGCTAAAGAAACTTATTGTGAAGAATCTTCTGATGTTGATGGTTCTGCTTTTTCAAGTAATCGTGTGACAAGTAGCTGGTCAATTTTAAAATGATCAACATCGACCACTTCAAATTTATAACCACCAAAAATCACTGTGTCAGCTGGTTTAGGAATTTTTCTTAACTGATACATCATAAAGCCTGCCAGTGTCTCGTAGTTCTCTTCATCTGGCATCTCATCAATGGCTAAAGCATGCTTCATGTCTTCAATTGGGGTACTCCCATCAATCAACCATGAGTTGTTATCTCGTTTAATGATTTGTAGCTCTTCATCCATTGGTGTAACCCAGTCGCCCATCACTGTGATCATGATATCTGACAGGGTAATAACACCAACCACAAGTGCATATTCATTAAATACCACCGCAAATTTTTCTTTGCTTGAGCGGAAGCGGTCAAGAAGTTCAGAAAGGGTCAATGAGTCAGGAATGGTTAATACTGTACGAATAGTTGATTCATGTAATTGATTAATTTTCTGGTTATTCAGAATACGCACCAAAATATCTTTGGCATCTACATAGCCAATCACTTGATCAATGGTTTCGTTACAAACCAAGAACTTAGAATAAGGGTATTCAGCTAGCTTTTGGCGGATACTTTCTTCAGGCTCTTTTAAAGTGAAAAACACCACATTTTCACGTGGGGTCATACTGGATGGAACATTACGTTCTTCAAGCTCAAATACATTTTCAATAAAGTGATGTTCTTGCTTTTGTAAAACACCTGCCTGAGCACCAGCATCCATTACCGCTGAAATATCATCAAAGGTAATGTTGTCTTCACGTGTTGTATTGACTTTAAACAAACGGAACAACAAATTAGCCACCGCATTGATAAACCATGCTAAGGGTTTACAGACCACGATAAAGATCTGGATGGGATTAATGACTGAAACCGCAATTTTTTCTGGTGCAATCATTGCCATACGTTTTGGCATTAAATCGGCAAAAAGAATAAACAGTGAAGTGACTAAAGTAAATGAGAGGACAAAGCTAATGGTTTCTGTCCAATTTCCAACATAGAAACGCGAGACAAATTCAAGAAAATAAGGGCGAAAGGCACCTTCACCTAAAATACCGCCAAGAATAGCAACAGCATTTAAACCGATTTGGGATGCGGCAAAGAAATCGGCAGAGTTTTGCTGTAAGTCTAGGACTTTTTGTGCTCGCTCATCGCCAGATTCGGCAAGAATTTTGAGTTTAACTTTACGCGCACCTGCAAGGGCGATTTCAGTTAAAGATAAAAAACCAGCTCCTGCGATGAGGACAGCGATGATTAGGATATTCTGGAACAGGCTCACGAATCCACCTATGGATCATCATTATTATGAGATATTTTTAACACATAAAAGGGGGTGGTAGTGAGTAACACACTACCGATCTGGAATTAGTATAAGCTTGAAATGATAAGAATTTAAGAAAATTCCTATTAATATTGAGAAAAATGCGAATTATTTTGCATAAATTCACGATTTTCTTCTTCAATCATTTGACGTGCAACATAAAGAATCAATTGGCGTAACCAACGATGTGCAGGATGATGATGAAGTAACGGGCACCATGCCATTTTTAATTCAAATTCTGGAATATAAAAAGGCGGATCTTTAATGAGTAAATTTTGGCTTTTGGCTTGTAAACGGGCGATACGGGTTGGTAATGTTGCAATCAAATCGACATTTGAAGCCAACAATGCTGGCATTTGATAATGACGAGTAAAGACTGAAATTTTACGCTTTTGACCAATTCGCTCTAAAGCTTGATCAATCCAACCCAATCCTGCTTGTTTCTCAGGATTCACACCAAAACCGACCCCCATACCTGTTTTTGATACCCAGATATGTTGCGCATCTAAATAACTTTTAAGATTTAAATTACTCGAAGCGGGATGTTTGTTATTGAGTAGACAAGAGAAACTGTCACGCCACACTAAAACTTGGTGAAAACTTTGTGGGATTTCATTAAAACGGTTGATGGCTAAATCAACTTTACCTTGTTCCATGTCACGATATGACACGTCACTTGGTGTTAAAAAGTCGAGTACAACATTCGGTGCTTCTGAGCGCAACGCTTTGACTAGGCGAGGAACAAGTGTCGCTTCGGCATAATCAGAGGTCATAATACGGAATACACGGTTTGAAGTATAAGGTCGGAACTCAGTACGAGGTTCCAAAATCATTGATAAATCAGACAGTGCGTCACGGATGCGAGGTTGTAATTCTAAAGCACGTTCTGTTGGTGTCATACCTTCAGAAGAACGAATTAAAAGAGGGTCATTAAATAAATTACGAAGACGACGTAAAATATTACTCATTGCGGGTTGGGTAACACCAAGCTGTTCAGCAGCACGAGTCACATTTTTTTCACGTAAAAGAACGTCAAGGTAAATTAAGAGGTTGAGATCGACCCGCTCCAGATTCATAAAAAAAATACCGAAAATAAAATTTAGAAATCACAGGGGATTATGCCATAAGGAAATGCTTTTGTGTAAAAACTAGATAAAAAAACAGCAGGCGATTTATTGTTGTAGAAGGATCAAGATTTATTGTCTTGGTTTTGAATAGAGATGCATGCTTGAATAAATCTTAATCTCCTCATTATACCTCAAGACCAGCAGATTTTTGAGCAGTAACAGCATTTATCGATGAATGAATTAGATTATTATGCTTTGTATAATTATTGATCATTCAGGGTATTTTTATATCAAAAAAACCCAGTTCTGGTTTTTTTGTTACAAGCTCAGACTTAAGTCTAATAGTGATAAAATGAATAAATTGCCTTATATTTAAGCAAAACATGGGCGGTCGCTATTTAAATAAAACTATATAAATTAAAGGTTTATTGGTTTTTAATATAATTATAATACGACTTTGATCTACATATTTTTTAAATAAATACTGAAAATTAACTCAGAATATTGGATTAATTTGAGGAGTCAATCTAAGCTAAGACCATAACAACGAAGTGTTCTAAATCTGAACAAACAAATACCGAGTGGATTTAGCTCTTCGATTGATGAAATCCTAATATTATTACAGGAACATATCATGACTACATACCAAACAGCGATTGATGCAATCCGTGAATTAAAAGCAAAATTCGGAAGCACATGGCGCGATATTAGCCCAGAAGATGCTGCGCGTATGCAACTGCAAAACCAATTCAAAACTGGTTTAGATATCGCTAAATATACAGCTGCGATCATGCGTCGTGATATGGCTGAATATGATGCTGATTCTAGCAAATACACTCAATCTTTAGGTTGCTGGCATGGTTTTATTGCGCAACAAAAAATGATTGCGAACAAAAAATATTTCGGTACTACAAGCAAACGTTATATCTACCTTTCTGGTTGGATGGTTGCTGCACTTCGTTCAGAATTCGGTCCACTTCCTGACCAATCTATGCACGAAAAAACTTCTGTACCTGCTTTAATCGCTGAAATCTATACATTCTTACGTCAAGCTGATGCGAAAGAACTTAACGATTTATTCCGTGCGCTTAAAAAAGCAAACGAAGCTGGTGATACTGCTAAAGCTGCTGAAATCACTGCTCAAATCGACGGTTTCCAAACTCACGTTGTGCCAATTATTGCGGACATCGATGCTGGTTTCGGTAACGAAGAAGCGACTTATTTACTTGCACGTAAGATGATTGAAGCTGGTGCTTGTGCACTACAAATCGAAAACCAAGTATCTGATGCTAAACAATGTGGTCACCAAGCTGGTAAAGTAACAGTTCCACATGAAGACTTTATCTCTAAAATCCATGCATTACGTTATGCATTCTTAGAAATGGGTCTTGATGACGGTATCATCGTTGCGCGTACTGACTCTGAAGGCGCTGACTTGACTCAAAAAATCCCAGTGGTTAAAGAGCCAGGTGATATTGCTTCTCAATATATCAGCTACTTAGACACAACTGAAATTGATATTGCTGATGCTCAAGAAGATGAAATCTTGATTAAACGTGATGGTAAATTACATCGTCCTAAGCGTTTAGCTTCTGGCTTATATCAGTTCCGTGAAGGTACTCAAATTGACCGTGTTGTACTTGACTGTGTGTCTAGCTTACAAAACGGTGCAGATCTTCTTTGGATCGAAACTGCGACTCCAAACGTTGAAGAAATTGCACACATGGTTAACCGTGTACGTGAAACAGTTCCAAATGCGAAGCTTGTTTATAACAACAGCCCATCATTCAACTGGACTTTAAACTTCCGTCAACAAGCTTACGATCGTTGGGTTGCAGAAGGTAAAGACGTTTCTGCTTATGACCGTGCTAAATTAATGAGCGCTGAGTACGATGCTTCTGAATTGGCTGCTGATGCTGACTCGAAAATCCGTACATTCCAAGCAGATGCTTCTCGTGAAGCTGGTGTATTCCATCACTTGATTACACTTCCGACTTACCATACTGCTGCGCTTTCTACTCATGAGCTTGCACAAGGTTACTTCGGTACTGAAGGTATGTTGGCTTATGTTGCTGGCGTACAACGTAAAGAAATCCGTGGTGGTATTGCTTGTGTTAAACACCAAGCAATGGCGGGTTCTGACATCGGTGATGATCACAAAGAAATCTTCTCTGGTGACAATGCACTTAAAGCGCATGACGATGCTAAAAACACAATGAACCAATTCGCTGCTCACTAAGCACTGATTTGATTCGAAGAACCCAGCGTAAGCTGGGTTTTTTTATGGCAGAAGATAAGCAATTGTAGGGTTTGAGATTGCTAGCTTTAAATGATATCAACCAACAAGATGTACACTTGAGCTGGTAAATAGGGGGATATTGAATAATAATTATAAAAGTAAGCATACTGCTATTTGAAGTAAATCAAGATTGGGTGAAATTAAAATATGGTTAAAGACTGAATGGAATAGTGTGGCTCTATAAAAGTTTATTTATTCATGTTGATTTGTATAAGTATTTAAATCATTGTATTCAATAGTGATGAGGATACGTTTGAGAATTTTGAGATATACATTGAGAAAAAGAGGGCTATATAAAATAAAAATGCCCAATGAAATTCATCAGGCATTTATTGATTAACAATATTGAGTTGTATCGTGTTATTCGCGTATTTAGTTGTTAAGCAAACTTTGCCAATACGTCTAAGAAACCTTCTTTTTGACGCGGATATTCTGCGATCACATCATGAATACGTTGACCTTCAGGATTAGTTGCATTGATGTCTCGACCATCAGCAACAAATTTGGTCAACAAACGTTCATAGTCAAACGGGCGCATATGTTTAAATGCGTGATAAAGTACATGAAAATCTGTATTAGTACCTTCAGGAGGAAGTTGATCTAAATAGGCAAATACACGCTCGTCTGACCATTCTTCATTGAACGTTGCTGGCTGTGAAAGTGCCATAACAGCATCTCCTCAAAATAAAATAATTCTAAATCAAATGATTGATTTGCAGCATTATATAAACCTTATTGAGCTTTTGTTTAATAAGGATAAATACAATATTTAGCTGAAAAAAATCTAAAATAAAAAGGGCAAAATATATTGCATGAGTAAAAGCAATGCTTTTTGACTCTGCCTTATATTTTGCCCTGAATCAATTCACTTGACTAATCAATAATGAAATTATCGTTCTTCAGGTAAATTGATATTCATTTCCAACATTTCAATGTTGGCTTCAGAACGAACTTGCATTTGAATATGCTGTTCATCCACACCACGGACATAACGATTAACCACTTGCATGATTTCTTTCTTCATTTGGTCAATCTTGTCTTGGCTTAAACGTTTGCCCAAACCGTTTTCAGAAGCAACAATAACTTTTAAGCGGTCTTTAGCAGTTTGGGCGCTAGATGGTTTGTCATCATTGCTAAAAAGTTTACTCCAAAATCCTGCCATTTCTACGCTCCAAATAACCGTGCTAACCAACCCTTAGGTTTCACTGTAATATGTCGATAAGGACGTTCCTCACCCAAGAAACGCGCAACTAAATCATCATATGCTTGCCCAGCAGATGCTTCTTGGTAAAGAATGACAGGTTTACCTTCATTCGATGCCTGAAGCACGCTAGGGCACTCTGGAATGACGCCTAAAGTTGGTACACGTAAGATATCTTTTGAGATATCATCAATGGTCAACATTTCTTGTTTATCGGCACGTTCAGGGTTAAAACGCGTAATACATAAATGTTTACGAACACGCCCTTCGTTGTTTTCTACTTTTTTCGTCTTACTGTCGAGCATACCGATAATACGGTCTGAATCTCGAACAGAAGAGATTTCTGGGTTTGTTACAATAATTGCTTCATCTGCATGATACATGGCTAAAATCGCGCCACGCTCAATCCCCGCAGGTGAGTCACAAATAATATAATCGAACTCTTGCGAAAGCTCATCGATTACACGAGCAACACCATCATCGCTCAACGCATCTTTATCACGGGTTTGTGATGCAGGTAAAATATATAGATTTTCAATATCTTTATCACGAATCAATGCTTGTTGTAAGCGTGCTTCGTTATTGATGACATTAACAAAATCATACACCACGCGGCGTTCACAGCCCATGATCAAATCTAAATTACGCAAACCCACATCGAAATCAATCACAACAGTTTTATGACCACGTAGGGCTAATCCTGTTGCAAAAGATGCACTCGTCGTAGTTTTACCTACGCCACCTTTGCCTGATGTAACGACAACAATTTTGGCCACCGAATCCACTCCTGTTATGGTCATTTTACCCGATTAAACGAGTTTTATATGGTGTTAATTTATACCTTAAAATTGCAAAGCTTCAAACACTAGCTCTTGCTGGTCATTCAAGTAAATATGTACAGCCTTTTTAATGACATCTTGAGGAATGTCATCTGCCACACAATATGTTCCTGCAATAGAAACCAATTCGGCTTCTAGTGAATGACAAAAAATTCTTGCAATGGTGTTACCACCTGCGCCTGCAATGACTCTACCACGAACACTGCCATAGATATGTATATTTCCTGAAGCAATCACTTCCGAACCACTGTTAATACCAGCATTCAGTATGATGTCCCCATGATCTTGAACTAAGCATTGACCAGTTCTTAAAATTTCATCATGGTATGAGGTTATATGACTCAATGTTTTAGGTGTATCAACGCTTGCATTTGGGGTCGCCACAGTTGGAGCTTTTACTGGTGTTTCAACCACTTGCTCTTTCGTCGGTTTAATCCGTTGCAATGGACGATCGGCAGGCAAGACTGGAAATTGAATTGCACGTGCTTGATCACCCAATAAACCATCAATCACAGCCATAGGCTGTAAATCTAGACTGATAATGAGTTGAATCAGGGCAATAAGCTCTTGTTCAACTGTGCTATCAATAATGACTAAAGCCCCTTGATAAGAGGTTTCACTCATCATTGAAGTTAATTGCTGGCGGATGGCATCATGATCATTAGTATCGAAGGTTAATCGGGTAAAATTAACCATTCTGCCTGTAATCCGTATATCAGCCATAATTATTCCTTAAAAGGCGTGTGACCTAAATTTTCTATCTAAGCGTCAAAAATTGTGAAATAGGGCAAATGCTAGAACATATTGAATGATTTCTCTAGCAAAGATACAAATATTTTCAATGAATTGCTTATTCTTTGAATCACTTAATCTTTTACTTGATCATTTTTTTCTAATTCAAGCTGCCATTGTTTTACTTTCACTTGTTTCCTTAACGATTCTAAACTTTCATAGACCACAGATTCAACCAGTTCTTCAAGCTTCTGATTTTCAATATTTAACTGGCTTAATTTGGTTGAGATCAGTTGATAGGTCGCGTTTGGATTGTGTAGATTGCCTTCTGTAAAAGGTTCAACCAATCCTTGGGTAATGTTCTCACCTAACTGTTGCCCAATATTTTGAATCTGATTTTCAATCATACTGCCTGCAATTGGGATCATGCGCAATAACTGGGTCAATTGCGGGGTGTCCTCAATCGCTTGACGTACAATCTGTCCGACATTATGGGTAATCACATGACTTTGTGCTTTTAGTTCAGTGGCCAAAGACTCTTGTAAGACTTCAGCTAAAGTTTGTGCAAAACGATCTCTATGATGATCAATTAAATCATGAATGATTTTTTTATGACTTGAGCTGGTGTCTAATTCTTGTTTAATTCCATCAATGACTGTAATCACAACACGATCAGATAATTCTTCCATCAGCACTCGATAATAAAACAGCACACGTTTTAGAATGTTATCGGGAATAACCTTATAACCTAACTCATGAAAATGATAAGCAATAATACCGACGCGAATTAAACGTAAAAAACGTAAATAAGGAATAATCGCTAAAATTTCGTACCAATGAATAAATGGAAAGAAAAACCAACGCGCATGGTGTTTGTTGATAATTGCGATGAGCCAGCGAATGCCTAATTCAACAATCAAAAAGGTGATAAACCAGCTTTCCGTTTTAATCACCCATGGATGCAGATCTGTTTTGTAATACTGTAAAACTTGTGGTAAATGAATTTCATTGAAAAGCCAGTCACCAAAATTACTCATTAAAAAAGCGTTGGCACATAAACAGAATAGATTGAAGACGATGATAAACATCATAAAGATGTCATAACCAAAAGCGATCCACCATCCTCGTGACATATCGTTTTTCGTTTCTGTACTGTTTTCGAGTGGTGGAACTTGCTCTGTCATATCCATCCTATTCTGTGGTTTTTTCTTCAATTGAACGTTAGTGGTTATATTTTTGTTTTATGGTGCTAATCAGTTGATCTTTTTCAGTCCATAAATCATCAACCCAGTTTTGAAAGCGTTCGCGATATTCTGCATCATCTTCATAATTACCACCCAATACCCATTCAGGAATCTCAATTTTACGCATATTGACCACAATTCGTGGTACTTCACCTAACCAAAATTCTCCATAACCGGGTGCACCATCTGGATAAACAATGGTCATGTCCACCAGTGCGTCAATCTTATCACCTAAGATATTTAAAGCGAGTGCGAGTCCACCTGCCTTAGCTTTAAGTAAATTGGTAAAAGGGGATTGTTGTTGAGCATGTTTTTCTGGGGTAAAGCGTGTTCCTTCAAGATAATTGAGCAATGTGAAAGGCTGGCTTAATAACTGTTCACAGGCTTTACGTGCTTCTTCCATATCACGTGTTTTCAGTTCAGGATTCTTTGCAATCTGCTCTTTGGTATGGCGTTTCATCATTGGAAAGCCAAGAATTTTAAATGCTTGCCCGACAAACGGTATAAAAATAAGTTCCCATTTGGTGAAAAAACGGGTGAGTGGCATACGGGTTAGACCAAAATACTGGTTTACTGTGGTATCGACCCAACTTTGGTGGTTACAGGTCATTAAATAACGACCTTGCATATTTAAATCCAAGTTTTCATCAACGGTAATGTCCCATTGTGTTTCGGGAAGAACATGATCAATCAACCAATTATTGACACTTAACCAACTATTGGTGATATTGATATTGGTTTCATCCACCTTTTTTGACTTTTTAAATAATTTGGTCAAGCCTAAAGCTAAAACAGGTGGGCCGTGAAAAAAAGTACTGCCAGTAATCACTGAGCCAACGGTTAAACCTTTCGTAATTTTTTTTAAAATAGGTTGCTTCTGCTGTTGAGATGACATAGAACAGTCCTAATGATTTATTGTGAGTGCCAGTTCAAGCGACTAGATATTTTTTACTGCTACGTTGCGACATTGGAAACCATGTTTATCATTATTTAGAATGAATAAATTTCGTATTTGTTGCCTCGTATCACCAGAAATATACATAATCGCAAACATAGACGAATTGTCCACAGCCCTTAAATATAATCGTTACAATGCAATTTAAAAAGACACATTTAATGACTATGTATAAATTATGATGATCACTTTTGTAAATTTCATTGTAAATATTACAAAATGTAAAAAAATACGTGATTGTTAACAAAATGCCTATAGTGGCACTTTGTTTTTTATACCAAAATTAAGTTAACAAAAAACACAACTTGGAGGCATGCAATGCGTGCACTATTAATTACAACACTTACAGCAGGGGCTTTAGTACTTTCTGGCTGTCAATCAACTGGTAATAACATCGGTGGTATGGAGTACGACAAATCTGCTATTGGTGGTTTGATCGGTGCAGCAGCGGGCTATGGTTTGTCTCGTGGTAATGCAAACTCATCTGCACAAAACAATCGTGCAGCAGCAATTGGTGCGCTTTTAGGTGCGGGTACTGGTCTTTATTTAGACAATAAAGAAAAGAAATTACGCCAACAAATGCAGGGTACTGGTGTAGAAGTTAACCGTAATCCAGATGGTTCTGTAGCTTTAGTTATGCCAGGTAGCATTACATTTGATACCAACAAGTCATCAATTAAGCCGAACTTCTACGGTACTTTAAATAAAGTTGCTCAAACTTTAATGGAAGACAACAAGAGTGTAATTCTTGTTACGGGTTATACAGATAATACAGGTAATGATTCAATCAATATTCCATTGTCTCAAAACCGTGCATACTCAGTTGCAAACTACCTTAAAGGTAAAGGCGTGCAAAGCCGTATTGATACTCAAGGTTATGGTTCACAAAACCCAATCGCAGATAACTCAACTGCAGCGGGTCGTGAACAGAACCGTCGTGTAGAAATCAGCATTTATGCGGCAAACTAATATGCAACAAACCAAGAAATCGCAATAAAAGTAACGTATTTTTTGGTTGAAGGCATTGAGTTGAAAGCATTGAAAAGGAGTCATGGTTCGCTATGATTCCTTTTTTTATTTTCCAAATTTTTGCTTAAATCTCATCAATCTGTTTAAGGTTGCGATTCAGATTTTTTATTATTAAAACCAGCGTTGATGCTATAAAGGTCTTTCTTCTTGCTGCTATTTGCTAGCCGTTATGATGGTTTTTGGTTATGCTTTCGCCACTTGATCACCAGTCAACTGAATAACAACAACTCATAATAAAATAGAGTATTGAAATAAGAAGGTTTGAAACTAAAGCAGAATTTAACTGAAATGATTTTTATCTGGTTTTTATATTGGAAAAATTCAAATTAAGCATTTTGCAACTCTACTTTAGATGACTATAATCGAGCTCGAAGTTTTTAGAGGATGAACAATGTCGAAAGCAAGTCAACTGAATGACAAGCAACTTGAAGCCATGAAATATACTCAAGGACCCTTGTTAGTACTTGCAGGGGCGGGTTCAGGTAAAACCTCAGTAATTACAAGAAAAATTGCGTATTTGGTCCAGCAGTGTGGGATTCCTGCGCATCGAATTACCGCAATGACCTTTACCAATAAAGCTGCACGTGAAATGAAAGAACGTGTGGGTAAGTTGTTGGGTAAAGAAGAAGGGAAAGGGCTTTCAGTTTCGACCTTCCACACCTTTGGTTTAAATTTATTACGAATTGAGCTGAAAAATACCCCACTTAAAAATAATTTCTCAATCCTTGATGCAGATGACTGTAAGCGTATTCTTATGGACTTGATGCATCGTGATAATTTATCGGGTGCTGAAAGCAAAGAATTGATTGCTAAAGCCATGAAAAAAATTTCTGATTGGAAAAATGATTTGATTGTGCCTGAGCAAGCACATACGACTTGTGAAACACCAGAAGATGTGCAGTTTGCCCACTTGTATCAATTATATGAGCGAAATTTACGGGCTTATAATGCTGTAGATTTTGATGATCTGATCGTAATGCCAACACGTCTCTTACAAGACAATGCTGAAGTTCGTGATCGCTGGCAAAACCGGGTTCGCTATCTACTTGTGGATGAGTATCAAGACACCAATACCGCGCAATATATTTTGGTAAAATTATTGGTCGGTGTGATGGGGCAGTTCACCGCTGTAGGCGATGATGACCAATCCATTTATGCATGGCGTGGTGCAAAGCCTGAAAATATGGCATTGCTAAAAGAAGATTTCCGCAATTTAAAAGTGATTAAGCTGGAGCAAAACTACCGCTCTACCAGTCGTATTTTAAAAGCCGCGAACCATGTCATTGAAAATAACCCACATATCTTCGATAAAAAGTTGTGGAGTGATAAAGGTCATGGTGAGGTCATTCGAATCATCACCTGTCGTAATGATGATGATGAATCTGAACGTGTAGTAAAAGATCTACTTACGCATAAATTGATGAATGGCAAAAACTGGAAAGATTATGCGGTGTTGTATCGCGGAAATTTCCAAGCACGTGTATTGGAAACTCAGCTACGTCAAATGCAGATTCCATACAAGCTCTCTGGTGGGCAATCTTTCTTTGGTCGTGCAGAAATTAAAGATGTGATGAGCTACTTACGCATCATCATTAACCCTGAAGATGACAGTGCTTTCCTTCGTATTATCAATACGCCTAAACGCGCAATTGGCCCAGTAACACTTGAGAAGTTAGGTCTTTTTGCCCAAGAAAATCATTTATCACTTTTGGCTGCGGCAAGTGATCAACGCTTAACTATGGTGATGCCGAAAAAGGCCACCACACAATTGGCTGAGTTTGCTGGCTTTATCAATGATTTCACTCGTGAATTGTTAGATGACGATGAACCTGTTCCTAAAATTCGTCAAATGATGAATGATGCAGGCTATATCGATTATTTACGTGAAACTGCGGCAACGCCTGCACAAGAAAAAACCAAGATTGATAATGTGGAGATGCTCTATACCAGTATTCAAAGCTTAATCAACCGTGCTGAAGATGTAGATGAAAAGAACATTGAAAGTGTGATTCGTAAAATGGTGTTGCTGGATATGCTTGAGCAGCAGCAGGAAGATGAAGACACCGATAAAGTTAACCTGCTGACACTACATGCATCTAAAGGTCTGGAATTTCCATTTGTTTATATTATGGGCTTAGAAGAAGAGCTTCTGCCACATAAGAACTCCATTGCCGCTGAAACGATCGAAGAAGAACGCCGTTTAATGTATGTGGGTATTACCCGCGCACAACAAGGCTTAACCTTAACTTTGGCTGAGCAACGTAAAAATGGTGGGCAAATGAAACAAATGACCCCAAGCCGCTTCTTAGATGAATTACCACAAGATGAGTTGGATTGGTTAGGGCGTAAGAAAAAATTAGCTGAAAATGTTGATCCTAAGCAACAGGCACAGCAATATTTACAAAACTTAAAAGCGTTATTAAAACGTTAATTTTTTAAATCAGTTCTTTTATTTTTCTTTCGATTTGATTTTGAATAGATCGAAAGAAATAAAAGCACCTTTAATAGCTTTATTTAACCAAGGATTTCAATATGAAAGTTCAAGTAAAAGTACTTGATCAACGTTTAGGTCAAGAATGGCCAATGCCAACATATGCAACAACAGGTTCAGCAGGTTTGGACTTACGTGCATGTGTAGAAGAAGCGATTCAAATTGAACCTGGTCAAACTGTGTTGGTTAAAACAGGTATGGCCATTTATATTGAAGACACTAATTTTGCTGGTCTGGTTTTACCACGTTCAGGTTTGGGTCATAAGCATGGGATTGTATTGGGCAACTTGGTTGGCTTAATTGATTCAGATTATCAAGGCGAATTGATGGTTTCGGTCTGGAATCGTGGTCAAACCACCTTTACTTTAGAACCAGGTGAGCGTTTAGCTCAGTATGTATTGGTGCCTGTAGTTCAAGCGCAATTTGATATTGTAAATGAATTTGAAGCGACTGAACGTGGTGCTGGTGGTTTTGGTCACACTGGGAAGAACTAGATTTTTCTCATTATTTTAAAGCCTGATTTATCAGGCTTTTTTAGTATTATGTTTATTTGTAACAAAAAGTATGTATAACGCTGTATATAAAATTGAATATATTATCAAGAGTTTTTTAGTATATTGCATTTGACCCGATATAAATATTCTCATATAAATGAATTGCTTGCTTATCATTAGAGAGATTAAGCTGACGAAATAAAGGGTTAAGCAAATAGAAGTTTTGCTTATGAAAAAGATGAATGATTTTCCTTTTCAGATTTTCCGCGCCTATGATATTCGTGGAAAAGTTGAAATGATGCCACCTGAATTGATTCAGGCAATTGCATATGCTTTAGTTGATCAACTGATTGAAAAGGGTCAATCAAAAATCACCTTAGGATACGATGCACGATTAAGTAGTCCTGCGTATGCTCAAATTATCAAACAGGTATTTCAAAATAAAGACATTGAAGTCACTGAAATAGGTTGTTGTGCTACGCCACAACTGTACTTTGCTGCAAGAAATACGCAGGGCAATGGCATTATGGTGACAGCGAGTCATAATCCAAAAACCGACAATGGTATTAAATGGATTATGCAGTTTGAGCCACCGTCACCTGAAATGATTCAAAACATAGGCACTCAAGCAAAAAGTTATCTACAAAGTGAGCAGTTTCCATTGCTAGATACAGAATCGTTTGTTCAAACAGCGGCTCATCAAATTAAATCTGAATTTTGTTTATCCTATAAATCTGCATTATTAAAAGATATTCACTTAACCCGACCGCTCAAAGTCGTGATTGATGGCTTAAATGGTTCAGCAGGCTTTTGTGCCAATCTTGTTTTAAAAAAATTGGGCTGTGAGGTGATTGCATTACGCTGTAATGCTAATGGAAACTTCCCTGACCATGCACCAGATCCTTCACAAGCTACACATTTAGAATTATTACGACAAAATGTACTCAATCATCAGGCAGACATTGGTATCGCTTTAGATGGTGATGGCGATCGCGTGGTTTTATTGGATGAAAATGCCCATATTATTTCAGCTGATCGGCTCTTAGCATTGTTTGCCCAAATGTGTTTAAAAGATCATCCACAGCATGAAATTGTGTTTGATGTGAAGTGTTCATCTATGGTACGTCAAGTGGTTGAACGTTTGGGCGGTCAAGCCAAGATGATCCGGACTGGCAGCAGTTTTTTACGCAAATACATGTCGCAATCAAAAGGCCAGGCTGTCTTTGGTGGTGAGTACGCAGGTCATTATGTATTTAATGATGGGCGTGGACTTGGTTATGACGATGGTCTATATGCTGCCTTACGTGTGATGGAATACTTATGTGGTTTCCCTCAAGCAACATTGTCTGAAATCTTAGCTTGTTATCCAGATCGTTTTTATACTGAAGATACTTATATTAGTACCCACCGTACTGATCCGAAAATTGTTTTGAATGAGATTGAACAGCTCAGTCAACAATTTGGTGCTGAACTGAGCAAAATTGATGGTGTTCGCCTTGATTTTGAACATGGTTTTGGCATTATTCGGGCGTCAAATACAGGTGAATATTTTACCGTACGTTTTGATGCAGATTGCCCAAATTGTTTAAATGAAATTCGTCAGACATTTGCGTCTATGCTCAGTGATCGTTATCCTATGATCGCCCAAGATATTCTACAGGCACACTGATTTCTTGCATCATTCATATTCATCAGTCTAATTCCTACAGCTCACTAAGGAGAGGCGAATGCCACATCAGCATACTGGCATCGACAAAGCGCAAATATTGACAGAGGCTTTGCCATATATTCAACGATTTTCAGGTAAAACACTCGTTGTAAAATATGGTGGCAATGCAATGACTGATCCAGATTTGGAAAGCTCATTTGCTCGCGATATCGTTTTACTCAAAACTGTAGGTTTAAATCCGATTGTCGTACATGGTGGTGGTCCACAAGTAGATTCATTGCTTAAACAGTTAGGGCGTGAGTCTGATCGTATTGATGGAATGCGGGTAACGGATCCTGCAACCATGGAAGTGGTCGAGATGGTTTTAGGTGGCAGTGTTAATAAATCTATCGTTAACCTAATCAATCAACATGGTGGACGTGCCATTGGTTTAACGGGTAAAGACGGTAATTTATTGCGTGCTCAAAAGCTCTTGATGGAAAAGACACTTGCAGATGGTACAGTCACGCAAATTGACTTAGGTCTAGTTGGGGAAGTGACTGGGGTTAAAACTGACGTTTTAGAAATGTTTACCCAAAGTGATTTTATTCCAGTGATTGCGCCTTTAGGTGTAGATGAAGACGGTCAAACTTATAATATCAATGCAGACTTGGTCGCAGGTAAAGTGGCAGAAGCTTTAGGTGCGGAAAAATTGATTCTATTGACCAATATATCAGGTGTTTTAGATGAAAATAAAAACCTCCTGACTGGTCTTACTACTCAGGAAGTCGATCGTCTCATTGAAACTGGGGTGATTTACGGGGGGATGATTCCTAAAGTGGGTTGTGCCTTAGACGCGGTTAAAGGTGGGGTTGTGAGTGCGCACATTGTAGATGGGCGGGTACCTCATGCAACACTCTTAGAAATCTTTACCGATCATGGTGTAGGAACCTTAATTACCAATCGTGCTAAGCCTCAGAAATAATTTTTAATCTATAGATTATTTTTTTTAAAATGCCAGTGTGAAAACATTGGCTTTTTTTTATTTTTGCCGATTTTATTTCAAATTAACCATTCATAGCGTGTTTTTAAACGGTCATTTTTTCGTCATATAAGTGTCATCAGGATTGCCTAGTGTAAGTAAAAGCTCAAGGAGTCGAAAATATGTTCGCAAAATTAAATCAGTATCGTCAGAACTTCCAGAACTTAAATTTACCGTTACCAAAACCTAAAAAAGCACAATCACAATATAAATTTGAATGGGTTGAAGACCTGAAACAACTCAAAGAAGTACAAAAATTTCGTGCAGTACAATTCGCAGATCAGTTTGGCATTACATTTGAAAATGGATTAGATCAAGATTTATATGACCTTGATTGTGAGCATGCGGTATTACGTGATAAATGGAGCAATGAGATTGTTGCCTATACACGTCTGAAGTTGATTCAGGGGCATGAACTTGCACGTAGTTATAGCGCACAAGAATTTGATGTTTCTCATCTTTCACATCTATCCAATATTGTGGAAATAGGCCGTACGTGTGTACATCCGCGTTATCGTAATGGGCGTGCATTGTCGATGTTGTGGTTAAATTTAGTTCCGACAGTGCTATGGAAAATGAAAGCAAAACACTTAATGGGATGTGTCAGCATTCGTTTGGAAGACAATAAGGCACGTGCTTACTATACGCATCAGCATTTGAAGAAAATGACTGCTAAACAGTCGATTGATATAAACGCAAATCCCGCTTTTGAACCGAGCCATCCAGAGTATAGCTTTCCACAAGATGAACGAATTCCAAAGTTGTTTGATGTCTATTTGAAAATGAATGCGCGTTTATCGAAACAGGCATATCACGATGAAGCATTCAATTGTTTAGATTATTTTGTCTTTTTAGATGTCAATGAAATTGCCAAAAACTTTGTTTTAAACAAAATGGTTAATCGCTGAGTGTCCGAAAAATAAGGGTACTTAGAGTTTGATATCCTAAAAGTACCCAAATCATTTTGCTGATCTGGGTTAGGTCATGGGTATAATATGCATCTGTTTGCAGTTATTTTCAGTTATTGAGATTTGCAAGCAGCTGCGTAGTCATGCACAATATTCTTATAAATAAAATGTTGTATGAATACACTATGTGCCAATTGCTTGGAATGAACTGCGCTGCTCCCACTGATATTACTTTTTCGTTTCGTGGGTTTTCTCAACGTGCAGGAATAACCTCTGATCATTCTGATGGGTTTGGCATTGCCTTTTTTGAAGATAAAGCATGTCGTTTATTTGTCGACAATCAATCTGCAGTCTTGTCACCGATTGCTGAACTGGTACGTAACTATCCAATCAAATCACGGAATGTGATTGCGCATATTCGCAAAGCAACTCAAGGTAAAATCACCTTAGAAAACTCCCACCCCTTTATTCGTGAGTTATGGGGTAGACAGTGGATTTTCGCACATAATGGGGATTTACATAACTTTCATCCACATTTATCGGGGCGTTTTACCCCTGTAGGTAGTACCGACAGTGAGCTGGCATTTTGTTATTTACTTGAACAACTGGTTTTAAGATTTGGTTATTTTGAACCGAGTTTAAATGATGTATTTGCTTTGCTTGAAGAAATTTCACCTAAAATTGCAGAATATGGCACTTTTAATTTTTGCCTCTCCAATGGACAAGCATTGTTTAGTTATGCGACAACGAAGCTGCATTGGATTGTACGCGAGTATCCATTTACATATGCACGCTTGGTCGATATTGATGTCGATATTGATTTTAGTCAATTTACGACAAAAGAAGATCGTGTTGCCGTGATTACCACAGAGCCATTAACTCAAAATGAAGTTTGGACCGCATACCAACCTGGTGAGATGATTTTATTTAAAGATGGTCAAGTGATAAAAACAGCAACAACACATGTTGAAAGACTTGCTCGTGAGGCTGCTGATCCAAGTTTGGTTAGAGTCACCAAGGCAGATCAATATTAGTTTGATCTGAATGAATTCATATGATGATTGGGGGGAGGCGTTATTCGCTAACTCCATGTTTTTTTAAGTATAAATCATTGTAAAAATAAAAAAAATTCAATTTAACTAGCCCATTCAGGTTTTTATAGGTGCTTTTGTACTAGCTATAGATGCAAGAATTATCTTAGATCGATAGCAATTTCCTTATCATTCGGTTACAGGGTTTTTTTCACTAAATCCTGTAAAAATTACTTCGAATTATTTATTGTAAATCGCATTATTTTGAATGATCAAAGTCTCATATTAAATTGTATAGGATGGTCATCTTTGATACTTAACGGAGTATTTTGATGCTACTACAACAAACAGAAGACGATCAAAATAATAATGTTTAATCATATTCTCTTGAAAAAAATGAGTAATAATATCGTTATAATTGTTTAAATATTATATAAAATTTATATTTTAACTCTTTTAAGAGTAAATCTTGAAATAAGCGGAATAAAAATAGAAAATAAATTTCACTTGAATGAAGAAAGTATTTAAAAATATAACAAAATGATAAAAGAATATTTTTTCTGATTTTGCAAAAATGATATTAGTGCGCTTTTATCACGAGAAATTGTGTTGAAAATAGTAAGTGAAATATTATTTGATGTGGTTGTTTTAAATTTTTCGATTACACATTAATAATCATTTATTTATGCTAAATAATAAATATAGACAATCAATAAAATTATTTAAACTTAATAATTGGTTAAAAAATATCTTACTCTTTTAGTGCGGATTAAAATATTATCCAAGTATAAACAATAACTTAATTTATTTCATAGTTTTTTTAATGAATCCCGACTAATACAGTTCATTTTTATTTAGAGAGATAGCCGTTAATATGGTTGCTGAAGGTCAAGACATTATTTTAAGGTGATCGTATGAAGATGAGATGGATTCCAGAATATAATACGGGTATCGATGTGATCGACGATCAACATAAACGGATTTTGGATTACATCAATGAAATTGATGAAATCGGTATGGCAACGGATCGTACTCGTATTAAGCAAATTCTTGATAATATTATTGACTATACACAATCCCATTTTACCTTTGAAGAAAGCTTACAAGAAGAAGCGGGTTATAAATACCGTGTTCCTCATAAACGTGTACATGACTTATTTATTAAACGTATTGAAAGTTATCGTACCAGTTTTGAAGAAGGGCATTCTATAGAAAAAGAATTGCATGAAGTGTTGTCTAAATGGTTAATTAATCATATTCAACATGATGATGCGGATTATGTGGGTGCTGTAAAATTAAATATGATGGGAATTATTAAAGAAAACGAAAAGAAAAAAGGCAAAAATTGGTTTGCAAGATTTTTTTCATAATTTACAGGCATTTTATGATTGTGAAATTATGGGAATCACCAGCTCTCTAACTAAAAAAATTCAGAGGGGATAAAAAGAAATAACAAAGATTATAACAATATCTAGCGCAGCAAATCATCGAGGGGTGATTTGCTTTTTTCTTTTAAGCTTTGATTTTCAGCATCGACAAAGGCAAAATAGCAGAACTTTTTACGAAACACCTCATGCAGGATTATTCTATGTCACGATGGTTATCGCCGCTCATGGCATTTTGTTTATCATTTATGATTATCGCAGGTTTAGCTCCAAGTCTGGATATTCAAACTGATCGACAAATTGATTTTTGGATATTGTGGTTAGTGTCAATGCTAGTGTTGGCATTGCCGATTACTTATTTAGAAGTTGCTTTAGCAAAGCGTTCTAAAACAACTGCACTCAATGCCTTGTCTAGCTTAACTCGTGATGCTGACGCATCTCAATCATGGCGCATTGTGGGTTGGTTGGCTGTTATCTTTATTCCATTCTTAGCGGGTGGAATTTTATCGAATATCAGTCAAAGTACTGTGCAGATTGCGAATTTACAGATAGAAGGTCATTTGTTATTTGCAGGTGCCGCTGTAGTGGCTTTTGCTTTGTCTTTTGCGCCTCGTCAAATTTTAGTGGGTTTGATCACGATAGGCGTGCTGCTTTCTTTAATCCTTGCACAGGTTTTCGGTACACACTTACAAGCTTGGCATGTTACTCCTGTAGAGTTTAAAGAGTGGGGCAATGCAACGATTTTAGCCCTTGTGGCCACAGGTCTCGGTTTAGGCTTGTATTGGCAAACCAGCTTGTTGAATGTTCAACAGAATAATGAGGCATCTAAAACAGCTTTACCGATTTGGATTGCGCAACTGGTTGCTGTGATTGCCTTTGGTTTTTTTGCGGCTTCAGCACAAATCCCTGCCTATACTTTATTATTTAATGCAGTCATTTCAGCCGCGTTATTATTACAACTAGGCAAAGAACAGTTAGCTCAACGCCAAGTCGCAATACTTATTCAATTTGTAGTGTTGTTGGTGGCATTATTCATTTGGGCAATTCCAAACATTGCAGTGCTGTTTAATCCATTGCTGATGATTTGGGGCTTGGTCATTTGCTTGATTTATTCGATCTTTGTGGGTTGGATCATGAAAATCAGCCATCTACGTAAAGCAATCAATTTTAGTTCAGAAGCGTTTTATAATATTTGGCGTATTGCGGTACGAATTGTTTTACCTTTGAGTATTGTGTTGGCATTGGTATCCTATATTGGACAGTTAATTTAAGGGTCAAGGTGAATCTCGTGGCAAAGATTTGGGTGGCATATGCTGCCGAAAAGCAACAATTTCACATTGAGTTACAATTTTCTCAAGGCATGACGATTGCCGATGCAATTGCGCAAAGTGGATTGGCGCAACAAGTAGAATTGCCTGAAAATTTTAGTTTCGGTATTTTCGGAGTGAAAATAAAAGCGCAATCGCATTTGCTACAAGCAGGTGATCGTGTTGAAATTTATAGAGCTTTAACGATTAATCCAAAAGATATTCGTCGCAATCGCGCAAAAGCAAATCCTGTCGGACGTTACTGTCGTGGTAATCGCTATCAACAATTGTTATTTAAATAAGGCGTTATTTACAATAATCGCTTTAAACAATTGAATGCATATGAAAAACCCCTCATTGAGGGGTTTCTTTTTATCGCAAAGTGTCTATAGTGGGGGCGCATTCAATATTGCTTCTTTAGAAGCAGGTAAACCAGGTTGAGACTCAGGAATGGTTTCTAAACCTTCAATTTTGTTTACGACACCTGATTGATCAAAATAAACCTTTAAATGTTGGCCATGTGCTGCGGGAATCTTCGCTTTTTTCGCGTAAGTTCCTGGGATATAGTTGTAAATGTAATCCCATCGTCCTGGATTCAATGGATCTGAGACTGTTGGGCTACCCAACAAGAACTGTACTTGTTGGTAGGTCATACCGACTTGAATTTTTGAAGCTTGAGCTTGGGTTAACGGTGTTCCCTGAGGAATATCGACTTTGTATACTCCAAATACAGAACAACCACCAAGTAAAGAAGCGACGAATAACGTCAGCATGATTTTTTGCATTTTGCTACACTATCCCAAATTAATTATGATGCAATTGATCCAAGGATAGATCATACTGCATCTCAACTCTGTTGCATATTCCAACTTAAAATTTGTTGAGAGACCTTTTTATATGCCTATTTCAAATCAAGATTTACGCAAAGCTGGACTTAAAGTTACCCTACCACGAATCAAGATTTTGGAATTATTAGAAAATTCAAGACAACACCACTTGAGCGCGGAAGACATTTATAAAACATTACTCGAACAAGGTGAAGATGTCGGTCTAGCGACCGTATATCGTGTGTTAACACAATTTGAAGCTGCTGGAATTATCCAGCGCCATCATTTCGAAAACAATCATTCTGTTTTTGAAATTATGCAAGAAGATCATCATGATCATTTGGTTTGTCAAAATTGTAATAAAGTCGTTGAATTTACTAATGAAACCATCGAGCATGAGCAACATTCGGTAGCTGAGAAACATGGCTTTCAATTGACTGGACATTCTTTGAATCTGTACGGTTATTGTGATGAACCTGCATGTCAGGAAGCTTATCGTAAGCGCTAGAATCACATAAATACAACAAATGAAGAGGGGGCTTAACTAAGCCCCCTCTTTTTATATCAGCTTATTTTTTGCTTTTGAACTATTGTCCATCAAAGGTGAGTTTGCTATTTGAATTGAGTAGCTGTGCACCACCTTCTTCATCCAATTTGATTTGTAGACGTAAATCATTTGGAGAATCAGCATGTTTAAGTGCGTCTTTATAGGTAATTTGTCCCGCTTTATAGAGGTCAAATAAAGCTTGGTCAAATGTCTGCATACCTAATTCACGAGAGCGCTTCATCAAATCCTTAATTTCATGTACATCACCTTTACGGATTAAGTCTGAAACTAACGGTGAGTTGATGAGAATTTCAATTGCAGCACGACGAGAATTACCGTCTGGTGTTGGAATCAATTGTTGCGCAACCATGGCTTTGAGGTTAAGTGATAGATCCATAAACAACTGGCTATGACGGTCAGACTCAAAGAAGTGAATAATCCGGTCAATTGCTTGGTTGGCGTTGTTGGCATGCAGTGTGGCAAAGACTAAGTGACCTGTTTCAGCAAAAGCGATGGCATAGTCCATGGTTTCACGAGAGCGGATCTCACCAATTAAGATCACATCTGGTGCTTGACGCAAAGTATTCTTAAGTGCAATTTCAAAAGAATCTGTATCAATTCCCACTTCACGTTGGGTAATAATACATCCTGCATGTTCGTGTACAAATTCAATTGGGTCTTCAATGGTGATGATATGACCTTTAGAATTTTGATTGCGATAACCAATGATAGACGCAAGCGAAGTGGATTTACCTGTCCCTGTTGCACCAACAAAGATAATGATCCCACGTTTGGTCATTGCGAGATCTTTAAGGATAGGCGGTAATTTAAGCTCATCCATGGTCGGAATTTGAGTTTCAATACGACGCAAAACCATTCCAGGCATATCACGTTGTTGAAAAGCGCTGACACGGAAACGCGCAGTTTTATCGCGATTGGTAATGGCAAAGTTACATTCACGGGTCTCAGCAAATTCTTTACGCTGCTTTTCACTCATAATAGAGTTAAGCAATTGCATAATAATTTCGCCGTTTAACTTGGTTTTTACCACAGGAACAATTTGACCATTAATTTTCATTGATGGTTCAACATCGGCGGTAATAAATAAGTCTGATGCTTTTTGCTCAATCATCATGTTGAGCAAGTCATTAAAGTCCATCTTTTTTAAACCTCAATAATCCATTTTATAAGAATGATTCTGGTTGTTTTGCTACATTTCTTGCAACTTGAGGACTAATAACACCTTTGGCGACCAGCGTTTTTAAACTCTGATCCAATGTGGTCATACCATAGTTTGCACCGGTTTGAATTGCTGAATACATCTGTGCAACTTTGTTTTCACGAATCAAGTTACGAATTGCAGGAATACCAATCATGATTTCATGTGCTGCAACTCGTCCGCCACCATTCTTTTTCAGCAGAGTTTGTGAAATAACCGCTTGTAATGATTCTGATAACATGGCACGGACCATGTCTTTTTCTTCAGCAGGGAATACGTCAATCACACGGTCAATGGTTTTTGCCGCTGATGTGGTGTGTAGTGTACCGAAAACCAAGTGACCTGTTTCTGCTGCTGTTAAAGCCAGGCGAATGGTTTCAAGGTCACGCATCTCACCAACCAAGATAATGTCAGGGTCTTCACGTAATGCAGAACGCAGTGCTTCATTAAAGCCATGTGTATCTCGATGCACTTCACGCTGGTTGATAAGGCACTTTTTAGATTGGTGAACAAATTCGATTGGATCTTCGACCGTTAAAATATGGTCATAGCGACTGTCATTAATAAAGTCAATCATAGAGGCCAATGTGGTTGATTTACCGGAACCTGTTGGACCTGTTACAAGGATCAAACCACGTGGTAACTCACAAAGATCCTTAAAGATTTGTCCTAAACCTAAATCTTCCATGGTCAATACTTTGGAAGGAATGGTACGAAATACAGCACCCGCACCACGGTTTTGGTTAAATGCGTTGACACGGAAACGGGCAATACCTGGAACTTCAAATGAGAAGTCAGTTTCTAATTGTTCTTCAAAATCACGACGTTGTTTATCATTCATGATGTCATAAACCAGTCTGTGAACTTCTTTATGTTCCAGTGCTGGTAAATTGATACGACGGACCTCACCATCGACACGAATCATCGGTGGCATACCTGCTGAAAGGTGTAAGTCAGATGCACCGTTTTTGACGGAAAACGCCAATAATTCTGTAATATCCATAATGTCCCCGAATAAAAACCTATTTGCTTAATTATTTTGTAGAATAATAAGGCCTTTCACTCAGCATAACCAACAATTTCATTGCTTGGAAGCTGAAATTTTTATGAAATGAGAACCTTGTCAATGAATGATCTAAATCAAGCTCGAAATCATGTACTCGCGCAAATTCAGCAGGCCTGTTTGGCTGCAAATCGAGATGTGAGTCAGGTACAGTTGTTGGCAGTTTCCAAGACACATCCAAGTACACTATTAAAAGAAATGTATGCTACGGGTCAGCGTGCTTTTGGCGAGAATTATTTACAAGAAGCACTCGAAAAAATTGAAGATTTAAAAGATTTAGAGATCGAATGGCACTTTATTGGTCATGTGCAGCGCAATAAAACCAAGCATCTTGCTGAAAAGTTTGCGTGGGTGCATGGAGTTGATCGTTTTATCATTGCAGAGCGTCTCTCAAATCAACGTGAAGCTACTCAAACGCCATTAAATATTTGCTTGCAAGTCAATATTGATGCACAAGACAGTAAAGATGGTTGTCAGCCTGATGATGTGGCAGATCTGGTGAAACAAATCAGTCAATTAAAGAATTTAAAGTTACGTGGTTTAATGGTGATTCCTGCACCTGATCATCCGCAAGCATTTAGTGATGCAAAGCAATTATTTGATCAGGTTAAAGTTCATCATGCGCATGCTGAAGATTGGGATACGTTGAGCATGGGGATGTCTGGAGATATGGTGGAAGCCATTGCCGCAGGGTCAACCATGGTACGTATCGGGACGGCTTTGTTTGGTGCACGAGATTATTCAAATCAGCGTTAAAGGTCAGACTAAAACTGGCTTGGAGGCTGACTTAATTTTCGCTGGGTTTAAGTTTATTTTAATTTAGATTTAATGCTGTAAACGTATAAGGCATCAATAATTCTAATCCGTTGAGATTGTTGATGACTATTTTTCATGTACTTATGCTTGCCATCATACAAGGGTTTGCAGAACTGCTGCCTGTATCCAGTTCAGCACATGTGATTGTGGCTGAAAAATTGATGGGTTTTGACCCATCAGCGCCTGATATGACGTTTTTATTGGTGATGCTACATACAGGAACCATGTTTGCAGTCATTGTGTATTTTTGGAAGTCTTGGCGCACAACCTATTTTTCGTCATGGGATCGTTTTAAAAAACAAGCATGGTTTGTGATTGTTGCAACAGGCATCACTGGTGTACTTGGATTAGCGTTGCAATCGATGATCAAACATGTTTTTTTTGCTGGGGCAAACCACTTTGAAATTGAGCAATTGTTTAGCAATTCAAAATTAATGGCTGCTGCTTTAGCTTCTGCTGGTGTATTGATTATTTTATCCTCTCGATTAGATCGTGGACAGGTTGGTGATGTGACGATGAAAAGTGCGGCATGGATTGGCGCTGTTCAAGCTTTATGCTTGCCGTTCCGTGGTTTTTCACGTTCAGGTGCAACAATTTCAACAGGATTATTTTTAGGTGTCGCTCGCCAAAAAGCGGAAGAGTTTAGTTTTGCCTTGGCAGTGGTATTAACCCCAGCGGTGATTGTAAAAGAGCTTTATCGATTGCTACATGCCGAGAATTTTCAAAGTATTCATTTAGCTCAACTGCTTTTACCCAGCATGTTTGGGATGCTGTTTAGCTTTATTGCAGGTCTTGTTGCTTTAAAATGGCTATCGAGTTGGCTTGAACATGGCCGCTGGCATTTCTTTGGTATTTATTGTCTGATTTTTTCAGCTGTCGTTTTACTCATCGGTTAAATATAGGTTTTCAAATACTGACTTTTCAATATGTCACACTTTTTAATATCTCACTTTAAATTTAAGCGTTCAATCCAGTGTGAAAATATTGAACGCTATGGGTCATTTTTCCTATTAGTATTAGACTTCTTTGCTTAAGTCGAGTACAAAAATAATGCGGAATTATATGTATAGCGAATGATTTTTAAGAGTGATAGGGAAGTTTATGTCTGCATATTATCAATTGATTCAGCGTCATATCGATGAGCAGGGTGTAGTGACTGCACATTATCAATCGACACATCATGCTCAAGGGGCTTGGAATGCGCATGAGCAACATATGGCACCAGCGACAGGGGTTATTTGTGCTGAATTAGAGCAGTTTTCACCTCGAAATGATGTTCGAATTGGTCGTATAAGTTTAGATATTCTTGGATTAATCGCGGGTGGCGAATTTTATATTCGGACAAAAGTAATTCGAGCTGGCAAGACCATTGAACTGATTGAATCCGAAATGGTCACACAAGGTAAAATAAGTATTGTGGCGAGAACTTGGCGCATGATGACCAGCAATAGTCAAAGTGTTGCAGGTTTAGAGGATCAATCTATTGGTACGCCTGAACAGTTACCGATTTGGCATGAAATACGTCAATGGCCTGGTGGCTATATTCATTCGATTGAAGCAAGGACTGAGCAACATCGACAAGGAGCAGGTATTGTATGGCTTAGCAATACTTTGGATATGGTTGAAGGTCGACCGACATCGTCATTTGTGAAGTTAATGGGAATGGTCGATACTGCAAATGGTGTCGTGGCGAGACAAACACCCCCTTTTAATTGGGGCTTTCCAAACTTAGATTTACAAATTCATTTATATCGTTTGCCTCAAGGTCAATGGTTAGGTTTAGAAACCGTACAACAATATGGTGAAGATGGTATTGGTTTAACCAGTTCCGTCTTACATGATATTTATGGGCCATTTGGACGTAGTGAACAGATTCGAACTCTAAGACCTATACAAGCTGAGTAGTTGCATGAATGAAATCAAAAACTGTATTTCTACATACAGTTTTTTGATTTGTGTTGGTATTTATTCTTTTGAATAGTAATTAGATTTTTCATATTGGCTAAGATAATCACTATAAAAAACAATTCTATGTATAGGTGAAATGAAGCTGATGAGTATCCGTTTAAGCATTTGGAATTTACTTTAAGGCAAACTATTCAGTTAACTTTTTTAAAATATACTCAACAATTCTAGATGTAATATGATCCTCAATTTGACTATACTGATTTGAATAAAATTTAAAAACTGGAAATAGAATATGTATAAATCCAAACTATTATTATGGTTGTGTCTTTGTGCTTTAATCAGTGCTTGTAGTACTGCAAAATATTCTTCAACTCAGGATGCTACTTCGCAAGAAATCGAATCTGCACCATCACCTACCTCAGCAACAGCTAAGGCTGCACCAGCGCCTATTTCCAATCAAAATCGAGTAAAGTCGGAAGAGCGTTTGGGAACGAAATGGGGAGATGACGTGAGTTCGTATGTGACTCAAGTTGATTTAAAACGTTTAAGTAGTCATCCTATTGATGAAACTCAAATTCGTTATGCCAGTAAGCAATTTTCAGGACGCAGTATTAACAGCATTTCTTTAGCCGCTGGAAAAATTAGCTTTTCTGTTGTAGATGATCGTGGGCGAATTTTACCACTGTATCGCGATGGCGAGCGTTATTATCTCTCAGCCCGTGATGGACAAAGCTATCAATTGCGTTATGCCAATACCAGTAGCCAAACCTTTGAAGTTGTTGCAAGTGTCGATGGCCTAGATGTTCTTAATGGAAGTAAAGCTTCACGTTCAAATAGTGGTTATGTGTTAAGACCTTATAGCTCATTTGCGATTGAAGGTTTTAGAAAAAGTAACTCATCTGTAGCTTCATTTATTTTTAGTAAGCCAAATGATGCTTATGCTGCCAACTCTGCCAGTGGTTCTATTCAAAATACTGGTGTGATTGGTACAGTGGTGTATGAGTTAAAAGCACCTAAATACGATCTACCCAAAAAAACTAAGGATACTTATGCGCCTGCACCAAATGCCTTTCCTGCGGATTAATTAAAAATATCAAGAAGTGAGAGGGATAGCATTATCCCTCTTTTTTGAGATGTTATAATGTTACACAATTGCAATAATTTAAAAATAGCGCAGTCAAAACAGCTACGATATTATGACTTTGATAATAATCTACGTAACTTATAAACTTTAAAATAGGTTTTATAATGAAAAATATAAATATATTTCTCTGCCTTTTGTTGTGTATTTTTCTAGCTGCATGTTCGAAAAAATCAGATGAAAGCGCATCACAATCTCAAACTGAAGCGACCAGTGCAGAGGCAGCCGCTGAAGCAGCCAACAATCAAGTTGCAGCTGATGAAAAGTTAGGCACAAAGTGGGGTGATGAAATTGATTCCCATGTGACTGAAGTGCAGTTAAAGCGTAAATCTGATTCACCTCTTGCTGAAACTATCGTGCAATATGCAGATAAGAACTACAAAGGTAAAACGGTCAATTCAATTTCTATTGCCGCAGGAAAAGTGAGTTTTTCTGTTGTAGATGATCGTGGAAACCGAATTCCAATATATCGTGTTGGACAAAGCTACTATTTGTCAGGGCGTGAAGGGCAAAGCTATCAACTTCAGTATGAAAATAACACAGCGAAAACCTTTGAAGTGGTTGCCAGTGTTGATGGTGTAGATGTCATAGATGGCAGTGAGGCATCCCGAAGTAATTCTGGTTATGTATTACATGCACATGATTCTTTGAAAATTGAAGGTTTCCGTAAGAGTGAATCTGCTGTTGCTTCTTTCACTTTTAGTAAGCCTAAAGATGCGTATGCTGCGAATTCAGAGAATGGTTCAATTCAGAATGCTGGTGTAATTGGTACGGTTTTATATGAGTTGGAAGCACCAGAAGATGAGGCTAAACCCGTGAGTAAATATGCACCTCCACCAAATGCATTTCCAGCAGATCGTTAATTTATTCATTTATAATGAGAATAGGCATTCTTAAAATAAAGAATGCCTATTATTTTTAAACTTAATGAAATTAAATGAAAACTATAAAGAGTTTTAATACAATGAAATTACTAAAAATATGCACTGTAATCTTAATGGGCATGGTATCTATGCAAGTATTTGCAAATCCTATTGAAGATCAATATAAAACCCTTATTACGCCTCAGCCCAGTTATGCCAAATTTCAAGAAAACTTTGATACGATCCTTGGTAAAATTGAAGAAATAACTGAACGCGTAACTCAAATACAGGACAAATCTGAGCTTTATCCTATGTGTGTCGCAATACAAAGCTCGATCACTGCTATGAAAAATAATCAAAAATATAAGGCTCAATATGATCGTGACTATAAGCAGTTTGATACGACATTTGATGAAACTTTAGCAGAAGCTACACAAGGCTTAAGTGATAAAAAAGAAATTTGTGATCAAGCTAAGCAAGCGTATTTAGAACATAAATAAATGCGTTGAATTTAGGTTTTAGAGGAGGAGGTCCTCCTCATTTATTTTAACTCACCACTTCAATCGTACTTGCACCCGCCCCTAAAGGACGCACCTGAATTTGCACAGGAATACGTTCATGCATTTCCTGTATATGTGAAATCAATACAACTTTACGCCCTTGATTCTGCAATTGATCTAAAGCATTCATGACCATATGTAAGGAAGATGCATCCAATGTTCCAAAACCTTCATCGATAAAGAGAGATTCAATTTTCATTGAACCCGATGCCATATTGGCAATTGCCAAAGATAATGCAAGGGCAGTCAAGAACGACTCCCCCCCTGAAAGTGAGGCAACAGATCGGGTTTCACCATCCATATCATGGTCAATGATGGCAAGGCTGAGCGAATTATCTAATCGTTTTAAGGTATAACGTTGAGACAACATCGCCAATTGTTGGTTGGCATGTTCGAGTAAAATATCCAGATTATACTGTTGTGCATAATCACGGAATTTCTTACCGGTCGCATCTCCCATTAAGCCTGAAATCTTGCCCCAGCGATGTTCTTCCTGTTGCACTTGTTGAATCTGATCAGCAAATTGCTTTTGCTTAGCAACATTTTGCTGATGCAATTCAAGTTTGAGTTTTAACTGATCACGGATTTCAAATTGGGTCTTTAGCGTATTCGCATTATCCAAAATCAATTGTTGTAGCTGTTCAAAATCAATTTCAGGTTGATGAAGCTTATGTTCGGTTAATTGCTCTTGTATGGTATTAAGTGCTGAGTTGGCTTCATTTAACATTCGTTCAGCGTGTTGCAGTTGTTGGCGAATCTGTTGTTCTTGTACCGCAGTAATTTGAGCCAAATACTCTAAATCATTAGCCTGAAAAGCTGGATGCTGAGTGAGCCATTGCTGAATATCCTGATTCACTTGATTGAGGTTATTCTGATTGTGTTGTTGCTGGGCTTTGAGTTGTTCGAGCTGACTTTTTTCTTGCTCAAATTGATTGCGTAATTGATTAAAACTTTGCTTTTGTTGTTGGTAAAGCATCTGAATTTTCTGGTATTCATGCTCATACTGAGTTAACCATTCATTCGGCTTAATCTCTGTTAATCCTGTCATGCTTTGAATGAGTCGATTCGCCAATTCTGTATTTTGTTGCCCTTTCAGTTTTATCTCGTTCAAGCTGTGAGCAGTTTCAGAAATTTGTTTGGTTGCATTCTCTATATTGAGTTGAGCTGTATTGAGTTGCTTTAGATATTGATCATGCTGTTTCGACAATAACTCAAGCTGTTCAAGCTGTTGTGTACGCGTATTTAATTGGCTCAAGATATGTTGTGCAGTCTGTACGCTGTGCTGTTGCCAGGTATCTTTTTCACGGTCAGCTAAGCAATTGACAATATGCTGAACCTGATTGTGTAGGTTATTGGCATTTTGCAATAAATGTTCAGCGTGTTGAATGCTTTGAGTTAATTGTTGCTGAATTTTGATGCTTTGAATCCATTGCTTAGATTGTGCTTCCAATTGTTGAATATCAAACTGATATTGCTGGGTAAGTTGCTCCAATTGCTGCTTGATTTTAGATTGTGTCTGAGTTAAGTCCAGTGGGATTTGGGCAGATTGACCTTGTTCAATACATTGGTGTTGTGTGATCGTGATTTTTTCAGACACTTTTCGGATAGATGACTTGAACTGTTCCTGTTCGACACTTAATTTGGTCAAGTTTTGTTGAGCCGCTTGCCACATGTTAAATGTTTGTTGTTCTTTGAGCGTGGCTTGTTGTTCCTGTTGCTGTTGTAGCTCAAACAGTACTTTAGATACAGCAGAATCATCAAGACGATAGGGATGAGAAATGCTTCCACAGACAACACAAGCTTGACCATCTACTAATTCAGCTCTTAAATGTTCTACATTTTCAGTATGTAATAAGCGTTGTTGTTGTAGAACCTCTTGCAGTTTTAAGCGAGCTTGTTTCGCCGTTTGGAAATCTTGTTCAGCCTGTATTGTGGTTTTTTCAAGTTGTTGAAATTGCGCTGAGCAACGATTCAATTGGTCATTGAGTTGCTGGGATTCAATCTTTAATTCAAAAAACTGGGCTAATTTTTGTTGTAACGTAGCCAATTGGTTGAGTTGGCTCAGTTTCGATTCACGTTGTTGGCGTGTTTGTTCAAGCTGAGTTTCAAGTTGCTCCGCAGTTCCAAATTGATGAATTGAATCTTGTAATTGTGTTTTTTGCTCAATTAATCTCGTTTCAGCTTGAGACAGATTCCCTAATTGATTTTCAATAGATTGATAGTGCTGAATAAATTGAGTTAACTGTTGCACATGTGCAGTTAAACCTTTATCCAAACTTGAGAACTGTTGAGTGTCTGCAAGTTGCTGATTTAAAAGATTTCGTTTTTCTGTAATCTGCTGAATATGATGTTCTAGTTGTTGTTGTTGATTGAGTAAAGGGGTTTTAGACGATTCTAAATCATTTAATCTGGTCTGAATTTTCTTAAATTCGACCCCAATAAAATCCCGCTCCTGAATACATTTCCGTACTTCACTCAAAGACTCACGATGGGTATTTTCGAAATTTTGTTGTTCAGTTAAAGTACTTTCAGTTTGGAGAAAACGGGTCTTTTCAGTGTCAAATTGAACTTGTAATGCATCAAAAAGCTGTTGTTGTTTTTGAATTTGTGGTGCGAGTTGCTGTTCGGTTTTTATCAGTTGTTGCTTTTGAAAAATGCCAGAGCGAATCTCTGAGAATATTTCTAAACGATTTAAACGTTCACGCTCAGGGATTAAGCCTTGTTGGGTTTGTAATTGTGTATCAAGCAACTGTTGCTTAACGACAATTTCATCATTCAGTTTTTGTTTACGCTCAAACCATTGCTGTTGTTTTTCAAGTTGCGATTTTTCATCTTCAAGTTTTTTATAGTCTTGATTGATGTGTTGGAATTGTATGTCTAATTCAGCGGCATCTTCCTCAGAGAGGAGTTCAATATGGCCGAGAAGATTTTCCAATTCCTTACGTTTTGATGCCACCAATTTGGTTTTTTCGTAGGCCAATTGACCGACTTTTCCAAAAATGGATGAATTGGTTAAATACTCAAGTAATTCACCACGTTCATTGTCACGTGCTTTTAAGAAGGCTGTTACTTCGGACTGTGCCAAAAGAACTGCACGGGTAAATTGCTCAAAACTCAGTTGGGTAATTTTATAGATCGCTGATTCAACAGCTTTGGCTTTATCTGCTACTACTGTTCCATCAGTTAAGCATTTTAAATAGCGTTGGACACTTTGTAGTTTTCCATCTGCTTTTTCACGGGAACGTTTAAGTTCCCAACGTGCCAAATAATGCTTTTGGTCTTGTGCCACAAAACATAATTCAGCAAAGCCGTGTGCGGTACCACGGCGTAGTACAGTCAGTGGTGAGTTGGTTAAAAGATCAGAGCCATCAACATCTTGTAATTTACCATCACTGTCTTTTAAACGTGGGATTTTATTAAACAGAGCAAGGCACATGGCATCCAAAATGGTTGATTTTCCTGCTCCTGTTTTTCCAACAATCGCCACTAAACCTGCTGAAGCTAAAGGTTCAGATTCAAAATCTATAAAATGTTCACCCGAAAGAGACGCGAGATTTTTGAGTCGTATAGATAAAATTTTCACGGCAAACTCCTATGCGTCATGTTGATTTTCAAGCGTTTTTTCGGCTTCTTGTAATAAGCTTAAAAAGTCTTTCAAGACCGCATCATCATTGGTATAACCATTTTTTTCCCAAAGTTGTTGAAAGAGTTTTTCTGGTGTCGGTGGTTCTAAATTGATTGAAGTAATTTCATCGCTATTTTTTTCTGATGCGAAGTATTGTCTTGAGATGCGTACTAAGCGGTAACGGCTTTTAGGTAAGGCATCTTCAAATTGTTGGCGCAAATTGGGCGGAGGTGGAACATCGGTATGGTATTCAATATCGACATATTCACGCTGATCAATATTTTCAATTTCACCACTTGCTAAGGCCTTTAATTTGGCTAAAACTTCGTTCAATTCCCCTTTAATTTTATGTAGTTGTACACTACGGGGAATAAATACACTTTCAAATGAAACCCGTGACTCATCTGTTTTAAGCGGGTCAATATTAACGTCGACAATTTGGTGATTATAGTTGATTTCACTAAAGGATAAGGGAATAGGTGAACCACTATAACGGATATGTTCCTGACCAACTTTTTGCGGTTTATGTAAATGCCCGAGTGCAACATAATCAATGCTATCTTCAAACAATGTGGTAGAAAGTGCTTCCTCATTGCCAATGATAATAGGCCGTTCAGAATCAGAGGTTTCTCCACCTTGCATATGGGCATGTGACATTAGAATAAGGGCTTGATTATCCGTCTTTCTTTTTCGTGCTTCAGAAATCACCTGTTGATGTAAATAGGCAATGGCATTTTGACTGTTATTGGTTTGTTCATTAAAGCCTGTAATTTCGGCTGGGCGCAGAAATGGTAAACTTAGGCACCAAGCAATAATATTTTTTTGTTCATCATAAATTGGAATCAGTAAACGATCTAAATCAATTTGACCAAGCTTGTTTTTATGAATCACACCGACGGTTTTGGCGTGATATTTTTCAAGCAGGGGCTCAACCTGTTCAATGCGATAACCTGAATCATGATTACCTGCAATCATTAAGGTTTGCATATGTGGGGCAAGCTTATGTGCATTGGCTAGGAATTGATAGAGCTGTTTCTGCGCAGCAGATGCAGGATTGATGACATCGAATATATCGCCTGCAATCAATAGGGCATGGGGCTGTTTTTCTTTGATTTGAGCTAATAACCACGCTAAAAATTGCTCATGTTCATACTGGCGAGAATGGTTATAGAAGAATTGTCCCAGATGCCAGTCTGAAGTATGAAGAAAGCGTACAGTCATTAGTTAGATAAGCCTTAAAGAATTTAAAATTAAGGTAGCACAAATTGAATGCTTAAATCAGCTGTAAGGCCTTAATCACTTAATATGATCTGTATTTTTTATAAAAATTCTTAAAAATTTTTCACTATCTTTTAATTTCAACTGTTTCATGCAGCCGAATATAGACAGTTTTTTTTCGAACATGTATTTAGATTTTCAATCAATCAAGCTTATTTTGCATTGGGATCAACTTGGACGAGTCCAAAGGTATTATGATCTGCATCTAAAAAATAACCTTGCCAACATTTATTGGGAATAGCAAATTTCTCCATTGCTACTTGCCCACCCAAAGCTAAAATTTTTTCAGCAGTCGTATCAAAATCTTCAACTTCAAAGGAACAGGTAAAGGCATTGGTTCCACAATGGGTGGGTGGTGTTTGAGCTGGACGCTCCAATAAGCCACCATGTATGTTGGCTGTTTCAATTTGAAAATATTGAATGGGTAGACCGTCAACTTTGCTAAATTTCCAACCGAAAACTTCATGATAAAATTTAACTTCACGCTCAGGATTTGAAGACTGAATTTCAAAGTAGCTTAGTGCGTTCATTGTTATTGTCCAATTTTAAATGTTTTGATTAAGATAATAGAATTTGCAAAGTTGTGATGTATAAATATTGAAAATGAAAGAATGAGGCAATTAAAAGTGATGTGTTATGGATAAAGAAAAATTACATGAATTACGCGCAAAAATTACCATTTCAATCGCAGATGCTTGCGCTTTATTAAAACAATATGATGAGATAGAACATTGCATACAAGCTTATCATCAGCAGAATATTGAAAAAATTTGTGCAGCAACAGATTGTAAAGCGGAGCTTGCACGAAAATATTATGATGACCCTAGATATCATCACAATCTTGAAAAAATCATTCAAAAAATTAATGAATTTAATCAACGCACAATCAAATTGAGCATAGATGAAAATCTAAAATATGTTGATAAAGTGGGTTTCTTTATTTGGGCTGAAGATGAAAACTTAGAGAGGATACAAGATAAAAACAATAGAACTTATTTTATTCCGCAAGATGATTTTGCTTATGTCGTTAAACTATTTAGATCTTTATTTCCGTTGTTTAGCCCACTGAGAAATGAATTTGAGTGTAGTTTTGATCCTTGTTCAGATAATTATTTTGATCAAAATACCATACAAGGCATTATCTTAAAAATTAGAGATCTGCATTTTAACGATAGCAAAGTGATGAATTTTTTAGAAAAACTGGTCTGTTGTTTAGAGGAAAAAATGCAAATAGGGACTTATGTCGTTATTTTTGGAAACCAATAAATGAAATTGAAGCGGAAGTTAGAAATTGATTTAAAAGATTTTATTTTAAATGGAAAGTTTGATTTTGTAGAATTAGGGCAAACCATAGAATGCTTGAAGAATGAACTCTCCAAACCGGATGATCACTTAACGATAGATTGTTATACCGAACTTTGGCGTTTAGGTACGATAGAACTCCATTTTTTTGAAAAGCAACTTTGCGCTATTTTTTGTGATGAGTTTCGTCAATTAAAAAAGAGTAAAACTTTGAAAGTTGAGCCTTGGGTGATTCAAAATTTTAAAAAATTGAGTTTGGACAAATTTCTAAAAATTCTAAATAAGCAGAGAGCTGATTATTCCATTAAATTTAATCAACAACTGAATAATGTAATTGTGAAAATCAATAAAAGTCAGGTGGTTTTATATTTTGAACCAGAGCTTGGTTCAAAAAATCCCGAAAAACAAAATCCAAATCATTTTTTAATCAAAGCTTTTGGTTTATCTAATATGTATTAGCCTAAATCTGATTTGTCATTTTTAAGCTCATCAGGCTAAGGGGGAGTAACTCTACTGATGATTATTTTGAACAAAATTCTTAAGCTTATTTAAAATTTTATAACCAATAAAATCGTTAAAATTTGGATATTTAATCCGATAATACTCATTCCAATAGCTGACAATTCTACTTTGAGTCGTTTGGTCATATTTTGGATTTTGCAGCATAAATGCTGCAAAAAGCCCTTGATTATTTGCATCTAGAATCGGTTCAATGGCCTCTAAAATTTCTTGAACATATTCACCCAATAACTGAAAAATGAAAGGGATCATAAAACTTGTAAGGTCAGTTTTAATGAGTCTTTCGAGCGCTCTTTGCCGAACAAAACCATTGTGATGGCGAGTAAGAATACACCATAGAATTTGACGTTGTGTTAAAGAAAAATTATGAAACTCAATACATTGTAACTGAGTTATATAGATCCTTGATGGTACAACGATATGTTCGTGATGAATCAACACTTCGCATTGAGAGCTTTCATGAATTTTTATTTTTTTACTTTCTAAGTATTTTGATATTACTAAAACATCATCTAATAGAGCTTTAGGAAAAGCTCGGATTAACTTTAGATGATTGCTCACGGATTTGCTGCTCTCAGTTATTTTAAAGTCGGTGCAAAATGAAAATCATAACTCTCAGAAATAGGAATAATTTTTTTATCCACTTGTTCGATATCCTTACCTTCTTTGGTAAATAACATGGGCATAAAACTAAAGACTTGGTTGCCATTGAGACTTTGAAGATCTGTCTGCCAGTTTTGCCAACGGAATACTTGATAAAACTGAGCAATATCTCCATTGAATGCCCAAGTCAAAAATTCTGAATAGCTCACATCAAGATTTTCCCATACCAATGTATCTGGGGCAAAATAGTAAATCTTTCCAATTGCTTCACCTAATTTTCCATTATTGATAGCAAAGTAACCCCCTAAAACATCATCAGCAATCAGTAGATAGGTTAGCTCCAGATCAGATTGATGAAACGTTTTATGATGATTCCATTCAGTAATACCACGATCTAATTTTGGATGTCCTGAAGCTAAAATTCTCAACCATCCATGATCAATCAGTATTCCACCTGTTTCATAAATAATTGAACCCATAGGTGAACGTGTTGTGACTTGAATGCTCAGTAACTCTTGTTCAGCTCTTAATTTGTTCTTGGGTAAAACTTCAATATGGTTGGTGGCTTGAGTCATCCATTCTTGTACCAATATCCAGCCTGAATCTTCAATATTGATTAATTGTTCTAAAGTTTTCATTGTTCGCTGTTATCCAAATAATACAACGCGCTTAAGTGGTTTCCCTCGGATACTCCAAAATTCGAGGAAAATGGAAATCATAACTTTCTAGCGCAAACTTATACAATTGAGCAGGACGTTTGCCCGCAATTTTAGTTTGGTCTGTTTCCTCAACTGCGCCAGCTTCAATCATACGCCGTCTAAATGATTTCTTTTCTAGGCTTTGCCCTAAAATAATTTCATAAATCTGCTGTAGCTCAGTCAAAGTAAACAGTTGAGGCATCAAACTGACGGGTAAGGCAGTATAACGTGCCTTACTGCTTAAACGGTCAACAGCCATATCTAAAAGCTGTAAATGATCAAAAGCCAAGTCTAATTTTTTTGCCTCAGCAATTGAAACCCACTCGCTATATTCATTTTGTTCAGTGGCAATCTGTTGGAATGCTTTGAAATCAATCAGGGCAAAATATAAAGCTGTTACAGCCCACCCACGAGGATCACGTGTTGCATTGCCAACCGTCGCAACTTGTTCCAAATGCGGTGATTGAAGTCCAGTTTTTTCAACCAATTTACGATGTGCTGTTGCCATCAAATCTTGATCTTTAGACAAATCGACAAAACCACCTGGGAGTGCCCATTTATCTTTCTGTGGGAAATTAGAACGTTTAATCAATAAAACCTGTAGTTGACTCGCATCAACAGAAAAAATCGCCATATCAACTGTAAGTAAAGGGGATTCATAATCCTTTTTATTATAGTTTGATAGAAATTCCTGTTCAGAGTTAAAGGTCACTATAAGGCTCGCTTGATTTTATTAAAGTAACGGATTGTCTTGGATTATTACAGGGTAGGAGAGATTCGCCAAGTAGAAAATAAGTTTAGTAAAAATGAGATGGATAATGGCGTACTCTAAGCGCAGAAACCTTGCGATAAAAGCAAGGTTTCTGCAAATAGCTGTTATAACTGATTTGCCAAGCGTTCCCGAATTTCATTCAAACGACATGCTCGAATCAATTGCCCATCTTCAAACACCGTTTTTAACTCACCTTGTTGTTCTTGTTCCATGGTTTGTTGATCAAATAATACAAAGCCATCCTCAGTTTTTTCTACACGAAGTAAACCTTTGGCAGATTTCTTTATACCAGAATCAGTGATTGGATCTTTAAACAATTCACGTGGAACACCGTTGACTTGTCCCCAAGTCGCTTTAACTGCAAAGCCAAATGTGTCACGTGTTAAATAATTATAAGTATAACTACCGATGCCAAAGACCAGATTATTTGAAGCAAAGCCCTTAGCTTCCAGCCCTTGAATAATATTTAAAGCACGTTCCAAAGTAATCGAGTCACCATAAATCAAACCAACGCGCTCATTTAAAACTTTATAGCCTTGATCTGTTTCGGTTCCGCTAAAGATTTCCCATAAACATTGCACAGCGCCTTTATAAGCTGGACTGCCCATTTCAGCTTCTGGGTCACCGCAAATGATTTTTACAGGATCACCAGAGTCAGGACGGAAAACCAATTTAGCCAAACCTAAAGCATTTGGCTGGCGAGCTAGAATTTCGTCTTTTAACTCCACAGAAAATTCTGTAATCACTCGCCAAAAATCCCAAGTATCTGATACGATACTGACCACACCTGATGGATAAAGCTCTGTGATTAAACGTCTAAAAGTTTCAATTTCATTGTCTTCACTGCCCATACACATCACACTATGTTCGGTTGCTGGAACCGAAACGCCAACAATGTCTTCCGCATCGTAATATTCTTCTGCATAATCAATCGCTGAAACCGCATCTGTACCGATAAAGCTGGTTAAATGCCCTACACCATTTTGTGTGGCATCATAAATCCCACTCATGCCGCGACTACTAAAATCATGGCCTTGTACAGCAACGAAGTCTAAAGGTGCACCTGTTTTAATCGCATATGCTGTCAGTAAGCGTTTGTATTCAAATGCAATCGTTGCTGTCGTACAGCTTTTCCATAATTCAGCGCTGAGTACTGTTTCTAAGTAGTTGGTTAACCAAAAGAACTCAGGCAGGGTATTTACAATAGTGAGTACAGGTACTTTTATATTGACACGACTGCCTTCTTCTAGCGCCTTGATTCGGATTGGTAAATAGCCTAAGTCATATAAAGCTTCGATATGATCGACTGGTACTGCGCCGTCACCCAATGCGTTATCCATTCTACGTTTATATCTAGCAATGACTTTTGCCTTATCTTGTTGGAAAAAACCTTCATTCCACGTCTCGATCAAAAAGTGTTTGATAAAGCCTTGTAAGCCAAAGAACACGATTTTATCGTCGAAATCAGGCAACATTTTTGCTAAACGAGAAGAGCGTGGCGTGAAATTGGCATAAACATATTCTGTGCCAGCAGGGTACTGACGTCTGTGATCTGCTTTATAAAAGTCGATTGCATTCAGTGGATTGATTTTTAAGCTCATTCTTATTCTCCAAAATAATTAAAATGAATTGAAACGACTAAATGAAATGACGTTTAGATTTGGGTGTTCAGTTTGTGGAAAGCTCGTCGTGGTAAAAATTTGGTCAACCAAGCCTTCAAATACGTGCATACCTTTACTAAAGATCCCGTGAGTCACATACAAAATCACATGTTGGCAATTTATTTTTTTTAACTCTTGTGCAATACCAATAAAAGTTGCACCACCATCACAAATATCGTCCGTGATCACAGCTGTTTTGCCAGTTAAATCAGTTGCATTGACTTGAGCATTCTGAATTTTTCCTGTGACGGCATCACGTTTTTTTTCACAGTAGACCATTTCGATTTCGTGATCTCTTAAGCTATTGATGACTTTGGCAATCATTTTGGTCCGTTGTTTTGCACCTGCATCTGGACAGATTAAAACGGTGTCTTGAGCAATTAAAATGTCTTGTAACTTTGAATTTTGCAGAATGATTTCACTTGGTTGAACATTCTCAATCTCAAAGAAATGGGTGTTTTCATTTAAAAGTTTTTCAGTAACACAACTATGTGCATCCCAAACTTTGATTGATTTACGCTGTTGTGGAAATTGCTCAGTATTGATATTTAATAATTTTGTCATCAGTTCTAATGAGAATGCCTGTCCCATCGCACAGATTCGATCTTGGCGTGCGTATGGGAAATAGGGGATTTCCAAATCAATTTCTAAACCTTGATTGAGTAATACATTTTCAATTAACAAGTAATCCATCAAATCTTGCGTGTTACTGATTTTGGCTTGAATCTGAATTTGCCCTTTCAATGTTTTTAATATATCTGCTGAAATTTGAACATGTCGTTCACCACCCGCAAACTGGATATTTTGAATAGGGATAATATTGTTATTTGAATCTTTGACTTGGATAGACATGTTGCTTATACCTATAAGGTGGCTTATTGCCAATACATATATAGTGTCATAAAGCCTATTTAATTATCAATATTACTTTACAAAAGATTACAAACTGCGGTTTTAGAGACCATTAAAATGAATTTATTTTATTAAGTATTTGTTTTTATTGTGTAATTTTAAATGAGTGGGAACATGCTGATTTTTAATGCTGTCTATTATTCGAGATTTAACAGGTTTTAATCCCTAGACATTTATTATGTAAGAAACAGCAGGGGATCGCTAAAAGACGATAGCTATATAAAGACAGCTACGATAAAAAGCCCTTAGTATAAGAAAACATGTACTTTAACAAGCCAGGTGGGATGATTCATTCGTTGAAATATGCTTGTATCAACTGATACAGAAGAATAGATTTTTTAAAAATTAAAAAAATGCTCATGTGGAGTAAATCATATTGGTATTGAAAGTTCCTTCTCCACCTTTGGAGAAGGTTAGGATGAGGAACTTTTATGTTGAACTCAGTTTTAAAAAGGGCTTTTGAAAGAAGCCGAATAAAAATATTTTAAAATGACTTAAATTATTGAAGGCAGTTAAATAAAGCTGCTCTAATCCAAGAACACGGTAAAGTTTTCAACAGGTTCACGCGGGGTAATAAATGTATTTACCATATGATCTGGATCGGCATAACCCAACACAACAGCACAGACTAACTCTTCATCGTCAGGCGCATTGAGTACCTCTAAGACGATACGATGAAAATGATTCCATGCAGCTTGAGGACAACTGTCTATACCGCGAGCTTTGGCTGCAATCATGACATTTTGCACCATCATGGAAATGTCCATTTTAGCGCCAATTCCCATAATTTTATTTACAGTAAAATACAGCACAATAGGTGCATCAAAAAGCTGATAATTCCTTAAATGTTGTGCAGCCATTTTTCTTTTTCACTTTTTTGAATCGCTAAAAGTCCATATAGCCCCCAACCATTTTCACGACGACGATCGATAAATGGTGAAATCCAAGTGGTCGGGTAGTATGAAAAACTCGCTGTATGCTGATCAGCAAGTTCTGGTCGAGTAAATAATTCGATTTGAGCAGCACAAACTCGGTCAATCATTTCTTGGCGTTTATTGCCTGTGACTACATATACTTTCCACGGTTGGGTATTTGCTCCAGATGGTGCACGACATGCAACATTTAAAATATCTTTAATAATGGCTAAATCGATAGGTTTATCCAAAAAAGCACGTACTGAATGACGGCTTGTAATTACTTGATCTATCACTTGAACCTGTTCGAAAAACATAAAAATCCTTTAATGGTCTAGTTTTCCATCAAATAAACTATATACGATAGTCGTAGAAGCGTTATATTCATTTTTTGAAATTTTAGCTAAGCCTTAGATTATATAATGATTATAGAAATACTAATCTGAAAAAAGAATTGAAATTAAAGTCTTATTCGATAAAACTGATTTAATAAAGGGGTTGAGTTACGCTAGATTACAAAGGTGTAAGAATTATACACAAATTGTTACTTTTGGGTTTTAACTTAGTTTCAACGCTTTCATAATTTAATAGCAAGCATATATGTGCAAAGTTTTTTTTATGTGGTGTCTGAGAAACTACTGAAGAAAACAAGAAAAATTGATTTTTTAGCAAAGTATTGGGGTTAAAAGATCAAATTGTACGGATGCACATCATAAATAAGGCTAGGAGTATTTCATGAGTCTATTCACAAATCGCAAGTCATTGATCGTCAAAAGTTTAGCATTAACAGTAACAGCTTTGATGGTAAATACAGCTCAAGCTGCTACTGACAGTCAAGAGATTCAACAATTACGCAATGAAGTTCAAGAATTAAAAGCACTTCTTCAACAGCAACAGCAGCAAGTAAGGTTAGTTGAATCTAAAGTTCAAGCAGCGCCATCTTCTTCTTCAGTTGGCTTAAAGTCTAAGTCTGGTGCAGATATCAACATTTATGGTTTTGTCCGTGGTGATGCGAACTATATCATTGAAGGCGGTGATGACGACTTCAACAAAATCAGTTCAACCACTGGCGAAGCGAAAGATAAACTCCGTGCTACAGCAAAAACAACACGTATCGGTTTAGATTTTAATACGCCAGTAGGTGATGCTAAAGTTGGTGGTAAAGTTGAAGTTGACTTTGCAGGTAATGGTGTAAATGAAAACCTTCGTATTCGTCATGCTTATTTAACCTATAACAACTGGTTGTTCGGTCAAACAACATCTAACTTCTTGTCTAGTCATGCACCAGAAATGATTGACTTTGCAACTAACGCTGGTGGTGGTACTACACGTATTCCACAAGTACGTTATGCATACAATTTGGCACCAACTACAAAATTATTGGTTGCTGCTGAAGAAGGTAATAGTGCTGGGGCTACAGGTACAGCAGTTAAATATAGTCTTCCTGTGTTAACAGGTAAAATTACACAATCATATGCTGATGGCAACGGTAATGCATCTGCACGTGTATTAGTAGAAAACTATAAAGATAACAATGCTGGCAAAGACAAGACTGGTTGGGGTGTTGCACTTGGTACAGACTTTAAAGTAATTGAACCTTTAAAACTTTTTGCTGATGCATCTTATGTGGTTGGTAATAGCAATTACCTATACGGTAGTAACAATGCGTATGCTGTTGTAAATGGTGATATTGAACAGAATGAATTCACTGCACTTCAAGTGGGTGGAACCTATAAAATCTTACCTAACTTGCGTTCAACTTTAGCGTATGGTGCATTGTTTGCTGACAACGGTACAGATTTTGCCAAAGCAAACCAAACTGCAAATGAAAAAATTCAACAAGCTTGGTTAAATGTGATTTATTCACCAGCTAAACCGATTGATTTAGGTATCGAGTATATCAACGGTAAGCGTGAAACTTTTGCGGGTCAATCTTATAAAGATAACCGTGTAGGTTTAATGGCGAAATACAATTTCTAATTTTAACTTAGAAATTTATTGATCCAAAAAGCCGAGGAATGATCCTCGGTTTTTTAATACCTGAGTATTCATATTAAAAATAATCATCAAATCAATATCATTTCAAATAATGAATAATATTGTAAAAACATAAGACATTTGCTTAAAAAAATGCATAATTAACCCACTTTTTTTCTATGTTCATATTATCGTATAGATAAATGACCTGTTTTGGCCTGTTCTTGTAAAGCGAATGACTTATGAGGACTGTATTTCTCATTGTTTGATGAAATGATCTTTTATCAATAATAGGAGTAACATCATGACCATTTTCTTTTCTAAATTTTTGCAGCATTGCAATTCTGTTTATATCTAATCGCTAATGTATTTATCGCGATGAGCCTATTTGATTTTCAATGTTGAAAATCTGCATTTTATTTTAATTTTTTGTTGTATATATCAGGCAATTAGGTAATCACTAAATCTGAGTGATTTTAAGTCTGCTACTATGGAATAGCATTTCTATATCTATACAACAAAAAATCTAGCCAAAGAATGGACAATTACTTATGGAATTTTCTTTTAATGCCTTCTATACGTTGATTGCAGCGGTCATCGTATTGTTATTGGGTCGTTTCCTGGTCAATAAGATTGATTTTCTCCGTAAATATAATATTCCAGAACCTGTTGCTGGGGGACTTGTTGCCGCAATTTTGTCTTTACTCATCCATAATTTCTGGGGCTATAGCATTACCACGAGTAGTGAATTGCAAACCAGTTTCATGTTGGTATTTTTCGCTTCGATTGGTTTAAGTGCAAATTTTGCAAAATTAAAAGAAGGCGGTTTTGGTTTAGTCGTTTTTTTAATCTGTGTTGCCTCATTTATTGTCGTACAAGACTTTGTTGGGATTGGGTTGGCAACGGCCATGGGTCTAGATCCGCTGATTGGTTTGATTGCGGGTTCAATTACCCTTACAGGTGGACATGGTACAGCAGGTGCTTGGGGTGAGATTTTAGAAACCCAGCATGGTATCCAAGGTGCATTGGCTTTGGGTATGGCAAGCGCAACCTTTGGTTTAATTATTGGTGGAATCATCGGTGGTCCATTAGCCAAGTTACTGATTAACCGTTATCAGTTATCTAATCCAAAAACACAAAAAGAAGTGGATGAGACCAATCAGCAAGCTGTTTCTGATCTTGGTGAATATGTTCCCTTTGAATATCCACATCAAGTCCGTTTGATTACTGCAGATAATGCGATTACAACATTGGGACTTTTTGCAGCATGTCTGGCTTTTGCTGAATTCATGACAGGTTACAGTAAAGGACAATGGTTTGAGCTGCCAACATTTGTTTGGGCACTCGCTGGCGGTGTTATTCTTCGAAATGTACTCGAAGGCATTTTAAGAGTTAAAATGTTCGATCGTGCGATCGATGTGTTTGGTAACGCAGCATTGTCACTTTATCTAGCGATGGCTTTACTTTCATTAAAACTTTGGCAATTAGCAGATTTAGCCGGGCCATTGGTGATTATTCTGAGTGCGCAAACATTAACGATGGCTTTATATGCTGCTTTCGTGACATTCCGTGTAATGGGGAAAAATTATGATGCAGCGGTATTGGCCGCAGGGCATTGTGGTTTTGGTATGGGTGCAACACCGACAGCTGTTGCAAATATGCAGGCCATTACCAATATGTACGGTCCTTCACATAAAGCATTTTTGATTGTTCCGCTTTGTGGTGCTTTTTTTGTCGACTTAATTAATGCCACAGTGATTCAGTTAATTCTAAAATTTATCGCTTAAATTTTAGATTTAAAAAGCCAGTGATATCACTGGCTTTTTAAATGAAATTCAGCAAGGCATAATGAATAAATAAAAGACTAGGAATACTGATAAAAATTGAAATTTTAAGTTTTAGACTTAACAGCATTAAACAGGCTGTGAGAATATCTAATGGATTGCCCATGGTTTTTTGTAGCATGGGGACAATCACAGACAGGATAAATCCAACAACTGCGGCATTGATGAGCATTACAGAATTTTCAATATAACGATTCTCAAGTTGTTTAGACCAGTAAGGCAAAGCTAAAAAAACAAAGAAAAAAGACGGTAGAAAGATCAACAGTGTTGTTATGGCAGCATTAACAATGGGAAAAGCTGTAAGGGGCAAATATGCACCAAGATAACTGGCAAAGCTAAACAGTGGCCCTGGCATAAATTGCGCAAGTGCGTAACCTAATTCAAAGTTTTGTTTGCTGATTAGACCTGTATCGACAAAATCTTGATGAAGCATGGGAAGAACTATATGGCCACCACCAAAGACCAGAGCGCCTGTTTTATAAAAACTAAAACTGGCTTGAAATAGTAGCTTGTTGGAAAAAAGCATGGCTAAGCACAAGGCTAAAAAAATTGAAATAAAGCCAATCAACCAGATTGAATGATGACGATGAGCGATTGGCAAGACCTTAAAATTTATATGCTGCTTTGCCATAGCAAGATTATTTGAATCATTTTGAATATATGCAAATCGCGTCATTAAAATGGCTAAACAACCAGTACCAAGGATAATTGTAAGTTGTATCCATGCATTGGAAAATAGGAGCAGTAGCACAGTACTGACAAGCATTAAGGCAACTTGTAATTTGGTTCTACAATAGCTTTTAAACATCTGAAAAAAAGCAAAGACGATAATTGCCAAGATGATCGAATGGATTGTTGAAAATAAGGTTACATTAAAAATTGGATGATGTTGAATGAATTGTGCTAAGCCAAACATTAGCAATGCTGAAGGGAGGGTAAACCCAATCCATGCAGCAACTGCGCCTAAATATCGATGTTGCAAATAGCCGATAGCCATACCCATTTGACTGCTACTTGGGCCTGGGAGTAGTTGGGTAAGTGCAAGCAGTTGAGCATATTGCTGCTCATTTAGCCAATGCTTTTTCTCTACAAAAGTCTGTTTAAAAAACACTAAATGTGCGGCTGGACCGCCAAAGCTACTACAGCCTAATTTTAAAAAAATCCAAAAAATTTCAAAAAGTGTGGGCATATTTTTAGGATTATTTTAGACATTGATTTTTATAATCTAATCGAAAATCATGACAGAATAAATAAATACAACAGCAAATCATTGCAAATTATGCTTAGATACATGCGAATTTAGATTGTGCCATGATCTGAGAGTATATGTCATTGTTAAAGAAAACCTTAGCTTCTTTGTTTTGTGGTTTGTTACTAACTGCATGTGCACACACACCCGAAAAAAAATCGCAAGCCAGTAGATTAGCACCACAGCAAGTTTTAGAAGCCTCTTCGCGATTGGACAATACTTTTTATCAGTACAAACAGTTATCAAAGAAAAAACCTGTGATTGCTTTGGTTTTAGGCAGTGGGGGCGCGCGTGGTTACGCCCACATTGGTGTAATCGAAGTGCTGGAACAACATGGTATTAAACCTGATTTTATTGTTGGAACAAGTGCGGGAAGTATTGTTGGTTCAATTTATGCCAGTGGAAAATCGCCTGAACAATTACGCCAAATTGCACTCAATATGAAAGTGGGCGATGTGCGCGATTTCAAAATTGGGATGAAAGGTTTTTTTGATGGGCAAAAAGTTGAAGATTATGTCAATAAGCAAATCGATCAAATGCCTTTGGAAAAAATGAAGATCCCGATGTATGTGGTTGCTACAGAATTACAAAATGGTGAAAAAACAATTTTTAATTATGGCAATACTGGGCAGGCTGTGAGAGCTTCTGTATCTATTCCAAGTATGTTTATTCCCACCAAAATTAAAGGTAAGGAATATGTCGATGGTGGTTTAGTTAGCCCAGTACCTGTGAATATCGCCAAAGAATTAGGTGCGGATATCGTGATTGCGGTGGATATATTGGCGCAACCAGTTAACACGGAAACCACGAATGTCTGGGGACTGTTTAATCAAAATATCAATATCATGCAAAATCGATTAGCAGCAGAAGAATTAAAAAATGCAGATATTGTGATTCAGCCAGATTTGCGCGAAAAAGCGCATATTTTTGATGTAAAAGGTCGTCAGGATACCATGCAAGCTGGAATCGATGCTGCCAATCAACGTATGCATGATCTAGATGTGGTTATTGCCAGTAAGAAAAGTCTTGAAACTGCTCAGCAGCAATATCAAGTTCAAAACTAAGATCAATCGTAATAGATCCATTTAAAAATATTATACTTTTATCACTGTATGATTATTTGAATAAGGATGATGTGCTATTTCAGTAATCACTTTATTGAAATCTATGATGATTAAATTTGTTAAGTCTAAAAAGTGAAAATTGTGATACAGCCTAATATAATTTTAGAAACCATTCCTGTAAACGCTGAACATTGTTATCAAATTTAATGCCAATTATCGGATCAACAGCGGCTTAAATATGGCAAGATTGCAGCGGAAATATTGTAAAAAATAGAAAATGTTTGATAAACCAATAAGATATACCTCAAATAAATGACTAGGTTTATAATCATAAATTGAGAGAATGGTCAATTGCCGAATTAAACATGTTTTTTAGCTGAAAAGATATATAATAATAGGCTTAAATCTCCTGCCAAAATAGAGTCTAGAATACGATGTCTCCATTAGATCAAATGATCCCAGCTACAGATGACCAGTCAGAATTAACCATGTCCGTTTTGATGACCCCAGATATGGCAAACTTTTCAGGTAATGTACACGGTGGAACCATCCTTAAGCTACTTGATCAAGTTGCTTATGCATGTGCAAGTCGTTATTCAGGAAGTTATGTTGTGACACTTTCAGTCGATAAAGTGAATTTCAAAGAGCCAATTCATGTGGGTGAAATGGTCAGCTTCCTTGCCAGTGTCAACCATGTTGGTCGTACCTCCATGGAAATCGGGATTCGTGTTGAAGCACAAAATATTCAAAAACGTACAGTACGTCATACCAACAGTTGCTATTTCACCATGGTGGCTGTAGATGAAAATGGTAAACCACAACAAATTCCAGCTTTAAATCTGGATAATGATTGGAAACGCTGTCGTTTTGAAGCGGCTGAACAACGTAAAGTGGCGCGTTTACAAGAAAATCATCATCCTTCTTGCAGTATCTATAAAAAAGCTTCAAATGGTTAATTGATTAAGTTTCCCCCTCATTGCCAATGAGGGGGGCTTTAGAGAGTCTCAAAATTTAAATGAAATGTGGTTAGCGTGATACGCTATATTTGCCAACACTAAGCTATTGACGCTTAAACATAGATTCAAAAGATAAAAATTTGATAAAGACAGAGCAGTACTTTTAATTGACTTTGTTAAGAACACGTCCATCTACAGTCATGCTCCATGTCCCATTGGCAGTTTGTTGCGGTGCTTGAGAAACTTTAAACTCAGTTGAAAGTGGTCCAATGCCAGCACTAAAGTTATTGCCTTCAAATTTAGAAATTGGGGCAGATACAGATGAACTTGAATTAGGTTGTTTATTGCTATATTCAACACGGCCTTCAGGTGTAATCATCAAATTTACACTGCCATCCTCACTTTGCCACGTGCCTGAGTAGTTTTGCTTATCTGTCGGTAACGGTTTGCTACATGCAACAAGTAGGGTGCTGATGACGCCTAAACCGATCAGTTTTTTTAACATTTTAGATTCCTCGTTAGTCTTGATATGTCAGGTTTTAGTTATAAATTTATCAATTTTACAAACTTATTTAAGTGCAAAATAGTATAGCTGAATTATTCAATAATTCGAATTAGAAAAGCACTCAGAGGGCCATAATTGGCGTATGTACGAGTTATCTTAAAGATTAAAGATCAGAAAAATGATGTTATTGGATGAATTTAATTTTTTTAAAAGTGCAATTTATATAAAAAATATTCTAAATTATTGGTTTGAATCAATCGCTATATTGAGAATAAATTGATTTTTTTTAAATAAATTGCAGTTAATTTTTCTGTAGCTTAGAGCCTTTATGAAAGGATGGAATTTTTTTTCATAAGATATTGATAATTATTTAATTTATTTTTTTAGAAAAGAAGCATCATTGCTTTTGCATATAAATTAATCATTCTTACCGATATTTTGATTATACTCAAAGCACGATAAAAATGGATTTAAAACAATGAAACTTTATACCAATGCACATTCTCGTGGAAATACCATTTTGCCTTTATTAAAAGAATTAGATATCGAAGATCAAGTCGAAATTATTCAAGTGGATTATAAAGACTTAAATCAGCCTGAATATTTGGCATTGAATCCGATGGCTAAGATTCCTTTTTTAGTGGATCAAGGTTCTGTCATTTCTGAGACGCCTGCAATCTTTGCGTATTTAGCAGACAAATATATTGAGAAAGGTTTAGCACCCGCATTGAGTGATCCCAAACGTGGAGAATATTTAAAGTGGTTATTCTTTTGCCACGGACCTTTGACTGAATTCATGGATATTAAAAGTTTAGGTATTTCAACAGAACAAATTCAGGAACGAAGAAGAAGTCTAGGCTTTGGTACAGAAGAAACAATTTATAACTTTATTAAAATTGGGCTGAAGCAAGCAAATCCTTATTTGCTGGGGCATCAAATCTCTGCGGCAGATTTGTTTTTAGCATACTGGCTGATCTTCGCCATCTCTTTTAAAATTGTGCCATATCTAGACGAATTTAAGCCGTTTATTCTGTTGATTCAACAGCGCGATGCCGTAAAAGATGTAGCTTGGATTCAGGCAGTTTAGCGGAGTTTGTTCAAGGATGAATATGGTTTAAAAAATGGATTTTAAATTTATCTGGATGATTCAGAATAGTGACAATTTAAATATTATCGGTTGTTTTACAGATAAAGTAGCTGCTGAAAAATATATTTTTGATCATCAGCTTAAGTGTATTTTGACGCAATATCCGCTTGATATTTCTGTGTATGATTGGGTTATTGAAAATGGTTTTTGGAAACCGAAAAGTGATCTACAAAAAACTGGTAAATTTATTGGTCGTTTTTCGAGCGCTTATTTAGAGCATGAACATTTTAATCAGTATGATGAATAAGCTAAAAATTGCTGAATATTTTTTATTGAGATATACAACTCACAAGCTATTTTAAAAAATTTTAATGGTTCTAGAAAAAATAAAAAGACTAAATCGCAGCATGATCTAGTCTTTTTATTCAGATCGTCTTTTCAGACAACCCAATTGCTAACTCGGGAGGAGTGTTAAATCTTATTGACCTGCTTGAGGAGCAGAAGTCGCTGGAGCTTCAGCAGCGCTTTCAGTCGCAGGTTGAGCTGTAGGTTGACCAGCAGCTTGAGTATCTTCAGCTGCAGCTGGTTGTTCTTGAGTTGATACAACAACTTGTTCAGCTTCAGTTGCAGCTGTATCAGTAGCAGCAAAAGTTGAGAAAGCAGTGAAAGCAAGTGTAGTAGCTAAAAGTGTTTTAACGAGTTTCATTTTGGCATCCTTAATTCATTGAATTGATCGTATAACGACCTGTGAGAGCGTCAGTTGTTAAATGCGTTGCTGATCACAGGGAGTAGTGTCATGCTAAGTGCAGATGAAAAAATGGGCAACCTAAGCAACAAAGCGTAACAGACAGGTTTACATGTTTAAAACAAATCATTGTATTATGTTGTTTTTTTGTGACTCATTGACTTTTACCAATAGGTAAAAATGTATGTAAATATGAAAAGTTGATTAAAAAATACACGATGCTGTTACTTACAATTAACATTCACGATGCAATCTTTATGAATGGTATATTGGAGTTTTGGATTATTTTTGTAATTTTAATTTAAAAAATAGATTTAAAACCTGAAATTAGTGGCACATTTTCAGTAATAATAAGAAGCGTCGCGATAACTATCAATTTCTTTTATTTAATATGCTGAGTCGATCCTTTGAAGATTTTAAGCCAAAAAACAGTTAAAACTCATATTATTTCTGGATTTTTAGGGGCTGGAAAGACCACCTTATTACAGCATTTGCTTCAACAGAAGCCAGAAAATGAAACTTGGGCGGTGCTGATGAATGAGTTTGGACAAATTGGTGTAGATCAACAATTATTACCACAAGACTCAGGCTATGAAGTAAAAGAGTTACTCGGTGGTTGTTTATGTTGTGCAGGACAATTGCCTATGCAAATTGCCTTGTCTCGATTGATTTATGATAAACAACCCGATCGACTATTTATAGAACCCACAGGCTTAGGTCATCCCGCTCAACTTTTGGCACAATTGACTGAACCGCAATGGCAAGCGCAAATTGATATGCGTGCATTGGTGACAGTAATCGATGGGAGTCGCTTACATGATTCTGAATGGGTGAATCAAGAGCTTTATCAAGATCAATTAAAAGCTGCACAAATTGTTGTGGTTTCACATGCAGATAGTATGTCTGCGTCTGATCATGAGGTATTAAACCAGTTTAAAAATGATTATTTTGCCTATATTCAAACTTGGGTATTGGCAGAGCAGGGCAATCTTGATATTCAACAGCTGGATGTAACACATCAAGGGATTGAGAGAAAAGTTGTACCGTTGATCCAAGTGCAAAAGCAATTTAACCCCGATGAAGTACTGCCTGTGGTTAAACAATTGCCTTATCACTATGTTGAAACGTCTAATGGATATACTGTTGCAGGTTGGAAGTTTTCAAAGCGTTGGCAATTCGATTTTTATGACTTGTTAGATGTCTTGTGTGAGCAAAAAGACTGGTTGCGGATCAAAGGGATATTCAATACCAATCAAGGTTGGATGACATTTAATTTTAATCCAGAAAATTTGAATTATAAATCGGGTGAAGAAAGCTTGGATAATCGGATTGAACTCATTAGCCAGCACAATCGTGATTGGGAAAGTTTAGAAACAGCTTTGTTGAATTGTCGAATTGATCAGGCGGAAAAAACGCAGTAATCCTTTTGAAAATCTTATAGACTGTGCGCCATATTTAAGAACTTTTTGGAACTTTCATGGCATTAAAAGCAACAATTTATAAGGCTGATCTCAATATTGCCAATATGGATGTGCATCAATATGGTGATTATCAATTCACGATGGCATTACATCCATCTGAAACGATTGAACGCTTAATGGTGCGTGTATTGGCATATGCTCGTTTTGCAGATGAACGTTTGGAATTTACCAAAGATTTATTTGAAACTGATGAACCTGCTTTATGGGAAAAGGATTTAACCGGACAGTTGATTAAATGGATTGAAGTTGGTTTGCCTGACGAAGACAAAGTTAAAAAAGCGGCAGCGCGTTGTAAAGAAGTGGCTGTCATCGCCTATGGTTCAGCCGTTGCAGAATGGTATAAAAGAAGTTCTAAACTCAAAACATTATCAAATGTTCAGGTATGGCAGTTGTCTGAGGCGACGACAACTGCAATTCAAGCTTTATGTCAACGCACAATGCAATTGCAATTAAATGTTATGGATGGTGAGTGGACTTTAATTGGTGATGATGCTCAAGCTGTGATTGAATGGACACAGTTACAATAAGCATTGTTGTCCAATAAAAATTGACAAGAAAAGCAAGCGAATCGCTTGCTTTTTTTTGCTCAAATTTCGTATACCTAGAGTGATAAAAATAGTTATGTAGCAAATCAATGAATAATGACATCTACCACTTACTGATGGCTTTGGCGATTGGTGCGATTATTGGTGCAGAACGTGAGTATCGCAGTAAGTCAGCAGGGTTACGCACCATGATTATGGTGAGTTTAGCATCCTGCTTATTCACCATACTTTCGATCAAAATTGGGGTACAAAATCCTGATCGTTTGGCAGCAAATATTCTGACGGGTTTGGGGTTTTTAGGTGCTGGGGTTATTTTTAAAGATGACAACCGAATTTCAGGGATTACCACTGCAACAACGATTTGGATGGTGGCTGCATTAGGTATGGCCGCTGGTGCTGGTTATGAATATTTAGCATTTGTTGGAACGATACTGGTACTGGTTGTATTAGTATTTCTCGTCTATTTTCAAGAAAAAATTGAAGCGATTCATCAAGCTCGTAATTACAGGATTTTATGTGATTATCAGCAAGAGACCTTAGATAAATACGAAGAATTGTTTAAGCAATACAATATGAAAATTTTACGTGGCGTACAAAATAAAACTGAAAAACAGATTGTTGGGCGCTGGGTTTTAATTGGGTCTGCACAAAATCATAAAAAACTCATCAATTATTTGCTTTTAGATCAAGAGATTAAAGAGTTAAGTTTTTAAAATAAAAAACGCTTTTTAAATGTAGATGAATTAATCAATTTTGTACAACAAGCGGAACTTTGGAAAACGCAATTGTTGAAATACACGTATAATTACGCCCAATAGGTTGAGCAAGATTATCAACGTTTTTGTAAAAGTTATGCTGAATATTGTACTGAACAAAAGACAGTGATGTGTAAAGCTTTGCACAAACCCGAATGATGAATAGGAATAATGTATGTCAAATGAATTAGAAATTATCGATTTAAAAGTTGGTGAGGGTAAAGAAGCGGTAAAAGGTGCTTTGATTACAACTCATTATACTGGCTGGCTGGAAGATGGAACTAAGTTTGATTCGTCAATTGATCGTGGCAATTACTTTGAAACAGTGATTGGAACAGGCCGTGTAATTAAAGGTTGGGATCAAGGCATTATGGGGATGAAAGTGGGGGGTAAACGTAAATTGATCGTTCCTGCACACTTGGCTTATGGTGAGCGTAAAATGGGCAAAATCATTCCAGCAAATTCTAATCTGATTTTTGAAATTGAACTTTTTGATGTCAAAACACGTGATTAAATTCACTAAATGTTTGGGCTAATTTAGCCATCAGCATTGAATGCAAAAATAGAGGTCAATTGATCTCTATTTTTTTATGCTTGATGAATCATCTATCGACTACACTATGTTGCGCTAAAAATGTTGAGTAAGTCTTCTTCATTTCTGCATATTTCAATGCGATAAAAATATAATCCAAATCTTAATTTAAATGGCTATTTTTGAGCTAATAGTGTGATTTTAAACACAATAGATTTAATTTTTTGTTTATTATTTGCTCGATACTTAACAATCATCTACAATACTTTTGTCTTAAAAGTGTTTAAATGTCACAAATAAATAATTCTGCTCAGAGTTATTTTTAAGGTTCGTTTCAGTTTTATTCTTTTAAATCATCGTTGTAAAACCTCTGGCTCAATTCGTCTTGAAAAAGGATTTTAGTATTTCAATATTGATGTACTACGGACGAATTCAGATTTAAAACAATGATGATCGAGTATTTAAATATATGCTAAGCCGTTACTTTTCTCCTTCAGCGATGATATGCGTAACACTATTGTTTTCTTCCTTTTATAATAGTGCAATGGCAGAAGTAGACCAAGTTGCTACTGAAACTCCAATAGAGCACGAATTACCTAAAATTGATTTAAATACGCTGACAATTATTGGTTATCATGAAATTACGCCTAATCATGATGCAGTGATTCCAGATTATGCCGTGACCACGAAACAGTTTGAGCTGCATTTAGATTGGCTACAAAAAAACGGCTATAATTTTGTCAATGTAGATCAAATTATTAAAGCCAATGAAGGCAAATATAAACTGCCTACTAAACCGGTATTGTTGACCGTTGATGACGGCTATCAATCTTTTTATCAATATGCATATCCGGTCATTAAACAACGTAAAATTCCTGTTGTACTCGCTGTCGTTGGCTCGTGGTTAGAACCTAAAGCCAATGAAATGGTTCAATTTGGGGATGAAAAATTAGCACGTAAAAAACTTTTGACTTGGGATGAACTTAAAACCATGCAAAAGAGTGGCTATGTTGAAATTGGTAGCCACAGTTATAATTTACATCGTGGTATTTTAGGCAATCCTCAGGGAAACTCTGAGCCAGCTGCTGTCACACGCCAATACGATCCAAAAAGTAAAACCTATGAATCTGACAAAGCCTATGCAGATCGTATTTTTAGTGATTTGAAAAAGAATAATAAAGTATTGCAATCACATGGTTTAAAAGCACCACGTGTGATGGTGTGGCCATATGGTCGTTATAATATGGAAGCGGTTGCTTTGGCTAAAAAAGTGGGTATGCCTATTACGATTAGCTTAGATGATGGTCCAGACCATATTGAAAAATCTTTAGGTCATTTGAACCGTATTCTTGTTGAAGGGAATATGACTACGGATTCTTTGGCACAAGAAATCCAAAGTCGTCAGATGAATTTTACTGACAATAACCGCCCACAAAAAGTTATGCATGTGGATTTAGATTATATTTATGATCCAGATGAAGCGCAGCAAGAGAAAAATTTAGGTCACCTATTAGACCGTATTCGTGAAATGAATGTAACCACGGTATTTCTACAGGCATTTGCTGATCCTGATGCCAATGGTTCTGCTGATATGGTGTATTTCCCAAATCGTACTCTTCCAATGCGTGCAGATTTATTCAATCGTGTTGCATGGCAGATTCAAACGCGTACTCAGGTCAGTCGTTTATATGCCTGGATGCCGTTATTGGCTTGGGACTTACCCGCTTCAAATCCTGCATCTAAAGATGTGGTGGTGACTCAGCAAGCCAAAGACAGTGATCATTTAAATATGGGATATCATCGTTTAAGCCCATATTCACCAGAAGCACGTAAAGTAATTGAAGGCTTATATCAAGATTTAGCGAAATCCACGACATTTGATGGCATCTTGTTCCATGATGATGCAACACTTTCAGATTATGAAGATGCCAGTCCAGAAGCCATCAACGCTTATCAAAAAATTGGTTTACCAGCCGATTTAGAAGAAATTCGTAATGATGATGCAAAATTGCAAAAATGGACAGATTTTAAAACCAAGACCATTGATAACTTTGCAATGGATTTGGCGCAAAAGGCACGTTATTACCAACCGTTCTTACTGACTGCACGTAACTTATATGCTCAAGTTGCACTTTCAGCATACTCGGAAAACTGGTATGCCCAGTCTTTAGAACAATCGATTAAAAATTATGACTTTACTGCAATTATGGCAATGCCTTATATGGAACAGGCGCCAGATGCAACTAAGTTTTATAAAGATTTAGTGCAAAACGTGAAGAAACAACCGAATGGGATTAAAAAGACCATTTTTGAATTACAAGCAGTGAACTGGCGTAATAATCAAAAGATTCCAACCTCGGAAATTGCTCAAACGATTCAGTCTTTGTATCAACAAGGTGTGATGCATGTGGGGTATTACCCAGATGATCCAATTGAAGATCATCCAAATACTGCAGAAATGCGTAAAGTATTTGATTCTAAACCACAACGATTGGTTCCTTAAGGTCTGATATGAGTGCATTTCAACACCTGTGGCAATCCGTATTAAACTTTATCTTCTATTATCCATTATTTATGTCGTATCTATGGATGATAGGCGCTTTAATTTTCTATTGGAAAGAACGTAAAGAGCCGCCATATACTCAACCCCCAACATTGGAAGAATATCCTTTAGTTGCTGTGCTTGTGCCATGTTTCAATGAGCAAGATAATGCGGATGAGACCATTAGTCATGCATTAAAGTTGAATTATCCAAACTTTGAAGTCATTGCAATTAATGATGGGAGTTCTGACAATACAGCAGAAATCTTAAATGCGTTGGCATTGAAGTATGACAAGCTTCGCGTCGTACATTTGGCTGAAAACCAAGGTAAAGCCATGGCATTACAAGCGGGTAGTTTGCTTACCGATGCTGAGTTTTTAATTGGTATTGACGGTGATGCGTTACTTGATCCATATGCTGCACAGTGGATGATTCGTCATTTTCTCAATAATCCTACAGTTGCGGCTGTGACAGGTAATCCACGTATTCGTACTCGTTCGACTTTACTGGGACGGATTCAAGTTGGTGAATTTTCTTCAATTGTCGGTATGATTAAACGTGCACAACGTACTTTTGGTCGTTTATTTACAGTTTCTGGTGTGATTACTGCTTTTCGTAAAAGTGCTGTACATGAGGTGGGCTATTGGTCACCAAACATGTTAACTGAAGATATTGATATTACTTGGAAATTGCATCGTGCGGGTTGGGATGTAAAGTTTGAACCGAATGCCTTGGTTTGGATTTTAATGCCAGAAACCTTTGATGGTCTATGGAAACAACGCTTACGTTGGGCCATGGGTGGCGCGCAAGTTTTAATTAAGAATTTTGATGTATTATTTAAACCGAAACTGAATTTTCTATGGCCCTTGATTATTGAGTTGATCCTCACCTTAGTCTGGTCATATTTAATGCTGATTATGGTGATTTTCTGGATCTTGCACTTGCTGCTACCGTATGCAGGCTTCCCAGCAATGAGCTCCCCATTATTACCGATGGGAACAGGTATTTTACTCGGTACAACTTGTTTACTGCAGTTCGCAATCAGTAAGTGGATGGATAGTCGTTACGAATCGAGTTTAGTGAAAAACTACTATTGGATGATTTGGTATCCCTTTGTATTTTGGTTGATTACAGTAACGGCAAGTATTGTTGCATTCCCAAAAGTTCTTTTACGTGGAGAAAGTAAAAGGGCACGGTGGGTCAGCCCCGATCGTGGTATGCGACATGATGACTAACATTTTAGTCAGAATAAGTTTTGAGATATGAATATGAAAACAAACTCTTTGATTATTGATGTACGTAAGCAGTTACCGTGGCATCGTCGTTATTTCTCCACGACAATGACGGCAATGCTGTGGGCATTTTGGTTGTTGCTTTGGAGACCTATTGTCATCTTGGTGGGATATCTTTCACTTGAGAAACCACAACTGGTACATTACTTCTTTAATGCTTTTGCAAAAGCCCTAGAAAGCGGGTTGTTTGCGTTGATTGCTTGTGCGATTTCTTTGTGGTTATGGAGTAACTTTGTTCCAGCGAAGACCAAAAAGGAAGCAGAAGCTAAATCTACACAAGAATATGCTGACCATTTCAATTTAAATGTAGATGATCTTCTACATTCTCGTCAGCAAAAAATCGCTACAGTTCATCATGATGCTGATGGTCGCATCACATATATTGACTAATGGCTTAGTCAGCAAAAGTCCCACAGGTTGGGGCTTTTGTTTTCACAGGGAAACATAGATGTCCGCAAAAATAAACTCGGCAGAAAGTATTCGAGGTTTAGCTTGTTTAGCTGTCGTATTTTCTCATCTTGCAATGAGTTTTTTTCCATTTTTACATCATTTTGATCCCCATGAGAAAACAGATTTGGCTTGGGTGTATGCTATACATCATTTGCCTTTTGGTTTTCTCTACTCAGGTGATGCTGCTGTTTTTGTATTTTTTGTTTTAAGTGGCTTTGTGCTCAGTTATGCGATCTTAAAAAGTCCTCAACAATTTCATGCAAAGATTAAAAATATGATGATTAAACGCTATCCGCGTTTAATGATTCCAGCACTGACTTCATGCATTATTATTTGGCTGGTCTTTAAAGTCATCCATATTGATAGTAGTCATGTTGGTGCTTGGTTACATGCATTTGCGATACAAGATTTTAGTTTTAAACATGCATTATATGAAGGAACTATTGGTGCATTTTTATTCTCAGAAAGTGATATAAACTGGGTGTTATGGACGATGACGATTGAGCTTATGGGTTCATTTGCATTATTTTTTCTACTCTATTTGTATCATTATAAACATATTGCTTTTTGGGTAGGCTCACTTTTAATTCCTTGTCTTGCATTTCTTTGGCGAGGGCAAGGCTTTAGCTTTGGGATTTCCAGTTTTATTATTGGTATCTATATTTATCTGTATGCCAAACCACTTTCAAATGCTTTAGCCATTCCTATGTTATTGATTGGCCTATATTTAGCGGGTGCACATAATACTAGTGCAGCCTATAGCTGGGTTCATCATATTTTAGGGGAGAATACTTATGATTATAGTAATTTCATCGCTGGGATTTTAATTGTTTATAGTGTTTTGATGAGCCCATTACTTTCTAAAGGCTTAGATCACCCCGTTTTAGTCTGGTTAGGAAAGTTATCTTTTTCCATTTATCTATTACATCTAATGATGCTGTATTTAATCTGTATTCCGTTGTTTAACTTATTTTTAAGTTGGCATTGGAGTTATTCTCTCGCGGTAATCTGCTCAGGGCTAACTGCGATTTTTGTCACCCTGATTGCTGCGAATTTTTATAGTGATTATGTTGATCAGTTGGCTATTAAGGTCAGTAATAAAATTGCCGACAAGGTTTTAAATTAGTCCTTCAAAACACACATACAATTTGCAAATATTGTTTACAATTTAAGATGTATTGAGTTGTTTTTTAGACATTAAAAAATTGATAAATATCCTGATTTAATCAAGTATGGGCGACTCATTTTTAGCATGGATCGCTTATATGCATCTGTTCAAATCGATTGCTATTTCATTGATCGCAATGAGCTTTCAATTTACTCAAGCAGCACCGTTAAATGCTCAGCAAGCATTGACCGATGCACCGCCGATGAGTTTGTTTGAATCGTGGAATACGCCCATCGAGCCCTTTAAAATTTTTAATCATGTTTATTATGTCGGTACTGAAAATTTATCTTCGGTACTGTTTGATACAGGTGATGGTTTGGTTTTAATTGATAGTGGGATTGATCAATCGGCAGCGCAGATTAAGGCCAATATTGAAAAATTGGGTTTTAAAATCACAGATGTAAAATATCTACTTAATAGTCATGCGCGTCTAGATCAAGCTGGTGGTTTTGCCAAATTAAAACAATGGAGTGGTGCTCAATTGGTCGCAAGTGCTGCCAATGCCGAAATGCTAGAAAATGGCGGCGTGACTGATTTTGCTTTAGGTAAGCAATTGCCTTTTCCATCTGTAGCTGTAGATATCATTATCAAAGATGGGCAACAATTAAAGCTCGGTCGTCAAATCTTTACAGCACATGCGACGCCAGGCCATTTGCCAGGTGCAACCTCTTGGACGACAGATATCCGTTATCACTTTAAAAACTATAAAGTCATCTATGCTGACAGTTTATTTACGGGCGGTTATTATTTGTTAAACAATAACAATTATCCAAATCTAGTTTCAGACATACGACACACATTTAAAACTTTGGATGCAATCCATGCAGATATTTTCCTTGCCAATAAAGCGGATCGCTTCCATATGAAGCAGAAATTAGCTAAATTGAATGCGGGGGATAAAAAAGCATTTATTGATCAGACGGGTTTACAAAATTATGTAGCGAAGGGGAGAGTTGAATTTGAACAACAATTACAGCAGCAACAACGTTTAGCGCAGTTTAAAACATTACAATAATTAATTTAAAATAAAACATGCTATATGTGTTATATAGCATGTTTTATTTTAAATATTGCTATAATTCAGATAAAACTGATCATTTGTTTTTAAATGATATACAACAGATAACGGCTTATCCTAAAATTTAGAAAATTGAAATGAAAATACAATATATCAAACAGTTATTATTCATTTGTAGTGTCGTGATCACGTCATCTATATATGCACAAGAATTTCAACAATTGAACATTCAAATGCAGCTTTCAAAACAATGTTATCAAGATGATGAAGACATATTTTTACCTCAAACTTATCAATTACGCTCAACAAAAGTCGTATTAAAAACCTATTCCTGTATCCGTAAAAAGCAAGATCGAGAGCAATATTTTTCAGCGTATGGGATACAGTTGGGTGCTAAAAAATCATTATATTTAGTCGATCAACTGGCGGATGCAAGTGGTTATGTTGGTGTTAAATCTGAGCAAGTGGATGCAGATACGATTGTGTTTGACAATATGTATGAACGTGGCGGTGATTTAGTGATTGTGTGGATGCCAGATCTACAAAATATCTATCATGTGAAAGTTCATTATATGGCCTCAGATGAAGGTGGGGTAAAGCTGTATAGTAAAAATGATCAGATTTTTATTCAAAAAATTGCTTTAAAAGTGCTTAAAGATGATCAACCGATATATAAAAATATAGGAAAACCCGTAATACTCAAAAAGGTGCCAGACAAAGGGATCGTATTTGCTTCAGGTGATCTAAAAGCATTACAAAATTAAAATAAGAGATCTGGTTTATCTGTATAAAGAAAACAATTGTTACGTTTAAGCTGGGTATCTCTAGTGAGATAGTTATACAATTTACTGGGTAAACTATTAAAAAAACAATCAAAATACTCAGCTTTAAACTTAGCTCATGAGTCTGAACTGGGGCGTATTATATGCTTGAGATTACGCTATGTTGAAATTTATCATTGTCCTATTATTTTTGATCACGCTATATGTGTTATGGCGGTGGGTTGCTAAACAAAAAATTAATGCAGCTTTTGAAGAACAACGACAAGCGTTATCTCAATTGGTTCAAAATCCTCAAGAAGAGCATGAACTGCCCGAAAAAACCAAGCTGATTAAACAGATGATTGCAGAAGAGCGACAAAAGGCGAGTTCAACAGTAGCAACAGCACCATTAAATTCTACAGTTCAAGTAGAGCAGCCGACCGTACTTGAGGAGCAACATCCCCCCGCCAAGCCGATCACTGATGAAGACCAACGGTTATTTGATGCAGCGGCGCAACTGTTTTTTGAACAAGCTTTACAGACCAAAGATTTTTCTCAAGCAGGGCATATTCAGCATGAAGTACTCAGTAAAATGCCGATGAATACACAAAGTCAGATCGGGTCTTTTGATTTTGGCGAATGGTCTATTTTTTGGAGCTATCATGAACAATCACTTGAATACTATGTCGGACGTTATGGGGTGTTCTATGCGCATGTTGATCATCAAGGCATAGAACATAAAGCCGAATTTAAAGATCGTTATTGATTTTCTATTAGACTGCTTAATTCTTTTAGTCGAAATGTTGTGGAATTGATTTCACAATCTAAATGTGCAAATCCTGATGCCAATCCCAAAGCACCATAAGTAAGACTTCCCATGAGTTCATTACATTGAGCATCACGATAATTGAGCCATGCTTTTTGTGATTTTTCTAGTAATAACTTGTTGTTATCATCGTATTGCAGATAAATGCGTTGATATAACTCAGGGTCTGTTGGCATTTCATAAACGGCTTGCGTTGTAGGTTAAAATTGAGCATGAGACGTATACGTCGTAAAGCATGAATGATAATAGCGAAACTATTTTCAAGTTTCATAACGTAGGCTGAGATAATTTTAGCCACAACCCTTCGGGACTAGCGTGTTTTTTGCCGCTACGTCGTTACGAACTATTCATTTAGAATGACTAAATTTCATATTTCGTGCCTAGTATCGCCTAAAAAACACACGTAGTCGCAAACGTAGACGAATTGTCAACAGACCCTATTATTTTGGCTTTATCTGTTTTTAATTGCTGCTGCATACATTGATAAGCTTGTCGTTGATCTTGCTGATTACATTGTGCATAAGCTGTATTGAATAGGCTCATAAAAAGCAAAGCTAAAAAACTATATTTGATCTTTTTTATCATTTAATTTTCACCAAGAAGTTGCAAATCAGTCGAGTATTATAAGGAGAGTTGTTGAGAAATTCGCGCTTTGACTTGATTTAAATAGAACAGATCGTTATTTAGTCGATACATTAAAATCGCACCCTCATAATCGGCCACACTTATTTTTGCCAAAATTTGTGCATCGGCTTGATCCATTTTTTGTTGAAATAATTGATACAAGGCATTTTGCCAATCTTGGAAAATTTCACGGATTTTTTCCAAGACTTCTAAAGAAATATGGCTTGCCTCTAAGGACAATATCCCAACTAAACAGCCTTTTATTTCATAACTAAAAAAATGAACAGCTTTATCATGGATGATTTGAAATTGTTGATTTGCATCCACTACAGCAAAATCTTCGAGTTTAAACAGCGATTGATTTAAATAAAGATGAGTGTGCGCTAAGATCTGCATCAATAAGGCTTGTTTGTTGGGATAATAATAATAAAACGATGCTTTACTGAGTCCACATGCTTTTGCCAACATCTCCATACTTGTCCCTGCATAACCATGTGCTTTAAATTGCAAAGCACAGGTATTTAACATGTGTTCAGGCCTAAGTTTTTGTGGGCGCATAGATGACCTTGCTGCTTATGGGCTTAAAATTAATTGTGGATGAATGTCTCGAAAGTATTAAACATTTTATCCCAAATTGGCTCCGAACCTTGACGAAAATAGCCCATATGTCCAATCTGTTTTAAACCAAATTCGTCGGCTGATATGTTGATAAAGTGCATGGGCGCATTTTTATAATGTTGCATAAAAGCATAACGAGAATTTGGCAATGCCCAATCATCATCTAAAGCAGCCACTGCATAAATTGGCGTTTTAATCTGAGCATATTGTTCATGCAAATTTTGTTGCTCAGGATCTGCAAAAAAGTAAGTGGGATTTTTACACCATCTACGCCATTGCTGGTAGACCCCTTTAGGTAAATCTGCACCCATATTGAGTTTACTCCAAGGTAAGTAACCTGTAATCGCCACCATAGGTGGAAAGATAATGTTCCAAATTACCTGAACTTTAATTTTTTCTTTCAATGGCATATAGCCATGCCAGCCAGCACCTGTGCCAAAACAATACATTGCACTTACCTTGTCGTGATTCGGTGTCAACCCTAAAGCTTGTCCGCCGTAAGAATGTCCAACTAAAAATAGGGGCATATCTTGTTTAAAACTGTAGTCAATTGCACCTGCTAAATCTAATTTTCCCCAATCCAGATATGACATTTTAAAACCTTTTAATTGCTGTGGCGCAGATTTGGCCACGCCACGATAATCAAAAGTGAGTACCTGATAACCCAATTGTGCTGCATATTCAGAGAAGCGGCGATAAAATGCTTGTGGGACACCTGTTGCACTGGAAACAACAAGATTTGCTTTGATTGTATTGACTGGGGTGTAAAGTACGCCAGCCAGTACATAACCATCCAATGCCTTAAAGCTGATGGCTTGGCTGGTAAAACTATTGCCATTCAAGTGTTTGATTTCAGTTGAATACTTTAAATTTTGCATGATTGTTCCCACAGTTATTAGGTTATCTCCGTATATCGCTATGATTGGTTTACTTGCCTTTAAACTGTGGTGCTCGACGTTCGATCATTGCTCTCACACCTTCTTGCGCATCTTCAGAGGCGAGTAAAGGGCTAAGTAGATTTTGTAGGTTTGCAAATGCGACTTCAGGACTTTGTAAAAAGGCTTGATGTGCCGAATGCAGTGCCGCTTGGACAGCAAGTGGTGCAGCATTGGCAATACGTTCAGCCAGCTCTATGGCACGCGTTAACTGTTGGTTATCCTCAACAACCTCAGTGACTAAGTTCATTTCATAGGCTGTTTGTGCATAAAATAAATCTCCAGTTAACACATATTTCATAGCTTTTGCCCAGCCAGCGGCTTGGACGAAACGTACTGTTGCACCACCAAACGGTAAGATACCGCGCTGTACTTCAATTTGGGTAAATTGAGTATTTTCATTGGCAATAACAATGTCAGAATTCAACATCAATTCAATACCAGCGGTATAACAATAGCCTTGTACGGCGGTTACCAACGGTTTTGTTCTTTGACGCCCAACAGTTCCCCAAGGATTCACAATATCATCGCTAAAATTAAAAACACCATCGGCTAATTTTGGTTGTAACTCAACCAAGTCCAATCCTGCGGTAAAATGCTCGCCATGGGCAAAGACCACCGCACAGCGTAGTTGTGGATTATTTTCATATTCAGTTAAAGCCAGTGATAGGTCGTGAATCATATGACTATCAAAAGCATTGCGTTTATCTGCACGATCTAAGCCAATTAAAAAAATATGACCACGAATTTCACGACTGACTTTTCCTTGTAGATTTGACATTTGTTGTTCTCTCATTGGTTGTTTTATAAGTTTTTAAACGATCGTTAGAAAACTGTCAATCATTTTAGAATGACTGAACTGTTTACATTGGTATAGCATATTTAAGGCGTTAAAGGATTGCTGCATTGTGTATGTTATTTGACGCTATGGGGGAATGCCTATGCCTTTTATTATGAATTTAATAAGATTTAAAATTGTGTTCATATACTTAAATGCCCAGCTAAATTTATCACTGGGCATTTAATTTAAAGAGATTTAAACCTGAAGGATTACTTTTTAAACTTGGTTAAAAGCTTTTGCATCGGCAATTTATCACTCGCATATCCATAAATTGCAGCAAAAGGTAAGGCTGTGCGAGCAAGATAGGCGACACGCCATAAACCACCATGATTTGCGCCTTCCATCATCAATTCTAATGGATGACCCATCTCAGTTTCTGGATTTGCAACAGACTTCGGATTTCTTAAGTCATGGATCCAAAGCGCTGCCATAATTGAATTGGTTGTCTCAGGACGGAACGCTTCTACATCAAACAAACTTGCACCGTTAAACGCAGCTTTAAGCAAAGGATTCTTGGTGACCGAATGTGTTGTCGTAGATGGCGCAATATTGATACTGACATGTTGCCCCTGATGCCGTGCTAAAGTTGCGCGCCACTGTTGAATACGTTTTGCCAAGGCATAATTAGGGCCTTGCTCAACCACCAGACAATCAGCAATCCCATAGAATTTACCATTGTCAGAGCTAATCAATTGTTGATCATGGTGCTTAAAGAATTGCTTTAAGGAAAGTGCTGCAATCCCTTTGCTGAATACGGTTTCAAATTTTGATCTATGTTTGAACTTTTTGTTTGAACCTTCAATCACTTCTTCTGGTACAGCATAGACATCTGTAGGCGTACACATATACATCAGAGACGAATCATTTTTGTGTTCACTGACATGGCTCATAATTGTGTCCATTGCCATCGACACACGTACATGTTTCTCACCATCCAAATAAGCAATAGAGGCCAAATCTAACTTGTGTGGATTATCACAAAGCCATTGTGTAATTTCTGGAATTTGGGTCAGTAAATTTGCCCCAAGTTTACTTTTTAATTCGTCAATATCATGGTTATTGACGATTTTTTGAAAACTAGGTGCGTACAGTGTAGCATTGCCATTTTCAATGGTTTTAAGAATTCTCTCCCAAACGCGTTCATTGGGTAGATCAACGGCAACAATATTGGCTTTCCATTTTGATAACCATGTTAATGGGCCTGCCTCTGAAGCTGCGCCAAATAAAACTAAGGTACGATCCGATAAATCAAACCATTCAGGATGTGCAATCACTTCTCTGAGGGCGTCTGCATGGCTGGCTTCAATAATGCCAGTGTCTTGCCACTTTTGAATTTGCTGATATAGCGCTTCGCCTTGTAGCTTTTGCCCGTGATAGGGTACAAACCACTCCACCTCCGCATCTGAATGACCTTTAAAACTAACGCTTTGAATCTTGTCTAGTACTGGAACTGTACCAATATCTTTTAAAGAATAGCGTTGTCCATCTCTAAAGAAATCAAAGCTATGTTGGGCTTTGTGTAAGCCTTGTTTGGCAATAGTGATGGCGTTATGACTTGAACGAATGCCATGTTCAACCAATGCCTTAAAATAAACTGGATAATTTTTACGCCAGTTTTTTTCATCTAAAGCTTGCTGTGCGCTGAGATGATCAACCAAGGAAAGTGCTTCCGCAATGATTTCTTTACCGACTTGCGAGCTGCTACTTTTTTGAGTCTTTGGATGAACTGGAAACTGTAAACCGTCAATTGAACTGGACATGCAAAATATCTCGTTTTATTTCATCATTAATATACAGATGTATACATTATCCATGCCATATTCAATATTTGGGTGGCATTTTCTGACAAAATTTAGATAAATTGGTCGTACAAATTGAATAAATCAGTGCTAAAAATGTCTAAAATTAAGCTTAGTATTTCATTTATAAAAGTTTCATTGGTGTCATTTTGTGCGTTTTAAAGCGCGATTTGTTGATAAGCTAAAATGCAGTAAATATCAATTTGTGTATGATTTATATTCATTTATTATGCGAATATTTTATGTTGAAATTTGCGTAGGTTATATTTTTTACATCTTTTTAAGTTAATTCCGACAATTTTAGTTGATTTTCACTCATTCAGCCTCATCTTCAGTTAAAATACCGACTTCAGCTTGAGGATAGAGTTATGTCGACTGAGAACACCAATACTGCGGTTGCAGAAGAAATTCCAAATTTATTGATTACTCCCAATGCGCAAGAGTATTTAAAAGATCTTTTGGAGAAGCAAAATACTCCAGGAATTGGCGTTCGTGTATTTGTTGAAAATCCAGGTACTCCACGTGCTGAATGTTGTATGGCATATAGTGCACCTGATGAAATTGCTCCAACAGATTACAAACAAGATTATCCTGATTTCCCTGCATTTATTGATACACCGTCGATTCCATATCTGAAAGATGCTGTAATTGATTACAACAAAGACCGTTTTGGTGGGCAGCTTACTTTCCGTGCACCTAACTCGAAAGTACCACGTGTTGGTCCAGATGCGTCTATGGAAGAACGAATTACTTATATTCTTCAGGCAGAGATCAATCCTGGATTGGCAGGGCATGGCGGAAACTGCGCACTGGTAGAAGTGGTTGAAGATGAAGAACATGGTTTAACTGCGGTATTAAAATTCGGTGGTGGCTGTCAAGGCTGTTCTGCGATTGATGTGACGTTAAAACAAGGCGTAGAAACCACACTTAAAGAGCATATTCCTGAACTCGGGCGTGTGGTCGATCAGACTGACCATAGTCAAGCAGAAGGCGCTTATTTCAAATAATCTGTATATCAATGTAGATATTTGACTGTTCTTTAAAACCTCCAAATTTCGGAGGTTTTTTTATGGATGTCACATAGCTAAATTTAACTTTTGTATTTTTTTAAATATTAATAAGCTTAAGTGAATCTTAAAAAACAGAATAAAAACTTAAAGATATACCTAGAAATGCCCAAATATTAACCGAATGATTAATAAAAATGAGAATAGTTATTAATATTGTTTATAATGCTGTGGTGTTTTTATTACACATTGTATCTAAACCTTCATTGTCTATTCATTCTTAGCCTCTTTGGAATACCTTATGTCAACTAACCGTATCATCCAATCTGCGTTATCTCTCTCCATTATCACCGTTATGATGGGAACTGCCTATGCCGCAGAATCACAAGAACCTTCTAATAAAACTAATCCTCAGTCTACAGAGTCAACCAAACTAGAAACGATTGTTGTGACAGCAAGTGGCTTTGAGCAAGAGGTGAAACAAGCTGCAGCATCTATTTCAGTTTTAACGCAAGAAGACATTAATAAAAAAGCGTATAGAGATATAACCGATGCACTTAAAGATGTTCCTGGTGTAGTCGTAACAGGTGGTGGAAGTTCAAGTGATATTAGTATCCGTGGTATGGGAAGTGCCTATACGGTTTTTTTGATTGATGGTAAAAAGGTTAATACACGTTCGGTTCGACCAAATAGTGATAACTCGGGTATCGAGCAAGGTTGGATGCCAAGTATTGAAAGTATTGAACGTATAGAAGTGATTCGTGGCCCGATGTCTGGTTTATATGGTTCAGATGCCATGGGCGGTGTGATTAATATTATTACCAAAAAAGTCGCGGATACTTGGACAAGTTCGGTTAAGTTGGATACGACACTACAAGAAAATAGAGATTCTGGGGATATCCATCAAGCAAACCTGTATGTTTCTGGCCCTTTAATCCGTAATTTACTTGGCTTAAAGGCGAATGGAACATTCTCACAACGCAATGAAGATGACATCATTGGTGGCTATAATAAGCAACGTATACGTGCAGGTGGCGCAACACTGAGCTTGACGCCAAGTTCTGAACATACTATTGATTTAGAATATCAGCGATCAATTCAAAACCGTGATCAAACGGTAGGTAAAACAATCGCGAATGTACCAGGGCGAAATGGTAAGCTCCCAACAGACTCATATACAGATTATTATCGTACCGAATATAGTTTGACTCATCGTGGTGAAATTGGCGATTTAAAGACACATTCTTATATTCAACGTGAGGAAAATGAAAATCCATCCCGTAGTATGGAAGCAATCAATACAACGTTTAATACTTTGAACCAAATCAATTTAGGTTCTCATGCTTTGAGCTTCGGGGGAAGTTATTTAAAAGAAGAGCTTGAGGACTTTGGCAATCAGTTAGTTATTGGTGGATCAAAATTAACCAACTTAGATCGCTATAGTTGGGCATTATTTGCTGAGGATGCGTGGAATATTGTAGAGCCATTTACGGTAACTGCTTCATTACGCTATGATAAAGATGAAAAATTTGGTGATCATTTTAGCCCGAAAGTCTATGGTGTTTGGACCTTGAATGATAACTGGATTGTTAAAGGTGGGGTATCAACAGGTTATAAAACTCCGGCATTACGTGCCACTGTTGCAGGATGGGGACAAGCAACAGGTGGTGGTCAGTCGAGTGGTATGATTGTGGGGAATCCAGATTTAAAACCAGAAACAAGTATCAATTATGAAGCATCGATTAACTGGGATAATAATGACAATTTAGATGCAGGTTTTACCGTATTTAATAGTGAATTTAAAGATAAAATTACTGAAATTCGTACCTGTCAAGGAGACTCTGGAACTATGGGGTGTTCTTGGTTAGGACAACAATTCGACTTTGTCAGTCAACGTATTAATGTCGATAAAGCAAATATGCGTGGTATAGAGGCAACTCTAGGTTGGGCAATCACTCCAGATGTTCGTTGGGCAACAAATTATACATTTACGGATACTGAACAAAAGAGTGGAGCATTTAAAGGCCAACCTTTAAATGAAATGCCGAAACATATGTTTAATACAACATTCGATTGGCAAACAAATGATCAAGTCGGGATGTGGAGCCGTTTAAATGTAAGAAGTAAAACTTCTGACTATTTAAGTCGTACATCTATGGGGAAAGGTAGACCAGCGTATGCAATGATTGATGTCGGTCTAAACTATAAACCTTCCAATGTCTTACAGTTTAATGCCGGTATTTATAACTTATTTGATAAAAGCATAGATACTGCGACTTATAATTATGTATTGGATGGTCGCCGTTACAATTTGGGTTTAATTTATAAGTTCTAAAGCTCAATTAAATTGTATTAAATCTGTTTAGTCATGAAAAAGGCGCTTTATGCGCCTTTTTCAATATTTAGAATCTTTAAAGTTTCATCTGAATAATAAAATTTTTCCAGATAGATCCGTGCACGACTCTTTAAGTGTTGAGAAGCAACCATTTGTTGAATAACAGGATCAAGTAACTGTTGTAATTGATTTTGAATCAACGCTTCATCAATATTGATATCACTTAAAATTAAATCAAAAGGGCGTTCTTCATTACGTACATACCAAGTCAGTACGCCATCATGTACTTGTTTCTTTAAATAATCTGTTTGGCGAATATGTTCCCATATTTCATGCCCCATACCTACAGTTTTAGGTAAGTCGTTAATTTCAACATAATTACGCAATACAGCAATCGGTACTTTTTTAATTTTATGCCACAAATTGGCTTGAAAATGATAAAGCTTATTGTCATCAAACTGTTGGTTAATGACTTGTTCACTCAATTGACTAATTTTAATAATATTTTTTTGCAGATAATGCTTAACTGTATCATCTAAATTAGTGTCGGTAACCGATTCTAAAACTGATTTCCCCATCTTCATAAAACGTCCCACACCTGGGACCTTTTTATTCATGACCGAATTATCAATATAGTCTTGAATAGAATGATGGATCAATTGGGTTAACATGCTTGAAAAGGCAGGATTATTGACAACACGTTTGATCAAAGCTTGGCGATGACCTGATTTGCTTGCGACATATTGTGCGATTTTATCAATCGTGCTGACTGGAATAATATCTTCAATTAACGCTTCATCATTACTTGGATGAATCAATGCAAAACGAATATGCTCAGCGATTTGCTCAATGAGAAAGTTGTTTGCAGGTGTCGCTAAAATTTGCTTTGACAATAAATCATGAATTTGTGCAAAAGACCAAATTTGTTTTAAAGGCTGTTTTCTAAACCAATGATAAAATTCAGTAAACTCAATTTTAATCGTATCAGCCTGTGAAAATTCTTGATCTAAAAAGCCAAGTTGGGCTTCGATCAATTGTTCAATGAGTTGATTTTTCATTTTTTGAACTCAATTTGTCCATGTGTTTGATCTGACAATGGGTTTTGCAAAGGCTGTACTTTATTTAAAAAGCTTAAATAGTGGTCTGCAACACGTTCAGGGGCTTCAAGTAATGGCATGTGCCCAACACGTTGTAGAATAATCGGTGTTTCAGGGCGTTTTAATACCGATTTTAATTCATTTGCAACATCGGCATTTACAATTTGATCTTGTTCACCCCATAGGATCATGGTGGGCGCTTCAATGTTTTTTAACATCGTGGTAAAGGTTGAAGGGGTGTAGAGTCGATTGAGTGCGTCAATTTGATTGATGATTTTGGCTGTGTCTTGAGATTTAGCAATGAACAATTTTTCTTGTTCATCTTTAATCACACGTGCAGTAAAAGGTGGATTAAACATCACCTTTTTCATGACAAAATCCAAATCACCTTTTTGTGTGATTAATAATTGTTTGAGATAGATCGGATTTCTTAAATAATTGGTATTTGTTGATTTAAAAATACCCCCTGTACTCATTAAGAATAAGCTTTTCGTATCAAATGGATATTGTGATGCATAAAACATTGCAATGGTTCCCCCCAATGAATGTCCTGCAATATTTAAATTATCCTGGATATGTGCAGCTTCAATAAAGCGTCTAAGTTGCTCAGTTACATTCGGTACAGATAAATCAAAATTGGCTGGAACTTGGGTACTTCCTGCTGAAGGCAAGTCTGGAATAATCACATGGTAATATGGGGTCAATGACTGCGCAATATCATTCCATGTATCACGGCTGCTGGCTAAACCATGAATCAGTAAAACTGTTGGCTTATCTTTAGAACCACCTTCACTATAAGACCAAATAACATCACCCACACGCAATGTTTTAGACGTTAATCCTGCCCAAGCACGTTCTTCTTGTACAATTTTTAAATAATCCACATATTCTGGTGTGCCAGCAGCTGCATTGTTGTGACTACCTAAAAACAATACACCGATCGCAGTCAAACTTAACAATATGCTGTTTAAAAAATGAAGAATTTTTTTATGGGCCAGTTCAGACATGCAGAGGGTTCCGAGTAAAAGACTAGGCATTATATAAAGTAAAAATATTATTCATGATCATAATTTTTTCAACATTTGCCGAGAAAGTCTTATTTGTAAGTTTTTTGCCATAGTTTCAGTGTCCAACTCAACTAATATAGAGATTATTTTGTATTTTAGTTAAATAATTTTAATTAAACTGTGAATTATGTCTATGTATTTTTGAAATTCAGCCCCATATCCCTACATAACAAAAATTGTAACAGAGTTTATTTTTAGTCAGTGACTTTCACATTTTGCGGCATTAAAATAATCACACTCTCCACACAATGGAACAAAGGACATGCTAACTGCTCAAGAAGCTTTAGAACGATTAAAACAGGGTAATGAACGTTTTGCACATGGTGAAACCAATCTGACTAAATTTTTGACGCATCAGCAACGATCTGAAATGATGGACAGCCAAGAACCATTTGCAATTATTTTAGGTTGTTCAGACTCTCGTGTTCCAGCAGAAATGGTTTTTGACCAAGGTTTCGGTGATTTATTTGTGATTCGTGTTGCAGGTAATATTGTCGCACCATCGCAGGTGGGTAGTGTGGAATTTGCCGCAGATAGTTTTGGCTGTCCATTGGTTGTTGTTTTAGGGCATAGCCATTGTGGTGCGATTCATTCAACAATTGAAGCGCTGAAGAATCCAAATACACCACCTTCTGCAAATCTTATGTCAATTGTAAATCGTGTTCGTCCCTCAGTTGAAATTCTAATGCAAACTGAATTGAAAGATGACTTAGAAAAACTATCAATGCATGCCGTGAAATCAAATGTTTTTGCTTCAGTCAATCAATTACGCCATGGTTCAGCCGTATTAGAAAACTTAATTGCCAAAGGTAAATTAAAAGTCGTTGGTGCTGAATATTCATTGGAAACGGGTGAAGTTTCCTTCTACGATTTTTAATGCTTTAAATTTCCATCATAAAAAAATCCCACTTTGATGTGGGATTTTTTTATCGGTATAGACTCTTAGAATCTATAACCAATTTTTAAACCATAAGCGATTGCAGTATTGTCTTTAAACTCTGCAACATAACTATCGCCACCTGCTTGAGCACCAGTTTGAGCTTTAGCATCACCTAACCAGAAGTATTTAACACCACCAGCGATGAACGTTGCAGGGGTAGGGCTATATTGAACACCTAAGCCTACATTCCAATAACCTTCAGTTGGACCTAAAGTTGAAACAGGGTTGCCCGCACCAGAGTCCCAGCCTACTGAAACGTTACCTGCCCATAGGTCATTAATTTTACGCCCAACACCTGCAGTTACACTATATTGATCATCAGAATATTCAACAAGGTTAAATCCATTTGGACGGTTAACTAAACCACCAATAGTTTGAGAAACTTTACCAAATTTTAACGGTTGGATTGAAAAGTCTTTCCAATTTACCCAACGAAGGTTTGCAAAAGCAACCGTATTTGCCATGATTCCAGTTTGTAAATCGATGTTAACAGACTGTGGCGTTGTAATTGTCGTTTTACCATTGGCGGCAGCAATTGCTTTTGCTGCAGCTGCGCCAGGCTCACCAAGTAACGTTAATGCACCAAGTGTAGGAATCGATTCATTGATATTCACATCATGATCGATTTCAGAGCGATAAGTTATTGATGCTTTTAATGCGATATCTGGAATCTGATATGCAGCACCTGCTAACCAACCCACACCGCCAGTTTCTTTAATGCTTGCATCATAGCCGTTATATAAACTATATGCTTGACCACGCAGGCTAACATTTCCTTTAATGGTTTGGTAAACACCACCACCGTAGAAGTTTAAGTTTGCAATGGGTTGAAAACCAAAAATCATTGAAATATTTTGGGTGTCTACTTCAACTTTGGTGTTACCTTTACCCAGTGTGTCGTTAGCGGCTTTAATGCCTTGATCAACTCTACCTGTAACAACATTTTTTACTGCAGCATCAACACCCGCTTTATATGTAGCGTCACTACCATATCTAGCTAATGATTTTCCAAATTGTTCTTGACCCGCTGGCGTGGTTAAGTCAACACCTTGACCTTGTAGGAATCCACCAACACGTTGTTGTGCAGTCAGTGCATTAAATGTGGAGTCGATTGTACTGTTACGAAGAGCAGTTAATCTTTCTGGAGGTAATACCGTATCGTGATCAGTTGAAACAAAAGCATTTTGACCTGAATATGCTGCATCTGCGCCAAATGGTTGGTCATATAAAAGACCAAATGAAACTTGATCTGTTAATTGTAATTTAATCGCAGCAGATGGAAAATAATAATCATCTCCCATATCATTGATTTCACGATATGGTTTAGGCGTATCTCCGGCTTCCCGACCTTCAACAGTTGGGTCTAAAACTGAAATACCCGCTTCAAAATAATTATTAGGTTGAAGGAATGCCGAAATAGATTGGCCTGAGCGATCCATTGCTGCGGCAAAAACACCAGTCATTGGTAAACTTGCAGCAATTATCGCGATTGATAAATGTTTTAATTTCATTTTAATTTTTCCCTAATATAATAAAATGAATACTTTGAAGTACTTAAGTTTTGAATGAGAAATAATTTTGATACTTAAATATACAACTCAAAGTTACTTCTATTTACAAAATAACATATAAAAAATAAGAGTAAATACTCTAGAGGGTGAATTAGTGAAAAAAAAATGAACTATGTAGTTTAGTTTGCAGAGAGAGAATTTAGAAAAAAATATAAAGATGAGATTATTTATAGAGATATTGAAAAAAATCAAACTGAAGATAATAAAATATAGATATTTTAGTGATTGATGGCTTGCATAAAATATAACCAGTTGGTTAAAACAAAGCTGAGTTTATTTGGCCATATAAGTGGTTCAATATTACATCTTTGTAAAGACAGAAAGTCACTTTTTATTCTTCTTCAATTGTGCGTCCTTATAGGATTCAAGTTTTTGATTTATCTATTCAAAAACGATAAAAATATTTTAAGTAAATTGGCTTTATCACAAAAAACACCTTTAAAAAGGGTATTATTTTTATAATAGGGAATTGATTTGATAGCGAGTATTGCGTCCACCACCTTCCAATTTGATTATACATCCTTTTTCTAACAGGTCGGATAAATGCCGAGTAGCTGTTGCTTTACTGACTTTAGCAACCTTTTGATATTGAGAGGCACTAATACCATGTTCAAAGCCATTTTCTCCACCATCTAATAAGCGATTCAATACCCTGCGTTGTCCTTCATGGAGATCTAAATTTGAATATTTATACCAAAACTGACTTTTAAATACAGTTCGATTAATTTGTTTTAACGTCGTTTCGAGGCTGTCATTTAAGGTGTCTAAAAACCAGACAAGCCAATTAGTGATATTGGAATCATTTTTTTGGCTTTGCTCTAAGATTTCATAGTAACTTTTACGTTTGTTTAATATAACAGGGGACATCGCATACAAGCGAATACTCTGCTGATCCATTTGTGCTAAGGCCAGGTCTGTCAGTGTACGGGTGATACGCCCGTTACCATCATCAAAAGGATGCAGTGTGATAAACCATAAGTGAGTAATACCCGCACGAAGTAGGGGATCAAGCAACGCATCGGTTAGACTAAGATTAAACCAATTTATAAAGGCTTCTAAACGTTCTTCAAGTCCTTCTCTAGGAGGTGCTTCAAAGTGAACTGTCGGATAATCCAATCGACCAGAAACAACCTGCATCGGTTCTGGACCTCTGAGTTGACCAATGCGTAAGCGCTGCATTGTCCAATCGGGATCACTAAAAAGCCATTGATGCCATTGCATCAGACGTTCAACAGTAAGTGGTTGTTTCACATTGTTCAGCGCATCAAGCATGATATTGGCCAAACCTTCAGATCTGTCCGAACTCGGATAAGGTTGGTCAAGCGTAACGCCCAGACGACGTGCAAGTGAGGAATGTAATGAATACACATTTAAGGTTTCATTTTCAATCGCGGATGATGCAACAAGATTGGCAAGTAGAGTATTTAAGGTGAATTGCTCTTTGGCTAAATCATGTTGACTTTGCCCAAGTAGAATTCCAATTTTTTGATGAATCTGTCTGGTTTTGGGTAAGATGATTTCATCTTCCCATCTAAAGTTTGTCCAGTTGTTGGTTTGCCAAATCCACTCTTGCATCTTAAATCTCCACTTAGAGCTTTTCCAAGATGAGCTAAATATAGCATATATTCGGCTCACTATATGAGTTGAATAAGATGCTTAATTAGCTCGCTTATATCGATTTAGATCCATAACTATAATTTTGTATATTTAGGTTTTTTAATATTTGGGCGCAAGTAATCTAATCTTTAGCTTTTATCATCAGCCTTAAACATGATTAAAATTACCGTTCGAAAACTTTTAAACTTTTGTAAGGCTTAATTTTATTGTCTTAATTTTGGTAAAGAGAATTTTTTTTTATTCTTCTTTAATTGTGCGCCCTGCGAGCCTAGAATCTATAATATAAGATTATGATATTAATATGTTTTATTGATTTTGTATTTCTACAAGGTACTCATACAGGTACTCATTCCTGAAAATGCCTACTTCAATCATAATTTGGATGTTTGTGTAATTTGCTATTTGGAATTCAAATTCTTTCTATATTTACAAGATATTTTCATTTTTCTAGGGGGAGAGAGTTTTGAGTACGCTATTATGCGATTTCTCTTTCAGAAAATTAAAGATCATTTACAGGTAGTAAATTTAAAGGTAATCAAAATGAATAATCTTATAAAAATGTTGTCATCCATCAAAGCAGAAAAGAACCACTTTATTGAGCATTTAGATCGTATTGAAGGCTACACAGAAGATGAGATTTATCAAATTGAGCTAAGTCACAATATTTCAATTCACGGGCAATTTAAAGAGTTACTTATGACCATGGGTAAATGTTCTGGTGGTCTTCTTTTTGGTGATAATTTTTATATATATAACAGTTTTCGCGGTTTAGGATTTGGTAAAGAAAGACAAAATGATTTAATGCAGGAGGATGATCCTACAGTCAAATTTTTAGAGAATTGTGGAGTAGATGATTTAGTTGAAAAACAATATTTTGAAATCTGCGGTGAGAATGAACATTTGAATGTTTTTTTTATGTACACCAAAGATGAAAATGATTTTATTTATGAAATCGATAAAAATACTTATACGGTAACAAAGTATGGAACATTATTTGATTATCTTGTGCGTTATAGAAAATCTATAGGTTCTTACTCTACTGGTGGAACAGTTAGAGGAGATGAATATGCTAACTTTTTTGAATCTTTAACCACTGGAAGATTATTAAAAAAAAGCTCAACTCTATACTGAGTTGTCCTATAAAAGTCTTTTAAAATCAAATAAAAATACTAAATTGAAGAATGTCTAAATTCATAATTCTACAAAGGTTTAGCTTTCTTCACTTCCTTTATACATATCTACAAAAACAGGAGAAATAGAGTGGAAAATCCAAGATTAGTTTTCGAAGAGGCTTGTATTTATTTACTTACATATATTGCTTATGTTGCTGCATTTTTAATTTTCACATATTATTGTGGAGCAAGTATAACTTTGTTTTATAATAATTTTTTAAAGAAAAATCAAACAATTTCTGACTCTGATGTAAGTTATTTAAATCAGACTCATGGTACTGATACTAGCTTGATTGAAGGGTTAGGAAGTGTTCTAGATTTCTTTAATGCCTTCATACCAAGCAATATTTTGATTTTAATATTTTTGGCTGTTCCATATTTACTTCAATTTTTCTTAATATATTTGATGAAACGCAAAAAAACTAATAGAAATGACCTTAAAGTATATATATCAAAGGCTGTGACATCTATCACGTCTTCGATAAGTTCGTTAATGTTTTTTATCACGGCGATATTAATAATTGGTTTTTTTTACATTGGCTTTGTTTTGAAGATGTGGGCTAGTGGTTTAATTGGGTTCTTTTTCTTTATGGGGCTTGGCTATATAGTTATAACTTTTGTGATTTTCTTCATGGATAAGAGTATTGCAAGTATTGTAAAGAAAACAATATATTAAAGCCTATTTTCGTAATCTATTATAACTAAAAAAAATATAGCCCTGTTTTCGGGGCTATTCTTCAAAAACTACAAACACTCTCAAATTTTTTAAAAAATTTAGTGGATATATCTAATACTAAAAAATACATTATTTTTATAATTGTTTATGCACTTATATGAATTATATAGATATTTTAGGTGATTTGATTTTTTATTCAGTTAAAATTTAATCAATAAGTATTTATTGAGAATCATAATAAATGAGTAGTACTGTAATTAGAGATTTCTTAGTTGCCCTGACATTCAAAACAGATGATACAGGCGCTAAAAAATCCAAAGATGCTTTAGACAGTAATGAGAAGTCAGCAAAAATATTAAGTCAGACTTTAGTTTCTCTAGCAAGTATCGCCGTTATCGCCGTAGCTGAAGTAAGTTTTTATCGTTTTCGCTGAAGCTCTACAGCGTATTCTTTGTTGTTCTATAGTTAGACTAAGTAGTCCGTCATAAGCATTCATGACCTTTTCATCTGTTGGATCAATCTGCTCACGAGAGAGTTTACATTTCTTTTGGTTTTTTAAAAAAAGTGTATTTAAGCTTTTATCATAAATAGAGTTTTCATCTTTAGAGCAAAGACTGCCAAGAACAACTAAGTAAGCAAATTTATATTTCTGATCTACAATCTTGCATGATGAATTCTGTTTAGGCAATTCAGCCCAAGCACATGTATTAACGGCGCAAAATATACACAAAAGTATCTTTTTCATTTTTAGACCTCTTTCTGATTGAGTGATTGATAGGCTTATTTTCGGAAAAAAACTAGTTATAATTCCAACTTAACGTGTGAAAATCTAAGTCTATTGCAGTTATTAAAATCTTAATTTTAAGTATGTTATTTTTACTGTTTAATCTATTTTAAATTAACAATCATAGTAGGAAATTATTTTCAAGTTTTTATATAATAAACAGTATGTTATAAGAAGTAATCTTACTTATAACTGCACAATTTGACCAAACGTTATCCTTTGATATTCATTGAAATCATACACATACAAAAGAAAGGCTTCCATGGAAATGTTATTAAATCCTGAAAGATTGAAAAAAGATGTTCAAGTTACTGCTTATAAGCGACCAATAAAAATAGCTTTTTTAATATCTGAGGAAGAGTCTGAAAATAACCATTTAATTTTAGATGAAATTTTTAAATACTCTTATACTTGCTGGGCTGGAACACGTTTTTTAATTATTCCTTTTGGAACAAATAATGATAAAAACTATCTAGAATGGTTAAGCTTTTATGATGCGGATATAGTTTATAGTTACTTAAAGCTAGAAAAAGAAAAAATAGAAGAAATTGAAAAATTAAATTCTCCTGGTTCTTTACTTGAACACAAATACGGAAATGAACGGAAATTTTTCTCTGTAAATATTCCCTTTTACTCTCCAATTGGATCTATATCAACAATCCATAGTCCTGAAATATATGCTTTTAAAAGATCTAATAGCACAAATAAAATTATAAACTTAATAACTCAATTTTCGCCTAAATCTGGTGATCGTTTCGTAACTGATAATTTTGGAAATCGAATTAATGTTAATAATTATCTACATGAAGTTAGTGGTTTTTTTGAAGTATTCTGTCTTTCTAAAGAGAGAGCTCCTGATAATAACAATGCAGATGCAAAATTAATTGAATCTGAAGCAAGAATTTTAGACTTATTAGCAGATCAAGAGGCTACTACAGTTGCTCGTTTAGCAAATATTCATTCTGAAGCATTTAACCCGATATATCATGATTTCTTTAGCAAATCTTTTGCTATAGTCATAGGCTCTAGTGTTCAGGATCGTATATCCTTTTGGAATTATAGGCATTTCCATAATAGTACATATTCCTCCTTAGGCTCATTAATCCTTACAGAAGAACATTTTAATAATGATGATTTCTTGAAATATCTCGGGAAATATTTAAATAATTTAAATTTTATTGGAGAACATGGGCATAACTATGTTTCATTATATTCTAGCACCATATCAAAAACAAAATTAAAACATATAAAAGAAAAATTGCAAGATTTCACATATAATAATATTAATATAAACTCATATTTTTCTGAAAAAATTTATCCAAATTCATTTTTTAAATTAAACACTTCCTTAAGACCTCAAGATATTTCAAAATTATCTATCTCTGAAAATCCAGCCAATTTATTTACAAGTGGTCCACGTCATTTAAAATATCTTCCAACAAATTTTCAAAGTTTTGGTTCAGGACATTTTGCGATAGAATGTGATATAGACCGTCATAACAATTTATCTAAATATTCAAATGTAATTGATACATGGATAATCCCCCAAAGGGCATATATATCAAAAAATTTTGGAAAAGATTTTTTTCGTATTAGTAGAAACAAAATACCTACATGTATTATCGGAAATATTTTTAACCCATTTAATAGAAATAGTAACAATAATGAAATTTTGATTAATATTAATTTACCTGATGACTTAATGGTATTGAATACTTTATTAAGCCAAAGAAACTTATACAATAAAGATGATAGCAGATATAAACTGGATAAACCTAGAATTTCCCATATAAGTATTTCAGATAAAGGTAAAAATTTTAATGGTGTAATTTCTTTATTTAATCACTTAAATATTGCTTCAAATTTCCTAACAAACAATTTATGGAAAAAAGTATTTCAAGATGCTTCACAAAGAAACGGAAAAGAAGATTATATATACACTCTATTTATGTTTGAAAAATTTCAACAAAAGAATAAGGAGCTTTACATCAGTATTAAAAATAAAATGAATTTTAAGAATATTGATGAGTCACGAAAATATTTGGCTGCTTGTTTCAAAGATGCACTTAATATACTAGTAGAATATAAAATTTTCTGCCCAATTCATACATGGAGTTGTGAATATTGTGGTTATAAAAACATAAGAACAGTAGATTCTATTAAATTAAAAAATAATTGTGACATTTGTGAAAAAACACACATAATTCCTGTTGGTAATGAATTTTCTTGGGACTATCTGCTTAATAAGTTTGTACACAAAACCATGGTTGAGCATTGTGGGCTTCCTGTTCTTTGGGCTTTAGATTATATTCAAAATAGTAATACCATAAATTCTTTTATGTACTTACCTGAAGTAAATATTTTTTACGATTACAAAGATTTGAGTCAATTAAACGAAATAGATTTATTAGGAGTATATGGCGGAGTTCTTTTTGCTGGAGAAGCAAAACGTAGTGCTGACTATTTTTTTGAAAATGACCGTGAGAAGAGTAAGTTTTTAGATGTTATTCAACAAATTAATCCTGATGAAGCTTTTTTAATTTTTGAACAATATTCGGAAGATCCACTTAATGTAGAGCCAACAAAAAAAAATATGGTGAGGTTTAAAGATGAGTTTAATTCTAAATTTAATAACATCATTCTAAAAATTATTACTTTTGAAGATTTTTTAAATAGGAATCATTCAGTTGTAGACTATGGTGCACAATCTAGGTATGTATGTGCATTTCTAGACACATTAGAGTAATGATTTTATATTTAATTAAATGAGGTATTTTAAAAAATTTTGCCTTTTATGTTACTTATATTCATAGATTTTAATGAAACTTTATAAAATACTTGATCTTGGACCTTGCTTAAGAGAGGGATTATCTTGAATCTGCTTCACATATAAACTAAAGTCTCCTGTTTTTGAAAAAATATACCTTTCTGAAAAACAAGTTTGTAAACCATTAAGAAAGGTTATCACTTCTTCAGGAGCATCCCAATAGCTAGATTTCTCAATTGCTCCTAATAATGTTTTTCCAACTAGGTTGTAATTAGGTATTTTTTTAAAATAGCTAATTTTTTCTTTTAAACTCTCACAATAAATTGCAACTGTAACTTTAGGAGAAATAGGGAGGTAAATCTGTATTCCCTCAATTTCTATTCCAATATTCCCAATTAGAGGATTATAATTTTCATTGTACATAGTTATAGGATTGTCAGAAATAGAGAATGATTGATTTGATTTATTTGTTATCAAAAACCAGTTTTTTTTATAAATAATTTGTGAAAATTCTTCTAAGTTTTTATTTATTAAATTACTTATTACAAGCTTTAGCTCATTTTCATAGTTTTGATCTTTAGGAGAAGTAAAACCTAATTTTTCAAAGTTGTCGAAACAATAATTTGAAATAGCTTTTAACTGTTCTCTCTGTGTTTTAGTTCGGAGAAGTTGTAAAGCTATAAATTGGCTAAGTAGTTGATGTTCAATTTTATTAATACTCAAGAAAGATTGAGTCTCTAGAAGTTTATCGATGATAGGTTTTACCTTAGACTCATACTCACTAAGCATAAACTCTAAAGTTTTTGTCTCACCCTTATCAATATAATTGTAAAAATTTCTCTCACTAGCAATATTTTTGGTATTACTAACAAAGCTTTTACCACTTGCTTTCTCAAAAACATTTATTTGTTTCTTTTTTCCAAAACAAAAATTACGTATTAGAAATTGAGGAACATAGTGTTGAATAATTGGTGCATTTTTCATAATTATTGAACTCTTAGCTGTACTCGATCAATGAGGTTTTTTTGAATAATCCTTTATAACTTTCACTTTATTTATAGTAAAGCCCCAATTAAGGGGCTACTCTCAACAAAACACAAACTCTCTCGGAGTATTCAGCCAGTTATTAAACGCCGTACCTGTACGATCATCGAGTAAGTATTCTTGCTGTTCTTGTTCAGGCGTAGTGAATATAGATCTAGACTCATCTGTGTAGATAAGATGATTGTCCTGAATCAATAAGTTTTCAATGATGTCTAATTCAGCGTCATTAACCTTAAGAACTTGCATTACAGTAGATCGCCACTCTGTAACGCTTATCCGAGCATTTAACATCGGAATACCGTTATAGCGATAATGTAGTTTCTTACGGTCTAACAGCCATCTGTAGCCATCAAATGCACGTTTCACCAATGTACTTAAATCTCGATCTGTCTGTTTGAAATATTCAAGCAAGACACGCTTATTTGCTTTCAGTTCCTCAATAAAGTCTTGTGGTGGCATTACAGGACTAGACCAGCGTAATTGATCAGGTGGAACGATGAATAATTTACATTGATATGACTTTGCTAACTGGATTAAATCAAGTGCTTTTTGCATATTCATACCCCACCCTCAAACATATCTATCGTTTGCGTATCTACAACTTTTTCAGGTGATGATTGCTTAACCTTTACCTGTTTTTTTAACGGCGTTTCTTCCTCCTCTTGTGTGTTGCGCTCTACTAATGGGTTTTGACTCGCTACAACGCTACAAGTATTGCTGTGTATAGGTTTTAGCGGTTTTTTACTCGCTACACTCTCATGCTGTGTTGCGTTTTGATTTGGGCTGTAATCCTTGCTACATATAGGTTGTAGCGTTGTAGCGTTTTGAATAGGGGGTAACGGCAGATAGCGCTTAAAAGCGTCTTTAAATTGGTTAAGATCAAAGCCTTTTTTTACTTCTGTTCCTATGCGTACATCTTTGGATTTAACGCCAAATTGTTTTAAACGTGTAGTCAGTTGAATCTTAGTTATTGGCTGTCCACGATTCCATGTTGCCCATACATTTTCATCATCTTCAATTAAGGCATTCACTAAGCCATTACTAAAGATTTTTTCTCCGCCTGTTTTATCAAAGATCGCTTTAATGTCGACAAGCAATTGCTCATTAATACTCAATGTATCCACTTCAACACCATTAATGGTCAATGCTGAATGAATCGCTTTATCTAACCATTCCTTACTGGCGATCTGTGCAATCACAAATAGGCTTTCCCAATTGTCTTGGGCTCGGTCATTTAATTGTTCAGGTAGGTCTGGGCGTGTATTTTGAATTTCATCAAAATGATCATTTACCCACCTTAAGCATTTACGTTTGATATTGTGCCAATGGTGATGGTCCGCATGTCTTAGGCGTTGTTTATGTTCACTTGGCAATTTACGGCGCAATTCTAAAATAATTGATCGGTCTTTAATGGTTTCAGGTAAATGACCTATTCCGCTAATTGCTTTTGCACACCAAACATTAAATCGAGTGGGCTTGTTATCATCCCCATCACAACGAATCACATAGGCATTCTTACGGCTGTGACCTGCATTAATTACGCCTCTAAGGTCCTCATTATCTTTTAAAAAGGTATCAGCTTCATCTATCAGTAATGTTGGCTTCCATTCCTCAATTGCTCTATATAACGCTGCTGCAGTAATGTTTGATGTAGGCAATGGTTTATAACAAAGCTCACTAATTAAGGTTAAAAGTTGAGTTTTACCACATCGTTTTTCAGGTGCGGTAATACAGGCAATAGGGGCAATCTGCATTGCATCAATCGCCCATGTATAAACAATCCATAGCGCCGTTGCTGTACGTGTATGAGTTTCACACGCAATATGAGCATCAATAACTTGTTCAATGCTGTTCAGTAATTCATGACCATTAACAGGATGATTCCATGCTTCTACATTTTCAAAAAAGCTTTCTTTGCTTTTCTCATCTGCTAATTCTTTACGTTTTGCTTTTACAAGCTTATCGAGAATACTGGCACGAATACTTAATAGCTCTGCCTCAGATGCTCGAATCTGTTCATATTGCAATTCAGTGAGATTTGCTAACCGCAATACTTCGGACTCCATTCGATCTGTTTCATCACATTCAATCGTTGACAACAAAGCAATCGATTCAGCGATAAATGCCTGAACATCTTCTATATCATCATCTTTAACAAGATCAATAAAATGTTCGTTGTTCTCAAATTTGACGAGTTGATTAAGTAGCTTTACTGGTGTGTTTTTCTCAAGCTTTTGGAATGCCTCAAGTTGAATATGTTCAGGTCTAACCGGTATATAAAGCTGTGTATATCCAGCCTTAGACAATTGATGAATTACAAACTGAATTTGCTCGAAATCAAATGCCTTGAGTTCTGATTTATTCACATAGCAAAGATGAGGCAATATCACTAAAACAACAGCACAACCTGTTTGAGCAATTTTAAAATATGCATCTAAGCTATATGTGATAAGAACAGGCTTATCCTGATGCAACGCTCCATAGTAGCTAAAACCCTGAGCTAGTCCATCAGCAATGACAGCAATTGATTGTTTATCTTGCAATACGGCGCATTGAATTAGCTCTAACTGACCATTGTAGATAGGCAAAATCATCGGGCTTTCATATATAACGCCGTTTATATCAACTTTGCTTTGATCAACATAAATAGGCTGTTGAGGATTACCAAAGCGCTCGAGGACTGGATGAGTTAAATAGCTTTCATCCTGTGGCATGAGTCGCTGTGCTTGTTGGATGATTTCAATTGGAGTTGGGTCTAAAAATAAGGGATTATGATTAGTCATGATTACTCCCCTTGATTTTCAAATGCTAAGGGTAAGATTTTTTCAATCATTTCTAATTTTGTTTGAAGCTCAAACAGTAGATCCGCTACTAAATCGCCATTTGTATAAAGAACCATCGTTCCTTGCTTATCTTCAAAACAATTGTATGCGGCTGTGCTTATACTTTTTGAACTTCTTAGCATGCTGAATACAACATCTTGAGCATTCAAATGATTTGAATCTTTATGAGGGATAAAAAATGCCTCAGCACAAGATAAGGTCGGATTATAAAGTTTTTTATTCGAGTTATGAGTAGGCATGATTAATGCGCTCCGTTTATTAAGTATGGAGCTTCACAAACCACTGTCAAATGATTGGTGTGAAGCTTGAAAGGGTTGACAGACTGGCATAAACGGTAACCAGCACATCCGAAGATGTCCCTCCCAAGCTCCACATAAAGATGCAGACGCATAGAGATATTACGCATAAAAAAAGTCCTAAGCGGACTGTATGCGCCGTTTATATTGTAGCCTGTCAAAGCTAATTCAGTGATTTTGCACTGAACGTATTTAGGATAACTACGCAATACATTACTTGCAAGGGGAATTGCTAATAAATATGACTTTGTATGTTTAGATATGGGTTTAATCTGTTTTGGATGACAACTAAAGACAACTTTTTGAATTGATTTAGTGAGGTTTTTCATTATTTACCCTCCATCACATCATGAAGCTTTTGAATTGTGCCTAAATGCAACACTAAAACATCTGTGATTTCTTCTGCGTCTAACATCATTTGATCTATAGAGCCATTCATTCCAATTAATTGAATAAACTTCATTGGGCGATCTTCTATGATTAGATCGGCTTCTTGATCTTGTTTTGTCAGTGGTGCAAGTGATGCTAAAACGAAACTGTTTATCATGATCTGTACTCACTGGACACGGTTAACGGCGGTTTTGGGGTCTAGTAAAAGCCCATCATTATTAAGTCCTAGCTCTTTTCTTTGTTTAAGGATTTTGGCTAGTTGCTTCTCGGCTTGGTCTACTGATATTCCAAACTTTTGTGCTATTTCTTCTATGTTGTAGACAGGTGAGCCATCGTCTAAATATCCACTAGGTTGAGGTAAAACCTGTTTAGCTTGTTGACTCGCTTCGTCTTTTAGCCACTGTGGTGCATATTCCAAAGTCAATAAAATTGCTTTTTCAGCCAGTGGATGATCTTGGCCATGTTGTTGGACCATCTTTTTATAATGATCAAACGCCGTTAAGAATCGTTGTGATAGCTGTTCTTTCATGCTTGGCTTACTCCTGTTAATTCATTTAACAAAGTGACCAAGTGATGAATGGCTTGTTGCTCTTTATTGATCATCGTGACCACTGTTGATGGGCTGACATGTTCATTTTTAAGTCTGTAGGGGCGAATGTATTCAGCAAGTGCAGCTATGCGCTTTCTCACTAATTCGGTGTATTCCATGACTTCATCAAAGTTCGTATTTTTATAACCATCCTCTTGAAATGCCACATCCAAAAGGTCATATGATTTAGTTAAAGCATTATTGATTTCGCCAAGCTTTTGATGGTCTGAAGTAGTAACAAGATCACGGCGATACATAGCCTTAGAGGTTTGTTCTAACTTTAGTGATACATCATGTATGAGTGCTTTTACTTGGACTAATAGCATGATTCAACCTCCAAACTTAAAGCAGGGTTTGAAGTTGGTAAGACACAATGTTTCTCACGGAAATTGTCAGCAATAACGCCTAAAGCTGTTTTACGTTGCTTATAGGTGAACCCAACACCAATCAATACGAGGTCTTGTATTTCAAGTTCAGCGAGTAGGTCCAAGTCATCATCAGACAAACTATCCCTATCTAAGCCTGTAAAATCGCCTGTAATCGCCCAATTAATTAAACGAGCTTCATTCATGTAGTGATGAGTCTTGGTGTCTTTTCCTTGTTGTTCACGGGTCATTTTTAAAGCTGTAGATAAAGCTTTATAGGAAGCTACAGTTTGATGGCGTAAACGGCGACGATTAATAGTTGGATGAGTTTTTCTTAATAGCAAATCAATCTGCTCATCACACCAAAGCGCAAAATCTATATCTAGCCATTGTGCAAATCGAACAGCTAGTTTTGGGTGTAACCATGTTCCACCATGATTTCCACGTTTGGTTTTCAAATAAGGGATTTTCCCGTATTTGCGACTAAGAGCATCTAAATATCTTTGGGTGTCAGGTAGTCGAACCCATTCATGAACAGTCTTATTAAATCTATTCGCAGCTTGAGTCGCATTAAACCAACCTTGCTCATTAAAACTAAGTTCATGACCATCATATTGAGAAGTAATAATTTCACTCATGATCAAGCCTCCATTTTTGAATGGGTAAGGCTTTGCATTTGGTTTTTGTGCCATTCTATGAGTTGAGCATAGTCAAAATAGACAGGGGATTGACGCGTAGTACCAGCTTTGTAGGCTTTGGGGAATGATGGGTCGTTTATGGTCAATTCACGTAATGTATTGCGCTTGATGCTCAATAATTCACATGCTTGATTGTAGGTAATTCGGATAGGTTGCATGTTTTTAACTCCACAAGGTTGTATATCGTGGAGTAATAAAATCAAATTAAATTATAGGTAGCCTAGCTACCTAAATAGAAATAGTAGCTAACCTAATCATAGCTACCTTTTTAAATATCAATTACTTATTGAATTTATTCTTTCTATCAATATGCCATCCATTCAATGGAGAGGTAATTTCTTTTAATCGTTTTACCTCCACACTACTTTCATTCTGATAAGGAGTATTTGCTTTTATCCAATATTTGGAGCGATTTCCATGACTATCCTCACTTTGATGATTACTTCCATAAAGCGCATTCCATAATTGGATAGCTAAAACAAGATCAGGTGCATATTTATCAGTTTGAGATTTATCAAAAATTAAATCTAAAAGGCTTTCGGCTTCTGATTTATCAATTATTTGCTCAGATTCTAGTAATCTTAGTTTGTCTTTTAATTGCTCAATTTCAGTAGTTGTCTTATTGAAATCTATTGTTAACAAAGAAATACCACCATCTTTTCTTTGTATTTCTTTTTCTAGTTGGTCAATTCTTTCTAATAATTTTTGATTTTTTTGCTGATAATGTTCAAGTGAGGCATGTTCTATTGTTGGATTTCCAAAACTATTATTTTGTTTAGGTAAAATATCATTAAAACCCTCAATAATAATTCCTTTTTCAACTAAGTAATGTTTTAGTTTTTCAGCTTTAACTAAGCAATCGTCTTCCTCATTGTCATCGAATAGTTGGTTTCTTACGGCTGAATTAATAAACCTTTCTGCTTGTACAAACTCAGGGTTAGCCTTGCGCCAAGGAATGTAATTTTTTTCAAATTGAGCAACTTCTGGATCACTGCCTGATATTACACATGCTGCTTCAATTGGTGTAAAAACATCACTTTTGTAATACATGGGGTACGAATTTTCAGTCCCATATTTTACTTCTATATCTAGATCGATTACAGGTTCTAAGTCAATTTCATTATTTGGGATTTCTAATGCATATATATAGCTTTCATCCCATATATTTTTAGGTAAAAATTTATTCTCCTCTAATAGAGTGTCATTAAAGCTTTGAATAATAATATTGTTTTTTAAAAGAAAATCTTTGAGGTCTAAATGGTGGATTTTGTAGTCTAAATTTAAAGTTTCTCTAAAATATGAAAAAATAGATTCAACAAATTTTTCTATTAGAATTTTATTTTTAATTTCAGTAACAAGGTAACTATGATTTATATGACTTGTAAGTAAATTTCTAACAGTAAAATCTTCATACCATTCTATATCCTGGTAATCCTGTAAAGGATATTCACCATTTTTAACAATCCTTTGTATATCTTTTATATAAAAGTACCAGTCAATATTTAGTGACTTGATCACCTCATTGTTATATAGATTAGATCTTTTCCAAAACAATGTACTTAATTCTGTATAGTTTAAAACTGAAATTTCACTAGTGATTTCTTCAATCAAATTAAGAGGATCTTGTAGATTAGCAATACTAACTAAGGTGTTATTAGTTTCAATAAATTCTCCCCAATCATAATTATCAGTTGATTCAACAATAAAATAATTATTAGCTTTATAAGTTTCTATATCAGATTGAAATTTCTGACTGAGTAAAAAAAGGGCGACATGCTTGATGGGTGTTTTTTGTGAAAAAGCGAAGAAATTTAAAGTATCAATTATAGATATATAGTCTTCTAAGTTTTTTTTAGCTAATTCTAATAATTTCATTTTGCCTCCCACAGCATCCCAATAAATAGCTAAGTCAATTGAATTGGGTATTCAACTTTCGGGAGCAAACCTAGACTTAGCAATTTGAATATAAACGATATAAGTTGAAATAAAAATATATAAAGTTACTACTTTATGCTTTTTTAAAATGGATAAGATTATTTAGCTCTAATTCCTTATATTCTTGTCCATAGTCATAAGCGCTGATGTAGTTTTGTTGATTCTTCTCAATATAGTTACTCCACCAGTTCATCATCTTTTTACGTTCATCTAAATATTCCACATGATGCGTATAAGCTAAACGTACTTGATCACGCTCTTGATGGCTCATTTGCTTCTCTACAGCTTCCTCAGTGAACAACATACTTTCTACCAATGCACCACAAGCCATCCCCCTAAAACCATGTAAACAAACGTCTTCATGGGTGTCATAGCCCATACGTCTTAATGAGTTGTTTATAGTGGATTCACTGATAAATCCGTGTGGATCGCCGTGTTTAGGGAATACATTTTCATATATGCCACTAAATGCTTGGATTGCTTTAATGATTCTTAATGCTTGGGGAGAAAGGATGATTAAATGTTCTGTTTTCATCTTCGCCCCACGATGTGAATGTTTATTTTCTTTGCTCGCTTTGCGTTCTGCAGGTATCAACCAATGTCCTTTTTCTAAGTCAAATTCTTTCCAGCGTGCAAAACGTATTTCACTTGATCTCGCAAATGTATGTAATGCAAACTCTAAACATAATTTAGTTATTGGATAGCCTTTATCAGCTTCTAGCTTTTGTAGAAACTCAGGTAGCTTGCTTAGGTGTAACTTTGGGTGATGCTTGGTTTTACGTGTGACTGTTATTGCATCCTTTAAGCTTGAAGCTGGGTTTAATTCTATTAGTCCTTTAGATATAGCGTAAGCAAAAATACTTACAAAGCGCTGTCTTGTTTTTTTTACAACCTCTAAAAATCCAGTTTCCTCAATTTTACTTAGAACAAGATTTAAGTCTTTTGGTTTGATGCTATCTATTGGTCTTGTGCCAATAAGAGGGAATACATACTTTTCAAAATTCTTTAATGCTCGTTCGGCTGTTTCATCTGTCCATTTACCACTCGCCTTGTAGGCAATATGCCAAGCTCTTGCAATGGGTTCAAAATGATACTGATTATCTTGTTTAGACTGTTCAATAGATAATTGTTCTTTTGGATCTAAACCATTAGCTAACATAGTTTGATATTTTGCTCGAAACTCTCGTGCTTTTGCGAGCTTTATAGATGGATAAGTACCTAGTGTGATGATTTGAGTACCTAATGGATTTTTATATCTATATCGCCATGTTTTTGTACCAGTTGAGCGTACAAGCAACATTAAGCCATCCCCATCAAATAAAGAGTATTCCTTGCTTTGAGCTTTTGCAGATGCACACTGAGGGTCAGTGAGTGGTTTGACTAATTTAGCCATAATGAGTACCTGATGCAGATAGAATCGGTCTAGGTACTCATTAAGGTACTCATTATTTTAGATTATAGCAAGTTATATAAGGTTGTATGGATTTGAGATTTTGGTGTAAGTATTTAATTTTTATATTATATTGGTGTGTATGTGTGTATGTGGGTTTAATGATTTGGTGCGCCCTGCGGGACTTGAACCCACGTCTGTCGCTTAGGAGGCAACTGCTCTATCCAGTTAAGCTAAGGGCACAATAAGTAAATAATTTACCGTATATGCATATGAAAAAAAAGCTATTATCGAAATAATAGCTTTGCGTTAGATTTATTTTTCTTCAGTCTTTATTTCATTTGGATTTAAAATATCAAACAGGACTAACATCAGGGTAATCCATACAGGAATCATCAACACGGACTCTTTAAACCCTTGATCCCACATGATATATAAAACGATACCAATAAAAATAATCACTACAAAATTACTAACAGGCGCCCAAAGAGCAGGGTACTTACTGGTTTGATTGGTCAAACGTAGAGCACGCTTAAACTTTAAATGGGTGAGTGTAATCATTAACCAGTTTAAAACTAAAGCGCCAACCACCACATACATCAAATGACTTAAAGCATCTTCTGGTAAATAATAATTTAAAGGTACACAACCCAAAATTAAAAATGCAGAAAGCAACACAGATGGAATTGGTACACCATGTTTATTGGTTTTGGTAAAAATTTTAGGTGCATTGCCTTGTTTTGCTAAACCATAAAGCATACGGCTATTGGCATACATCCCACTGTTATAAACAGATAATGCTGCAGTTAAGATAATAAAGTTAACCAGATGAGCTGCCCATGCAATCCCAATCATACTAAAGACCATCACGAATGGACTTTTATCTAAACCACCAAAATTCAACTGGTTCCAAGGCACCAAAGACAACAGAATGATCATCGAACCTACGTAAAAAATAAGGATACGTGGCACAACTTGATTAATCGCTTTAGGAATGGTTTTTTCTGGGTCTTTGGCTTCAGCCGCAGCCATACCAACTAATTCAATACCGCCAAAACCAAACATAAGGAAAGCCAGCATATAAAATAAGCCGTCAAATCCATTTGGGAAAAAGCCACCATGAGACCATAAGTTTGAAAAAGCAATCCCTGAACTTACATCTGCGGTCAGAACCAAATAAATACCAAATACAATCATTGCAACAATAGCAGTGACTTTAATGATGGATAACCAAAATTCGGATTCACCGTAAAATTTCACATTTCCTAAGTTGACCAGTGTAATCACAACGAAGAAAAACAGTACAGACACCCAGTTTGGAATTTCAGGCCACCAATAATTGATGTATTTGCCGACCGCAGTTAATTCTGTCATTGCAACTAGGATGTACAACATCCAATAGTTCCAACCAGTTAAAAAACCAGGAAATTTACCCCAATATTTATTGGCAAAATGGCTAAAAGAACCAGCTACGGGTTCATGTACTATCATTTCCCCAAGCTGACGCATAATTAAAAAAACGATCAAACCACCAATGGCATAACCCAAAATAATGGATGGCCCAGCTTTTTCGATCACATGTGCTGAACCTAAGAATAATCCTGTACCAATTGCACCGCCCATGGCAATCAATTGGATATGACGATTCTTAAGCCCACGCTGTAATTGTGTAGACTCGTTGCTCAATGTGTACAACTCTATTTATGCGAATTTAATTATTGTAATAGATTGGTTACTTTTAGCCTAGTATGCGATAGATGTATGGAAAGGAACTGTGAAGTCAAAAAATAATATATTTAATTTTTTTATTCATTTTCAATGAAATAAGATTAATTTTAAATTTTCAAAGCAAACTGAATCTGTTTAATATTTAAGCTTTATGACAAGATTTATTTAATACTTAAGTCAATCCGTCAGTATTTTACTCAAAAAAAGGGTAGTATAAAACTGAATGAAGATTCATTATTTTAGACAACAAAGAGAATTGAAAGGAATACGATAAAATGAGCGCTGCACCACAAATCAAAATCCCAGCAACCTATATGCGTGGTGGTACCAGTAAAGGTGTCTTCTTTAAACTCGATGATTTGCCTGAACGTGCACAAATAGCGGGGCAAGCCCGTGATCAGTTATTACTCCGTGTGATTGGTAGTCCAGATCCGTATGGAAAACAGATTGATGGGATGGGCGGGGCGACTTCAAGTACCAGTAAAACAGTTATTTTAGCCAAGAGTTCACAACCAAATCATGATGTTGACTATCTGTTTGGGCAAGTGTCTATCGATAAAGCATTTGTAGATTGGAGCGGCAACTGCGGTAATTTAACAGCTGCTGTCGGTTCATTTGCAATCAGTAATGGTTTGGTTGCAGCTGATCGGATTCCAGAAAATGGTATTTGTACAGTTCGTATTTGGCAAGCCAATATTCATAAAACAATTATTGCCCATGTGCCTATTACTCAGGGACAAGTTCAAGAAACTGGTGATTTTGAATTGGATGGTGTCACTTTTCCAGCAGCAGAAGTTCAAATTGAATTTTTAGATCCTGCCGATGACGGGGAAGATGGTGGAGCAATGTTCCCAACAGGAAATGTTGTAGACAGCTTAGAGGTTCCTGAAATTGGTACATTTCAAGCAACTTTGATCAATGCTGGTATTCCTACAATTTTCTTAAATGCCGAAGAGATTGGATACAACGGAACTGAATTACAAGACGATATCAACAGTGATATAGCTGCATTAGCGCGTTTTGAAAAAATCCGTGCTTATGGTGCGGTAAAAATGGGTTTAATCCAAGACATTAGTGAAGCGGTTAATCGTCAACATACTCCGAAAGTGGCATTTGTATCTCAACCTAAAAGCTATACCGCGTCTAGTGGTAAACAGGTGGGTGAAGTCGATACAGATTTATTGGTGCGCGCGTTATCGATGGGTAAATTACATCATGCCATGATGGGAACAGCTGCTGTCGCGATTGGTACAGCGGCAGCAATTCCAAATACCTTGGTGAATTTGGCTGCTGGAGGTGGTGAACGTGAGGCGGTACGCTTTGGTCATCCATCTGGAACACTTCGCGTGGGTGCACGAGCTTTAAATGAAAAAGGACAATGGGTTGTTAAGAAAGCCATCATGAGTCGTAGTGCGCGTGTTTTGATGGAGGGCTGGGTTCGAGTGCCAGCAGATAGTTTTTAATCTTTTTGATGTGCTTTCAAATAGCATTTGAGAGATTTGATCGTTGAAATTTTAATAGCCTTGCATTCGCAAGGTTCATTTTTTTGTGATTTATATCAATAAAAGTACTAATTTTGTATTGTGTATGGCAAAATAGTTACAGTATTTTATCATACTTACTTTAGGTGATAGCAATTCTGATGATTTGCTGTTGTAAAAAATTAATACATTAAATGCTGATTTCAATAGATTAAAAATTTATTGGCTTCGAGGTGGCGTATGGAACAAGAGTCTAAAAAACTACGAGATAGCCTTGAAGACATCAAAGTTTTTGAATATTTAAAAGATATTGACAAATTGCATCTGGTTTCTTTTATTTCACAAATTCCTTTACCCATCGCTTTATTTGATCAGGAAGCGCGGTTTTTAGGGGTAAATCAAAAATTTGCTGATATTTATGAAAGTGACGCGCTTTACTTGTTTGATAAGTTACTCAATACATTTTCGACCGTTGTTTATGCTCATTTCACTGAAGCAATGCGTTATTTCTCAAAAAATAAAAATTATTTTGAGCAAGAATTTTATGTCAAAGGAAAATTTTATCTTTCATATTTTAAAGCAATACGTAATCAATATGATGAGATTGAAACAGTTGTAGTTGTTTGCTCAGATATAACGCGTTTGAAGCGCCGTGAAAATGTACTTTTGCAAAATAATAAAAAATTGCACGACCATCTCTATTTAGATTTTGTCACAGGTTTACAGAATGCTTTTGCTTTTGAGTATTATTTAAACAAAATCTGGCAAAACAGTTGTGACTCGCATTTGTCATTTCTTAAAATTGATTTAGATAACTTTAAGCGATTTAATCAACTCAATAGCTATACTGCAGGTGATGAGGTCTTAATACAACTCGGTTCTGTATTAAATGAAGCGATTTCTCAAACTGAAGAATCTGAAATTTTTCGTTTAAATTCAGCAAGTTTTGTTATTGTGATTGAACATCTTACTGAGTGGGCAGTGGTAACACTTGCAGAACGACTTAAATTTGCAGTCACCAATGAAAAGATATTGTTTGGTAGTAATAATGAATATCTTACTGCATCTATAGGAATCTATCATTTAGATCCACACAATAAGCCGACTGAGGTGGATGTCTTACAAAAATTAGAGTTTGCAGTACGTTCTGCCAAAGAAAAGGGCCGAAACTCACTGTTTCTATTAAAAAACGAATTATAAATGCTTTGCACTTATTCAAATGATTGCATTGGAATTAAAGGATGAGAATTATAGTGACTCATAGTAGAATGTTCTGACTCACCAAATTTACCAATTTATCTAAAACTGCTGATTTTAGTTTTAGCGATTCGTACAAACCGAGGCAGATGTGACTTCTATTCCCAATGTAAATGCAGAAATTTTAAAACGAGCGCAAGTGCAAATTCAGCAAGATTTACAAGCTGCTTTAGATGCTTTTTCATTGCCAGAACCATTAAAATCTGCAGTGCATCATACGGTGATGTTAGGTGGAAAACGAGTTAGACCGGCTTTAAGTTATGCAACTGCACATTTAAAACAAAATAATCCGAATTTTGCAGCCGTGCGTAGAGCTGCGGTTGCGATTGAGTTTATTCATTGCTATTCATTGGCACATGATGACTTGCCATGTATGGACAATGACTTGTTACGTCGCGGACAGCCAACTTGTCATGTGGCTTTTGGTGAAGATACAGCGCTATTGGCAGGGGACATTTTGCAATCGATGGCATTTGAGGTATTAGGAAGCCGTCTATTTGATCAAGGTCAAGCTGTTGAACAGGGCATTATTCTTAAACAAATGCAAATCTTAGCCACAGCAAGTTCAAAAATGGTATGTGGTCAGGTTTTGGATTTACAGGCTGAAGGCAAACATGTTGATCAAGCACAGTTAGAAAATATCCATCGCAATAAAACAGGGGCTTTAATCCAAGCTGCAATTATGCTGTCTGCTGTGACAATTTTTTCTGGTACAGATCAAGCCATTCCACAATTGCGTCAATATGGTCAAGCGATTGGTTTAGCATTTCAAGTGCAAGATGATATTTTAGATGTGGTGTCTGACACTGAATCTTTGGGCAAAACTGCAGGCAAAGATCAACAAGTAGATAAGTCGACCTATCCTGCCTTAATGGGCTTAGAAAATGCCAAAATTTATGCGCAACAATTACATGACCAAGCATTTAAAGCTTTAGCGTATTTTGGCGAGGATGCACAGGAATTGAATCAAATTTCGCAATTTTTGTTGGCAAGAAAAAGCTAATTTAATTGAGATCAAATATTTTTTCCATGATGGATGCCACTGAGTCAATTTCTGCCTCAGGGATATAAATTTCAACATCACTGGAATTATTCCATCTGAACGAATTAACCAACAGCTTTAGGGTTAATCGTCCGTTCTCAAATGAATATTCGATGCCTCTGGTTTCAAATCCATATATTTGATCAGTATACTCAATGTAAATACTGCTTGGACACTCTAGTTCATCCCGACATAGGGTTATATATCTCGGGGCATCCTCGAACCAAAACGTAATAGAGCAAAGCCCATCATCTTCAAAGTCTTCATCTATCTGTATTTTATGTAATTTCATTTTAATATCGATCTTTAAATCTCGAATGCAGATGCAAAGAGAGGATTTTAAGTAACGCGAAATTTAACTATAGATAACGAAAAAATATGGATCAATTGTTCAACCTTAAAACTTAAGCGACATTTTTCACGATAAAAAATAGGCAACCGATGGGTTGCCTATTTTTTGAATGAATTTTAAGTTGCTAAATTAATTTCTACCCATCACACCACGGATGGTGTTCATAATATCTGCTGGGAGTACAACAGTTTTGGCATTATTCGATTTGGCCATGTCTTGCATTGCTTTGACATATTGCTCACCGAGTAAGTAAGCAACAGGAATTTCTTTATCACCTACAGCAGAAGTCACCATTTCAATAGCACGCTGTGAAGATTCAGCCAATACAACCTGAGCTTCAGCATCACGACGAGAGGCCTCTAAACGTCCATCTGCTTCTAAAATCGCCGCTTGTTTTTCACCATCTGCCTTGGTCACTGTTGCACGACGTTGACGTTCTGCAGCAGCTTGGGCTTCCATCGCTGATTGCATCGTGTGCGATGGTTGAATATCTTGAATTTCCACAGTTTTTAGTGTGATACCCCAGTCTGAGATATCATCAGAGATCGCTGCTTTTAATTTTGCTTTGATATGATCACGTGATGACAATGCATCATCTAGATCCATTTCACCAACGATTGAACGGAGTGAAGTTTGCACCAAGTTTTGAATTGCCCAAGTGTAGTTTTCAATACCATACACGGCTTTTTCTGGTGTGGTTAAATTGATATAAGCCACAGCATTCATTACTAATACCGCGTTATCACGGGTGATGACTTCTTGTGATGGGATATCTAGAACAATATCTTTGGTGGTGACTTTGTAAGCCACTTCATCCACATACGGAATGACGAAGTTTAAACCCGGACTAAGTGTGGTGTGATATTTACCTAAGCGTTGTACGATCCATTTATAACCCTGAGGAACAATACGCACGCCTTTGAAAATGGTCACAGCGACAAATAGAAATAAGACTAAAACAACAATAGAACCAAAACCCATTTAATTTTCCTCTTTATTCTTCATTATTAAGATGATGAATGTAGTTTTACCACTAAATCATTACCTAAAATATCAGTTACTCGTACACGGTCACCTACTTGTACAGGCGATAAAGTACGGCAATTCCATTCATCAGAACCCAAAACAGGCATTGGAAAACGAACACGAATTTGATCATGGCTAAGCCCAGTTTGAATGACCATACCCGTTTGACCAATGGTTGCTTCACGAGAAAGCCCAGCTTTGGTTTTATCTACAGATAGAGGTTTAATGAATTTAAACCAAGCCACAGTGCAAATGATGGATAAGATAATCCAGCATACGACTTGCAGGGTGAAACTCATACTTGGGAATAACCACAACAAAATACTGACCACAACTGCAGCAATACCAAACCATAAAGCAGCAAACGCTGGTAATACAAGTTCGGATAGGATCAGCAATATGCCAAGTACAAACCAATGCCACGGTTCAAAAATAAAGTTCATACATCTACTCTAGTGATTATCATTGATATAGACGACGGATCATCTATATCAATGTAGCAGATCATTTTAGTGCTGCATATAAAAACGTGATTATTCTTGTTTTTAATGATGATTGATTATCTGAACGCTATTGCGATATTAGAATTTTGCCCGAGGCGCAGGTTTTAAAGCAGCAGGTGATTTTTTAAAGTTAGTGATTGCAGTTTGAATGGCGATGATTTTGCCTTGAGCTGCTTTTTCACCTTCTAAAATTGCTTGGTTACTGGACTTAAGATCAAGGGTACCTAAGTGTCCAACTTTAGGTTGAATCACGATATTAGCCTGAGCTAACTCATTGTTAATACTTTGTTGCCCCATGATGTTAATGGTTTGGTCCAATAAGCCCCACATATTCATAGGTTGGCTACCACTTGGACGTGCAGAAATATCGACCGCAATCACGATATCTGCACCCATATCACGTGCAGTCTGAACCGGAATTGGGCTAACTAAACCGCCATCAACATATTTTGTATTACCAATGGTTGCCGGCACAAAAACATTGGGGATACTACAAGAAGCGCGAACTGCTTGCCCTGCATTACCTTTAATAAATTCTGCTTTTTTACCATTGTCTAAACGTGTGGCAACTGCTGCAAAACGGATTGGAAATTGCTCAATCGGTTTATTCGCAACATTGCGATTGACATAATCTTGTAGTTTTTGACCAAGAACAATACCTTGGCTATTTAAAGTCAAATCACGCAAATCAGATTCTTTCAATTGCTGTGCAATTTGCTGCATTTGATAAGGTGTTTTACCACTGGCATAGATACTGCCGACAAAACTTCCTGCACTGGTTCCAGTCACAATTTTAGGTTTGATCCCATGAGACTCTAAAACTTTGAGCACGCCAATATGAGCGAAACCTTTTGCACCACCGCCACCTAAAGCAATGGCAATAACAGGCTCACGTGCTTTAATCGCAGTGGTCTGAGTTGGGGTTTTGGTTGTTTTGTCACAGCCAACAAGGGCTAGACCCAATAAGCCTATAAAACCAAGTTGTTTAAAACGCATGGGGTATTACTTTTGATCAAAATATATGTTGCACATCTGAACAGATTGTCTCTATTTTTTCTAGCCATTTTTCAATAGTTTTTGTAAAGGAATCGATAATAATTTAGGACGTTTAGGTGAAAAGTTACCTTTAAAACGCGATAAAATTTCTGCTAAATCTTGCTCATAATCTCCTGTGGGTTGTAATGTACCTAAACAGTGAATTCGCTTTTTCTCGTAATCGAGTGAAAAAATTGCAATCGGGATATTGGCACCCATTGCAATGTGATAAAAACCACTTTTAATTTTTTCAGCTTTTTTTCGTGTACCTTCAGGTGCAATGGCAATCCAAATTTTATCTTGTTGTTGTATAACTTTAACAATCTGTTGGGTGAGTCCATGCGGTGAATCACGCTGTACGGGAATGACACCAATCCACTCAAAAAGTGCTTTGAGTGGTGGCTTAAACAGGCTATCTTTTCCAAAAATTGTAACTTTAATACCAATACCTAACATGGCGAGGAAAGCATAAAAACCATCATAATTCGAGGTGTGCGGTGCAATAAATACCACTGCTTTGGGTAAGTTGGGAAATACACCATCAAATCCCCAGCCTTGAACTAAGTAAAGGTTTTTAAAGATATTACGGCTGGTGCTGGTACCACGTTGGGGTACTTGATCTGGTATGATCGGAAAGTTTTGTGACATTGTATTTTTATATGACTGCTCTTGTAATGATTTTAGTTTTTTGCTTAATAGTAACTATCTGCAAAATGTAAATATTACAAAATTCGTAGATTAAAGCAATACACACAAGATCAAGTTACGCTCACTTATATTGACATCGTTCGAGTTTAGATTGCATGCGATACACTTATTTGTTGTTATTTTCACTGTATTGGGCGCAAGGTTTACCTGTAGGTTTTATGACCCATGCCTTACCAGTGATTTTACGCTCACAAGGCGTGTCTTTGGCACATATCGGCGGCTTTGGATTACTCATGGCACCTTGGGCAATTAAAATTTTGTGGGCGCCTTTTGTTGACAGCTTTGGACACGGTTCCAAAGGGCATTATCGAAGTTGGATTATTCCAACCCAATTTTTAACCATTGCTATCCTGATCATTTTATCTTTTTTACCAATTCAATCCCTGAATGAACCGATCTATTTATTATTGTTTTTTATGGCTTTGCTCTGTATGAACAGTATTGGTGCAACCCAAGATATCGCAACGGATGGCTTAGCCGTCAGTATTTTAAAAGGGGATCAGCAACATATCGGGAATATGTTTCAAGTCATTGGCTCTCGTTTAGGATTTATTATTGGGGGCGGGGCAATCTTATGGGCAATGGACTGGTTAAGCTGGCAAAGTACGTTTTTGATTTTGGCAGGAATTGTGGCTTTAAATACAATCCCTATTTGGTTTTATCAAGAACCCAAGCACTTGAAAAAGACTGCTTCACCACATTTACAGGATGAAGTTGCACAGCACTTTATTGAAAAATTTAAAACCTATTTAACTTATTTCTTTGTCAATAAAAAACTAAGAGCATGGTTCTTTGTGCTTTGTACCATCAAAATAACGGATGGCTTTACAGGTCCAATTACCAAACCTTTGTTGGTTGATCTACAGTTGAGTCTTTCTCAAATCGGCATTTATATCACTATGTTGGGGGCATTTTCTGCACTATTGGGTGCAGGCCTAGCCAGTTTAATACTAAAAAAATTAAAGCGTCACCAAGCTTTAATCCTGTTTTCTATTTTGAAATTGATCAGTTTAGCTGGGTTCGTGTGGTTAGCAGCTCAATATGAACAATCACACTTTGTGGCGCCGTGGTTAATTTATTTGATTAATGCTTTAGAGGATCTGTTTGCTGCAATGCTTTTAGTCATAATCTTAACTTTAGTGATGCAATATAGTCGTCATGAACATGCAGGTACAGATTTCACTTTTCAGGTCTCTATTATGGCAACAGTCAGTGGGTTGTTATATACATTAAGCGGCATGATTGGTGATCAATTGGGATATTTAAATTACTTAAGTTTGATTTTGGTGATTGGTGTTTTTTGCCTAATCCCGATTATATATTGGGTTAAAAATATACGTTATTCATAATATCAGGAACTTTAATCTTGATAATGAGTATAGTTACTATTTAGTATACAGCGTTATGATTAGTCGTTTTTTGATTGAATTAAATAGATTAAATAATTTTTTTTAGGCATCATTAAGCCAATAATATATTATAAAAACGTAAAATAAATTGTGTGGTTGATGGAATTTAATTTATATATAAAAATCTTTGATTTAATGTGATTTTACCTTTATTTTTTAATTAAATATTGATGTGTTTTGCATTGAATGGAAAATAAAAAATTACTTTTTCGTCATTTTTAAATGTGTAGAAATCAATTCGTGTATTATCCCATTTATTGGATTTAAAGTAATTTCAGCTCCCAATAATTAACTCGAAAAATTGCTGTGGATCGATTAAGCAGGATTAAAATCTACAAGCTATAAAATAATACTAAATTTTTTATAGTTTTTTTATTTGATTTTAAATTTCTCAGATTATGAGAAATATTAAGGTAATTACAAATAGGATCAGTGGCGCAATATGCTTGGGAAAGTGCTTTTTAAGTTCAGTTTAAGCTTCATTTTTTAACTTAACACTATTGAAAAGAGTATTGCCAAAGTAATGTCTAACTTAATACAGCGTATAAAACGACGTGAAGTCTCAATTTCCCTGACTGCTTTTAATTTTATTGTCGCAGTGTGGTTAGGCTTGTGCTTGAATTTTAGTTTTTTAAATAAGGTTCAGTCATTAACACCTTATCAGGGGATTAAAGCACAGCTGTTTCTGATCGCGACAGGTTTTGTGCTGGTTGCTTTATATAATCTGTTATTACAAATTTTAGACTGGAAATGGACAGCAAAATTTTTTGCAATTGTCTTGGTCTTCATTGGTGGATTTAGTGCTTATTTTGTCAATTCATTGGGCGTGGTGATTTCGCCTGATCAAATTCAAAATATGGTACAAACAGATCCTAGTGAAGTGTCAGACTTACTTTCTTTGCAATTTTTTATTTGGACACTGGGATTTGTTGTTTTACCCATCATCATTATTCTTTGGGTAAGAATTAAACCAGAAAAAATTGGCAAAATACTGTTATTTAAAAGCCTAAATATTGCAGGCTCTTTCGCTGTAATTGCTGCATTATTATTTGTTTTCTATGTGGATTATGCCGCTATATTTCGTGAGCATCGTGATTTAAAAGGCATGATTTCTCCGCAAAATGCAGTGGCTTCAACACTTTCTTATTTTCATAAAAAAGCACCGAAAAAAAATCTACCTTTGATTCGTTATGGTGAAGATGCACATTTAGTCGAGGATGTTGCTTTACAGCATAAACCTAAATTGATGGTTTTGGTGGTCGGTGAAACCGCACGTGCGGAAAGTTTTTCTTTAAATGGTTATGCAAAGAATACCAATCCTGAATTGTCTAAGCAGGCGGGCTTAATTAATTTTTCTCAAGTCAGTTCTTGCGGTACAGCAACCGCAGTTTCAGTGCCTTGTATGTTCTCAGGTATGCCGCGTAAAGATTATGATGAGCAACTTGCCAGTCATCGAGAAGGTTTACTGGATATTGCACAACGTGCAGGTTATAAGGTAACGTGGATTGATAATAATTCAGGATGTAAGGGCACTTGTGATCGTGTTGAGAAATTTGTTATCCCTCAAGATTTAGAGAAAAAATGGTGCCAAGGTGGCGAATGTCAAGATGGTATTTTGGTAGACAGCTTAAACCTGTATTTAAGCCAATTGCCAAAAGATGACAAGCAAGCACATTTGATTGTATTACATCAAATGGGAAGTCATGGACCTGCTTATTATAAACGTGCACCAAATGAATTTAAAAATTTCAAACCGACTTGTGAAACCAATGCGATACAAGGTTGTTCATCGACTGAATTGATTAATACTTATGATAACTCGATTGTCTATACAGATCATATTCTAAATCAATTGATTGAAACTTTAAAACAGCAAGAAAATTATCGCACAGGTTTTTGGTATTTATCTGACCATGGCGAGTCTACAGGTGAACGTGGTATGTATTTACATGGCGCACCTTATGCGATTGCACCTACTCAACAAACCCATGTACCTATGGTGATGTGGTTTTCAGATGCATGGAAATCTGTAGCAGCAAAACAAATCAATTGTTTAAATCAACAAAAACAGGCAACATTGAGTCAAGATAATTTATTTCCAAGTCTTTTGAGTTTGTTAAATGTCCAAACTCAAGTCATAGATCAAAAAAATAATATGTTGCACCAGTGTGCTGTACAAAGCTGATTGAAAGGATATAAACCATGACCAAAATTTTGATGATAGAAGATGATTTTATGATTGCAGAATCATCTAAAACATTATTGAAATATCAAGGCTTTGATGTGGAATGGGTGAATAATGGTTTAGATGGCCTCAAGCTTATTTCTGAGAAACAATTTGATTTGGTCTTACTTGATTTAGGCTTGCCCATGATGGATGGGATGCAGGTCTTAAAGCAAATCCGTCAACGTTCTAGTTTACCTGTACTGATTATTTCAGCACGTGATCAATTACAGAATCGTGTTGAAGGCTTAAATCAAGGTGCAGATGATTATTTGATTAAGCCTTATGAGTTCGATGAATTGGTGGCTCGTATCCATGCGTTATTACGTCGTACAGGTGATACAGCGAAAGAAGTAACTGGAAGTGCTTCAAATCTGCTAAAAAATGGTGAAATTGTTTTAGATGTTGAACAGCATATTGCAACACTAAAAGGTGAAACGGTGGAGCTTTCAAATCGTGAATGGGCGATTCTTATTCCGTTAATGACCCATCCCAATAAAATATTTTCTAAATCTAATTTAGAAGATAAATTGTATGCTTTTGATAGTGAAATCAACAGTAATACAATTGAAGTCTATGTGCATCATATCCGATCGAAATTGGGTAAAGATATTATTCGTACAATTCGTGGGTTAGGTTATCGTTTGGGGCAACCACAAAAAGCGGAATGATATGGAAACAGCATTTTCCTTAAGAAAGCGTTTAATTCGTTATACCTCTATTTTTAGTATTTTACTTGGTTGCGTGTTGGTTTTTTCCGCTTATAAAATTTCTTTAGAAGAGATCAACGAAATTTTAGATGCTCAGATGGTCTATCTTGCAGAGCGTGTGGAGTTAAATCCAAGGCCCATTCAAAGTCATTTTGATATACACAAACGCTATCATGAAGAAGATTTATTTATAGATGTTTGGGCATATGCTGATCCTAGTCAAACGCAAAATACGCCACATCATGTCATTGTTGAACCTAAACAAAAGGCTGGTTTTTATAGCCAAGATACAACGCATGGCACTTGGATTACTTATATCTTACCCACAGCTAATTATCAGATCCAAATCAGCCAGCAAGAAAAAGTCAGAGAGCATTTGGCTTTAGAGCTTGCAGGCAGTATGTTTCTTCCATATTTACTGATCATTCCATTTGCTTTGTTGGGCTTGGTTTATATTATTCGTCGCAGTTTGAAACCGCTTGAAGACTTTAAATCCGAACTGGCAAAACGTGATTCAAATTCATTGGTGGCAATTCAAAATGCTCACTATCCAGAAGAATTACTGCCGACGATCCATGAAATGAATCATTTGTTTGAGCGAATTTCTGTTGCTCAACAAGAACAGCGCCAATTTGTGGCAGACGCTGCACATGAGTTACGTACACCCATCACCGCATTGAATCTACAAACGAAAATTTTGATGAGCCAGTTTCCTGAAGAGGAAAATCTAAAAAATTTAAGCAAAGGTTTGGCTCGGATGCAGCATTTGGTCACGCAACTGCTTGCTTTGGCAAAGCAAGATTCCTCATTGAGTCATGAAGTTCAAGTGACTCAATTTAAGCTAAATGATGTGGCACTCAATTGTGTAGAACAGTTGATGAATCTCGCAATGGAAAAAGATATCGATCTTGGCTTTGTTCGTAATGAAACAGTGATTTTAAAAAGTGTAGAACATAGTCTTCATTCAATCATTTTTAATTTAATTGATAACGCAATAAAATATACACCTGTTTCAGGCATGATTAATATCTCGGTATTTGAAGATATTCATGATTCTGCGTATGTTTTGATTGAGGACAGTGGTTTAGGAATTGAACCAGAGATGTACGATAAAGTATTAAAACGTTTTTATCGCGTACATCATCACTTGGAAGTGGGCAGTGGTTTGGGATTGTCAATCGTGGATAAAGCCATTCAACATTTAGGTGGTGAACTGTCTTTATCCCGTAGTGAGGAATTGGGTGGACTCAGTGTCTTGGTCAAAATCCCGATTCTGTGTGATATCAAAACTGAGAAGTAAAATGATTGGAAAATAAATGATCCCATTGCTACATTAATGGAAGTGGTTCATTTTTCTTCATATATTGGAAAAATTCTAAACATTTTTGCATTCTACGACCATCACTGCCAAGTTTACCCAAATTAAAGTTTGCGACCCAGTTGAGTTTATTGCCTATACGGCAAATTTCGTTGTATTTTGATTTACTTGGATAAATTTCTCCGATAAAAATATCGCAAGCTTGGGCAAGCTCATCATCATTAAAACGGAATGACGTTGAGAAAATAAAACATAACCAATCTCTAATTTGACAGGTTTCTAAGTCCAGTACTTCCCCTGGATCAGTTTCAAAGTCAATAAAAGTAAATGCTTTGTCCTTATTGACTAAAATATTCCGTGCAAAGGCTTCACTCAAATAACTATCTTTGTGGTGGACAGCTTGAATGGCAAAGATTGCTTCACGATAAAACTCTAGTTTTTTAGCAGTATTTCCTTCCATTTGTGCCAATGCTTGATCGAGTTGCATGACATCTTCACCATGATCAGCAGCATCTTCAATCAATAGACCTTGTGAACAATTGGCTAAAATTTGTGGCGTTGGAATACCTAATGAGTTTAATTCTGTCAGACGATGAACTTCACAATAAATCGATTTGCTTCCACCATAATTTGGAATAGGCGTTAGTGCTTCAATATTCAGTATACGTGCAACCCATTTTAATGGGACATAAATCCAAGCCGAGTGGCGTTCAGAGGCTTTTTTAAGCCACACTTTGCCATCATCCAATTGATAAGACTGAATATTTTGGTCTTGAATTTTAAGTGAGTTGCGGAGAAATTTAGAAAAATTACTCATATTTTGCACGTATAAGATTACTAAATTGGCTCAAGTATAAACAAAATATAATAACTTGTAAAAATTAAGATTGATTTAATAATTTAATATTTAAATTATGACAAAAATGTAATTCTTTGAGTGATAAATATAGCTTCGCCTCACTTCATTTAGCATTTTAGATTAGAATGAAAAGAGATGAATTGTTAAATAAACGAGAGTGATGACTAATGAGCTTTTAAATATATGATGTATTTTTAGAGTCGCATTTATAATAAAATAATGTTGTGCGATATATCGTTTAGCAATTTAGGATCGTTATCTGCTAAATTTTTTATAAAAGATACGATACATAATTAAATTAAAAGTAAAAATAATCCAGCCTGTCCAAAGGTTATGGCTAAGGAAATGTGCACCACGCATCATTTGCCCCCAACCTGTAATCAAACCAAGTGCTAGACCTAAGACTAAGAAAAGATAAGCAACTTTAGAATTTGATCGTCTAAATACAAAAAAACCTGTAAGCAGTGAAAAACCTGTACTGGCGTGGCCACCAGGAAAGCAACGTCCGTTGCTTGCTGAAAAATCCCAAACATAGCCTAAAGCAGTTTGCTCAGTCATAGACCAAGGGCAGGCATGGGCTGAGTGAGATTTTAAAATGCCAATCACTGCGGTGGATAAAACACTGACAATAAATAAATAGCCCAATTGCCATTGATACGCTTTTAATTTCGCAACTTTAAAAGATGCAATCCATGAAATGAATACCACAATATAAAAGGCAATGACAATATGTTTAAGCAGTTTGTGATTAATTTCAATGAGAAACCAATTGTTTTTGAGTGGGAAATGACCAGTACTATCTATCCAAGGTTGGATAAAATACATATCGATTGCACCACCAACAGGAAATACAAAGAACAGTATTAAAAATAGTATTCCAAGCAATAAACTATTTTTTAGGAAAAATTTATTTGAGTCGGAATACGGCATGAGATGAGTCACTCAATTTAATCATTTTAATCTGCGCTTATTAGAAAAAAATAACCTTAAATTAGACTTAATTATTAAATAATGAGTAGTATTATGATTAAGTGGCAATATAAAAATTAAAATATCTATGATTATTTCAAGATCAATGTTTTGAATATTTATTTTAAGGACTAACTATTATATTTTAAAATTGTATTGCGAAAATTATTTTATTGTCATTTCGATACAATAAAAAAGCGGCTGAAAAGCCGCTTTTTTATAGCGTAAAAATGTATAAAATTAAAACATGGTATTAGAAATGATTAAAACATTGCATCTTCAGAATTTGCAGAAATTTTATGAATGGATAAATCCGCACCACGAAACTCTTCTTCTTGTGTTAAACGAATACCCATAGTGGCTTTAAGTATGCCGTATACGGCAAACCCACCTGCTAAGGCCAGTAAAATGGCAAGTGAGGTACCAATAAGCTGAGACATCAAGGATACTCCGCCGATTCCCCCCAACCACTGCTGACCAAATATGCCCACAGCAATACCACCAAATGCACCACAAACACCATGTAATGGCCAAACCCCAAGTACATCATCAATCTTGAGTTTATTTTGTGTGTATGTGAACAGTTTAACAAACAGAAAACCTGCACAGATACCAATAAATAAAGCGCCAATTGGGTGAACAACATCAGAACCTGCACAGATTGCCACTAAGCCTGCTAAGGGGCCATTATGTAAAAAGCCAGGATCTTCTTTTCCAAAGAAATTTGCAGAAAGCGTGCCGCCTACCATTGCCATGAGTGAGTTCATTGCAACTAAACCTGAGATTGCATCTAAGCGTTGAGCACTCATGACATTAAAGCCAAACCAGCCAACAATTAAGATCCAAGAACCGAGCGCTAAGAAAGGAATAGAAGAGGGTGGATGCGCACTAACGCGACCATCTTTTTTATAGCGCCCATGACGTGCACCGAGTAGTAAAACTGCTGCAAGCGCAATCCAGCCACCCATCGCATGGACAACAACAGAGCCAGCAAAATCATGGAAGCTTGCACCAAATGTATCCGCTAACCACTTTTGCAGGCCGAGATTACCATTCCACGCGATCCCTTCAAAAAAAGGATAAACCAGTGCCACTATAAATAAAGTTGCAATAGCTTGAGAACGCATTTTGGCACGTTCTGCAATGCCGCCAGAAACAATGGCGGGAATTGCTGCAGCAAAGGTCAAAAGGAAAAAACAACGCATCAAATTGTAGCCATGCTCAGTTGAAAGCGTAGCGCCTGTATGGAAAAAGTGTTGTCCATAGGCAATATAATAACCAACAAAGAAGTAGGCGATTGCTGAGATTGAAAAATCAGTAATGATTTTACTGAGTGCATTGACTTGATTTTTATGGCGAACTGTTCCCAGCTCTAAAAAAGCAAAGCCAGCATGCATAGCGAGTACAAGCACTGCGCCAAGCAAGAGAAAGAGTAGATCAACGTTTTGCATATACGATTCTTTTTGGTGCTATTTGTCACAAATTGGTTCAAGTATAACCAACGATTTGAATCCGTGAAGCGTTTGGCTGTATGAAAAAATAGATCAACAATTTCAAAATATTATTAAGACTCGATATAAAGCAAAAGTATGCACTATATTGGAATTTATGCACTAACTTGATGCAATAAGATATTCTGGTTTATTTTTAAGGTACTGATAATTATTGATTTTTATTTGTTGTGTTTCACCTTAAACCCAGGCAGTCAAATTTTAATCTAAAAATAAACCGATAAAATGTTTTAACTAAAATTAAAAAATAACTTAATGATCAATTTTTGGAAACACCCAGATTGCAAACTTGATTTTTGTATTCGAAACGGTTTCTTTGAAATTTTTGACCGTTCCATCTATACACAGCAAAGCATTTAGTTGAGTCATTGATGGCAATATCTGGCCAACCATGTTTTCCTAAAGTAGATAGAAATTCAGGCGTCCCATGACTGTTAAATATTCTCACCCATTGTTTATTGGTCTGTTGGGTAACAATATAAAATCCAATTCCTGTGTTTGCGTAGCAACCGACACCACCATCGACTATAACGGCATCAGGACGACCATCTTTATTGAGGTCACCATAATAGGAGATATTGCCAAGGCTACAGCGGCTTTCCCAGCCAAGATTGGTTTTTTGAAACTTTGCGCTTTTAAAAATTTGTATTGCCGTTTCCTCAGGCACTTGCGGAGCCGCAGCATAATTAAGCGAGGCCAAAAATAGTAATAGAACACCACTGCTGAATATTATTATATTTTTCATCATCATATCGATTATTTTGTGATTGAATTAACATTATTTTAAAAATATGTATTTTTATCAAGCTTTTGTTGTCATGCTATTGTATTCATCTTCTGGTTTAAGCCGTATCTTAGGGCTATTTCACTTATATCATTATAAATTTCAAATGGTTGGTGTATTATTGTGTGATTTAATGAGTTGTAAATAAATGTTTAATATAAAATCAATTTGCGATTAAACGATCAATGAAGTGTATAAAAATGATGATGTCTAAAACATATTCCAATTTTTTAGTGTATTTAATAGTGCTCTTTGGTTTCTGTCTATTTGCTGAATCAGTGAGTGCGCAATCCAACCAATATAAAATCTATAAATCTAAACTGTTACAGTGTGGAGAAGCAACTTTTCAAGTTATTTCACAATGTTATAATTCTAACGAAGGTGCAGAGTCAGGTAGTGCGGGTCCTTTTCGAGCATTATGTTTATCCAGTCAATTAGCGGTAAACTGGAAAGGTCAGCAAAAGATACTGAATTTTCCAATGGCAACAGCACAGCAGAAGAAAATATTAGCAAGTAAAGGTTATGCTTTAAAACCTCAGATCAAAGTAGGGGATTGGTCACCACAAAGTTTAGCTTGTGGTCAAGCGGCTGGTATTGCGGGGCATTTTGTGGTGGTCAATCAGGCAACCACCAACGATATTAATCAAGAATATCACGGCAAAGGTTCATTGAGTGATGAACCCATTTTGCTGAATTTAAATGGGACTTTTACCAGTGAAACACTTAAAGCAAAAATCTATGCTTTATTAAAGCAAGACCAAGTGAAGATTTCTAAAGTCATTGGTGCAAATGCAATTTTTGCGGATGAAAAATAGATTTAACAAAGATAAATCCGTTTAATTTTGTCATCTGTTAAGAAAAAGGCAGATGCAGCACAGGTTTCTTCGAGGACATTGACTGAAACACCATCACCTTTAAACTTTAAATAATATTTAGGGTCAATCTGTTCGTTAGCAATAATATCGCCATTTTCTCCAAAGCGATATTCTTCATCGACATAGATATTTGTTTTAGGTGCGACTTCGAACTTAGCAAAAATATTTAAATCATCATCTTCTTCATTATTTTGATAATAATAAACTTTATCACTGTCCGAAATACGGAATTCAAATAGATATTTCATGCCTTTTTTATTGGGATTCTTTAAGACTTGGAACGCATCTAGTTTTCCATCTCCATCAAAATCGATGAGTAATGGCTTTTTGAGATATGTCGTATCGACTAAATAACCTTGAGGGAGCTGTGTTGGATTATTGACGAGGTGGTCTGGCTCTGGCTGAGCAGGAATCACAATAGGTTCTGCTTTGGTTTGAACATGTTGTGGCGTTTCTTGTTTGGTTGGCTTGCTTTCTGATGAGGTGCTGGGTTTCTCATGACATCCCACGAGAAAAATAAGGGTGATGCATAATAAAATTTTGTTTTTCATAGAATATGAATCATTCAATAATTTTGAATGTTGAAGATTCTATCTTAAAAATTGATTTTTTGATGCTCAATGTCCTAAATTGGATATATAGTCATGTGTTTTATCACGTGCCAGTTTGCTGTCCATACTAATTCATCACCACAATGGGGAATATTTTGAACACATCAAATTCTGATCAAGCTTTATCTGTCGTGATTACAGGAGGTACACGTGGAATTGGTTTTGCTTTGGCAGAAGCTTTTTTAAAGTTAGGTTGGTCTGTGATGATTTCGGCACGAAATGCAGCGCAGTTAAATCAAGTTGTTGCAGACTTTACGCAACGCTACGCACCAAATCGAATTTATGGGGTGGCTTGTGATGTGGCTCAATATGAAGATTTACACAATTTATGGGAAGAAACAGTTTTAAAGTTTGGTCAGGTCAATGTTTGGATTAACAATGCTGGTACCTGTAATGCAGCAAGGGCATTTACCGAGATTGCTAGCTCAGACTTAGAAAGTGTAATCAAAACCAATGTGCTTGGAACAATGTTGGGTTCGCAAGTGGCTTTAAAAGGAATGATGCAGCAAGGTTTTGGGCAAATTTTTAATATGGAAGGTTGGGGCAGTCGTGGCGAGTGGAGTGCGGGGATGACTCCTTATGCAACCAGTAAACGAGCAGTTGCTTATCTGAATCATGCTTTAAATAAAGAAACCAAGAATAGTGATATTTTGATTGGAACGCTCAGCCCCGGAATGGTGGCAACAGATTTATTGATTTCTTCTTGGCAACAAGGTGAAGTTAAAAACTGGCATAAAATGAAATGGTTATTTATGTTTGTGATTGACCCACCTGAGCAAGTGTGTGGTTATTTGGCGCAACGAATCAGCAAGAATAAGAAGAGCAATGCGCGTATTGTCTGGATGACACCATGGCGTTTGTTACTTCGATTTTTCCAACCTTATTATTGGAAAAGAAATCCTGTACAGGGGACAGCTTTGGATCAGCTTAAGGAATAGTGATTCTACTGTTATGCATTATTGCAATGATATTTAAAGAGCAGACCTCTCGCTAACCCTCTCCTGAAAGGAGAGGTAACTTCATTGTGTATCAAATAACTATTAAATTCTCAAAGAGTGTTTCTTCCACATTTTGGGAAAGATTGAGGTGGTGGAGTTTATGCAAATATTTTAGTTGCCTCTCTATTTAATCCTATGTTGAAAGGAGAGAGAAACCTATTGTGTATCAAATAACGATAAAATTAGTAATGGAAGTCCCCTCTCCCCGTGGGAGAGGGTTAGGGAGAGGGAGAATAAAATGAAGCTAAACCCCAAATTATTAGAATACGCTAAATCTATGCGACACGATGCCACAGATGCCGAACATCTTATGTGGCAATTTTTACGAGCTCAACGGTTTATGAGTTTAAAGTTCCGTCGTCAACATGTGATTGAGCCTTATATTGTTGATTTTTACTGTCATGAATTGGACTTAGTGGTTGAGTTGGATGGTGGTCAACATAATACAGATGTGGGCGTAGCTTATGATAATGGAAGAACTCAGTTTTTAGAGGTTTTGGGGCTTAAAGTTATTCGTTATTGGAATGATGATGTGTTGAATCGGAGTGAGGTAGTATTGGAAGATTTGTGGAATATCTGTATTGAATTGAAAGACACCTCTCCCTAACCCTCTCCTGGAAGGAGAGGAAACTCCATTGCGTATCAAATAACTATTAAATTCTCAAAGAGTGTTCTTTTCACATTTTGGGGAAGATTGAGGTTGTGGAATGTTAGGCACACATTTTTAGTTGCCTCTCCCTAACCCTCTCCTGAAAGGAGAGGGAGCTTCATTGTGTATCAAATAATTATTAAACTCTCAAAGAGTGTCTCTGCCACATTTTTGGGAAGATTGAGGTTGTGGAATTTATGCACACATTTTTAGTTACTTCTCTTTAACCCTCTGCTGAAAGGAGAGAAACCTATTGTGTATCAAATAACTATTCAATTAGTAATGGAAGTCCCCTCTCCCCGTGGGAGAGGGCTAGGGTGAGGGTAATTCTTGAAAAATTAGAGTGTATCAATTCGCTTTATTTTGCTAACTGGTCTTTAAGTTAAATGGATATGAAATTGTTGAATGCTGTACGGAAAAACATCATCAATCGAATATTTCTAAATCACCTTTCATTATGAGCAAAATAAACTCTTCAAAACTATTACAAACTTTATTATGCGTATTACAGATTTCATAAATGCCGAATTCATTGCCATATTCATCTAGTTTTACTGCATATGCAGTCATCCAGAGTAAGAATTCAGAGAATACAAAACAATTTGCATGAGGAAAGTTTTCAATCCCTTTTAAATCTTTTACAGGTCTAAATTCAGCTAAAGAAAAGAAAGAATAGCCCTCATCACCAAAATTGGCTTCACCTGTACCATTGAAAAAAATAAAATATTCTTTAAAAATTTGTGGAAGTCTAACTCCGTATTTTTGTTCAAATTTTAACGTTTCTAACAATGTAGTCGGTTGATTGATACGTATATTTTGATTGATGAAATGTTGTTTTAATTTTTGAATAACCATAATTATTTTACTCAAAAAAAGAAGGAAGCTTAATTAAGCTTCCTTCTTTAGAGGCAAAATTGCAAGCTTAGCTTAAAGCGCTGCAATCTGTTCCATATTGGCTTTAATCTTGGCTAACTGATCTACAAATTCAGCAAGTTTAACTTTTTCACCTTCAACAACAGCAGCAGGTGCTTTAGCCACAAAGCCCTCATTTGCAAGTTTAGAAGCAATTTGGTCATGCTGTTTTTGAACTTTGTCTAAGTCTTTTTGCAAACGAGCAAGTTCTGCTTTCGGATCAATCAAACCTTTCATTGGAACAAATACAGACACATGACCAACGACAGAAGATGAAGACAACGGCGGTTGCTCAGCATCTGCTAAGAAGGTAATGCTTTCAACTTTAGCCAAAGCCTTAAAAAGTGGTTCAATACGTGCAATTTGTGCTTTTTCAGCATCAGTGGCGTTTTGAAGCAATACAGGTAATAAACGTGCATTACCTAAGCCCATTTCGCCACGAATATTACGTACAGCGCCAATCAAGCCTTGTAGCCCAAGCATATCTGCTTCAGCCTGATCATTGATACGTTCAGGATTTGGAACAGGGTATGGCGCAAGCATGATGGTTTCACCACCAATACCAATCATTGGTGCAAGGGTCTGCCAAATTTCTTCAGTTAAGAATGGCATGATTGGATGCGCAAGACGTAAAGATGCTTCCATTACAGAAAGAAGGACACGACGAACTTCTGCTTTACGCTCAGCCGATACGTTTTCATCATTCAGTACTGGTTTGGTCAGTTCTACATACCAGTCACAGTATTCATTCCAGATGAACTCATAAATCGCTTGAGCAGCCAAATCTAAACGGTAGGTTGCAAACGCTTGTTGAACGGCAGCTTCCGCTTTTTGTAAACGGCTGACAATCCACTGTTCAGGAAGTTCCCAAAGATCTTGACGGATTTCTTGACCAATTGGCTGTTGTTCACAGTTCATCATCACGAAACGGGTTGCGTTCCAGATTTTGTTGGCAAAGTTACGGTAGCCTTCAACACGTTTCATATCGAACTTAATGTCACGACCTGTATTGGCAAGTGCACAGAAAGTAAAACGAACCGCATCTGTACCGTAAGCTTGAATACCTTCAGGGAATTCTTTACGCGTAGATTTCTCAATCTTTGGTGCATCTTTAGGGTTCATTAAACCAGTAGTACGTTTTTGTACTAAGGTTTCAAGATCTACACCATCAATTAAATCTAATGGGTCAAGTACGTTACCTTTAGATTTAGACATTTTTTGACCTTCACCGTCACGAACCAAACCATGTACATACACAGTTTTAAATGGAACTTGCGGTGTGCCATCTTCATTTTTCATGAAGTGCATGGTCATCATGATCATTCGGGCAACCCAGAAGAAAATGATGTCAAAACCAGTAACCAATACATCCGTTGGGTGGAATGTATTTAAGAAATAGTTTTCTTTATCTTTTGCTTCATCACCGGTCCAACCCAGTGTAGAGAAGGTCCAAAGACCTGAAGAGAACCATGTATCCAGTACATCTTCATCTTGGTTTAATTCAATATCAGCGGCGATATTGTTTTTTTCACGAACTTCTTCTTCAGAACGACCAACATAAATGTTGCCTTCTGCATCGTACCAAGCTGGGATACGGTGACCCCACCACAATTGACGAGAAATACACCAATCTTGAATGTTGTTCATCCAAGCCATATACATATTGCTGTATTGTTCAGGCACAAACTTAATATCGCCGTCTTTTACTGCTTTGATTGCAGGCTCTGCAAGAGGCGCAATCTTGACATACCATTGGTCGGTCAATAAGGGTTCAATGATCACACCTGAACGGTCACCACGTGGTGGTTTCAGCGTATAGGGTTGAATTTGGTCTAACCAACCTTCAGCTTCAGCTTGTGCAACCAATTTTTTACGTGCAGCAAAGCGCTCTAAACCAATATAATCAGCTGGTGCTGGGATGGTTTTAGAAATCGCTTCACCAGCTTTTGCGATAAACTCAAAATCAGCTAAAACTTCGGCATTTTTGTTGAAAATGTTGATGATTGCGAGTTCACAACGTTTGCCCACTTCATAGTCATTGAAGTCATGTGCAGGGGTGATTTTTACACAACCTGTACCGAATTCTTTATCGACATATTCATCTTTAACAATCGCAACCGCACGACCTGTAATCGGCAGGATAATATTTTTACCAACAAGGTGTGCATAACGTTCGTCATCTGGAGCAACTGCAACAGCAGTATCACCCAGTAATGTTTCTGGACGGGTTGTTGCAACCACTAAATAATCGTGACCGTCTTGAGTACGTAGAGACTTATCTTCAAAGAAGTATTTGAAGTGCCACAATGAACCTTGTTCTTCTTTATCTGATTCAACTTCTAGGTCTGAAAGTGCAGTTTGTAGTTTAGGGTCCCAGTTTACCAAGCGTTTGCCACGGTAAATCAAACCTTGTTCATGCAGTTTTACAAATACTTCTTTAACAGCATTTGAAAGGCCATCATCCATGGTGAAACGTTCACGTGACCAATCTACAGATGAGCCAAGGCGACGAATTTGACGGGTAATTGTACCGCCAGATTGTTCTTTCCATTCCCAAATTTTGTCGATGAACTTTTCACGTCCTAAGTCATGACGACTAATGTCTTGAGCTGCCAATTGACGCTCAACCACCATTTGCGTTGCAATACCCGCATGGTCAGTACCTGGTTGCCATAAAGTATTTTTACCAGACATACGATTGTAACGTGTCAAGGCATCCATGATGGCATTGTTAAAACCATGACCCATGTGCAAGCTACCCGTGACGTTCGGTGGCGGAATCATGATACAGAATGAATCGCCTTTACGAGACGGTTGGAAATAACCTTTCTCTTCCCAAGTCTTGTACCATTTTTTCTCGATCTCGGTAGGATCGTAGGTTGTAGCAATATTTTGCGCTGAATCAGTCATAGTAAAAACAGATCAAAAGTAAGTAAAAAATTGCATTCATTGTAGCAAATATTCATTAGGAATGTTGATTCCTGTTATGGCATATTTATCTTGAATTAAATGCAGCAATCAAAACATGAGAATACAAGATGCATTTGTTGTTTTTATCGATCTTAAATATGACAAATGTTGGATATTGTGGGGTTTTAACTGGGTCATATTTACAAATACGTGTTTTAGGTATTTGATTTATTGAAAGTATTTGTGATTGATATTCAACAAATAGCAGTAGTTAAAGACAATGCAAGATATTTCAAGTTTTGCTAAGATCAAAATTGAATAGGACAAAACAACAAAAGGACACATAACAATGCAGTATAAAATCGATTTATTGATTAAACAGCAGACGTACCAAGAGTTAAAAAGCATTACCCAAAGTTTGAATCATGGCGAAAAAAGAGATCTGGCAAAACAATTAGGTAATGTCTTTACGGAAATGTCATGCCAAGTGCTGGATCAGGTTTTTGGAACCTTACTTGATGAACAACGTAAAAATGATGCACTAGATGCGACAGGGAAGAAAAAGCTCAAAGAAGCTGAACAGATTTTTGATCAGATTGAAGGGGCATTAAAAAAATATATGCCGTGGTCAATTTCCTTTTTTAGTAATGATCGTCTAAAGCCTGTGGCAAACCATATTCTTAAAAAGTTTGAAGATTCAGATGCAACTGAAGTGGTGATGTATTACCAATTAGACCGTAGCTTAGGGCAAGAAGCGACTAGCAATATTCAAAAGGTCATTCAAGGGGATACCAGTGCTTTGCCTGTGACACTAAAAAATTTGGTTAAAATTATTGACCTCGGTGTATCAGAATTTATCCGTGACCCTAAGACTTTGTTAAAATTTAACTTTGTGGTCGATAAAACCTTAAATGGTGTGATTAATATGATCACCAGTACTGGCTATAAACGCTTAGAAAAAGTTGGCGATGAATACAATCCTCGCAATGTAGAAAAGGCGCAACATTATGCAGAACATTTTAAAAAGTTTTTAGTTGAAGGTTAGTTTTTAAAAGCAAATCACTTGATTGATTTGGTGGGTCACGTGGTCTAATATTTATTCACCATATTCAAGAGCATAATAAAATGGAAAGCTTAGAAGGAAAGGTGGTTTGGATTACAGGCGCATCTTCAGGGATTGGTAAAGCCTTGGCTGCTGAATGTGCTTTACAAGGTGCACAAGTGGTTTTAAGTGCAAGACGTTTAGAAGAACTTGAAAAAGTTCGTATAAGTCTTCTTAACCCAGATCATCATATTTCTGTGGCAATGGATATTACCGATGAAGCACAAGTACGCCATGCATATGAACAAGTCTTAGATGAGAAAGGGCGTATTGATTGGTTGATCAACAATGCGGGTTTAAGCCAAAGGGCACTGATTGCTGATACCACAATGCAAACTGAACGTGCGATTATGGAAATTGATTACTTCTCTCAAGTGTTTTTGACCAAATTGGTTTTACCAACCTTTTTAGCTCAAAAATCTGGGCGAATTGCGTATATTTCTAGCGTTGCGGGCTTATTGGGGACGCAATATCGGGCATCTTACTCTGCAGCAAAAGCAGCGATTCATATGTGGGCAAACAGTTTACGCGCAGAAGTGGCACAAGATGGTGTTAATGTTTCTGTTATTTTCCCTGGTTTTGTAAAAACCAATGTATCTTTCAATGCCTTAAATGGTGCAGGAAAAGCACAGGCACATCAGGATGAAGCCATTGAAAATGGATTAGAAGCTGATGATTTTGCGAAGAAAACAGTTTCCGCTTTATTAAAGGGTCAAGAATATATTGTCGTGGGTGGGCGTAAAGAAAAATTGGGTGTGTTGGTTTCTCGTCTATCACCATCGACACTTTATAAAATGATTCGCAAGATGAAAGTAAAGTGATTGAAAATTCATAAATTTTGCCTGTATTGATAAGGCGTTTATACATTGTCTAAGCGCTTTTTCTTAATATGTTCCGTCTTTATAAGCACAAAAAAAGATGTTAAATCTAATGAAAATAATTTTTAAAGCCATCAGTCTACAATTCATATTGATCAGTGCCGTTTATGCAAATATTTGTGATGATACTCAAGTTGTTGCGCAAATATTGAAGCAGGCTAAAATTGTAAAGCTTGAACAGTCTTTAATCGACTGTAAACTCGATCCTGTTGATAATTCAAATATGATCATGGCCTATGCCCAATGGATTCCTGTAAAAGGACACCCAGAAGAAGGGAATTATGCTTTAGACTTATTTAAGTTTAATCCAAAAAATTTAAAGGTGATTTATCACTATGCTGTTGCAGAACGCATGGTTTCGGATGCAATTAGCTTAAATTCAATTGAGCTGGATACAGCAAATTATAAAGTCACTGATTCAAATCGAGCTTTGGGTCTAAGATTAAATTACTCAGGTCACTCACAGCCCTTTCCTTTTTCTATGCAACTTTTAAATTTATATGACCTTAAAAATAAACAACAAATTCTGGACAGCTTGATTGTGACACGTAATCGGGCAGAAATAGATATGAATTGTAATGCAGATATTGAAGAACGCGCTTCTACCTTAGTCATGCAGTCAACCCAAACCAAGAAATATACGGATATTTTGGTCAATAGCAAAATTAAACGCTACCAGACGCAAGTGATAAACGAGGATTGTCAAGAAGTTAATCATCACTCGTCGCAACAACGGTTTGTTTTAAAATTTGATGGGAAAAAATATCAATTTCCTAAAAGTTTTAAAGATGAATATCAGTACAGATAGGCAATATAAGCAGTTGGATAGTAATGCTGATTATTAAACATTCATCTTCTCGTTCGCGAGTAAAAATAGCAGTGAGCTAAAAGATGAATGTTTTTAAAATAACAGGATATTTGAAAGGGTAAAAATCGAATGCTTAATGTATTTTATTGAAGTCGTTTAATAACAATTCAGCATTTTTGCCTCTTAATTGCCATGACATACAGCGTACTCCACCGCCCATATGGCACACTTGTGCAGAGTGAATTGGAATGACTGTTCGTTTGGTTAGACGACGAATTTGCTGTAATGCCAGTGCATCTTGTTTAATACCAAATTGCGGAAAATAAATATGCTTAGGCGTGACCAGCATATTGGTATATAAACCACAAGCTGAACCAAATTTCTCATCATAAATTTCACTACCATCATAAGGTGTGGTGATTTCATGAATTTTGATATCTGGAATACCGCGTTTTAAATCAATTTTTAACTGTTTGGCGTAGTCGGGGTCTTCAGGATAGGTGTTAATCACTAAAGTATTCTGATCTATAAAGCTTACGACACCATCCGCATGTTCTAAACCACCTTGTTCATCCGCTTCAATAAATGCAATATGTTTAGCGCCCGTTAAACGGATCAGCTGTGCTCTAGCTTGGTTTTCGGTTAAATGATTGTCAGCTAAGAACTTGGTGCTTAACACAACATTGCCATAACCATCTTCAACCCAATTACCGCCATCATTGAGCAGTTGAGTCTGGGTAAATTTTAAACCAGCTTTTTGACTATAGGCTTTAAAGTCTGCTTGAACATCATCAGAAATGGCTTGAGCTTTTTTGGTTCCACCTTGTCCTGCTGCGGTATAACGAAAAAGAACAGGTTGATTGGGATTGGCACTGCTAAAATCACGCATCCAAATATCTTGCATAGGCGCGATGGTGACATGCTGTTTACCCAATGCTTTGACATAATCAGGGTAAAGTTGTTGATCGGTTAAGATCATCACATTGTCACCATTTTGAATAATTTTCTTTGCATAATCGACGTGGAAATCAAAGATATCATCGATTTTTTCTGCATAGTACTTATCCTGACTTTGTGGCGAAGCCAATACAATCAATTCTGCATTTATTGTGAATGGAAGCATAGACAGTAATCCGATACTTATTTTAAGTGCTAAAGCTTTCATGATGTCTAACCTGTTCATGAAGTTAAGATTCTTTCATTTTTGTTATGGTCACGGTATTCCCAGATCTTTACATCACCAGAATACAAAACCAGAAAGTCCAACAGCGATTATGTATTCTGATGAAAAAATCATGATGATTATTTAAAAAAGTGGAGTGAGATTAAGTTGCTGTTCCGTAGGCAAACACTTCAACCATCCCACCTTGCATACCGAGTTCTGTAGTACTTAAACGTAAGCCCATGATATGCGTTGCTCCAATATTTTCAGCTTCCTGTTTTAATCTGACAATCGCTTCTCGACGTGCGCGATCGACGACACTCTCATAGGTGGTTAAACGACCACCAAAGAAGTTCTGAATTTGCGCGATAATATATTTAAAATAATCATGTGAAATCACCACATTACTACTGATGAGTTGTCCATGCTTTTCAGAGACTTGGAACTTATTGGTATCAATCCGAATATGAGCAAGTCGTTGTTCATTGTCTGCCAATTCTTTTAAATGCTTTTGTTCGATAAAACGTCCAAACCCCCAGCCAATAAAAAACAGAACCAGTGTGAGCCCAATTTTAAAAATTAAACCATCCATCTGTTTCGCCTATTTTGAAAATGGGTCAGGAAGTTGTGTTGTGGTCGGTTCAACAATGACCGCAGTACCATAGACAAAAAGTTCTGAAGCACCTTGCGCAATATTAGACGTAGAAAAACGGATACCGACAATTGCATTGGCACCTAAAACACGTGCTTTTTCAATCATACGATTCATGGCTTCTTGACGTGATTCTTCTAATAATTCGGTATAGCCTTTGAGTTCACCACCGACAATATTTTTTAGACCAGCCATAAAGTCACGTCCGACATGTTTACTGCGGACCGTGCTTCCATAAACGACATCAAGCTGTTGCTTTATGACATGTGCTGGAACAGTTTCTAAATTACTGAGTTTCATTTTAAATATTCATTGATGATGTCTTGCTTTAAACATAGGAAATTATCCATCAAAAAGCAATAAAAAAAGCCCACCGAAGTGAGCTTTGATCATCAAACTGAGATTAACTGACTTTTTTATCTTTTGAATGATATTTCAATTCAGATGAAGAGGCTGGTTGTGCAATTTGATCCGCAGTGTTGGCTTTTAGACCACCACCAAGGGTTTTATAAACTTCTACCTGATTGTTTAAGTTTGCTTGCTCTAATAGCAATAAACCTTGTTCAGCAGAGTAAGAAGTACGTTGAGCATCTAAAACAGTTAAGTAACTATCAATACCTGCACGGAAGCGGGCATTTGAAAGTTTATACGTAGTATTGGTTGCATCAACTAAACGTTTTTGAGCAGAAAGACGATCACCAATATTTTGGCGAGTCGCTAATGCATCATTGACTTCACGGAAAGCAGATTGAATTGATTTTTCATAGTCAGATAACGCAATTTGTTGATCTGTTTCTGAAATCTTAATGTTCGCTTTACGTGTGCCCCAATCCCATAACGGAATATCAAGACTAGGACCTAAAGACCAAACGAAAGCACCTGATTTAAATAAATCACTTAAATCAGTAGATGCATAACCTGCAGTACCCGTCAAACTGATGGTTGGGAATAAGCGTGCTTTCGCAGCACCGATATTCGCACCAGCAGCAGAAAGTTGGTATTCAGCCGCTTTGACGTCTGGACGGTTGTTCAGCAAGTCACTTGGTAAACCAGAAGCGAACGCAGCATTTGAGGTAATACGCGTTACACGTTGTGTTGGCAATAAGTTGTCTGGAACTGATTGTCCAACAAGCAGATTTAGCAAGTTCTGAGCTTGTGCAATTTGAGTCTTATAATTGGCAACATCATTACGTGCGGTTTCAACAGAAATCTGAGCCTGACGAACAGGCACTTCACTGTCGATACCGACATCAAAACGTTTTTTGTTGAGGTTATAAGAGTCAAGCTGCGCTTTTAATGTTTGGTCAGCGAGCTTAAGTTGTGCGCTGGCAAAAGAGTAATTTAACCAAGCTTGTGCAACTTGACTAATTAAGCTGATTTGCGTTGCATCACGCGCACTTGCAGTCGATAAATAAGTATCAAGCGCATTGTCTTTTAAACTTTTTACCCGACCCCAGAAGTCTAACTCATAAGCAGTTACACCAAGACCCACATTATAACGTGTTTGAGCACCTACACCTTGATCCTGACGTAACAGACCACCACTTGCACCAATCGTTGGTAACTGATTGTTTTCAGTGATTTGATAGGCTTGTTGAGCACGTTGAATGTTCAATGTTGCTGTACGTAAATCACGGTTATTGGCTAAAGCAAGATCAAGCACTTGAAGTAAGCGTTGATCTGCAAAAAACTCTTTATAACCTTGTTCAGCAATAGATGTACCACCGTTATTTTGAATATAACCTGTTGGTATGTTCGCTTGAGCTACGGGTTCTGGGCCACGCATGCTTTGACAAGCTGTCAAAGCAAGCGCAAGTGCAGATACCGCAATGCTACGACCTGAAATAGACCATACTTTTTGCATCACGATTTATGCTCCTGAATATTTTGATTTTTAGGTTTGTACTTAAAGATACTACGAATCCATACGAAGAACACAGGAATAAAGAAGATACCTAAAAGTGTTGAGCTAATTACACCACCTAATACACCATAACCGACTGAGTGTTGGCTACCGGCACCAGCACCGCTTGATAAAGCAAGTGGTAATACACCGAAACCGAACGCTAAGGTTGTCATGATAATTGGACGTAAACGCATTTTTGCAGCATGCAATGTCGCTTCAAACAATTCTTCACCTTGTTCTTGCAACTCTTTTGCAAACTCTACAATCAAAATCGCATTTTTTGCAGACAAACCGATGACTGCAACGATCGCGACTTGGAAGTAGATGTTAAATGATAAGTTAGGATCACCTTTGATGACCATGCCCAACCAGGTTAAAGTAAATGCACCAATAACACCTAAAGGTACGACTAGCAATACTGAAACAGGGATAGACCAACTTTCATATAAAGCTGAAAGGCAAAGGAATACAATAAGCAAAGAAAGAATCAAAAGCGGAACAGTTTGACTACCAGATTCACGTTCTTCTAAAGACAGACCCGTCCATTCATAGTCGAAACCTGTTAAGCCCATAGACGGTAACTTACCAATAATTTCTTCCATGGCAAGCATCGCATCTCCCGAACTTACGCCCGGCGCTGGTGTACCTTGAATGTTCGCAGAAGCTACACCGTTATAACGTTCGAGACGAGGTGAACCATAGGTCCATTGACCTGTTGCAAACGCAGAGAATGGAACCATGGTGCCGCTATTGTTACGTACATACCATTTGTTTAAGTCTTCAGGCATCATACGAGCGTTTGATTCGCCTTGAACATAAACTTTTTTCACACGACCACGATCAACGAAGTCATTGATATAAGAACCACCCCACGCCATGCTCATGGTCGAATTAATATCCGCAATACTGACTCCCATTGCACCAGCTTGCGCTTGATCAATGTTGATTTGATATTGAGGGGTATCTTCTTGACCATTTGGACGAACACCTGCAAGACGTTTGTCTTGAGAAGCCATACCTAAAATAGCATTACGTGCAGCAATGAGTTTATCGTGACCTTGACCACTGGCATCTTTCAATTGGATGTCAAAACCTGATGAAACACCTAATTCAGGCATTGCAGGTAATTGCAATGGCATGATGTATGATGCATCTTTTACAATCATATTCAGTGCCATACCGCGTTGAATAATGGCGCCAATTTGTGATTCAGGTGTGGTACGTTCACTCCAGTCTTTCAATTTAATAAAAGCTAAACCAGCATTTTGCCCGACACCTGTAAATGAGAAACCAGAAACTGTAAAAATAGTATCTACATGTGCTTTTTCCTTATTTAAGAAGTAATCGGTCATGGTTGTGATGACTTTATCTGTTCGTTCAAGGCTGGCACTTGGTGGTAGCTGAACCAACGTCATAACTACGCCTTGGTCTTCTTCTGGTAAGAAAGAAGAGGGGAGCATTTTGTACAGTCCAACTAAGGCAACAATCACAGCAATATAGATCGCACCAGAGAATATCTTATGATGGGTCATACGATTGACACCACCTTGGTATTTCTCTGCTACTTTTTCAAAACTGCGGTTAAACCAACGGAAGAAACGCGCAAAAATGTTATTGCTTGGTTCTTGATTTGGATCATGCTGTTTTAACAATGTTGCACAAAGAGCTGGGGTAAAAGTTAAAGCAACGATTAAAGACAAAACCATTGCTGTAACGAGCGTGATCGAGAACTGACGGTAAATTACCCCCGTAGTACCACCAAAGAACGCCATTGGTACAAATACAGCAGTCAATACGCTGGTAATACCGACCAAAGCACCTGAAATTTGCTTCATCGATTTTTCAGTGGCTTCAACTGGACCAGCATGTTCTTCTTGCATTACCCGTTCGACGTTCTCAACCACAACGATGGCATCATCGACCAATAGACCAATCGCCAGTACCATGGCGAACATGGTTAAGGTGTTGATTGAGAAGCCAAAAATATTAATAACTGCAAATGTCCCAAGTACAACCACAGGAACTGCCATTGTTGGGATAATCGTTGCACGCCAGTTCTGTAAGAACAAGAACATCACGAAGAATACAAGAACGATTGCTTCAATTAACGTATGTACCACACTTTCAATTGAAAGCTTAATAAACGGTGTGGTGTCATAAGCAATTTTATCTTTTAAGCCTTCAGGGTAGTTTTTACGTAATTCAGTGAGGCGTTTTTCTACAGCAGCGGCTGTATCAAGTGCATTTGCACCTGTTGCCAATTTAATTGCTACACCGCCCGCAGGGTTACCATTAAATTTAGAATCGAATTGATAACTGTCTGAACCTAATTCTACGCGTGCAACATCACCCAAACGAACTTGAGCACCAGAAGACGTGTTTTTTAGGAAGATGTTTTTAAATTGTTCAGGTGTTTGCAACATGCTTTGCGCATTGACAGTCGCATTCAGGATTTGACCTTGTACAGCAGGAGCACCACCCAATTGACCTACAGCCACTTGTGAGTTTTGTGCACGAATGGCAGCAGCAATATCACTTGGTGTAACTTGCAAACTGGTCATTTTAGCTGGGTCTAGCCAGATACGCATTGCATATTGACCACCAAAGACTTGAATTTCACCTACGCCTGCAACACGACTCAGTGGTTCAGAAATATTTGAATTTACATAGTCTTTAATGTCAGCGCCAGAAAGGCTGCCATCTGGCGAATAAAATGCAAGTACTTGCATAAAGCTCGCGCCTGATTTGGTCACTTTTACGCCTTGACGTTGTACATCTTCAGGTAAAAGTGCTGTCGCTGACTGTAATTTGTTCTGTACTTGAACCTGTGCAATGTCTGGATCAATACCTTGTTCAAAATTCAGGTTAATTGATGCCTGACCATTACCCGCACTGTTTGATGAGATATAACGTAAACCATCTAGACCATTCATTTGTTGTTCAATGATCTGAGTTACGGTGTTCTCAACAGTTTGTGCAGAAGCACCAGGATAAGTTGCAGCAATTGTCACTACAGGAGGAGCAATTGTTGGATACTGAGCAACAGGCATTTTTGTTAGCGTCAGAATACCCGCCAACATAATTACCAGTGCAATCACCCACGCAAAAATGGGGCGATGAATAAAAAATTGAGCCATATTCGTCTACCCCTTATGCATTTGAAGTAGCTTTTTGTTCACTGGATTTATTTTGTTGAACAGGTTGTGCTGCTGTACCTGGTTTAGCACCTGCTTGTGGTGCAGCCGCTTGAGGCTGATAAGGTTTAGCAACCACAGCTTGTTCTGGTTTTACTTTGGCAATACCATCAACAATCACTTTATCGCCAGTATTTAGGCCTTGAGTGACGATCCAATCTTTACCTTGAACACCTACAGTTGTTACAGGACGGCTTTCAACTACACCTTTTGCATTTACAAGCATCGCGATTGCTTGGCCAGTTGGTGTGCGTGTAATTGCTGCTTGTGGAACTAAGTAAGCATTTGGAATTACGCCTTGTACGATCTGCGCATTGGCAAACATACCCGGCAATAATAAATGATTAGGATTTGAGAAGACTGCACGTAAAGTCACAGAACCTGTGCTTGGATCTACACTAGCATCAGAAAATGCAAGGTTTCCTTCCACACCGTAGTAGCTACCATCTTCAAGTTTTAAACGAACTTTGGTGTTGTTGCTACGATCAATACTACCTTGGCTTAACTGTTGACGTAGACGTAATAACTCAGCACTTGATTGGCTGATGTCTACATAAATTGGGTCAAGTTGCTGAATCGTAACCAAAGCATTGGCTTGGTTTGCAGTCACCAAAGCACCAGCAGTGACTGAAGAACGACCAGATTGACCTGAAATAGGTGAACGAACAGTTGAATAACCTAGGTCAATTTGCGCATTTTTAACAGCAGCATTTGACGCTGCAATATCTGCTTCAGCAAGTTTGATTTGTGCAAGCAAATCATCAAACTCTTGCTTAGAAACAGCATTGATGCCGACAAGTTGACGATAACGATTTGCTTTAACCTGCAAGGCATTTAAGTTTGCTTGCTGACGTACTAAAGCTGCTTTTGCACTGTCTAAGTTTGCACGATTGATACTCGAGTCAATCTCATAAAGAGGTTGACCTTCACGAACAAAACTACCTTCAGTAAACAAACGTTTTAAAATCACGCCATTTGTTTGTGGGCGAACATCAGAGATTTGATACGCTGAAGTACGACCAGAAAGTTCAACACTTTGTTCTACGCTTTGTGGCTGAGCAACAATGACACCAACTTCAGTCGGCGGCATTTTTTGGGCAGCACCACCAGCTTGTTGTGCTGATTTAGGATCTTTGCTGCAGCCTACAAGTGCAATACTTGTTGCGAGAGCACAAGCAGTAAGGGCAGGAGCCCAAAGCTTTGCCGACATCATTATTCCACCTCGTTTAGATTCTTATCTAAAAATAATTTGTTCTGTCTTAACGTTTCTCGTGACAGTATGAGCCATAAAATTGCAGCCCATATGACACCTATACCCCATCCAGTGAGTACATCAGTTGGGAAATGTGCCCCTAGATAAATTCTAGAGCCCCCCATGCTTAGAAACCATAAAAAGCCCCCCAAGCTAATCCATTTAACTTGGCGATGCTTTTGAAATATAAACATAATCGAACAGCATACAATCGCTGCATAAATACTGTGAGCACTAGGAAATGAAGCACCATAGGTTTGCACCATTTGGTAAATTTCATCGGGTCTAGGACGATTGACCAGATATTTGAGTATCCAACCAATTGCCGCAGCACCGAGCAGTCCAATACTAATCATCAGCACATTTGCATATTGTTTTAGACGTATGAAATATAAATTACATAGCCCTGCAATCACGATCATTGACGGTAAGCCGCCCAGATAGGATAGGGTGAGTGCTAGACCATTTAAGACCTCTAAACGGTGTGAACTCATCCATACAACGCTTGAAAAATCAAACTGTTGTATCTGGTTAATGTTTAAACCAACACTCCCAATAAGTAAACCTATACAGCCAATAAGGAGCAATACGTAAGGCATAAGTTAACCTAGAGTATATAAATTGCGTACGTTAAGTTTATTTAATCAACCGAAGTGTACTAGCCAGTACACTTTTTTTCAAGTGAGTAAATTTAGGTAATTTATACTAATTTCTTTTTGTGAAATATTTAACAATTTGCACAAAAAATAACAAAAATCCTAGTGATTTAGTTTGCTTTGTGAGTTTGCCTCATCTTCAAGTTGTAAGGGTTGTTTTGGCGGCCAGAAGAAATCTAGCGGACGGGTAGAAAAATGGGTAAATATAAGTTTTGCCAATGGTTTCCATTGTGAAAAACGAACTTGTCTTGCTCTGAGTGCCACAATAATGGTGAGCGTGAAGCTGACAAATAAGTTGGTCAAACCAATACACAACACCCCAAGGAAAGACACAATGATGAGGCCAATATCAGGTGAACCATTGATGGTCATTAAGCCTTGAATAAAGTTGGCAGCAGCAAACGCAATATGGCGGATATCTAAAGGTAAACCTAAGATAAAACCAATGGTTCCCATACTTCCAAGCATGATCCCAAAGATAAAATTACCCGCTAAAGCGCCTAAGTTTCGCTCTATATAGTCTGCAAACTTGTCCAGTCTGGCTTGTCCCATCATTTTTTTCAATTTTATGTGGGCTTTTAAGCGGGGACCGACTTTTCGATAGACTGACATATTGTCAAAATATCCAGCGATTAATCCTGATAAAAATAAACAAACACCGGCAATTGCTGCATGAGGAACTGCCAATGAAGTAAATGGATTTAGACTGGCGAGTAAGGTTGTGGCTTTAGCATGCGTCAAAAGTGGTTCATGCATTGACAGCTGCCATAGATAGGTAATTAATGCGGCAGTAGGAATCGCAATCGAAATATTTCCCAGAATTGCAATAAACTGGGTCCGAATAATATTAATAATCAGTCCGGCAAGTTCAGCAATTTGCGCTGTTTTTGAACCTTTTTGGTGCTGAACTGTTGATGCAAGTGCGGCCGCTGTCATCGCAGGTTGTTTGGTTGCTACAGTAAAGTGCAAAACATGGATCAGGATAAAACCCAATGAATAATTCATACTGTAGAGAAAAGCATGCAAAAATGGTGCAAGGACTAAACGTGCAGTCAGTATTTTCAGGGTTGCCATGGTTGCAATAATCGCACCTGCACCTGCAGCTGCTTTATACATGCCAAAGAAACCTTTCTTATCGGTACTTACATAATGTTCGCCTGTCTTACTGGCATTTTCAGTGACTTGTAGTGCGATTAACTCACTGTTGGTTTTAAGTAAATCACGCACACTGGTTTCACTATAGTGTGCATTGACTAAGTCCGTGAGCAATTCACCGCAGAGCTGATAACGAATCTGATCATCTTCGACCAGAAGATTGAGTAAGAGTTCAATTCGATCAATACATTGTTCTAGTAGCGAGAGTAAATAAGTCAGGCTTAAGCTCACCCCAATCCGTTTAATTGCTCGACGGATTTTCTGTACCACATCACGACATTGTTCAATCATGACCAATGCTTGGTCTGCATCGGGAGGAATGCCCACAGCAAACTCATCTTCATCGCGATGTTGCTTTTTATATGCTTCTATAAACTCAACAATTTCACGGTTTTGAACTAAAAATGGCGATTCATATTCTTGAAGCTCAGGGTAGGCATTGATAAATTCAGGATATAAGCCAATACCACTGATTCGATAGGAAAGCACCGTAATGGCTTTGACAATATCGCGTTTAATTCCCAATTTATCGTTTTTATAACGATGACCTTGATTGAGTAATCGGAACAATTGTTCCCATTTCTTTTCACTGATATTTTCCAGCCAATATTTATCACTACGCTGGTGAAACACTTTGCCAACCAAATCTTTGAGATCTGATTCGTCTGTTAATAAAGGTAGAAAATGTGCACCAATCCGTTGCCCAAGCTGATTCCAAAAGCCGTCTAAAGATAAAATCCCACTATCTGCATACAATCCTGCTTGTTTATAGTGATTGACCAGCTTGAGTAAATAACCTTGAAATGCAGAAGATGCATTGGGCGTAGTGAGCAGTGCTTGAATTAAAGCATCAAATTTATTTTGACTTTCTTCTAAATTGTGGCTGTCACTGGGTCTGATACGATTGATTAACTCAATTAATATATCAGGATTGGGAACAACTTTTATGCCATCGAGTTGTTCCTGCATAAGGAGGAAAAGATCATTAAATTGTATATGCATAAGCCTTGTTAAATTTTATTGAATTCGATGTAAGGCAAGTTGCGCTAAATTATACAATGCCTGGCGATACTCAGATTCAGGTAAATGATTCAAAGCTTGAATCGCAGCTTGAGTTTCTTCTGTGGCACGGCGACTACAATAATCTAAAGCACCTGAGCTCTGAACAATTTCAATCACACGATCTAAATCGCTTGTTCCACCAGTTGCGATACTTTTACGGATAATTTCGTGCTCTTCACCCTGAGTATTTGCTAAGGCAGAGATTAAAGGTAAAGTGGGTTTACCTTCCATTAAATCATCACCAATATTTTTACCTAATGTTTCAGCATCAGAGGTATAGTCTAAAATATCATCAATGATTTGAAAGGCATTGCCAAAATGACCTGCAAATAAACGTAATGGTTCACGATACTCAGGTTTCCCTGCAATGATGGCAGCACCTTCAGTTGCAAGTTCAAATAAACGAGAAGTTTTACCGTGAATAATATCTAAATAAGTTTGTTCAGTCGTTTCGGGTTGATGCTGTGCTTGAAGCTGTAACACTTCACCTTCGGCAATTTCACAAGTGCCAGTCGAAAAGTCTTTGAGCAAGATCATATTGTCGAGATCAACCAGAAGATCAAAAGCTCGAGAAATCAGAAAATCACCCACCAACACAGCAGTTTGGTTGTTCCAAGTTGCGTTTGCAGTTGGACGGCCACGACGTAAACCAGATTCATCTACAACATCATCATGTACCAATGTTGCGGTATGCAGCATTTCAATGATTGCTGCCAGTTTACGATAAGGGTCCATCTGTAGATCTGTTGCACCACATGCTTTCGCTGCAAGTAGGCACATGATTGGACGCATGCGTTTACCGCCAGCTTCAACAACATGTTTACTGACGGCCATCACTAAAGCAACTTTTGAGGTAATCCCTTCATTAATAAACTTGTCCATTGCAGCAAAGTCGGTTGCAACTGGAGCGAGAATATCTTGCTTAAAGTCGATGGTCATCGGGTGGGAGCCTCATGCAAATGCGTTATAAGTTGCTAGTGTAACAATTAACATGTCTGAATGTTGCTTTTGCAAGCAGACATCGTGCCTGAATCTTAATGATTTGTTCTTTCTTTGTCCAAAGATGAATAAAGCATTGAACATTCAATCGATCATTCTTTTGAGCTACATAGTAGCGGATTTGTTTTAAAAATCTATTTCAATTTTAGCTGTATCTTAAAAAAAAATTCATATTATCAAAGGGGAAATCTTAAAAAAACCGTTTTATGTAGATTATTTTCTATACAATGATAATATTTGCTGGAAATGACTTGTTGTTTAATTCATTATCACTTAAAATCTTTGCCTTTGAATAACCCCCAGTGGCGTTCGTCTTAAGATCGATATATTCCTTTATCGGCACGACGACACGGGTAAGTTGGAGTACATTATGTACGCAGTAATCCAAAGCGGTGGTAAACAGCACCGTGTTGTTGAGGGTGAAACCCTTAAAGTAGAATTGTTGAAAGCTGAAACTGGCGCGACTATTACATTTGATGATGTATTAATGGTTGTGAATGGCGAAAGCATTCAAATCGGTGCTCCAGTTGTAGCTGGCGCAAAAGTAACTGCAGAAGTGGTTGGTCACGGTCGTCATGACAAAATTCGTATTGTTAAAATGCGTCGTCGTAAGCACTACCGTAAACAACAAGGTCACCGTCAATGGTTTACCGAGTTGAAAATTACTACGATCGCAGGTTAATCACTAGGAGTATATAGACATGGCAACTAAAAAAGCCGGTGGTTCGACCAAAAACGGTCGTGATTCGAATCCTAAAATGTTAGGTGTTAAAATGTACGGTGGTCAAGCTGTGACTGCTGGTAACATTATCGTTCGTCAACGTGGTACAGAATTCCACGCTGGTACAAATGTTGGTATGGGTCGTGACCATACTTTATTTGCTACTGCTGACGGCGTAATCAAATTTGAAGTGAAAGGTCAATTTGGCCGTCGCTATGTATCTGTTGAAGCGTAAGCTTTAATAGTGCAAAAAAGCCCGCTTTATTGCGGGTTTTTTTATCAGTTTTTTTAGCATTAAACAAAAAATCATCTTCATCATGATGAATAATTTTCAACATATTGCACCAATAACAATACAAAACTTCTTATTTTCTCAATTATTACTGACTCAATTTGGTTTAAGATAAGCAATCTAATAAATTACATTCTGTGCCAAATATTATTTGAATATTTTAATTGAAGTGCAGACATAGAAAAGGTGAACATATGAATATGCTTCGTAAAACGATGGGTGCAGTGGCTATAAGTGCAGCGCTGTTTGCACCTGTAATGAGCACAACAGTTTTTGCAGCAACTGCTGCTTCGGAGCAACAAGCAACTGCCAATCTGGTTAAACAACTCAGTGGTGTAAAAAGCTTTACTGCAAATTTTGAGCAAACCACAAAAGCGACTCAAACAGGTAAAGTTGCACAGAAAAAGGGTTTAACCGCTCAGCATATGAATCAAACCTTTAAAGGTACAATGAAGGTTGAACGTCCTGGTAAATTCTATTGGGAAACCACCACGCCCGCAAAACAGACTATTGTGACCGCAGGTCGTACAGTGTGGATTTATGATCCTGACTTACAGCAGGCTGTACGCCAAAGTTTAGATGAGCAGGTTGCCAATACACCAGCATTACTCCTCAGTGGTAATACAGAACAAATTCAAAAGGCTTATCGTATTACTCAGCCTAATGCAGGTAAAACTTACTATACCTTGTATCCAAAACAAAAAGATGGTGCTTTCCAAAGTTTGACGATCAGTTTTGGGGCGAAAAATGCACCGACTTTAATGATCTTGCAAGATTCTTTAGGTCAAACAACCACTGTGCGTTTTAACAATGTACAGGTCAATGCCGCTATCCCTGCGTCTACCTTTAATTTTGTGCCGCCTAAAGGCACAGACATTATTGATCAATAAATGACTTTGATTGAATAGAAGAGCAACCGTAAGGTTGCTTTTTTATGCCGATTAAACAGAACACAGCAATAGACTCAGTCATGTTGATCAGGCGAAGGATGGATGTCTTTCAAGGAATACGGTAGCTTTCAATACAAGAGTATTCTATGCTCAAACAAGGGTTTGAATATAAAAACTGAGATGCTGTATGTATCGCAAAACACAATTGAAACTCAAACATTACCCAAAGATGACTGCGCAAAAGTCATTTTTGAATGTTTTGAGACAAAAGTTAATCTGCATGATTGGGCGATTTTTAAGACGGCATCGTCGTGATAAAGAAGTCAATCTTTATCACAAAAAGCTTTACCAGCCAGTTGAAGAAATTATCACAACCACCTTAAAAATATCAGGAATTATCCCACCACATTTAAATGGTTTATTGCTAAGAATTGGCTCAAATCCGATTAAGGCAGAAAAGCCTACATTATTTGAGTGGTATCTTGGTCATGGAATGATTCATGCGCTTAAATTACAAGCGGGTAAAGCAATCTGCTTTAAAAGCAGTATGCTGGCCACAGATACGGTGCAGCAATATAAACAACAACCAGCAATAGGCGGCTTTCGCCGTGGTGCACATGATGTTGTAAATACCAATATTTTTAAGCATGCGGGAAAGCTTTGGGCGGTGATTGAAGCTGGCGCGTTTCCGATCAGCCTAGATGATGAGTTAAATGCAGAACGTTATCAGTTGTTTAATAGTGATGCTGATTTACCGTTTACCGCACATCCTCGTAAAGATATTAAAACAGGGCATTTACATGCGATTAGTTATGATGCCTTAGATCGTAAAAATGCCTATTACCAAGTGATTGATCAACATGGCGATTTAATTCATGTAACGCAAATTTTATTACAACATGGTCCCATGATTCATGATTGTCTCATTACACAACAAGAAGTTTTGGTTTTTGATTTTCCACTGACTTTTTCAATGACTCGATTATTGCGTGGCGCAAGTGTTCCCTATCAATGGAATAAACAACATCCAGCACGCATTGGGATATTGCCTAAATATGCAAATGCTGAACAGATTCAGTGGATTGAGCTTGAACCATGTTTTGTTTTTCATGCAGCAAATGCTTTTCGTGATCATGAAAATAGAATTATTTTAGATGTTTTGGTACATCAGGACGATTTTGAACATTCCCAACACGCAGCTTATGAATTGCAACATGCTCAGTTAGAACGTTGGCGCATTGATTTAAGCTTACAAACGTTACATAGAACTGTACTCGACTCTCGGATTCAAGAATTTCCGAAAATTGATGCGCGTTTTACTGGGGTCCCATATCGCTATTTATATACTTTGGGTTTTGCTGAAACTACATTGTTCAATTGTTTATATATTCATGATTTAGAAATGCAAACATCTGTGAGTTATGATTTTGGTATACAGTGGGCAATTGGTGAGGTCACTTTTGTGGCTGAGCATGAACACAGTGCAGAAGGGCATGGTTATTTGATGGCCTATTTGCATCATGTAGAGGGAGAAGCAGCCAAAGCTGTTATTTTAAAAGTAAATGGATTGGAAATTCAGCCTCAATCTGAAATTGATTTAGGGGTACATATACCACTGGGTTTTCATTGTAATTGGGTAGATTTAGCTTAAGGTTTGAATTATGACTTTAGATTTTAGACATCCCTTATATCATCATGAGACTGCCTCTAATTTTTTTATCACTGCGGATCTTTTTTTGTGTTTAATCAAGCTCTATGAGGATTTCTCTAAACGAGAACCCCGTTTTGAGCTTAGTCGTTACTACGATGTATATTTAGAAGTCACCCCAAATAAAAAAATATTAAAAGCTTTATTTTCAGTTCACAATAATTATGAAAAGTATCTTTTAAATACAATTTCTTATTGTTATGACATAGAGAAGAAAGTGTTAATTTATGGTGGAACTAGTGATTTATTTGAAGGACAAATTGATGAAGTAAGATGTGATTTTGAAGATAATTTGGATGGAATTGTGAGTCCTGCAATGATATTGAAAATGATCAAACAAGCTTGGAAGTATTTTGTCCAACATAATGAACGTGGTGCTTCACTACAGTTTCATGTTTTTGGGCTGACATTTTTTAGTGATAATGATTTATTTGTGGTTTTGGCTCAACCCAGTGTTGGTCCTGGCCCAGATGATTGGATGTATGGTGTCGTTAGTGGTATTCAAAGTTATTTAGTTTTTGATCTAATGACTTTAAAAATTATAAAAAAGTATCATTTACACACAAGAAATGATTATTTAAAACATAATTATCAAAAAAAAAGACGGGTAAATGCGCGTATCAACAGGAAGAAGACGTTAGCAGAAAGCAAATCTTTGAAATAATAACGCGCTTATTTACAGTGTAAATAAGGGATAATTACAATAATGAATATTAATTTAAAGGTTCTGGTTTTATGATAGGGCTATTACTAAATATGCTTTAAAGATATAGAAATGAAAGTAAATTTTAAAAGTGGTCTGATTTTTTTATCTCTTTTATCCAGTATGCTCATGGTTAGCGCATGCCAAGAAAAGCCAGCACCTCAAGCCGAACAAGCTGCAACCACAACTCAACACGCAGAAATACCGCTGATTCAAGCCAAAGTTGAACGCGTCAATGTGGTAAAAAAACAGTTTTGTGATGAAGATGGTTGTACGCAATATGATTTGCAAACTGTTAAAAGTAATGTGCCTTGGCTAGATGAGTATTTTCTAAATCGTATTAAAAAAGATGTCCCTGGGGCATTTGAGAAAGATCAAAATCATATCCAAGCTGAAAGTGAAGTACAATCTTCACCTAAAGGTTTAAATCAAAATTCAATTTATGTTCGTTTTATTTCACAACAAAATAATTTAGCCACTTTTGTGATCCAGACTTATACCTATGCAGCAGGTGCTGCTCATGGGATGTATCACAATGAATATGTGACATTCGATCTAAGCACGCAAAAGCGCCTCGCCCTAACTGATATTCTTAAACCAAACGTCGAAGCAAAAGTTGCTGAACAGCTTTATGATGCTAATGCGAATTGGTTGATTCAAAAAGATATTACGCGTGATAAATTGCAGTTAAGTGATAATTATTATTATGGTGTAAATGGTCTGGTTTTTGTTTATCCATTGTATGAACTTACCTCTTATGCAGAAGGTATGCCTGAGTTAAAACTGCCGTATCAAGTGGCAAAAGATTTGATTAAAGCTGAGTATTTACCAAGTCTACCTCAAGTCGAAGCGACTGTAGAAAAACCTGTTACACCTTAATTGTCTTCAAATCATACAATTCATGTATGTCTAATGCTCTGTCACTGTATTTTTTACAGTGAAGAGCTTACACTATAGTCAGTTTTTTTCTTACCCTTTAGATTGACTATGATCGACCCGAAATTAATCAGAAATAATATCGAGGCTGTAAACTTAGCCTTAGCCAAACGTGGTGTACAACTCAACGTTGAAGAATGGGCATCACTAGAAGCTCGCCGTAAAGAAATTCAGTCGAGAACTGAAAACTTACAGGCAGAGCGTAATTCGGGTGCGAAACAAGTTGGTCAAATCAAAAAATCTGGTGGCGATGCTTCAGAAATCATGGCACGTATGGGTGCGATTGGTGATGAAATTAAAGCTGCTGAAGTTGAATTGAATGAACTTCAAGCTGAATTAGAAGCAAAACTACTCTCGATCCCAAACATGCCACATGAGTCTGTGCCAGAAGGGAAAGATGAAAGTGATAATGTTGAAGTATTAAAATGGGGCACACCGCGCCAATTTGATTTCGAAATCAAAGACCATACTGACCTTGGCGAAATGATGGGTGGGTTGGAGTTTGAAACGGCAACCAAGTTAACGGGGACACGTTTCAGTGTATTGAAAGGTCCATTGGCGCGTTTACAACGTGCATTGACCCAATTTATGCTGGATACCCATACCTTGAAAAATGGTTATACCGAAGCTTATGTACCTTATCTTGTCAATGCAGACTCATTGCGTGGTACAGGTCAACTGCCTAAATTTGAAGAAGATTTGTTTAAATTACAAGGCGAAAAAGAATACTATTTGATTCCAACTGCAGAAGTTCCAGTGACGAACTTTGTCCGTAATGAAATCATCGATGCTGACCGTTTACCGTTGAAATATGCTGCGCATACGCCATGTTTCCGTAGTGAGGCAGGTTCTTATGGTCGTGATACGCGTGGTTTAATCCGTCAACACCAATTCGACAAAGTTGAAATGGTTCAAATCGTAAAGCCTGAAGATTCAATGGACGCTTTGGAAGCATTGACAGGTCATGCAGAAGGGATCTTACAAGCTTTGGGTTTACCATATCGTAAAATCGTTTTATGTGGTGGCGATATGGGCTTTGGTGCGTGTAAAACTTATGATTTAGAAGTTTGGGTACCAAGCCAAGATTCATATCGTGAGATTTCTTCTTGTTCAAATATGGGCGATTTCCAAGCACGCCGTATGATGGCGCGTTATCGTGCAGACCAAAAGAAAACTGAGCTGGTACATACCTTGAATGGTTCTGGTTTGGCTGTAGGTCGTACTTTATTGGCTGTGATGGAAAACTACCAACGTGCCGATGGCTCTATTGAAGTGCCAGAAGTGTTACGCCCGTACATGGCTGGTGCAACATTTATCGACTAAATGTCGAAAACTCGATATTTGGTTCAGTTTTGTGCATAAATATTGCTTAGTACAATCAGATTTGAACTTTTGAGGAACACTGTGGAAATTTTCCCAATTTCATTAAAACTACAAGGGCAACCTTGTCTGATTGTGGGTGGTGGGCATATTGCTTATCGCAAAGCAGTATTACTTGCAAAAGCAGGTGCAGTGATTCATGTGGTTGCACCTGATATAGAGCAAAACCTCTTAGATATTGTCCATTCAACTCATGGGCAATATCATGCAGATAAATTTGATCCTCAAATTAGCCTAAGTAGCTATCGTTTGGTGATTGCTGCAACCAATGATAAAGCGGTCAATCAAGCTGTTTTTGAAGCTTGTGAAGATTTAAATGTGTTGGTCAACAGTGTTGATGATCCTCCACATTGTCGCTTTATGGTGCCTGCGATCATTGATCGTTCACCACTGGTGGTTTCAATTGCCACCAATGGTGCTTCTCCTGTTTTATCTCGCCAGATTCGTACTCAGCTTGAAGCGTCTATTCCACATGGAATGGGTAAACTTGCTGATTTTTCTGGGAAATGGCGTAAAGCAGTTAAAGAACAGATTACTAATCCTGATGAACGTCGAATCTTTTGGGAAGATTTATATGCCAGCCCTTTAAAAGAGCAGGTGTTTAATGACAATCTCATAGAGGCAGATCGTCTAATTGAACAAGCTTTAACAAAATGGCAAAAACCAAAAGGTGAAGTTTATTTGGTTGGTGCAGGGCCCGGTGATCCAGAGCTATTAACCTTAAAAGCACTTAGACTGATGCAGCAAGCGGATGTGGTGATTTATGATCGCTTAGTTTCCCCTGCGATTTTAGAATTGTGTCGCCGTGATGCTGAAAAAATCTATGTGGGTAAAGCACGTTCAAATCATTCTGTGCCACAAGATGGGATTAATGCATTACTGGTCAAATATGCCACTGAAGGCAAACGTGTCTGCCGTCTAAAAGGTGGTGATCCATTTATTTTTGGTCGCGGTGGTGAAGAAATTCAAGAGCTTTTTGCAGCCAATGTTACATTTCAAGTCGTTCCAGGTATTACCGCTGCATCAGGGTGCTCAGCTTATGCGGGGATTCCGCTAACACATCGTGATTATGCACAAAGCGTTCGTTTTTTGACGGGACATTTAAAAGAAGGTTCACCTGAGTTACCTTGGAATGAGCTGGTTTATGAAAATCAGACATTGGTTTTATATATGGGCTTGGTGGGACTAGAAAAAATTTGTGAAAATCTAATATCACATGGTCAACGTCCAAATATGCCAGTGGCTCTGATTTCCAAAGGGACAACCCGGGATCAAAAGGTGGTGGTTGGAACTTTGGCAGATATTGCATCAAAAGTTGAAGAAAACCATATTCAAGCACCTACTTTGACCATTATTGGTGAAGTGGTGAGTTTACGCGAACAGTTACAGTGGCAATAATATCTGCCTAAATTTTTCTTTAAAAACAGACATGGTCTTTTTTAAAGTACTTAGGTTGTATTCTGATAAGTAGAGATCTCCCGTGATTCATGTTGTTTTATACGAGCCTGAAATTCCTGCAAATACAGGGAATATCATTCGTTTATGTGCCAATACAGGTGCACAATTACATTTAGTCAAACCTTTAGGTTTTGAACTGGATGATAAGAAGTTGCGCCGTGCAGGATTGGATTATCATGAATGGGCACATATGAAAGTTTGGGAAAACTTTTCTGAGTGTTTGGCTCATTTAAAAGGTCAGGGAATTGATCTTGATGCGATTTATCCTTTAACCACCAAAGGTACTGAAACACCACATACCTCAGATTTAAACCGACCTGTGGCTTTATTGATGGGGCCAGAAACACGTGGTTTACCAGAAGATGTTCGTATGATGTTCCCTCAGGCGCATTGGATTCGTTTACCTATGGCACCGAATTCACGTAGTCTGAATTTATCGAATGCCACCGCAGTAATTCTATATGAAGCATGGCGTCAGCAAGGGTTTAAAGAATTAAAATAAAAATCACAACCCATCGTATAGATGGGTTTTTATTCATATTCATTTATGATTGCCTTTTTGGGCGGATCAATGAAATTTGACTTGAATAAACGATTTCATCCGATTGGGATTTGCCTTTGAAATCCCTAATCCGAATATTTATTTTAATTTTTTGTCCTTTCTTCGCTGTGTAGTGAATGTCTGAGATGATCTTATCTTCTAACACCGTTCCTAAATAGTGTTGACAGCCTGTATCAGCTCGATGAGAAACCTGTGCTTTTTTTACAAGGCCTTTAAAAGAGATAAGATGGATATGCCCCCTGTGTGAGAGTCCATCACTTCTAGCAACAGCTAAGGTCTCTATAGTCGTATTCTCTAAAAGCTTCACCACCAAATCACAAGAGTTTTCATAAGAAGCAAACGCACGATGGCTGTATAGGGTTAGGATAAAGAGGAATAGTATTTTCATTATTTTTTCCATTTAACATGTTTTATTTATAAGATGTTAAGTGTATTGCACTAGGTAAAATTTTTAGTTGAGTGCACATTGTACTTATAGCATTGGAATTGATGATTCATGCAAAAGTAATGACTCTTTGCTGCTTAAATTGTATCAAAGTGTCTTTGTGCAAAGGATCACAGCATGTATTGGATTGATTTCATAGCAGAGCTGACTAATTATTTATCTGGTCCTAAATAGGTCGCCGTTTCAGATTTCGGTATACCTTTATAATCTGTGATTAAGATATTCAGTTTAATTTTTTGTCCTTTTTTAAATTCAGAGCGATTCGGGAAATCTCTTAAATTTTCTTCTAAGACTTTGCCGATATAGTGTTGACAACCACTATCTGCTCGGCCAGCGGCTTGCGCTTTTTTTACAACACCTTTTATGTTGAGTGTTGTTTTCTCAATTTCACCTAAGCCATCTTTATTGATATATAGCGTACGTGTAGAGGTGTTTTCTAAAAGTTTAACCTCTAAATCACAAGAGTTTTCATAGGACGCAAACGCACTATGGCTGGATATTGTCAGCAGAAAGAGCAGTGTAATTTTCATTATTTTTTTCCCTTTGCTATGTTTTATTCAAATGATGCTGAGTTTATATCATGCTACAACATCGCAAGCTGAGTATAAGTCATATTTAGAGTGTTGAGGTTTAGGCTTCCTGCAACAGTGCTGGCTCATTTTTTGCTTGAATTGCATCAAATTGTTTTTGAGCACGAATGATATGTTGCACATTGCCTTCAGCCCAGAGCTTAAATGATAAAGCGGTTTGTGCAAACTCAAAGCCTAGAGAGGTTAATGCATATTCAACACGAATCACATTGTTTTCATGAATTGTACGGGTGATAAATCCATCTCTTTCCAGAATTTTTAATTTCTGAGAAAGCACTTTAGGTGAGATCCCTGTTAAGTTTTTTTTCAGTTCATTGAAGTGTTGAGAGTGCTGATGAAGTTGATAAATAATCATCAAAACCCACTTATCTGCAAATTTTTCAAAAAAAGATCGTGCCGGGCAATTTGGATGAAAAATATTAAAATTGAATGTATTAGTCATCAATCTTTACCTCAATTTGGAAAGTTATAACCAAGAAATGACCAGTTACCATGTAGTAACTAATTGATACTAGATTTCAAAAGTATATCATAAATTAATCAGGTCAATACAACTTCTGCTGATTGATAGCGTTGATCGACCGTTTTATATTTATGAGCGTGGTTTTAATGAAAATAACAGATGCGGTCGTTTTTATTACGGGTGCAAATCGTGGTCTAGGTTTAGCGCTTGCCCAGCAAGCGATACAACGTGGCGCCAAGAAAGTTTATGCAGGAATGCGTAATCTTCAAGATTTTAATCAACAGGGTATTATTCCGATTGTTGTAGATGTTACAGATCCCGTATCTATTCAAAAAGCTGTTGCAGAATGTTGTGATGTCAATCTATTAATCAACAATGCAGGTATTGCACGCTTAAATGCAAGTCCTGTAGACGCAAATATTGCAGCAGTGACACGGACGGTTTTAGACACCAATCTTTATGGTGTGATCAATACGACTCAGCAATTCTCTCCAATTTTAGCAAGCCATGCTGAAAGTTATATCGTCAATATTTTATCGGATGTGTCTTGGGAACCCAGTACGATGCTAGCCAGTTATGCAATTTCTAAAGCGGCAGCATGGTCATTTACCAATTCAACTCGGCAATGGTTAGCTAAAGCCAATGTTCATGTGATGGGGGTACATGTCGGTTTTATCGACACAGATTTAACCCAGTCACTCGATATTGCCAAAATTTCACCACATACAGTGGCGCAACACGTATTTGATGGAATTCAACAAGATGCCTTTGAAGTGTTGGTTGGGGAATCTACCCAACAACTCAAACAAGGTCTAACTGCAACCCCTCCAAGTTATATCAAACATTAATATACCTATCATCTAGATCAGAGGACTTATCATGTCAAAAATCGCTGTTGTTTATCATTCAGGTTATGGCCATACCAAAGTCATTGCAGAAACTTTTGCCAATGAAATTCAGGCAACGCTCATCGAAGTGGATCAAGAGGGCAATATTCAAGATCAGGATTGGGACACTTTAGATGCCGCAGATGCAATCGTATTTGGTGCGCCAACTTATATGGGCGGTGTACCTTGGCAATTTAAAAAATTTGCAGATGCATCTTCTAAGCGTTGGTTTACTCGTGCATGGGCAGACAAGGTTTTCGGTGGTTTTACCAACAGTGCAAGTTTAAATGGTGATAAGCAAGTCACATTAATTTCTTTACATACCTTGGCTTCACAACATGGTGGTATTTGGGTCAGTCTTGGTTTGGCACCATCAAACACCAAAAGTGCCACACGTCAGGATGTGAACAGCTTAGGTGGTTCTGTCGGCTTATTGGTTCAATCACCTGCTGATGCCAGTACAGATGAGATTCCAAGCGGTGATTTAGAGACTGCAAAACAATATGCAAAACGAATCAAAGCGATTACGGAAAAATTTATTGCAGCATAATTACACTTGATATGACTAAAATAAGAAAGGCGCATAAAGCGCCTTTCTTATTTGATTACATATGCAATAATCAATTATTCATGTTCATTATGTTGTGGCGCAGGGTAGCGGAAACCACGAGTTTTATAGGCTAAATAGGCAACACCTAATACAGCCCATGCAAGCCCGAGTTTTAATGCCATTTCATCAATTTCTAACCACATCAAGAATACACTGGCAAAACCAAGAGATGGAATCACCACATAATTGATGATTTCTTTCAGTGATTTTGTTCTGCCATCGCGTAAGGCGTAACGTGAAATCACGGAGAAATTCACAAAACTAAATGCAGTTAAAGCACCAAAGCTAATTAAGTTGACAATATGTTCAAGGTCAAGAAAACCCGCTGATAACGCAACAACACCGACAATCAAAATATTATAAGTCGGGGTATGTAATTTTGGACTAATATGACCAAAAATCTTTTTGTTAATGACGCCATCACGACCCATTACATACATCAAACGGGATACCCCAGCGTGTGCAGAAATACCAGAAGCCAGTACAGCAATGACCGCAAAATACAACACTAACTTTTTAAATGCGATGCCTGTAATTGCCGTTAGAATGGTTGCATTGCCAAGTGCTTCAAGCATCACAGGTTGAGATTCATCCAGCGGATTAAAGTAAAGATTGGCATTACTTGGGAAAAATAGCTGAATAAAATAGGTACTAAAAATAAAGATAATACCCGCGATCAACGCTGTAGAGAAAATTGCTTTTGGTAAGGTTTTTTCAGCATCTTTGGTTTCTTCTGCAAGGGATGATAACGCATCAAACCCTGTGAAAGAGAAACAAAGAATCGTTGCACCACCGATTAACGCACCAATTGCAGTCATTTCACTCCAGAATGGAGCAAGTGACCATAATTCAGCTTTATCTGGGTTTAAGGTGCCATCTGCGTAAATACCCTGAGTTAACAGTAAGTAAACTTCATAAACAAAGTAGAAGATGATCGCAAGTTGCACCACTACAATGGTACTGTTAAATCGAGCAACAAAACGTGAACCAAACAAGTTGATCACAGTCATAATTGCCGTCAGTGCAATGACCCAGATCCAGTTATTCACATCTGGGAATAAGGCTCTTAAGTAAATATCAGCCAAAATGATGTTGACGAGTGGAGATAATAAATAATCTAACCAAGAAGACCAGCCAACCATAAAGCCGACATTCGGGTGAATCGATTTTTGCGCATAGGTATAAGCAGACCCTGACGAAGGGTAGCGCTTGATCATATGACCATAACTGATAGAGGTCAGGAGAATGGCAACAAGCGCAAAAATATAAGAAGTTGGAACATGTCCATGGCTTCCGTCGGACACTAAACCAAAGGTATCAAATAAGGTAAGTGGCTGAATATACGCTAGACCAATAATGATAATATGCCACAGCACAAGATTTTTTTTCAGTTTTGCTGTGGATTGAGTCCCAGAGATATCTGTCAACGGCGTTATCCTCTTAATCGTTGATCAAGGATCAGTCATATTTATAAGGATCGTTTGAGACGAACGATCCCCCCTAAGAATAAAACAAAAGTGCGCCAATCTACTCTAAAAGGTCACATTTGTCAGTAACTTTGTTGGCTTTTTTAGCAGAAAACGTGCCATCTTGATCAAAAAATAAGTGACTGCCCATTCTGCAAGATAAAAGCCCGATGTTTAGATAAACATCAGGCTATTTACTATCGGGGGCTGTCAACATTTCATCTGTAGACTACATCACTGCAAACATAGACTTAGTGCCAATAGCTCCCTCTATATTGTCGCAATTTTAGACAATTACCAAGCTTTTTCTAAGATTGACTTTAAATCTTTAAAGGTTGCTTCTTTCGGATTGAAAATAATTGAGCCGTCATTAAGTGCTTTTTCGGCAACTTCATCCAGCTGTGCTTGAGTAACTTTACCTGTTTCACTCAAGGTACGTGGAAGCTTAGTCAAATGATAGACACGATCACGCATGGTATTTAACGTCTCTATGGCCTTATCTGCACGCTGGTTTGCAGGGGTCTGTGCGTAAATATCAGCACCAGCAAGTGGCAATAATAGATCGGCAATCTTGTCACCATTCACTTCCTTGTTGTATTCCAAAACATAAGGAAGAAAGAGATTCATACATAAGCCATGAGGCAAATGCGCTACTGCACCTAAAGCATGACCAAGAGAATGTACAATACCAACCATCGAGTTAGAAAATGCAATACCAGCCATTGTTGAGGCTTGAGCAAGTTCTAAGCGACCTGTTGCATTACTAGGATGGTCCAGTACATCAAATAAACTTGTACTGATCTTTTTGATGGCAGCAGTTGCATACGCATCGGAAATTGGATTTGCTGCGATACAGGTATAGGCTTCTACAGCATGTGTCATGGCATCCATCGCTGTCATTGCTGTCAGATGTGGTGGCAATGTTTGGGTCATACGCGGATCGAGAATCGCCGCATGTGGCATTAGGTAATTTGAGGCAAATGCCATTTTCACATTTTTTTGATTGTCTGATACGACCGCAGCCAAGGTCACTTCTGAGCCTGTACCAGACGTGGTAGGAATCACAAAAAATGGTTTAAGTGGGCGAGGGAGGTTGTGTGCACCTGAATACTTAAGTAAATCATCGCCACCCTCAGAGACTAAAATATTGGCTGTTTTAGAGGTATCAATAACTGAGCCACCACCCACAGCAATAATCGCATCACAGTTATTTTCACGATACGCTTGTGCTGCAGCACGAACTGTTTCAAGGCTTGAATCAGGTGGAACATCATCGAAAATAATGCCAATTTCAATATCAGTAGATTCAAATGCAGCTTCAATAGGTGCTAAAAGGTGATTGGCACGCACACCTTTATCGGTGATGATCATTGGGCGTTTAGCGCCTAATGATGCAAGTTCGAAAGGAATATGTTCGAGTGCAGCATGACCAGCGATCACTTTTACAGGACAGAAAAATTCGTAATATGGTTTAGCCATGTGTTAAGCACTCCCTTTTAAATATGATTGGGCAACTTTAAGGTAGATATTTGCAGCGCCCGCTAATTTTTCTTTTAAGCTTAATTCTGATGGATATTCTTTTACCGCGAGTTCAGCAACCAGTTTAGGTAAAATTAATGCTTCCATTTTATTCAGACAACGCACTAAACGAATGGCGTGTGCCACATCTCCATCTGCGATCATACGGTCATTTGCAAAAGCTTGAGCTGTACTTTCCTGAAATGAAAAGACTAAAAAAGCATGATGAACATGTTTGAAAATAATCGATAGATCAGGCTTAGCGTCTAAAGATTTAACCAGTTCAAGCTGCTTGTTTTGATTGACTCTGGCAATAAATGAAGCGCCGTTTGGAAAAACTTTCATCGATAATGTAAAACCAACAGGGAGTACAGATACTTCATGTTTAATTTCATCATCAACTTGACTCGCCATGACCAAACCTCTGCCAATCACATCCATCATGAGTTTGACATAGGCTTGTTCTAAAGCGGGTTTGATAGATTTACTTGAAATCACTCGTTAGTCCCTTATATAAAATTGTACTTTTGTTTTAGAGTAATTACTCTAATTTGTTTTCAGATAAAAATAAAGCGATTTATTTGTGAATGACTTCATGGTCATTTGATTTTTTGTCGATGACTTCAATATCACTAAAGTAACCACTCTGTTGAAAATACTCAATCACATCTTTTGATAGTTGCTTGTAATCAGGATAATTTTTAATCAAATCGCTGACACGGACCATTTCTAAACCTGCATAACCACATGGGTTAATGGTATGGAAGCCATCTAAGTTACAATCAATATTTAATGCTAACCCGTGATAACTACGTCCTCTGCGAATTTTAAACCCCAGTGAACCAATTTTACGTTCGTTGACATAAACACCTGGTGCATCAGCTTTGGCATAGGCATCGACATCATATTTCTTGAGCAAATTGATCATTAAGTTCTCTGCATAAGTGACCAATGTACGCACATTCCATTTCAAGCGATTTAAATCAAACATGAAATAAATCACCATTTGACCTGGACCATGCCAGGTAACTTGTCCACCACGATCTGATTGAACAACAGGGATATCACTGTGCATTAAAATATGTTCAGGTTTGCCGGCTTGCCCCTGAGTCAGTACCTCAGGATGTTGCAAGATCCAAAGTTGATCTGGAGAATTTTCATCACGTTGTTCAGTAAAAGATTTCATTTCCTGAAAACGCTCGGCATAAGGCGTTAAGTCTTGATATTGACGAATAATCAGATGTGGTTTTAGAACAGCATCGTTCACAGACAAATGCCCTTAAAATATAGAAATCGCTTTAATTATAAAGAAATTTAGTTTGGAAAAGTGAAAGCAATTGCTGATCATTTGCAAATAAGCCAGCAGGGCATATTCCCCGATAAAATCAGGGTGCAAAAAAACACGCCATTGTGGCGTGTTTTTAATTCATTTCAGCATTACAAGGCAGTACGAATATGTTCGCAAGCAGCAAGGTCAGCATACAAGGCATGCACTTGCTCAAGCTCTTCAAAACGTAATTGAGCCGTAATCGAATGATATTTACCAGTACGTGATGGTTGTACAACAAGTGTCGCTTCATTAAATTCAGGGAAATGTTTTACCAAAATTTCAACTACAGCACCACGTAATTCTTCACCCGCATTACCAATCAATTTAATTGGGTAATCCATTGGAAAAACCCAAAGATCTTCTTGTAATTCGCGAGATGGAGTGCGGTCTAACATTTTTTCACCTCTAATTTATCAACAATGCCTGCATAAGTGCAGGCATTGTGTTTCTCTTAAATACTTAATGGGGTTACTCGATTGATTTTCAAGTCCCGAAAGTATTCACAGATTGAACAAACTCAATTTAGTCATTTTCAAGGAACGAACGTAAGTGTTCTGAACGAGAAGGATGACGAAGTTTACGCAAAGCTTTGGCTTCAATCTGACGAATACGTTCACGGGTTACATCAAACTGTTTACCTACTTCTTCCAAAGTGTGGTCAGTCGGCATGTCGATACCAAAACGCATTTTTAAGACTTTCGCTTCACGTTCAGTTAAGTTTTCAAGTACTTCACGTGTTGCTTCTTTTAAGCCTTCTGAAGTCGCAGCATCTACTGGTGAAGTGATGTTGCTATCTTCAATGAAATCACCAAGATGAGAATCTTCATCATCACCAATTGGCGTTTCCATAGAAATTGGCTCTTTAGCAATCTTAAGCACCTTACGAACTTTAACTTCGTCCATTTCTAGACGTTCACCTAATTCTTCAGGAGTCGGTTCACGACCCATTTCTTGAAGTAATTGGCGAGATACACGGTTGATCTTGTTAATCGTTTCGATCATATGTACAGGGATACGAATCGTACGTGCTTGGTCCGCAATTGAACGCGTAATCGCCTGACGAATCCACCATGTTGCATAGGTCGAGAACTTATAACCACGACGGTATTCAAACTTGTCTACCGCTTTCATCAAACCAATGTTACCTTCTTGAATTAAATCCAAGAATTGTAAACCACGGTTTGTGTATTTTTTCGCAATTGAAATTACCAAACGTAAGTTGGCTTCAACCATTTCTTTCTTGGCACGGCGAGCTTTGGCTTCACCAATCGCCATACGTTTAGAAATGTCTTTAATTTCTTTTACGTTTAGATCAAGGTCTTTTTCAATATCAGCAATCTTTTGTTGGAATGCCAATACATCTGGACGAACTTTTTCTAAATAGCCTTTTAATTCAGCAGGTGCTTTTGCAATTTGTTCATCTAACCAAGCAGGATTTGATTCCTGACCTGGGAACGATGTACGGAACTGTGTACGATCCATACGACCACGACGAACTGCATAACGCATCACTTCACGTTCAGAGGTACGAATTTGTTCGTGCGTGCCACGAATCATTTCTGAAATGATGTCAAATAAACGCGGTGTAAATTTAAACATCATAAACACAGTAGCCAGTGCTTCCATTGCCTCAGTACCTTGAGTACTGTTACGGCCATGTTGCGCAATTGCGACTTTTGCACTGTTCCAAACTGCTTCTAGCTCTTCAAAACGCGCTTTCGCAATTTCAGGATCTGGACCAGATTCACCTTCAGAATCGTCATCACTTTCAGACTCTTCTTCTTCGTCTTCATCATCCAACTTCACTTCTTTAGTCGGTTTTGCAGAAGTATCTTCTTCTTCAACGATAACTTCAGCTTCGTCTTCTAAAACTTCTGGAATCACTTCGTCAGATTCAGGATCTAAATAGCCTGATAAAATATCGGCAAGGCGACGTTCGCCAGTTTCATAATCTTTATATTCTTGTAAAACAACTTCTACAGCATTTGGCCAGTAAGCAATTGAATGTAAAACGTCACGAATACCTTCTTCAATACGTTTGGCAATACTAATTTCGCCTTCACGTGTTAAAAGTTCAACGGTACCCATTTCACGCATATACATACGTACTGGGTCAGTGGTACGACCTGGCTCATTTTCTACAGAGGCAAGTACTGCTGCAGCTTCTTCTTCTGCAACTTCATCGCCAGCTTCGCTATTCCCTTCGAACATTGCATCGTCAGTTTCAGGTGCACGTTCATGAACTGGAATACCAACGTCTTGAAGCATTTGGATAATGTCTTCAATCTGTTCGCTTTCGGTGATCGAGTCTGGGAGATGATCGTTAACCTCAGCGTAGGTTAAGTAACCTTGTTCTTTGCCTCGGCTAATAAGAGCCGCTACTTGGGAAGTAGGGGAATGCATTTCGCTCATCTTTACTCTCTTCTCGTTGAATCTGTGGCAATGAAAAACCGTGCGTAATCGCACAATCTGTTAAAATATATCTTTGAATAGCTCGCATATTCCATCGGAAGAAATCAGCATAAAACTGTCCGATAAAATATTCAGAATTTAAATTCAATCAAATAGGTGGGGGTGAAATTGTTATTTTCAAGATCATCCCGTGCGATTTCTATTCAGAAAATGTCATAAAATAGTAAGACGCAGGGTGGATTATATCATTACATAAAATAGGGCTCGAAAAAAGCCCAAATTCGCATTTAAATGTAAAAAAAACGGAAAAAACTTGACAAGTTTTCTGAAGACAGATAAATAGCGCCTAGACCCATTCACTTTTTTTCATTATGAGGTAGTTTTAGTGTCTTCTACAGATTTTGAACTAGATGATAACTACGGTGATGATGATGTTAGTTTCGATGAGTCATCAAGCAAAATTAGCGCCAAAGAATCTTTAGAAAAGCGACGTTTGATCGATGATTTACTTGCTCAACGTCGTTTAGAAAAAGATTTAAAAGATTTTGATTATGACATTGATGATGACGATGATTTTGATGATGAAGATTAAAAATTCATTGGGCATGGCGTGGGAAAATGCTATGCTTAAATCTGATACAAATTTACTGGAAACAAAATGAGTGCTTTAGATTTAGACCTACTGAGTGATTATCTAGATGGTGACCAAAATGAATTTGGTCTAGATTTCGCAGCGACTCATGGTTTCTTATGCGCAATTGCGGTTGGTCCTACTTTTGATAAATGGCTTGATGAGCTATTTGATAATAATCAAAAGAAAGTTCCAGCAGAAATCATTGTACAAATCAAAGCATGGCTTGAAGCGATTCGTCAAAACTTAGCCAATGAAGAAGGAATTACATTTCCTTTTGAAATTGAAGAAGCTGATGTTGAATCAAGCTTAGGCGACTGGAGTGTTGGCTTTGTCGATGCAATGTTCCTGAATGAAGAAGCTTGGTTTGCACCAGAATATGAAGATCAAGTTGTTGATCTCACACTACCAATGATGGTGTTCAGTGGTATTGATGATGAAGATCCTCAAATGGAATCTTTCCGCCGCAACGGCCAGTTAATGGACGAGATTGCTGAAGAAATTCCTGAAAATCTAAATGAAATTTATTTGATGTACCACACACCAAATTAATTTGCGCGTATAAAAAAAGCATGCTCACTGAAAAGTGGCATGCTTTTTTTTGTTGGTGATTTACGCCAATAGTTAAAACCGTGCAAATAATAGGCTACAACCTAAAATAAACAGTAAAAGGCCAATCACACGATTGATCACCACTTGGCGATCTAAAATTTTATTTCGTATGCGGGGATGTGCACAAAATAAGGCAATCAAGCCAAACCAAACAAAATGACTCAACGAAATAAACGCACCATAAGCAAAAAGCTGAATGGTCGAATTTCCTGTAGAAGTCATCAGCTGAGCAAATAAACTGATTACAAATAAAGTTGTTTTGGGATTTAGGCTATTGGTTAAAAAACCATGTTTAAACGCTTGCCAGCTACTGATACCAACACCAATTTCATCCAGTTTTATTTTTGCCTGCGTGAATGTTTTATAGCCAAGATAAATTAAATAAGCAGCGCCAATATATTGAATTGTTTGTAAAAGATAGGGCATATGATTTTTTAAAAAACCCAGGCCAAGTAGGCTATAACCCACATGTATCCAAACACCGCAAGCAATACCTAAAGCAGTGCTTAATCCAATATTTCGACCATATAAATAACTGTTCCGTGTCACGATAGCAAAATCAGCGCCAGGACTTATTACTGCCAAGCAGGTGATTAAGATCACAGCAATCATTTCATTCACTCATGTATCCTTTTTTACACAGTTTTAATTATTTTTATATTTTTCATATATTTGTATTGGGTTAAAGCGATAATATTTTGATGAAATGCATGATTTTTTGGAATGTATAGTGCTTGCCGTTGAATTCACTCAAATTTCTCAATCGCTCGGAAGTTTTGCTCACATCGAATGTGTGGTGATTTTTTACGATCGCTGTGGTGTATTGATTACGATAGACTGTTTTTTATACAGTGATGCTATTTATATATGGTGATCGTGTTTCAATTGGTCGGCATTGGTGAAACGGGGAGTATAAGAAAATATAAACAATAGGTTTCTTTTATAAAGCCTGTTAAAACTCATAAATCAACATATAGTCCCTTTCACCCTATTTTTTTCAAAAGGGAGAGGGAGCGTTCAATAGCAATACAATTTATTCCAGATGATCATTTTGATTTATGAAAGCTCTAATGTCTTTGTGGTTATTCTTGGAATTCGTTGATTATTTTTCAGACAGCTAATCTTAAGAGCTAATGTTAAGAACACAGAGCTCGGCCAAGCAAACACAAATTTGTCTGCTCGACTCAATGCACACAAATAGTGTGTTTTAACTGAATACTGGGTGCACAATAATTTTTAGCGTGCTTTTGATTTTTTATAGAAAAAATAAGCAACTAAAATTAATACAATGACAATGATCACATAGCCCACACGACTAAAAATTTGTTGCATGAGTTCTATATTGTTTCCAAAATAATAACCGACACATGCAAGAAAAGTGGTCCAGATGATTGTCCCTACGCTGCTATAGAGCATAAATTTCCAAAAGGGCATATGACTCATGCCTGCAGGGATACTAATCAAAGAACGAACTGCGGGAACCATTCGCCCAAAGAAAACCACGCGATGTCCATATTTTTCAAACCAATCTAAAGCTTTTTTGACATCTTCAGATTTGATAAAAAGGTATTTACCGTAGCGGTCAACCCAATTAAAAATGCTTTGATTTGGGATTTTTCGACCCACCCAATACAACAACGCGGCAGCAAGCAGTGAACCGAAGCTTCCTGCGATAATTACACCCGATAATAATAATTGACCTTTAGATGCAGCAAACCCAGCTGATGGGATAATCACTTCTGAGGGAATCGGCGGGAAAACATTGTCTAAAAACATCAAAAGAGCAATACCGAAGTAACCAAGTTGCTCCATGATCGAAATAATCCAATCAGTCATTTTATATATAAAAATAGGGCGTTATAAACATGGTATGGTTTTCATTTATCAAAATATAGTGAGAATTTGTTGTGTTGTTAAAATATCTAAATAAAAACCGCAGCCAATAAGCTGCGGTTGAGTGAAGCATTTTAAAATTGATAAAGATTAAAGACGTTTGCGTTTTGCAGCAGTAATTTGTGATTGACGCATACGGAAACCTTCTTTTTGTTTCTCAGATGTTTTATCAATACAATATTTGCAAGAAACACCATGTTCATAACTTGGTAAATCAGCTTCTTCAGGAACAAGTGGCCAACCACATGCATGACATTTAATATTTTCGCCTTCTTCCATACCATGCGTCACCGCAGTACGACCATCAAATACGAAACATTCACCTTCCCACATACTTTCATCAGCAGGGGTTTCTTCAAGGTATTTTAAAATACCGCCTTTAAGGTGATACACCTCGTTAAAACCTTCTTGAAGCAGTAGCGATGTTGATTTTTCACAACGAATACCGCCTGTACAGAACATCGCAATTTTCTTATCTTTATGCTGTTCAAGTTCTTTTTTTACGTATTCTGGAAATTCACGAAAGGTCTCTGTTTTAGGATCAATCGCGCCTTTAAAAGTACCCGCTTTATATTCATAATCATTACGTGTATCAATCAAAATCACGTCATCACGCGCAATCAGTTCATTCCATTGTTTTGGATCAAGATAATGTCCAACAAGATCACGAGGTTTCACCTCTACACCTAAAGTTACGATTTCGTTCTTTAGCTTAATCTTCATTTTACGGAATGGCTTTTCATCACTATGTGATTCTTTATATTCCATGCTATTAAAGCCTTCATTCAATAAGAATTGATGAATGACATCAATCGCTTGACGATCGCCAGCAACAGTTCCGTTAATTCCTTCACCTGCAATAATAAGAGTACCGCAAAGGTTGATGGTTTTTACCAAGTCTAAAAGACGTTGTTGAAGATCAGCAGGATCTTGAACTTCTTTGAATTGATAAAGTGCTGCAACAACCCAACCAGAGGTCGCTTGCTGTTCTACAGGTGCAAGCTGTTCTACAGTAGCGTTCATGGAGTACTCCAAATATTTAAGATAGAATAAAATTTAAGGCGCATATTTTAGCGTGATTTACATGAATATGCGAGAAAACCCTAGTCTTTGTAGTGTTTTTTTATTCCCTGAAAAAAATATGGGTTTTTATACTAAATATAGTGCTTTAAAATATTTTATATACCATATATAGTATTGCGAAATGATTATTTCGTGCCGAAAAAGTGTGTCACATCGTTGATGTAAGGAGTAAATTTTGAGTAACGAACGTCGGATACCCACCTTAACGCCATGCGCTGGTCGTTGTTCAACGGTATTTGGTGATTCTGTTTGTCGTGGTTGCCGTCGTTTTAATCATGAAGTGATCCAATGGAATACATATGATTCAGCGCAACGTTTAGCCGTTTGGAAGAGGCTGGATGCACAGCTCGATCAAATTTTAATTCCGATGCTACCTTTTGCCGATTTAAGACATATTGAAGGTTTTATTTTGGGTAAACGTATACGAGTGATGGATTCTGCTTCTAAAGGGCGCAAGTTGTATCATGCATTAAAAATTTGTGAAAAAAATAAACATCTCGCAGAAGAGAGTGGTTTGGGAATTCAAGCGAAACAGGTAAAACCGCTTTGGGATGAGTTTGAACGTCGTGTATTGGCATTGGCCAATGCAAGTTATGATTTCGCATGGTTACGCGCAGATGGTATTCGTCAAAGTATTTTACATTTGGAAGATGTTTAAACTCAGTTTTTCAATGATTTATTATTCATCAACTTGATATTTTGGCTATTTAATTTTAATCAGTGCCACTTATAAGAATTAAAACAAAAACTGGCGCTGTCATTTCATCGCACTTTAACCAAGAATACCTAGTCAATATTAAAAAGCCAGTCCAAAGATTTGAACTGGCTTTTTTACTCTGTCTAAATGTGATGACTTAAAATATTTTCTTAGACATTGTGTTTTAAACGATACTGAACCAATTCTTCAATAGTAATAAGCGTTAAATGATGCGTTTGTGCATATGCTAAAACTTGAATGCCTGAAGCCATTGTTCCATCAGGATTGGTCACTTCACATAATACACCAGCGGGTTTTAAACCAGCTAAACGTGCCAAATCAATAGAACCTTCTGTATGTCCACGACGGGTTAATACACCACCATTACGACCACGCAATGGAAAGACATGACCAGGGCGATTCAGATCGCTTGCGACAGCACCTGTTTTAATTGCAGCATGAATAGTGGTGGTACGGTCTTTTGCAGAAACGCCTGTTGTTACACCTTGTGCTGCTTCAATGGTGATGGTAAAAGCCGTTTTAAATTGACTTGAATTGTCCTGAACCATCGGTGGGAGTTCAAGGTGATCTGCTAAATCATCGGTAATGGTTAAGCAGACTATACCAGAACCATCACGAATCATACGTGCCATGGTTTCAATATTGAGGGTTTCTGCTGCAACAATTAAATCTGCTTCATTTTCACGATCAAAATCGTCCATGACCAAAACAGGTTTGCCTTGGCGCATATCTTCGATTGCTTGTTCGATACGTTGGTCTGCAGGGGATAGTGCAGAAAAGAAAATTTCGGGTTGAATTAAACTAGACATTGAAACGCTCTCGTAAAGTTAAAATACGGTTGAACATTTCAGGACATTTGAAATAGTGGCGTTACAAAACCTTTTCCAATAGCGAATATTGAAATTTTTAAGCTGTGACGTCGTCTTCTTTCATCCGGACTATACCGTCGGCTTTGGCATTTCACCAAATCTGCGAATCACGATTAAGTGTGATAAGCTCGTGGGCTGTTGGCTCAGGATTGAAAATCCGTCCAATTTACCACCGGTGGGGAATTACACCCCGCCCTGAAGCGATGTGCATTTATTATAGACACTTTTTTACTAAATGGATGCTTTTTTTTAGAATGATCAGTACTATAGATAGAACAATAGTTGCTGTAGAAAATAATTAAACTTATACATTTAAAAGAATATTTGTGGTCATAGTGATCAACAAATAGCAAAGCATAAAATAAGGAGACTCAGCTTGATCACGATTCAGCAAGATGTCTATTCATGGCGTAATGATGACTTTGTTAAACACTTACATGTTTTGGGATTTGCTCTAATTGCAGTCAGTATTTTATATCTGACCGCTGCAAATTGGTTTATGTTGCCTCAGTTTTTTCAATTAGCAATTCCACAACTCTTCTTGTTACTCAGTGCTGTAGCCAGTATTTTTTTAGTTCAGCATGATTATTTAGTTCAGTGTTTGCATACAATAAGTGGCTTGATGATTGGTTTAAGTTTAGCTGTCATTGGTCAAATTTATCAAACAGGGGCAGATAGTTATTTACTATTTTTAATATGGTCTATTTTATTACTGCCGTGGTTGTATCGTCCAAATATTGGTGTTTTTACATTGCTCTGTATTGTCAGCCAACTCACCTTATTTTTGTTTTTTAAACAAACATTTTGGGCTGATGAATATCCTGTCACATTTTTATTTAGCTTAAATCTCCTTTCACTATTTCAGTTTTATTTTTGTCTTCGTTGTTATCAAAAGCTGCGTTATCTCTTTGTCTTATGGTTTGGCATTCTTTCAATTTGGCATATGGGGCTATTTTTATATGGTGATAGTAATTTAGCATTCGCCACAGCCATGGTTTTTACATGGATAGACCTTAAGATCGCTTATTTAATATCATCATTTTTTCTACTTTCTGTCGCATTAATTTATTTTTATCGAAAAAGAGATCAGTTATGTAGTGTGCTTTCAGCAGTAGGTTTAGGGATTACGTTTACGCTGGTGATTTTCAAATGGATGAATAGTCTGTTTCGTGAATCCGAAGTGCTCGAATTATTTTCAATTGCACTGGTGGTTTTTGCTTGGTTTGCGCTGATTACTTTTTTATTGATTAAGTTTATCCCTCAAAACAAATTTAACAATATTCCTATCGCAGTGGGCGCATGGATTGCAGGTGTTTTATTGGCATCATTAATGCTGACATTTTGGGGCAATTTTTCCTTGATCATGGGGGCAGTTTTTGTGGTATTAGCTGCCTTTATTTTAAGAAGCAAACAAGCTTTATTTTTAAGGCAGTTTGCTTATTGTATATGGGTCGCAGGGCAAAATGCTGTGATTTTCCACACGTTTGAATTAACTGACCAATTCTTTCCAATTTTCTTTATTCAATTTGCCATGCTGTGTCTCAGTTATTTTATTCGCAGCCATTGGTTCTTTATTTTAATTCAACTATTTGCCTTGTATTTATCAGGTATTGCGTTGATTTGGGATTTAAGCGTTCTGCTTGGATTACATCGTTTTGTTGAAAATTTTTCATTTCTGCTCTTGTTGAGTTATGGATTTTATCTGGTACTGATTTGGGTACATCGTATTCAACCCAGTCAATATCAACGCAGTTTAGCATTGGCGAATTTATTGATTATTCTTTCATCCTTGGGTTTCTATACACTATTTGGACAATATGAATTAGAGAAAATTAGATACCTTCCTATTCTCAGCTTGGGGCTACCTATTTTGTGGTTGGCTTTGTTTATGGTGTTGAGGATTCGCAATCAATTTAGCTTGATTGCTCAATTGATTTTATTGGCTTTTGCTGCAGTACTGATATTTTATGGTTATTTTGAAATTTTTATTTGTATCGCCATACTTTCATGGGCATTGTCACAGCACGATAAGATTGTCTATGGTTTCGCTTTAGTGACTTTGGCGTTAACCCTATGGTTTATTTACTACGCGTTGAATGTCAGCTTCCTTGTTAAAAGTCTAAGTATTTTTAGCTCAGGATTAATTTTGTTGATACTGACTTGGGTGCTGCATAAATTCCAATCAAAAGAGGGAGTAAATACATGAAAAAATTCATTCCTCTTTGTCTTGCTTTAATCTGTATTGTTCTTTTTCTAGGCATCATTTTTAAGAATGAACAGCATCTGAAGAATAGTCAGAGTATATATGTCCACTTACAACCTATTGATCCACGTTCGTTAATACAAGGTGATTATATGGTGCTGAGTTATCAACTTTACTTTGCACCGCAAAAGCTTAATCAGGGCGATCAGAACAATGTAGATCCAAGTGATAGTGATGAAAATCATATCTTTTCAGGGCATTATTTTGATCAAGTGATTGAAAATAAGCCTTCGGTTACGGCTTATGTTGAATTGGATCAACAGAAAAAGGTGGCACATACTTATTTTGAAAAACCTAAAGATGCGCAAACTGTAAAATTGATTTTGAAAAACCCGGATAATCGACATAGATCACTTTATCCTGCATCTAATAGCTTTTTATTTGCAGAAGGTTTAGCTGAATGTTATCAGCAAGCAAAGTATGCTGAGTTTAAGGTGGATCAGCAGGGCAATGCGATTCTTGCATCTTTACGAGGAGAGCATTTACAAGATTTAGAGTGTGAGAATAAACAACGCTGGCGTGATGGATTTCGTTCTGAAAGAACTGAATAATTGAAGTCCAAATTATTCACTATAACGGATACTTGCTAAGGCAACATTGAATAATATGCATGAAATAAGTGCTTCGAATAAATGGTGGATTAAGTCAGTTTGAATTTAGTCTTATTGGTTTTCATAGCCATAATATGTATGGATAGTCGTTGTGAAAAATAACCAGATCAAATTTTCCCATATGATTATTTTTCTAATACTATTTATTTTTGTTTTGTCTACATTTTATTCAGGTCGCTTGAATAAGTCATATTCAAATAGTCCAGAAATAATCAATTTTAGAGAAATTAAAAATAAGTATTTTATCCAATATTCTCCAGAATTTACTCCATCATTGATTAGGCCTGGCAACGCATCTGCTTCAATACGGATACATCGAGATAATTTGTCTAGTGAAGAAATGACACGGATACAACAACAACTTGTCTCTGATGGCTGGAGAAGAATAAAGGATGAAGGTAGATATTTTCAATATTGTTTAAATAAAACACAAATATTAAATATTGGATCTCCTGTCACTTTGAAAAAGAGAAGTGGTGAAATTATTGAGAATGATAAGGTTAACTCATGGATTATTAGTCTGTATTATAATGATAATGGTGTAAATAGCTGTTATTGAAAATAATTAAGTGAAATAATAGACATAAAAAACCCGCAACATTGCGGGTCTTGAATCATCTGTGTGCAATTATGCAACTTGAACAGGGATACAGTTTGCTGTGTGATTTACTGTATTGTCTGGATTTGCATATACAAGACGTGGTTTATGCGCATCAGCTTCTGCATTGGTAAAATCACCAAATGTGGCAATAATCATTAAATCACCAACATCAGCTTGAAGTGCAGCGCCACCATTGACTGAAATGATGCCTGAACCTTCTTCGCCACGAATCGCATAGGTTGTAAAGCGCTTACCATTAGTCACGTTCCACATATGAATTTCTTCATATTCACGGATACCAGCTAAATCCAAAAGAATACCGTCGATTGCACAAGAACCTTCATAATGTAATTCTGCTTGTGTAACAACACAACGATGGATTTTTGCTTTTAATAAACGAGATAGCATGATTTGCGTCTCCAGAGTAGCCCTTACAATTGTTATCTTGTGTTGAATCAACAATTTTCAATGGGGGGATGCATTTGAAAGCGCATTTTGCTCTTAAAAATGAATCATGGCAAGAAAAATTGTTGAACAAAGAACATAAAATTTAGGTTTAAATTATGCTTTATAAGCATTGATTTGATTCATTGCTTGCTGAATCTCACCATTAACCAATAATTTTGTTTTGCCTAAAGCATGGTGTATTGCATCATCCATTAAAGTCTGTTCACTGCTTGGTGCTTTACCAAGTACATGTCCTGAAACTTTTTCTTTAGCGCCGGGATGACCAATGCCAATACGTAAGCGATGAAAATTAGAACCAATATGAGGAACAATGTCACGTAGACCATTGTGACCACCATGTCCACCGCCAGTTTTTAAACGAATGACGCCCGGATTCATATCCAGTTCATCATGAGCGATGAGAATTTCTTCTGGTTTAATTTGGTAGAATTTTGCAAAGGGAACAACACTTTGACCAGAAAGGTTCATAAATGTTGTGGGCAATAGTAGACGAACATCTTGTCCTTCAATATTACCACGACCACTGATTCCTTTATATTTTGAATCAGTTTTTAATGTAATACCATATTGTTCTGCAAGGCGTTCGACGAACCAAAAGCCTGCATTATGGCGGGTTTGGGCATATTCAGAACCTGGATTACCCAAACCAATAATCAGTGAAAGTTTACTCACTCATTTACACCATTTAACACTTATGCGCGTTTAAAGTCAGCGTGCATTGGTGTGTTTTTAGCTGGGTGACGTTGTAAAGCTTGGATTTTAACGCTTTCAACTTTACCTTCGATGTTAAGATCAATAACTTCTTCAAAGAAAGAGTTATTTTCTAAAGCTTTAACAAGCTCGCGAAGTTCTAAAGTAACCGCTACAGGTTCAGCAGAACCACCATAGATGATTGCTGGAACTTTATTTTGAAGACGAAGGCGGCGGCTCGAACCTTTCCCTTGAACTGCTTCTTCACGTGCTACTGCATTTAATACGAAGTTTGCCATGATGACATTTCCTCATTGAGTGTAATTGACTGAACTTTCGACCAGCCCAGTGATATAAAGCCCTACCAAAGAGTAGGGCTTTGAAAATTTGGCGCTATTATAGATAAGAATCGAACATTGCGCTAATAGATTCTTCGTTGTTAATACGACGAATTGTTTCAGCAACCATACTTGCTACTGAAACTTGGCGAATCTTACCAAGTTTTAATGCTTCATCTGAAAGTGGAATTGTGTCAGTAACAACCAATTCATCAATTACAGATTTGCTTAAATTTTCGAGTGCTTTACCTGAAAGTACAGGGTGCGTTGCATAAGCAACCACTTTACGAGCACCAAAAGTTTTTAGTGCATCGGCAGCTTTACACAAAGTACCAGCTGTATCAACCATGTCATCAACAATCACACAGTCACGATCACGTACATCACCAATCAAATGCATCACTTGTGATTCATTGGCTTTTTGACGACGTTTATCAATGATTGCAAGGTCGATATCACCCATTTGTTTTGCAACAGCACGTGCACGAACTACACCACCAACGTCAGGTGAGACCACCATCAAGTTATGATGTTGTTGTTGACGTAAGTCAGCAAGCAAAGCAGGCGTACCATAGATGTTATCTACAGGAATATCAAAGAAACCTTGGATTTGGTCAGCATGCAAGTCGATCATTACAACACGGTCAATACCCACAGTGGTGAGCATGTCTGCTACAACTTTTGCAGTAATTGGAACACGAGTTGAACGAGGACGACGGTCTTGGCGTGCATAACCGAAGTATGGAATTACAGCAGTAATACGACCAGCACTTGCACGACGCAAAGCATCTGCCATTACTAAGATTTCCATAAGGTTATCATTCGTAGGGGCACAAGTGGGCTGTACGATAAACACGTCTTTACCACGCACATTTTCAGTAATTTCGACAGTGATTTCACCATCAGAAAATTTACCTACAGCAGCAGCTCCCAGAGGGATGTGCAAATGGCTAACGACTTTTTGGGCGAATTGTGGATGCGCAGTTCCACTAAAAACGACAAGATTGGGCATGAAGCACCCTTGGCGGTTGGCAGATTTGAATTAGATGGCAGGGGCGGCTGGATTCGAACCAACGGATGCCGAGATCAAAACCCGGTGCCTTACCACTTGGCGACGCCCCTAATGCGGCAGAATTTTAGTGTTTTTGCATGTCTCTGTCAAGGTAAATCAACATTAAATACAAATTACTATGTTCTGTCTTTTTTGAGAAAATGGCAGGGGCGGCTGGATTCGAACCAACGGATGCCGAGATCAAAACCCGGTGCCTTACCACTTGGCGACGCCCCTAATTTGATGTTGTATTTAATGGCAGGGGCGGCTGGATTCGAACCAACGGATGCCGAGATCAAAACCCGGTGCCTTACCACTTGGCGACGCCCCTAAAATACAACGATCTACAGATGAAAAATGATGGCAGGGGCGGCTGGATTCGAACCAACGGATGCCGAGATCAAAACCCGGTGCCTTACCACTTGGCGACGCCCCTATCATTACACTGTAAAATGAGTGAGTGGTGATTCATTCAAACTGTTGACCAAATAGGCTTTGCAGGGTGAATGATTTAAAACATCATCAATCTTCATTTGTTCAGTGACTTCAACAAAAACACAAGCACCTGTACCTGTAAGCTTTGCTGTACCGAACTGATCTAAATACTGCATTGCTTCATCAACTTCAGGATATAAATTTCTTGCCAGTGGCTCAAAATCATTTCTAAAATTGGATGGCTTTAGCTGATAGGCGCAAAATTTAGTAGGCTTCGTATCTCTTGTCAATGTTTTTTGCGAAAAAAGTCGTTGAGTGCTGATAAAACAGTCAGGTTTTAACACAATGTATTGTTTTTGATCTAAGTCTATGAATGTTAAGTGTTCACCTATACCTTCTGCCCAAGCATTACGACCATGAACAAAGATTGGAACATCTGCACCCAATTTAACCCCAAGCTCAGCCAGTTGTTCAGTATTTAAACCGCACTGCCAAAGTTGATTGACCACAATCAATGTGGTGGCAGCATTGGAAGAACCACCACCTAGACCTGCACCCATTGGAATATTCTTTTCGATACGAATTTTTAAACCAGTCGGCTGTGTAGCATAAGGTTTTAAAATTTGAATCGCTTTATAGATCAGATTATGTTCCAAATCGACGTTACTCAAACCTTCAAGACTGATTTCTGCTTGAGAATGTTCTGTTTGGATGAATTCTAACCAGTCATACAAATCAATCAGCTGAAAAATACTTTGCAACTCGTGATAGCCATTTTCACGACGACCTGTGATATGCAAAAACAAATTTAATTTTGCTGGAGAGGGAACACGAATCATGGATTTCATTGTCTAAGGTATAGATTTAGCGGTTTTGAATCACCATTGTAATACGATTTTCCTGACCAGATTCAAGTTGTTGTTTTAAAATCAGCTTATTGGGCAAGCTCGCTTGATTGTTATAACTAAAATCTACAGTCCAGCCATCTTCAATGATTTGAGCAATACGTTGAGTATTATCTCGGGTGATTTGTGCATTTTCAGTGGCAGGGTAAGCTTGAACCCAATCGACAATATGCGTAATAGGTGCAGTCCAGCCTGTGGCTTTTTCAAGCAGCTCTTCTGGTGTTTCAGCCGAAATCGAACCTGTTTTAGCGCTGTTTAGGGTAACTTCTCCAGATTTTCCTTCAATAATAGTTTTGCCAATACCTAAGATCCCATTCAACTGGATGTTAAAATCTTGTTGGTCTTGTGTCCATGTGTAGAACGCACTGCCAGACTGTTTCGGTGTTTTTACCCCAATTTTCCCTTCAAGATTAAATTGATTTGACGGTTTTTGCAGGGACGTTGTGGCATCAGTGGGTGCTGTAAGCGTTGGTGTGGTTTGTGCTGGCTTTACGACTTGTTGACAACCTGTGAGTGTAAAAGCGGTTACAGCAGTTAGGGTGCAAAAGATCTGTGGAATGTGACGCATACAAGTCATTAACTCTTTTTAATATGTTGCGGTAATATTAATGAATCTAATTGATTTAATTGAGGATCATTTGGATGATTTTGTTTGAGTTGTTGTAACACTTCATTAAATTGAGCTAAGGCACCTTGCATATACAAAGATTTTGCATACCGAATACCAATGTTTACACTATGACTCAAATTATAAGCTTTCGATAAAATGTTTGAGGCGGCATCAAAATCATTTTGCAAGAATGTGATATATCCCAGCGTATCTAAAATCGAGGCCTGATCTGGTGCAGAATCTAAGGCATGTTCAGCATACTTTCGCGCTTCATCTAAACGTCTATTTTGTAGTGCAAGCGTATAGGCATAAGCATTTAAATAAGCAGGATTATTTGGCTCTAAAGTTAAGAGTTGTTTCAATGCTTTATCAAGTAAATCACGATCTTCAAATGGATCAAGAAGCAGTATTTCTGAATAGAGAATTTCAGGATCATCAGGCAAGTTCTTCACTGCTTCAGTGAGTAATCTCAGCGCTGCTTTTTTATTGCCCATGCGTTTTAAAATTTCGGCTTGAGCCTGATATAAGAAACTTGCATGTTGTGGATAATTGACACGTTCTTGGGTTAAAAACCGCAAAGCATCATTCATCTTGTCTTGTCTTTCAAAAATCGAGACCAGATTACGTCGTGAAACCGTATATAAGTTCCCATCAACCAAACGATAATAGGCTTTTGCTGTTTCATCATTTTGCTTTCGTTCAGCATTTACTGCCAAATAAAAATATGCTTCGTTTTGATAACGTGACGAGTAGCGTAACTCCACTAAATACTGTTCAGCTTGATCAAGCTTTTTTAAATCAATCGCAGTTAACCCTGCAATAAATAGAGCCTCTTCAGCATCTGGCCAGGCTTGGATAATCGATTCTAATTTACTTAAGGCCAATTCAGATTGATGAATCTTGATCAGATATTTGACTTCTGCCAGACGGATATCATAGTTGTACTTGTTTTTACGACTGCTTCGATCATACCAATTTAAAGTCGCTTCTTGGTCACCCAAAGCCTCTAATAAGTTGGCTTTCATCAGAATAAAGCCAGTCACTTTTGAACGTTTTTTTAACGCTTTATTGACGGTTTTTAAGGCTTGTTCGATCTCATCGTTTTGTGCTTCCAAACCCGCAATTAGAATTAAAACAGAAGGATTATTTTTTTCTTTACTTGCTCTCAGCGTACTGAGTAGATTTTGACGATCTACTTCTGATTCTGGTGCAATTCCTTCTAAAATCTTTTCTAAATCAGCGTTGGGGTCAATATTGAGAATACTGTCCAGAGTCTCTGCTGCAAGCTCATATTCATGTGATTTGAGCGCGATATGCGCCAAATAAAATTTTGCAGGAACGTCCTCAGGTTCTTGTACAACCCAATGGGTGGCAATGTCTAAAGCTGCTTTTAAATCGTTTTGTTCAATTGCAACATTCAAGGCACGTTGCTTAATGGTGGTTGAATTACTACGAATTGCGAGCACAGTATAATTGTGTAAAGCAGTTGCAGTATCATTATAAGCCAATGAAAATTCAGCAATAATACTTTGTTTTAATGCATTAGTATTATATTTAGCATGATAAAATTCTCCAGATGCTCTAATATGAGCACTAGAAGCCATGCTACCAACCAGTAAGAATGTGGTAGAATATTGCTTAATTGTCATGCCGCTTAAGCGGTTGTTTATTTGACGCAATTTTTCCGAATCCAAGTATGCTTTTTATGACACCGTTATTGCACAATAGCACAAATTTAGCGAAATGATGATCTGATATGTCTTTCTTTGCATTGGGTGTCAACCATCAAACTGCTTCTGTTGAGCTACGTGAGCAAATCGCTTTTAATCCAGAACGATTAAAAGATTTATTTGCCGTAGAAAGCCTTCGCCAAAATTTGAATGATATGGTGGTGGTGTCAACATGTAACCGCACTGAAGTCTATGCCATGGCTGAAAATGCCGATATGGTATTAAATTGGCTCGCCCAAACCAATGGTATTGATGTAAAGCAATTGTCAAATCATGTATATCGTTATGAAAATACTGATGCAGTTTCGCACTTAATGCGGGTTGCGAGTGGTTTAGATTCGTTGATGCTGGGTGAACCGCAAATTCTTGGGCAGGTTAAAACAGCACTATCAATCGCAAAAGATGCTGAAATCGTTTCGCAAAATCTGAATCAAATATTTGAATATGCTTTTTATGCAGCCAAACGTGTACGTTCTGAAACTGCAGTCGGCAGTCATGCTGTCTCAATGGGATATGCTGTTGCTCAACTCGCATTGCAAGTGTTTAGTAAGCCTGAACAGCTTACAGTCATGGTGGTTGCCGCAGGTGAAATGAACAGCTTGGTTGCAAAACACTTGGCTGAAATGGGCGTTGCAAAAATCCTGATTTGTAATCGAAGCCGTGAACGGGCAGAGAAATTAGCACAAGAAATAGCGCATCGTGTTGAAGTGGAGATTATTCCATTTGATGAACTCACTACTCAGCTTTATCGTGCGGATGTAATTTCCAGTTGTACAGGCAGTTTGCATCAAGTCATTGCTTATGCAGATGTGAAATTCGCTTTAAAAAAACGTCGTTATCAACAAATGCTTATGGTCGATTTAGCTGTACCTCGTGATATAGATCCAAAAGTTGAAAGTTTGGATGGTGTGTATTTATACGGTGTGGATGATCTACAAAGTGTAATTGATGAAAATTTAGCACAACGACGTCAAGCTGCGGTCGAAGCAGAGGTTATGGTCAATCAACTGGTGACTCAGTTGGTGACACAGCAAAAAGTAAAAGAAGCAGGTGGGACGATTCAACAGTTTCGTGAGCACGGTGAAGAACAACGCCAGATGGAGTTGTCGCATGCCTTAGAGCGTATTCAGGCAGGTGAGGATACGCAACATGTACTTGAGGATTTTGCACATCGTTTGACGCAAAAGTTATTGCACCCATCTTCAATTTTGTTACGTCAAGCAGCGCAGGATGAGGATCCTTCACATTTTGAATGGATGAAAGAAAATATTCAGGATATTTTTGAACAAGAAAGAAAACCAAAAGCGAAGTGATTATTTTTTAAAACGAATGTGATTTAATATTTTTGCTTCACCAGCTATTATTGATGTATATACTAGTGCGATCAAATTAGAATAATGAAATTAAGGCAATTAAAATGCTTAAAACTTTATATATATTCATATTATTGTGTTTGTCAGTAGAATGCTTTGCAAAGCCTGTAAAAGACAGTGATGTATTATTGAACCAAGCAATCAAGGACCTACATAGCCTCTCTACTCAGGGTGGAATTATGGGGGTAATTGATTCAGTTGATCGATGCTATAAGAATCCCAAAAAACCTAAACTATATTGCTTTTATCTAGATTACTCAGGGCGGATATTTGATGCACTTATGGTCGAGAGTATAAATGCACACTCAGATTCTAATTACCCCACCAACGCGTTTTTTAGTGATGAAAACTTTCAAAAACGTATATTTATAAACCTATATAAGCCTTATGACTCCTCAATGGAAGAGGCCAATAGCCATATGAATTTTTTGTATTATAAAATACTTGATAAGCTCAATGAAGCGCTTATAGAAAATTAATGATGTACCAACTTTAAACTAATTTGTTTAGTCAGTTCATTGAGTTGTTTACGTAAATTACGTGATTCACTCAATGAGGTTGGTGCTTTAAGCTTTAATTTTAAATATTTCTCTTGCAAGGCTAAAGAGTAATCTGAAGCCAATTTATCTGCCATTTCAGGTGCTTCAGCCAAAGCCTGAATATTGGTACGTTGTATGATTTCAGAGAGTTCCAAATGATAAGCACCACATGCACCTAAAATATAATAGGTTGCAAGTTCCTGATCATCTGGTAGATCGTCAAAGACACGGTCAAATACCGCTAAGATTTGCGCCAATAACTCATCTGGTTGAATCAATGCACGTAATACTTCAAAGTGAATATATAAAAATGGATGTTGCATCAAAATCGCAACAGCAAAGTCTTCATCTTTGGTGCGAATATTAAATGACAACGAGGCATCTAAGCTGACTTGAGGTTGCCATTTTCGATTAAAACCTAACTTTTCTTTAAAAAACTGTCTTAATAAATAGCGGTAAGAACCTTGTTTAGGTAATAATTCAGTCAGTTGATTGAGTTCAGCCATCACCTGACTTTTACCTTCAGGTGTAGCAACATCATAGTTTTGACTCAATAAAGCAAAGACAAAATCCGATAATAAAGGGGATTGTTGCCATATCCGTTGAAACGTTTCAAAACCTTCCTTGCGAATCAACGAATCTGGGTCATGTTCTTTGGGTAGAACAAAGAATTTAAGTTCACGACCATCATTCAATAAAGGTAGGGCAATTTCTAAGGTTCGACGTGCTGCTTTTTGTCCAGCGGCATCACCATCAAACGCAATTGTGATTTGATTGTTCTGCTTAAATAAAATATTTAAATGATCTGCATTACTGGCCGTACCTAATGTTGCTGTCGCACCAGAAATCCCGTTTTGTTGTAAGGCGATCACATCCATATAACCTTCAACCATGAGCCAATTTTGCGCTCGGTCTTTCCGACCTTCATACAAGCCGTAAAGCAACTGGTTTTTATGAAAGACTTCAGAATCAGGTGAGTTAATATATTTCGGTTTGATTTCGTCATTCAATGCGCGACCACCGAAACCTACAACACGACCTTTGTTGTCTCGAATCGGGAAAATCACCCGATCACGCAACAAATCGAAGTCACGTCCACTATCACTGGTACGAATCAGACCTAGCAGTTTTAAGCCTTCAATATCTTGGGGGAAGGCTTTTTCTAAATGTTGCCAATCTTCTGGTGCATAGCCTAAACGCCAATATTGGATTGTTTCGGCGCTTAAACCACGATGTTTAAAATAATTTTGCGCCACTTTACTGTTGGGTAATTGCCGTTCATAAAATTGTGCAATATTTTCTAACAGATCATAAAGGTTGCCATCTTGAGGGATCTGATCAAAACCCACTGAGTCAAACTGGGTTGGATCGAAATGCTCAGGATCTGGATATTGGCTAAAGGCTTCAAAAGGGTCAATTTCTAGTGGCTGAACAGAATCTGTTTTTTGCTCAGTGGGTTTAGAATCGACTACTTTATTTTCTACAGCCTTCACTGCTGGCTTAGGTTTGGATACTTCACGCTTATACGACAGTTTTTTATTGTCATGATTGTCTTTGGGAAGTTCGACACCTGCATGGCTGGAGAGCTCTTTCATGACATCGACAAAGTTTCGATTATCAATATCCATTAAGAAGCGAATGGCATTGCCATTTGCCTGACAGCCAAAGCAGTGATAATACTGTTTATCACGGTAAACATGAAAAGAGGGTGACTTTTCCTGATGAAAAGGGCAACAGCCTGAATAGGTGCGACCAGTTTTTTTCAATTTCACACGTTGACCAATCAGATCGACAATATCTGTGCGATCCAAAATTTGATCTATCGTGTGCTGAGGAATAGCCATAAATTTAATGTCATATATCGTTTAAACCAATTTAAAGTTTAACGTAGTTTTGAGTCTAAAAATATCTATGAATAAAAAAGACGGGTAAAAACCCGTCTTGATTTGTCGCAATCAATATTTATTTACGTTGTCCATCATACAAACTTTCATCTGCACGTGCTGGCTCTTTAGACACTTCACGATTTGGACGATCAAGTAAGCCAAAACTCACTTTATTTAACAAGCTTGATTTTTGTTCTGCTTGATCAGACGTTTCAGAACTCGCTTCTTGTGATACTTCTGCTTTATCACCACGACCTAAAATACCTAATGTTGCACGGTTCCACCAACTTGCTTCTTTACGTGCTGCGCGTATATTCACTTCACCATTAGATTTAACAAGGTTCGGGTAGTTTTGCTTAAGCACGCCAATGTACTGTTGTGAAGTTTCTTTATCGCCCAACTTGTCATAACCATATGCCATTGTTGCTAAGGCTTCAGGAACTTGAGGCGTTTGAGGATAGTGTTCAATCACCCATTGTGAACGTTCAATCGCAGCCAAATATGCTTTACGTTTAATATTGAAACGTGCAGTATTCATTTCACTTTCAGCCAGTTCTTGGCCGATGTATTTCATTCGTTGTGCAGCATCAACTGAATATTGACTTGAAGGATAGCGACGAATTAAGTCGACAAAATTTTGATAGGCAATTTTTAAATAACCTACATCACGATGTGCTTGTTTTAGTGAGGTATAGCGAAGCAAGCTGTCATAATTTTGCTCCATATTGGCTACACCACGGACATAGTAAGCATAATCTAAATTCGGATGTTGAGGATTTAAACGAATAAAACGATCTGCCAGTGCAATTGTGCCTTCATAATCTTTTTGCTTAAATTTTGTGTAAAGCAATTCAAGCTGAGCTTGTTGTGCGTATTGCCCAGTCGGGAAATAAGTATCCATTGCTTCTAACGCTTTTGCAGCATCGCCATATTGCCCACGGTCTAATGATTTTATCGCATTATTGTAATAAGTCTGCTCATTTGATTTCGGGCCTGTATCAACAACATCCTTCTTCGGATTGCTGCTACAGCCGACAAATGCAGTTGCTAAGCCTACAGTTAAAGCAAGCATTGTGACTTTATAACGTGGTAGCGACATAAAAATTCCTCTGTTTATACGGGCAATAGGCTACAATTGCGCTATTAAACCACTTTTGTCCGAATGAGCAAATGACTTCAGCACACTCTTCTAATTCTAATTTCCCAGAAAATGATTTCAATTTACTTGAAGATTCTGAGGATGCAGATAATCATAATTCTGCGCCGACTGCAACACGTTTATCGTTGCAATTTCAACTGGATGAAAGCTATTTAGGGCAACGTATTGACCAAGTCGCAGCACTGGTTTGGAACGAGTTTTCTCGTGAAAAACTCAAGCAGTGGATGAAAGAAGGTCATTTGTTGGTAAATGGTAACATTGTCAAGCCTAAGTATAAATGCGAAGGCAATGAACTTCTATGTTTAGATGTTGAATTGGAAGCACAAACGTCGGCACAACCTGAAAATATCCCTTTAAACATTGTTTATGAAGATGACGATATCATGGTCATCAATAAACCTGTTGGTATGGTTGTTCATCCTGGTGCGGGTAATCCAAATGGTACTTTGGTGAACGCCTTGCTTTATCATTACCCAAAATCTGCCGAATTAACTCGTGCAGGTTTAGTGCATCGTATTGATAAAGACACCAGCGGTTTATTGGTTGTTGCTAAAAATTTGGAAGCGCAATTTTCTTTAAGTAAACAATTGGCTAAAAAAACAGTTTACCGTGTATATGACTTGATTTGTTATGGTCATATTATTGCGGGTGGAACGATTGATGAACCGATTAAGCGCCATCCTGTAGATCGTGTAAAAATGGCTATTTTACCGGGTGGTCGTGATGCGGTGACGCATTATAATGTTAAAGAACGTTTTCAACATTTCACCCGAGTACAGGCACAACTTGAAACAGGGCGTACTCATCAAATTCGGATTCATTTCACCTATATTGGTTATCCATTGGTGGGTGATCCAGTCTATGTTAGCCGTGTTAAAGTTCCAGCAGGTGCTTCTGAAAAACTGAGTAGTGCATTGCGTAACTTTAAACGCCAAGCTTTACATGCCTCTAAATTGGGCCTAGTTCACCCGCGTACACAAGAAGAAATGATGTTTGAAGCACCATGGTCAGACGACTTCGTTGAGTTGGTTGAAGTTTTACGCTCTGAAAATAAAGCATATTGATTGATTTGCATGATAAAACTGCTCAATGCGAGCAGTTTTATAAAATGATTTAGTTACCACAAACATCTTTTGTACCTGTAGGAAATGTATTGGTAAATTTTGATTTATCCGTGACCAATTCTAATGACATGGTTTTATTTAGGTATGGAGAGTCCGCTTCAAAACCACTGAATAGTGCTTGAGGTTGAAAAGTGAGTGACTTAATTTTTGAATTAATCGTAGCTACATAACCTAAATTTTGTTTATTTAAAATAAATCCAATTTGATTAGCGTTTTGATTGATATACACCCCTACATTTTGGTTAGCTGATGCGTCGTAAGGTTGTAGATAGGCATAGGTAATATCATTTTGATTTGAGATGGGATTCTTTTGCATCACCCAAATCAATAAAGGTTTTTTATAGTTCTGTATTGCTGAATTATTTCCATACATAATGGCTATAACACCTATGGTTTGATTATTTTGATCAAACATTAATAAATTCATACCTTTGCCGATATTATTGGTCCCTGTTAATTCATTTGAAATCGTAGCAATATTAAATTCAAATCCAAAAATACCCGTATTTGCGATCGGGAGTGTTCCTGTCGCAATATTATTGCTGGAGCTGAAATTGCTATGGGTTGCTGAATATGTGATTTGATTGGGTGCATTCAGTATCTTATAAGAAACTTTTTGACCAGATGCTGTAGGAAATTTTTGTGCTGCTGGATTGGCTGGCTCAGGCAAAAAACCTTCTAAATCATAACGACAGAGTGCAAATCCTTGCGTGCTGATAACACTCAGACTCAATAAAACAGCAAGCTTTAATTTTTTCATGGTTTATCCTTATTTTTAAGTTTTAATTAATATTATTGGATTTGATTAAAAAAACAACACTATATTAAGTTGAAATGTTTAGTTTTGTTAATCAACAAAATGGACAAGAAGATTGGTTTTGGATTGAGTAAATTTGTTATAGTTATTGAGTCGTGAAAATGATTTGAAGAGGAAATGAGTCACATGCAATTTGTTCAAGGATTACCTCAAGGTGTATATGCAGGCCAGACACATATACATCATGTAAAGGCTTTGCCATCTGTACAGCCTGAGCTTGATGGTTTTAATTTGGCATTGCATGTAAATGACGATCCTCAACGGATACAACAGCACCGTATGATTTTATTGAATGAATTTGCAGAATTGGGTGTTAGTAAAATCACATGGATGACGCAAACCCACAGCACAATATGTCATACCATTAATGAAGAAATGACTTTTAGCGCATTGGAGGGGGATGGTTTGGTCACACAGACTCAGGGGCATGCCTTGATGATGATGACCGCTGATTGTTTACCCGTTGTTTTAGGTAATGCTGCAGGTACTGAGGTTGCAAACTTACATGCAGGTTGGCGTGGTTTAGCAGGGGGAATTATTGAAAATACCATTGCCAATATGAAATCCCCACCTACTTGGGCTTGGTTGGGTGCTGCAATCAGCCAACCTTGTTTTGAAATTGGCGCAGAGGTGAAAGCTGCTTTCTGTTCTAAATATGCTGAACTAGACACTGCATTTATAGAGAGTGAGCAAGCGGGTAAGCACTATGCGGATTTGTATGCGATTGCGCGTTATATTCTTAAACAGCATGGGGTGAATGTGATTACTGGGGGAGATCAGTGTTCTTATCGTCAAGATCAGGATTTCTACTCTTATCGCCGCCATGCAAAAACAGGGCGTATGGCTACTTTTGTATTTATTCGAAATTAAATCTTTATTTTTAAATAGATTTATCGTTGCTTTAAGCGCTATGTCATAGGTTTTCTGAACATTACAAGAATTGTTTAAAAATGAATTGATGTTAAACTTGACCAAATTTGTTTGTTTTCAATTGATATGTCTTTATCTGCTAAATCTATCGCGATCGTTTACCATAGCCCATTTGGTCATACTGCAAAAGTTGCGAATTATATTGCACAAGGTGCAGAGAAGATCGGTGTCACTGTTCATCAAATGGATATTGAACATATTGATTGGGATATTTTAGATCAAGCGAATGCCATTATTTTTGGTTCACCGACCTATATGGGAAGTGTTACAGGTCCATTTAAAATGTTTATGGACTCTACCTCTAAACGTTGGAAAAATCGTGATTGGCAGGGCAAACTAGCTGCCGCATTTACCAATTCTGGTGGTTTAAGTGGCGATAAGTTATCTGTACTGCAACAGATTAATATCTTTGCAATGCAGCATGGCATGTTATGGTCTGGGCTCCCTTTAATGCCTACAGGTATTAAACCAACAGACTTAAACCGTATGGCGGGTTATTTGGGGTTAATGACACAATCAGATAATGCACCTGTTGAAATTACACCGCCCTCTGGTGACTTGCAAACCGCAACATGGTTTGGAGAGTATATTGCGTTGCTAGTAAATAAAATTACGCCGTAGTTGTTCATTGGTATTCGATAAAAGAATGGAAAATAGAATAAATAAAAACTTTTATAATAGGCTTCTTTGATAAGCCATTTTTAAACTATAGATCAATATACAAGCCCCTTCTCCCAACGGGAGAAGCAATTTTAAATACCAATATGATTCAATCAATATGATCATTTTTTGCATTTATGAAAACGTATTATGCACTGGTGACTTATGATCTGCTTTGGACGGATTATTGTGGAATTGTTAAGTATAAATATACAATTGTTAAAATTAGTTACATAAAGTAATATAAGCAAAAAATCCTTTAGAATCATTGTAAGAACGATGTGAATTTTATAAAAATTATAAAATATAAATATTTACGACGAAGTGTTATTTTCTTTATTTAACACTTAGTATATTTTTTATCCATAATAAGATCTGAGAAGATGGTATGGATATCAAAAAAAACCGAGCAATTGATAAGAAAATTATTAAAATTGCAAAACTAGCTTTCATTTGTACTGGATTGTTTTCTTCAATCAATGGTTTTGCAAGCATTCTACATTCTGAGAGTTTAATTCAATTAAATGATTCTGAACTTTCGGATGTGAGTGGTCAGGCATTGATGAGCTTGAGTTATATTGCGCCTAATGACTCAGTCAATAACATGCAAGGGCAAGGTGTCGGTTTTTATAAACTTGGACTTGAGGCTGAGCTTGACCTAAATGCCAATATTAAAAAATTACAACTGGGTTGTGGTGGGGTAAATGGGGTAGGCGGCTGCGATATTGATATTGATAATTTAAGTCTTTCGGGGATAGCCGATACGCGTGAAGGGCGTGTAGGTTCAAGTGCAAAATTAACCAATCCATTTATAGAGTTTGCGATAAAAAATCCTAACTCTGCCTCAACACGAGAAGTGGTTGGTCTACGTTTAAGTGCTGAAAAAGTCTTAGGTTTGTTAACCACAGGAATAGAGAACTCTGATTTACCTAATGGAATAAATAGTTTAAGTGGGGCGCTAAAAATTAAGGCGACTACAGGAACGGGATTTACAGCTCCAAGAGCGATGAGATTTAATGATACAGGAATGGTTATGAGTGGCAGAATTAGAATAGCTATTTTTGAACCAAGTTTTAATACAAATGACTATAATTTACAGTTGCAATCAACCAAAGCGAATTTATTGATTAATAGCACAACGTTAACAGGTACGCGTTTAACTTCTGCAAAACTAACAGGAACAGCATTGATTGATGATTTAAATTTTGGCGGAAATATTAATGCAAGGGTAAACCTACCATTAGTTTCATTGTTTACATTGCCTATCAGGGCAACTGGGTTTATATCAGGTTTACAGGCTGATTTGGATATCGATGAAAATTTGGGTTATATTCATAAACTCCCTTTAAATAATCCTTTCTCTTTATCACTACAGTCTGCTCAAGTTCACTGGCCTGGCGCTGAATATGCTGCGAATCGCGGATGGTGGTTAGCGATTGAAGATGAAATTGATATTGGGAAAGTTATACCTAAAAATCAGATTGATGTAACCAATGATATTCTTAAACAAGTTGTACCAAGTATTAATATCGCTTTGGATAGGACGCCACCAACCTGTCAGCGCGTTATCGGATGTTTGTTTGCTGGTTTGAATATTGGTCAAGTAGATTTATCATCGGCAAAACCATTATATTTCCCAATTAAAGATTTACCATTAGCAACTCAAGGTTTTGCGCCTAACTGTTATGGCAATCTAAAATTCTGTTAGACCTTTTAAGACTAAAGGAAGCCTCCAGATGGAGGTTTTTTATTGCTTATATAGGATTGGGCTTTATCACTGCGCCAATCATGATCACTGACAATAGCCTCTTAAGTGACTTGCAAACCAAACTATGCACTGGAAAGTAGATTGTATGACTATTAAGTATAAATATACAATAATTAAAATTGGTTACATAAACAAATATAAATAAAAAGTCTTTAGAATCATTGAGAAAGTAATCTTGGTTTGCATAATTGTTATAGTATTGAGATATTTAATTCATTTCTCTATTTGCTTTATTTGTATTTTAGTATATTTTTTATTCATAATAAAATGAGATAAGCTGATATGGATATCAACTACAATAGGATGATTGATAAGAAAATAATTAAAGTCGTAAAGAATGTCATAATTTATGCTGGATTGTTTTCTTCAATGCATTGTTTTGCAAATTCTCTATACTTGGAGAGTTTAACTCAATTAAATGACTCCGAGCTTTCCGATGTTCATGGTCAGGCACTGATGAGCTTGGGTTATATTGCCCCAAATGACTCAGTTAATAAGATGCAGGGGCAAGGCGTTGGTTTTTATAAACTTGGATTAGAGGCCGAGCTTGAATTGAATGCCAACATTAAAAAGTTACAGCTCGGTTGTGGTGGGGTAAATGGGGCTGGCGGTTGCGACATTGATATTGATAATCTGAGTCTTTCAGGTTTGGCTGATACGCGTGAAGGGCGTGTGGGTTCAAGTGCAAAATTAACCAATCCATTTGTAGAATTTGCGATAAAAAACCCCAATTCTGCTTCAACAAGAGAGGTGGTTGGCCTACGTTTAAGTGCTGAAAAAGTTTTGGGTTTGTTAACAACAGGGATAGAGAATTCTGATACACCCAATGGAATAAATAGTTTAAGTGGTGCAATAAAAATTAAGTCAACAACTGGAACTGGTGTTACAGCAGCAAGATCAATGACTTCTAATGATACTGGAATGGGAATTAATGGTCGAATTCAGCTTTTAGGTGCACTTATCCAACCAAGTTTTAATACAAATGACTATAATCTTCAGTTGCAATCAACCAAAGCAAATTTATTGATCAATGGCACAACTTTAACTGGAACGCGTTTGACTTCTGCAAAACTAACAGGAACCGCACTTATCGATAATTTAAACTTTGGTGGAAATATTAATGCGAGAGTGAATCTGCCAATAATTTCGTGGATTCCTTTAAGTATCAATGCTAATGGGTACATATCAGGCTTAAGGGCTAATTTGGATATTGAAGAAGATCTTGGATATATTCATAAACTCCCTTTAAATAATCCATTTTCTTTGTCCCTTCAGTCAACGCAGGTTCACTGGCCTGGAGCTGAATATGCTGCGAATCGTGGATGGTGGTTAGCCATAGAAGATGAAATTGATATTGGGAAAATTACACCTAAAAATCAGATTGATATAACGAATGATATTCTTAAACAAGTTGTACCAAATATTAGTAATTATTTGACAAACAACCCACCGAATTGCCCATTAGCATCTTGTTTAATTGCTGGGCTGAATATTGGTGAAGTAAATTTATCGTCGGCAAACCCCCTGTATTTCCCAATTAAGGATCTACCATTAGCAACCCAAGGTTTTGCTCCAAACTGCTATGGCTCGTTAAAATTCTGTTAAAGGTTTGCTAAAAGAAAAAAACCTCCATTTCGGAGGTTTTTCGCATATTAAACAGATTATTTATGCATGATTCGTGACTTATCACGTTGCCAATCGCGATCTTTTTCAGTGGCACGTTTGTCATGTAACTGCTTACCTTTTACCAAAGCAATCTCAAGTTTAGCCAAATGACCTTTCCAGTAACACGCCAAAGGTACGCAGGTATAACCTTTTTGATTGACAGCACCCAGTAGTTTTTCAAGCTCACGGCGTGAGAGCAACAGTTTACGAGTACGTGTCGCTTCAGGGACTACGTGAGTAGATGCTGAAAGTAAAGGTTGAATTTGAGCACCGAAGAGAAATGCTTCATTATTTTTAAAGGTGATATAGCTTTCAGTAATGGTCATTCGCCCAGCACGTAATGACTTGACTTCCCAACCTTGTAAAGAAAGCCCAGCTTCAAATTTTTCTTCAATAAAATAATCGTGGCGTGCACGTTTATTTTGTGCAATCGTCCCACTATTATTTTTTTTAACGACAATGTTTTTCGACATAATACAAATATTCCAAGAATAGCCTTATTTTGCCTCAAACTTGGCTTCAGGTGAAGTCATTTCACAATTAAAGCCAAAGCTAAATCAAAAGAGGTTATTCGCTAATATTTAAGTTTTTGTTAAACTATAGCCCTACATAACAAACTAGAGTACAAATGGATGTCTAAAACTCGTGTCATCTATCCAGGAACTTTTGATCCAATTACCAATGGCCATGTTGATTTAGTCGCACGTGCTTCACGAATGTTTGATGAAGTTGTGGTCGCAATTGCTATTGGGCATCATAAAAATCCAGTCTTTAGTTTGGAAGAACGTGTAGAGTTAGCAAAGATATCACTCAAACATTTACCCAATGTTGAGTTTGTCGGTTTTGATGGGTTATTGGTAAATTTTGCACGTGAACAACATGCTACAGCAGTGTTACGTGGCTTAAGAGCTGTTTCAGATTTTGAATATGAATTTCAGCTTGCGAATATGAATCGTCAGCTTGATCATGATTTTGAAACAGTATTTTTAACACCATCAGAGCAATTTTCTTTTATTTCTTCGACGATGGTTCGAGAAATAGCACGATTGAAAGGCGATGTAGCAAAGTTTGTTCCTCAATGCGTTGTCGAAGCCTTCCATCGTAAACATCAACAAGGTTGGTAGCGTGTCTTTAATTATCACTGATGAATGTATCAATTGTGATGTATGCGAGCCTGTATGTCCAAATGATGCCATTTTTATGGGGGAGGAGATTTATGAAATCCATCCTAACCTATGTACAGAATGCGTCGGGCATTTTGATCAGCCACAGTGTGCACTTTTTTGTCCAGTTGACTGTATTCCGCTCGATCCGAACCATGTAGAGAGCCAAGACGACTTGATGGAAAAGTATAAAAAACTAATTGCTCAAAAAAGCGCAAGCAATTAGCCGAGAAATTTGTTAGGATACGCCCCGAAGTGAGCCAGACGATCGCTGCTGTGGAGATCTCCGTGATTGAAGCAGGGGAGGAAAGTCCGGGCTTCATAGGGCAAGGTGCCAGGTAACGCCTGGGCGGTGTGAACCGACGGAAAGTGCAGCAGAGAGTAGACCGCCTTCAATATCGTTTCTTTTCGGAGAAATGGAAGGTAAGGGTGAAAGGGTGCGGTAAGAGCGCACCGCATGGCTGGTAACAGTTCATGGCATGGTAAACCCCACCGGAAGCAAGACCAAATAGGGATCCTATAGGCATGGCCCATGCTGGATCCGGGTAGGTCGCTTGAGCGTATGAGTGATCATGCGCCTAGAGGAATGATCGTTCTAGACAGAACCCGGCTTATCGGCTCACTTCGATGAATTTTATTTTAATTAGTGCTTGACGTAACATTGTTTACAGCAGATAATGCGCGCACAGTTTTAGGCTATGTAGCTCAGTTGGTTAGAGCACCGCACTCATAATGCGGGGGTCACAGGTTCAAGTCCCGTCATAGCCACCATTTTTATAGACCACGTTTCCAAAAACGTGGTCTTTTTTTATCTACAAGATTTAAACTTTAACAGCGAGACCTGGTCTTGTTTAAAAACCAAGGTTCATCCCTGTACTATCCCCAATATAACTTAAACTACTTTTAGGCGTCTTTTTATAATCATAAAGCGTTGTTTTTGATAATTTAGCCAAGCCAAATTGATAAGAAAAGTTAAATTGCACCTGATTGATGTTGTATTGCGTTAACACCTCAGCGTGTTGGTGATTAATCTTTTCTAGCAATGTTTCAGCACGATCAAGGTCATCGAGATAATCTGGCTGATTCACATTTAAAATTAAAACCTGATTTGTGGATTCAGCCTCTCCAATGAAGGTATGGCGACTTTCAACTTGAGCATTTTTAATGTCATCAGAGATCATACTAAAATTATTGGCTGACATTGTTTTGCTTTGGGAATAACTCCATAAATTGACAGAAAAAATCACAATGGTTAACAGCGCAATGATGTAGTAATGAATGTTCCATACAGATTGGCGTGGAATATTGGATTGAGCGTTTCTAAGGATTTGAGTTTCACTGATTAGATCGTGCAGAGATTGTTGGGTATTTCCATTAAAAATAGCCAAGTAGAAACAGGCAAAGACGATACTTTGAAAAAATGCCACAAGTAGGCTGAGTGAAAGATGCTGAGTTGAATATGTTTGTAAATAACCAGCAAAGCAAAATGGAATGATAAAGATACTTGATCTAACCAAAGAACGCATAAATGGAATTGAAGCACCATTTAAATCTTTTACCCTAATTTTACCCAGGATTTTCCCAATGGTTTTACCATTACCTATCTGGCTGTTAAAAGCAGCAAAATAAAATAGACAGAGGAGCGTACCTATACATTGGAAAATAAAAGGAGAATTTTCAAAATATGGGTAGAGTATTTTGCCCGTCACTAAACAGGCTACGCCGACGGTAATACAGTCGATGATAAATGCGAATATTCGAGGAAATATAGGGGCGGCTTTTTGAGTTTCAGTAGTAATTTCAGACATGGTGTTGGTTTAATTAAGCTTATGAAAATATTAATAATTAATGTAAATTTAACATATTATAGGTTTTTTAATGAAAAATAACCAGAAAAATATAGTTGAGCTATCAAGCTTTTTAGCAAGATGTATTGAACTTTGAGTTATTTGTAAATGGGCGATTTATAGATGATTTATAAATTTTAGGCATAATAAGACTTAAAATGGTGCCCGAGGCCAGACTCGAACTGGCACGCTTTGTGGGCGGGGGATTTTAAATCCCCTGTGTCTACCGATTTCACCACTCGGGCATGTGCGCAATAATAAAGGACAGTTTTTCTCTTGGCAAGCGTATTTATGTCGATTTGCTTTCTTTTCAATCAATTCATGTGCTTATGTTTGAAAATAAAGCATTTTAAGCAGTTGAATGGGTATTTTGTCATGATTTTTTCATCAATTTGAGATTAAAGCGAAATATTAAGCCTTTAAATTGATTGGATAAAAAAACTTAGAGGAAACCAACTTCAATGCCAAACTCAATTTCACGCCGTGAACTTATTCAAAAGTCATTAGCCAGTTTTGGGGCATTATCTATACCAGTGTCGTTGACTGCTTGTGGGAGTGATAACAACGACTCAACATCTCCTACTACAAAAGTTGAATTTTTGCATGGTGTTGCCAGTGGCGACCCATTAAAAGATCGTGTGATTTTGTGGACACGTATTACGCCGCAGGATACGTCTTTGCGTTTAGAAGTGGTTTGGGAAATTGCCACAGATGATAAATTTACTCAAGTGATCAATACTGGAAAAGTACAAACAGCATCAGCTCAGGATTTTACCGTTAAAGTCGATGCAGACAAGCTTAAGTCTGGGCAAACTTATTATTATCGTTTTAAATTCGGCTCGGTAATTTCGCCAGCAGGGCGTACCAAAACATTACCTGAAACCACCAGTTCGGTGCAGTTTGCGGTGTGTTCATGTTCAAACTATCCTGCTGGCTATTTCTATGTGTATAAGGAAATGGCAAAACAAGAGGTCGATGCGATCATCCATTTGGGGGATTACATCTATGAATATGGTAAAGATGGATATGCCACAGAAGAGGCGGTAAAGCTGGGTCGTACACTCGCTGCTGACAATGATAAAGAAATTATCAAGTTGGATGATTACCGTAAGCGTTATGCACTTTACCATACTGACAGTGATTTACAGGCTGCACATGCGCGTCATCCTTTTATCGTGATTTGGGACGACCATGAACTGGCAAATGATGCATGGAAAGACGGTGCAGAAAACCATCAAGCCAATGAAGGAAATTTCTTAGACCGTAAATTGGCAGCTTTACAGGCCTATTTTGAATGGATGCCGATTCGTCCTGTATCTGCAACAGATCATTTGAATATTTATCGCCAATTTGACTTTGGTTCATTGGTACAATTGACCATGTTAGATACGCGTATTTTGGCTCGTGACAAGCAACTTGATTATGCCAATTATATGACGGCTTCTGGTTTAGATATCGCTAAGTTCCAGACAGATTTAACCAGTACTACGCGCACACTGATGGGTTATACCCAGCGTGAGTGGTTACAAAAGAAGCTGGCACAATCTACAGCGACTTGGAATGTGTTGGGACAGCAAGTTTTGATGGCAAAAATGTTAATCCCTGCTGAATTGCTATTGTCTTTATCTGCAATTACCAGTGGAAATGTTACCGCCGAAACTTTGGCAAAAATGAATCAGCAGATCATTGAGTTAGTTACTTTAAAAGTTCGCTTGAAAAGTGGTGATCCAACATTAACCGCCACAGAAAAAGCCCGTGTAACCACAGTTGCACCCTATAATTTGGATGCTTGGGATGGCTACTATGCAGAACGTGAAATTTTATATGGCACATTCAAAGCATTAAATAAGAAAGTTGTGGTGTTGGCGGGGGATACCCATAATGCATGGTCTGCTGACTTGCATACTCAAGCGGGTGATTTTGTTGGGGTTGAATTGGCAACCAGTTCGGTCTCTTCACCAGGGATGGAAAAGTATTTAAGTATTCCTTTGGCACAGTTACAACAGTTTGAAATGGCCTTCACCACGCTCATTGATGAATTGAATTACACCAATTTAAATCAACGAGGCTACTTAAAAGTCAGCTTTACAGCACAACAGGTACAAGCGGATTGGATTTTCTTAAATAGCATTAAGGAAAAAACCTATATGGTGGATACGGCTCGTGCTCATCAAGTGGTTTTAAATAACAATTTGGTTGATGTGAAGACTGTTCAGAAAAGTGCATAAATTTTCAAGCCTAACAAGCCGAGTTTAGATCATTCGGCTTTTTAAGGTGATAGATGGATTACATCATACTGTCCATATAGGCATCTAAATCTTCATATTTATAGGTTTTACACATTTCATTTTCATATTTTAATAGTTCTAAATGTAATTCTAAAAAGGTGACTAAACGCTTTTGATAAAATTGATATTTCTCAGAATCTTTGCCTAAAAATCGCATTTTGAATTTGGCTTTCTTGGCTTGTTTATAAGCCCATAAACAGCTTTTTCGAATTTGTTGTAATTGGTAATATTCAGTGTCTTTGGTGCTATCTCTAAATAAATTTTCTTTATAAAATTTGACAAAACCAAAGCTCATTGCAAAGAAAAATAACAAGCCTTGCAGTAGGGTGCTTTCTATAAAATAAAGATTGAGTGCTTGCAGAACGATCAGTACCGCAAGCTTAAGCGGAATATTATTGAGCTGTTGGTATAAATGCGTTGAACTGTGTTTTATTTGTTTGATAATGATCGGAACAATAATCATAAAAAATAACATAATCGCTAAAGCGGCAATGCCATTGGCTTGAAAGCTATCGAATTGAGGAAAATGATTTGCAATATATTGACCTAAACTAAAATAGATGCTGCAAAAAATCATAATCGACAAAATCCAAGGAATAAACTCCTTTGCTTCATCTAGAAGCCCTTTGGTTTTAATTTGACTATAAAATAGAAAGTTGCGCTTAAATGCTTGTGGGTATTGTTGTTGTAATTGATTTAAATAGAGGGAAACTTGCTTGTTTTGAATCATATAGGCTTCGCTTATCTAAATTTCACTTTGGATATTAACATAAAAAACAATATAAGACTTAAAATGGTGCCCGAGGCCAGACTCGAACTGGCACGCTTTGTGGGCGGGGGATTTTAAATCCCCTGTGTCTACCGATTTCACCACTCGGGCTTTACAAGATTGGAGGCGGAGGTCGGAATCGAACCGGCGTACACGGAGTTGCAGTCCGCTGCATGACCACTCTGCCACCCCGCCATGTCTTGGTGATGCACATATTAGCAATCTTTGAAAAAAAAACAATACTATAATTCATGCATATGCACATAAATTCAGCATATGAAAGAAAATTGTCTAAATAATCATGTATTATTTGCAAAATTGATTCATATCTACTTTGGAGATGTGCCGTGGCATTGGTATTGGATGGTCGCGCATTAGCGAAACAAATTGAAGCAGACTTGTTGACTCGTGTTGAAGCTATAAAAGCAAAAACAGGTCGTACCCCAATTTTAGCGACTATTTTAGTGGGTGATGATGGTGCATCTGCGACGTATGTACGCATGAAAGGAAATGCTTGTCGTCGTGTTGGTATGGATTCTTTAAAAGTAGAGTTAGGTAAAGAAACCACAACTGAACAATTATTGGCTGAAATTGAAAAATTAAATGCCAATCCTGATGTTCACGGTATTTTGCTCCAACATCCTGTGCCTGAACAAATTGATGAACGTGCTTGCTTTGATGCCATTTCACTTGAAAAAGATGTAGATGGGGTAACTTGCTTAGGTTTTGGTCGTATGGCAATGGGTGAGGCTGCTTATGGTTCAGCAACACCTGCAGGTATCATGACCATTCTTCAAGAAAACAAGATTGAAATCGCTGGCAAGCATGCGGTTGTGGTAGGGCGTTCGGCTATTTTAGGTAAGCCGATGGCAATGATGCTACTTCAAGCCAATGCAACAGTGACAATCTGTCATTCTCGTACACAAAATCTTGCTGAATTGGTAAAACAGGCTGATATTGTTGTTGGTGCAGTCGGTAAAGCTGAATTAATCCAAAAAGACTGGATTAAGCAAGGTGCTGTTGTGGTTGATGCTGGATTCCATCCTCGTGACGGTGGTGGTGTGGGTGATATCCAATTGGTTGGTATTGAAGATGTCGCTTCAGCTTATACACCAGTTCCAGGTGGCGTAGGTCCGATGACGATCACAACGTTGATTCGTCAAACTGTGGAAGCTGCTGAAAAAGCCTTAGCTTAAGTCCTGTTTTATTCTGGGCACAGTGAAAGCCATGCATTCACTGTGCTTAAATTCAGCCTACATTTACACAGCAATGTTTATTTTTCAGTAAAAGTAGGCAATATTGTCATTAGTTTAATGGTCATTGGCTTAACGCGTTTAAGATCTACTTTTAAGTAGCAGTATCTGAGACTTAACAAGAAGTATCGTCTCGAACCTTAGCACATGATGTTGCTGTCTATCGAATATGAGGAAGAAGCTGTATTTCCTCAATATCAAAATAATAATTTTGGTCATATTTTGCATGAGTCGTACTTATCAATTTCCTAAAGCCCCACAACATTTACTTGATGCTTTGCATGAAGTGATTCCTCAATGTGAATTATTGGCACAGCAGTTGCCTGAAAGCCCAATTTCGTTATGGTTGATTCCACCTGTTTTTCCAACAGATCGTTTGGATGATGAGGTGATTCGCCGTATTTGGAATGATACACCGTATTGGATTTTTTGCTGGGCTTCAGGTTTAGCAATGGCACAATGGCTGATTGCAGAGCCACAGCATGTAAAAGATAAAGTGGTACTAGATTTTGGTGCGGGATCAGGTGTGGTTGCAATTGCAGCCAAAATGGCAGGTGCAAAACGTGTCATCTGTTGTGATATCGACCCAATAAGTTTGGATGCTTGTCGTGAAAATGCTTTGCTTAATGATGTAGAGCTTGAATATCTTGATGATTTATATAAAGCCGAACAGGTTGATGTCTTATTGGCTGCAGATGTTTTATATGATCAATCTAACAGGTTCTTCTTGGATGAATTTTTAAAATTTGCACCAGAAGTATGGGTGGCAGATAGCCGAGTGAAAAACTTTAGTCATCCGAATTACCAAAAATTGGATGAACGAAGTGCAACTACTTGGCCTGATTTAGATGAAGCCAAAGAATTTAGAAATGTGAGTTTTTATAAGACGCTATGACAGCGTCTTATTTTATTCTGTAATACAAATCTCTTAAATCAAGAACAGGTATAACGTACTACATGTAAGGTGCTTGGGCGGGTATCTAAGGCTTGGCGTGTTGCATAATCTTCACTGTTATTTAGACTTGGCGTGTTGGAAAGCCCAAAAGATGTACGGCTATGCCCAAGTTGAACGCCAGCCTGATCTTTTGCTGTTTGTGGATTGATAATTTCATTGGTACTTAATACAGAAATTTTATAGTTTTTGTTTGCACCCAACACTTTTTGACATGCGCGCTGTAATTTATCTGCATCCAAATCACGATCTGCACGACCTGAAAGGGTATACGCAAGGGTTGCACTATCTGCTGTTTGATTTTCAATTTGATAACCTGTTACGCCATTGTATTGACGAGGGGTTGTTTGACATGCAGATAAAGCTAAAACGATTAATCCTAAACCTGCATAAGTGATTTTTTTCATCTTTTAAAGTCCTAGCTTTTTGAATTATTTTTAGTATGCCATAGCTTTGCAATTTTCACGATAAGTGAATTGCTTAAATAAAACAGCTTTTTCATGTGAATAAAAAAGCTGTTTTAAATGAATTAGATTGCAAAGTTTATTGTGAATTAATCATCTGTAATCAGGCTATGTTTTTTCGTATCTTTCATAAATACATAGGTGATTAGAGATAAACCGATCATGAAGGTAATGTAATAGAAGAAATAGTTTTCATGCCCGGCATTTTTAAAGCTTAGTGCAACTAATTCAGCCGTACCGCCAAATACAGTGTTGGCAAGTGCATAAGGTAAGGCTACACCTAAAGCGCGAATATGCGGTGGAAATAATTCAGCTTTTACAACCGCATTAATGGCTGTATATCCAGTCACAATGACCATACCACTCATACATAAGAAGAAAGCCGTTTTAGGGTCCGTTGTCGAGCCTAAACCATTGAAAATAGGAATGGTAAATAGCACACCGAGTACACCAAAAGTGATCATAATCGGTTTACGACCAATTTTGTCTGAAAGTGCACCGACTGCAGGTTGAATCAACATAAAAATAAAGATTGCGGCTGTGGTAATTTCAGTTGCGGTGGTTTTTTCAAAACCCGAAGTGTTGACTAAGTATTTTTGTAAATAAGTCGTAAATGTATTGAAGGCTAAGGTACCGCCTGCTGTTAGCATAATGACTGTAAATGCTTGTTTAGGATACTTGGTGAATAAGGCCAAAGCACCAGATGTTTCACCACCATTTTTAGCTTGTTGTTGCGCTTGTTTAGATGATTCTGTTTCAACCAGACCACGACGAATCCAGAACACAACAATTGCAAGCAATGCACCGATAAAGAAAGGAACACGCCATCCCCATGCATGTAAGGCTTCTTCAGAAAGATTATGTTGCAGGATAATCAGTACACAGAGTGCAAGTAATTGACCTGAAATCAGGGTGACATATTGGAAACTTGAGAAAAATCCGCGGTGATTTTTACCCGCCATTTCAGTTAAATAGGTGGCACTTGAGCCATACTCACCACCAACACTTAAACCTTGTAATAAGCGCGCAAATAAAAGTAGTGCAGGAGCAAACATTCCGACTGAATCATAAGATGGCGCACAAGCAATGATTAATGAGCCAATACACATCAATGAAACAGAAAGTGTTAAACCCGCTTTACGACCTTTACGGTCAGCATAAACGCCCATGATCCATGCGCCGATCGGACGCATTAAAAAGCCTAAAGCAAAAACTGCAGCAGCTTGGAGAAGTTTGACCGTTTCATTGCCTTCTGGAAAGAACACAGGGGCAAAATAGAGGGTAAATGCGGCATAGACATACCAATCATACCATTCGACTAAATTACCAGCTGAACCACCAAGTATAGATTTGAAACGAGTTTTTCTATCAAGTTGCGAAGTGGCAACTTGAGGAGATGAATTGGACAAGGCAATTCTCCAAAAGAATATGCAAAATACAGCCTGTTTAACTTTCATTTTGGATGAAAATCAAAGCAGAAAAATCAAACAGAGAGAATTTCAGTCAGTATGACGAGGGAGATACAAATAATTACAATGCTCGTTATACGCTTGAATGTAAGCAGACCTTATTAGACTTTGGTCTTAGCTGTGTTAATAGTTTATTGTTGATCTAGAATGAGAAATGCTAGAAATAAATGAATAATTTTTTTAAAACAGGCATTTAATTTGAAATATTTTATAAATTATAAGAATTTAGCTTAAAGTTAAAGCATGTTTGCTTGCATCTAAATGTATGAAATATACACAATTTAATAAGCTGAGTTGGGAGAATTTAAAAATTTAATCTAGTCGTACAGTAAGTAGTCATGCTATTTATAGCAGCTTAATGTTCATTTTTGAAAATAAAACAATAAGGTTTCACATCTATGGACTTGATGATTCGACAACAGCAAACATTAGCATTGGTTAAGGCTCGGGGCTACGTCAGTATTGATGAGATAGCACAGCATTTTGCAGTTACTCCACAAACTGTACGGCGGGATATCAATCAATTGGCCGATGCCGGACTATTACGTCGTTATCATGGTGGCGCTGCGGTAGACTCAAGCGTCACCAATACCGCGTATAGCCAACGGATCAGCCATAATTTAGCGGCAAAACAGCGCATTGCAACAGCTGTTGCAAACGCAGTTCCAGACCATGCATCGTTATTTATCAATATTGGTACAACAACCGAAGCCATTGCCCATGCTTTATTGCAACATCGCGGTTTAAAAGTGATTACCAATAATTTAAATGTGGCGAAAATTTTAAGTATGAATGATGATTTTGAAGTGCTGATCGCCAGTGGGAAAGTGCGCCCTGATGGTGGCGTGATTGGGCAAGCCACCTCCGAATTTTTTAAGCAGTTTAAAGTTGATTATGCCTTGATTGGTATCAGTGGGATTGATGAAGATGGAACGATGCTCGATTTCGATTTTCAAGAAGTGTCTGTCTCGCAAGAAATTATTTTAGGTGCTCGGCAGGTATTTTTAGCAGCAGATGAGAGCAAGTTTGGTCGTCATGCAATGATGCGCTTAGGCCATCTTTCTGAAATAGATCGGCTTTTTACCAATAAAGTGCCCACTGAAAATTATTTAAAACAAATTCATGCAGCAGAAGTGGCTTTAACTGTGGTGTAGGCTAAGTTTTAAACCCATAGTGAAAACATGATAAACGTGAAATTGATCATTTTTTGATAGACATCGATTAAAAAACTATCTATTATTTTCTTAAATGAAAACAAACGAAAATATATTTTCAAAAATGATTGTGAATATATGCAAATGATCAAAGGTGGTGGCGTTTATGACACAAATCAATGAGCAACAAACTTATTATGATATTGCTGTAATTGGTGGTGGAATAAATGGTGTCGGTATTGCCAATGATGCTGCTGGGCGTGGTTTATCTGTATTTTTGTGTGAAAAAGATGATTTAGCCAGCCATACCTCATCTGCAAGCAGTAAGTTGATCCATGGTGGTCTGCGTTATTTAGAACATAAAGAATTTCGTTTAGTGCGAGAAGCCTTAGCTGAGCGAGAAGTCTTACTTGCAAAAGCACCACATATCATTCGTCCTATGCGTTTTATCATGCCACATCAACCTCATTTGCGTCCTGCTTGGCTGATTCGTACGGGGCTGTTTTTATATGACCATTTGGGCAAAAGAGAGAAGCTTGCAGGTTCACATTTGGTTGAATTTGATCCTTATACTAGCCCACTAAAAACAGAGATCACACGCGGATTTGAATACTCAGATTGTGCTGTAGATGATTCACGCTTAGTGATTTTAAATGCGATGCAAGCACGAGAAAAAAATGCCACCGTGGTTACGCAAACACGCTGTATTTCAGCGCAGCGTGAAGATGGTTTATGGAATATCCAGTTTGAAAATGAGCAGGGTATTTATCAGATACAAGCGAAGGCTTTGGTCAATGCTGCGGGGCCTTGGGTTGCACAATTCATTAAACAAGAGCTTCAGTTAAAATCGCAATATGGGATTCGTCTAATTCAGGGCAGTCATATTATTGTGCCGAAAATATATGACGGTGATAAAGCCTTTATTATGCAAAATGATGATCAACGTATCGTGTTTGCAATTCCTTATCTCAATCAATACACCATGATTGGTACAACAGACCGTGAATATTTAGCAGATCCGAATAATGTTGAAATTAGTCAGCAAGAGATTGATTATCTGCTTGATGTATCCAATGATCATTTTAAAGTGCAACTGACTCAAGCTGATATTATTCAGACATTCTCAGGGGTGCGCCCATTGTGTGATGATGAGTCTGATAATCCAGCCGCAATCACCCGTGACTATACTTTGGCTTTATCACAAGACCATGAGAATGATGCGCCCTTACTTTCTGTGTTTGGTGGGAAGTTAACCACCTATCGACGCTTGGCTGAGTCTGCCATGGAGCATTTGCAGAAATTTTTCCCTAACGCTGGGAAAGCTTGGACTGAAAAATCCTTACTGCCGGGTGCTGAGAATTTAGTTTCTGTTGATGGATTGGTTTTAGAAATTCAAAATAAAATCAAAGGGCTTGATCATGAAACTTCAAGCCGTTGGGCACATGCCTATGGAACTTATACATGGAAATTTTTAAATCATTCGACATCTGTTCATGAACTTGGTCAAGACTTTGGTCATGGTCTATATGCCCAAGAGGTTGATTATTTGGTTGATCAAGAGTGGGCGATCATCAGTCAGGATATTTTAAAGCGCCGTAGCAAGTTATATTTAAAATTTAATGAAACTGAAATTCAAGCACTGGATGAATATTTGCTTGAATTGCATGAACGCCGCTTACAGAAAGATGTTGCCTAAGCAAAAGTGGAAATATAGCTTTGCTTAAGGTGTGTTATGACCAATCAAAGGTATATAAAACGCGTTGGGTTTCAGGTTGGTAATACATTAAAATCCAATCTGCACCATGTGAACAATATTCCCAGCCAGCAACAGCTGCAATAAAATAATAACGCCTGCCATCACGGTCATAAATATGAACTTTTTGATCATCACGGTCTGCATTGATGTAGCGTAAATCAAAATGTTCATCAATCGGATAAGTCCAGTTTCCACCGCCACATTCACCACCTAACTGCTCAAGCAGGGTTGTCACAGAATCATTTTGATATTCAATGCGTGATGTTGAAATGACTTTTCCAGTTTCAGCAAAGCGCTGTTTAAGCTGCACGTAATCTTCATGCATTTCTTTATGATGGTTTTTTAGATCGGCCTCGCAATCAGGATTCTCTAAAGCAAAATATCTTTTATTTGCTAACCATTCATATTGATTTTGTTGATTTAATTGCATAATAAACCAATTTTCATTGGCAAATGCATCAGAAAATTCTGTGGTATCACTTCCGATATAGCATTCATAAGGTTCAATCGGATTGAGCAAATGAATTTTTCCTTGCCATGCTGGATTGATTGCAGATAAATCAATTGAAATAAGTGGAAGTAAATGCTGAGCTAGAAATAGACTTGAAGGGGCGAAGACGACTTCGTGGTCAGGTAACAGGGTTAGATAAGGTTGAACTGTGGTAATGTTTTTAATTGCTGTCATTGCACTTATTTTTAGATATTGAATGGTTTGCATTAAATCACAAAAAAGACCGAACGCGTCGATCTTTTTGCTTGGCTTAGTTAGTCAGTCAGCCATAAAGCGCCTAACTTTTCATCCCACTCACTTGGGGTGATGACCATACGACCTGCATTGGGGGTTAAGGTAATCTCACTAAAGAAAACATCGTCTTGAGATAATAAGAAATCGATTCGGCTATAACCATATTTAAAACAAAGATCTTCTGACAGCTGAAGCATTTTATTTAATTTTTGTGGTCGTGCTAAACAGCTTGGTGTATTGCTTTTTAGATCAACGGTAAAGGGTTGCAGCACCCAAGATGTGTCATACATATTTGAATAATCCACGCCTTGGCTGTCTTGTACATCGACTTCAATATATCGAGGCTGACCTTCAAAACAATGAACACGGCATGTTGTAATGGTCAGCTTATTGTCTTGATCAACAAACAAATCAATATGTTGTTCGGCCAAAATTAGAGGAACAATATCTTTGTAATGCCATTCTCGTTTTCTAAAATACATATTTTGTTTAAGGTGGTGATTGAGTTTATGCTGCGCTTTTTTGATATCAAATTGCGCTTTATCATTACAGACAATCGCACTGCCGCTGTCATGATTGCATTTTAAAACAAACTTGTTAGGAAGTTGATTAAAGTCAATTTCCTCAAAGCACTTATATACACCAATTAATGGAACAAAATGGGAACAACAAATTTTCTCTGCAAGCATTTCGCGTACAGCAAATTTATCTGCTAATTTCGTATGTAAAGGTGCTCTTTCATAGATCATTCTGGCGGTGACTTTTTCATTGAAACTTTTAGGCTGATCAAAGTTCGGGGTATAACCCAATTTAGCAATAAATCTTTTGGTGAGATAACGTCTATCTGAGACAAATTTGGCTCTAATAACTTTTGCCGAATAAATAATATTTTCTAACATGATTAAAAAAATCAATAAAATAAAGTAATGTTTGAATTATAGAGAAAATATGAATTTTGTACATGGAAACAGTAATCATTTGTATTTTTATTACATAATTGTAATGAATACCAAAGCAATAAGGTGAACTGTATCACACTAAGCAAAAAAGACCGCTATGTAGCGGTCTTTTTGTATGACTTAATTTTTAGCGATTAAGCAGATTTTTTAACAGCCTCTAAAAGCTCATTTTGACGAGTTTTAAGTGCAGCTGGTAAGCGCTCACCAAGTTTATCAAATAACTCAGTGTGGCTCTCAATCTCTTTGATCCATTGATCTTTGTTTTGAGAAGTCACAAGATTAAATTGATCTTTAGTGAAGTCAGAACCTGTCCAGTTCAATTGCTCATAAGTTGGAACAAAACCAATCGGTGTTTCCACTGCTTCAGCACGACCTTCACAACGGTCAATGATCCACTCAAGCACACGCATGTTTTGACCAAAACCAGGCCATACAAAGTTGCCTTCAGCATCGCGACGGAACCAGTTTACGTTATAAATGCCAGGAAGTTTATTGCCTGCAGCTTTCGCTTTAGCACCAACTTCTTCACCCATTTCTAACCAATGAGAGAAATAGTCAGCCATGTTATAGCCAGCAAATGGAAGCATTGCAAATGGGTCACGGCGTACAACACCTTGTTGACCTACTGCAGCTGCAGTTGTTTCAGAACCCATTGTTGCTGCTTTATAAACACCATCAACCCAGTCAAAAGCTTCTGAGATTAAAGGTACTGTATCTGCACGACGACCACCGAAGATGAACGCAGAAATTGGTACGCCAGCTGGATTTTCCCAGTCAGCATCAATAGAAGGGCATTGACCCGCTGCAACGGTGAAACGCGCATTTGGATGTGCTGCTTTTTCACCAGCAACATGCGGTTGGCCTTTCCAGTTGGTCAAGTTAGCAGGCGCTTCTTTGGTTAAACCTTCCCACCATACGTCGCCATCTTCTGTTACAGCAACGTTTGTATAGATGACATCTTTGTGAAGTGTCGCCATACAGTTTGGATTTGTTTTGATGTTTGTACCAGGTGCGACACCAAAGAAACCAGCTTCAGGGTTGATTGCATATAAGCGACCATCTTCACCTGGTTTGATCCAAGCAATATCGTCACCTACAGTTTCAATTTTCCAACCTTCATAACCTGCAGGTGGAATCAACATCGCAAAGTTGGTTTTACCACATGCAGATGGGAATGCTGCTGCAATATAGTGTTTCTCACCTTGTGGATTAGTCACACCAAGGATCAACATGTGTTCAGCTAACCAGCCTTGTTGACGACCCATAGATGATGCAATACGTAAAGCAAGGCATTTTTTACCCAATAATGCGTTACCGCCGTATCCTGAACCGTAAGACCAGATCTCACGCGTTTCTGGATAATGCACGATATATTTTTCTGGGTTACAAGGCCATGCAACATCTTTTTGACCTTCAGCCAGCGGAGCGCCAACAGTATGTACGCAAGGAACATAGTCGCCATCAGTGCCTAATACGTCATAAACAGCTTTACCCATACGAGCCATTTTACGCATACTTACAGCAACATAAGGAGAATCTGTAATTTCGATACCGATGTGAGCAATGTGAGAACCTAATGGACCCATAGAGAATGGAACCACGTACATGGTACGTCCTTGCATTGCACCATCAAACAAACCGTTAAGGCGAGTACGCATCTCAGCAGGAGCTTCCCAGTTGTTTGTCGCACCAGCATCTTCTTGTTTTTCAGAGCAGATGTATGTACGACCTTCAACACGCGCTACGTCAGACGGATCAGAATTCGCTAAATAAGAACCAGGATGTTTTTCTTGGTTCAACGCTTGCATAGTGCCGTTAGCGATCATCAAGTCGATATAACGTTGATTCTCTTCTTCGCTTCCGTCACACCATTCAATTTTTGCAGGTTTAGTTAATTTAGCAATTTCTTCAACCCATGCAATGAGCTTGGGATGACGAACGAATTCTGGTGCGTTCACTTGGGTCATGGTGAGGCCTATCTAAAATATGTACAATTTTGTGTACAAATAATAATCTGAATGAAGGGATACTACATTCAAATTTAAGTATGAAAAAAAGTGGTGGTATTAAAACATATATTCATAAAAAAAATAAGACTAAAGGCTTAAAAGATACCAATGCTCGAATTTTCACTAAGTGTTTGATTTGTATTATCTAACATGGATTATTGTTTGATTTTTATTGGTATTTTTAAATAGAATGTAGAGTATTTTAATTGTAAATAATAATAGTTTACAATAAGTTGAAATTATAAGATTTACTAAATTAATTATTGATTTAATAAATGGGCATAATTCGAATTTTACATAAAGGTGCTTTTATTTGTTTAGAAAATCGACGAAATTAGTGCAAATACTTCAAAATAATCAAGCTTATGGACACAGAACTCAAGCCGCTTTCAATGATTTACAATGAAAAGTCAGGTTTTCATGCCAATCAGAAAGATGATATTTATGAAAAACTCATGACCATCTGGACCTCACATGGTTTTGAAATTCAAGTTTTTGATATTGGTTCAGAGCCTGATATAAAAACCCTCATGCAAAAAATCTTTCAACGTCATGCACAATACTTAGATTGTGGTGTCATTGTCGCTGCTGGTGGTGATGGTACGTTGAATGCAGTCGCCTCGCAAATGTTAAAGCAAAAAATTCCTATGGGAATACTACCTTTGGGTACTTTTAATTATGTGGCGCGTGTTCTACATATCCCCTTGAATATTTTAGAAGCAGCCAATGTGATTGCCACAGGGGAGCCGCGTGCATCACATGTGGCCTGTATCAACGATCAAATTTATTTAAATAATGCCAGTTTAGGTTTATATCCTTTGTTTATTAAAAAACGCGAAGAATATAATCGCAGGTTTGGTCGTTTTCCTTTAAATGCGTATACGTCTGGTTTGGATGTACTGATTCGTGATCGTAAAGAACTCAAATTAGAGATCGAAGTAGATGGGCAAAAGTATCCCGTAAAAACACCGCTGATTTTTTTTGGTAATAATCAACTGCAATTAAAAGAATTGAATTTAAAAATTTCGAAATGTGCAGAGGTGGGGGAAATTGCTGGTGTGGTGATCGCCAAAGGAGATAAAGCCACTTTATTTAAAACCTTGTTTCAAACCATTCGTGGAAAATTGGAAAACGCTTCCGATGTGTATAGTTTTGGTGCACAAAAAGTCATTGTCTATTCAAAAAAGCCTAAACTGACCGTTGCTGTCGATGGAGAAATTGTTTCAATGACGACCCCATTAACCTTACACGTAGAAAAAAATGCTTTAAAAATTATGGTGCCGCATGTTATTGCATCTGTCTGATCTACATTTTGGTACTGAGCGTCCAGAGTGTATACGGGCGATTCAAAAGTTTTGTGCTGTGCATAAACCAGAAGTGGTTGTGGTGAGCGGTGATTTAACTCAACGTGCTAAATTTAAAGAATTCTATGCATGTAAGCAGTTTTTAGAATCACTAAACATCCCTTATTTTGTGGTGCCTGGCAACCATGATATTCCTTTGTATCATGTTTGGAATCGTGCCTTTAGACCATTTGGCTTATATCAACTGTTCTTTGGCAGTTTAGAACATAGCTTATTTACAGAGCATTTTTATTTAATTGGCATGAACAGTATTCGTCGCCGTTATCATACACGCGGACATATTTCATTTGAGCAAATTCAAAATGTAAATCAGTTGTTGACCAATGCACCAAAAAATAAATTAAAAATAATCGTTAGTCATCAACCTTTTTATACATCAAATGAAGACCATCACTTAAAAGATTGTCCAGCTTTAGGGCAGTTTGCCATTAAAGAATGGGGACAACATCAACTGTATGCTTTATTGCACGGTCATTTGCATTTAGTTGCGGTCTATGACCTGAATCAAGCCTTTGCGCTAAATTTAAAACAATCAGTTTATGAGGTTCATGCGGGTACAGCAGTTTCTCGACGTTTGCATAAAAATATACCCAATAGCTTTAATGTGATTCATCAAGATGGTGGCTTTGAACATTATTTTTTTGATGAACAATTACAGGAATTTATTGCCAAAACTGCGATAAAAAATTCTGAATTAGACATGATTTGATACAAAAGAAGAAAAAACATACAAATTAAATAAATTTTTTTTCGTTTTCCCCTTGAAGCGTTTATTTCCATCCCCACAAATGTGACATACAAATATTTTGTCGATGACCTAGGAATAAGAAGTCATCTTCGCTGAGTAATCAATGACATTTTAAATGTCTATGGAGTTAGAAATGAGCAAGATTCGTCCTTTACATGACAACGTTGTGATCCGCCGTGTTGAAAAAGAAACTAAAACAGCAGGTGGTTTGATTTTAAGTACTTCTGCAGCTGAACAACCTGCTCAAGGTGAAATTCTTGCTGTAGGTAATGGCAAAATCACTGATAACGATGTACGCGCTTTAGACGTTAAAGTTGGCGATAACGTACTGTTTGGTGCTTATGCAGGTACTAAAGTTAAAGTTGATGGTGAAGAACTTCTTGTGATGAAAGAATCTGACATTTTAGCGGTATTGGAAGGTTAATCTTCTGCTGTTGAGATGTGTTTTCATCCAAACATATTGGTCAAAATTTAAAATTTATAAAGATATCTGGAGTTTAGTATGTCAGCTAAAGACGTAAAATTTGGTGATTCAGCGCGTTCAAAAATGATCGCGGGTGTAAACGTACTTGCAGATGCAGTAAAAGTAACTTTAGGTCCTAAAGGTCGTAACGTTGTTATTGATCGTTCTTTTGGTGCACCACACATCACTAAAGATGGTGTAACTGTTGCTAAAGAAATTTCTTTAAAAGACAAATTCGAAAACATGGGTGCACAATTGGTTCGTGAAGTTTCTTCAAAAACCAATGATATCGCAGGTGACGGTACAACAACTGCAACTGTACTTGCTCAAGCGATTTTAAATGAAGGGATCAAATCAGTCACTGCGGGTATGAACCCAATGGATTTGAAACGTGGTATCGACCTTGCGGTTAGAGCTGTTGTTGAAAATATCAAAGCAACTGCTAAACCAGCTTCTGATACCAAAGCAATTGAACAAGTCGGTTCGATTTCTGCAAACTCTGATGAAACTGTAGGTAAGTTGATTGCGCAAGCAATGGAACGCGTTGGTAAAGAAGGCGTGATTACCGTTGAAGAAGGTTCAGGCTTTGAAGATGCGCTGGATGTTGTAGAAGGTATGCAGTTTGATCGTGGTTATATCAGCCCGTACTTTGCAAACAAGCAAGATACTTTGACTGCTGAACTTGAAAATCCATTCATTCTTCTTGTTGATAAGAAAATTGGTAATATCCGTGAATTGATTACAGTTTTAGAAGCTGTTGCAAAAACAGGTAAACCATTACTCATCATCGCTGAAGATGTTGAAGGTGAAGCTCTTGCAACACTTGTTGTAAACAACATGCGCGGTATTATCAAAGTATGTGCGGTTAAAGCACCTGGTTTTGGTGATCGTCGTAAAGCAATGCTTCAAGATATCGCGATCTTGACAGGTGCTACAGTGATTTCTGAAGAAGTAGGCATGTCTTTAGAACAAGCAACACTTCAAGATTTAGGTACTGCACATAAAATCACGATTTCTAAAGAAAATACTGTGATTGTTGATGGTGCTGGTGATGCAAATCAAATTGCTGAACGTGTAACTCAAATTCGTGCTCAAATCGAAGAATCAACATCTGAATACGATAAAGAAAAACTTCAAGAGCGCGTAGCTAAACTCGCTGGCGGTGTTGCTGTAATCAAAATTGGTGCTGCAACTGAAGTTGAAATGAAAGAGAAGAAAGACCGCGTAGACGATGCGCTTCATGCAACGCGTGCTGCGGTTGAAGAAGGTGTTGTTGCAGGTGGTGGTGTTGCGTTGGTACGTGCAGCTAAAGTACTTGACGGTCTTGTTGGTGCAAATGATGACCAAACTGTAGGTGTGAACATCCTTCGTCGTGCGATTGAAGCGCCACTTCGTCAAATCGTATCTAACGCTGGCGATGAGCCATCAGTTGTGATCAATGCAGTGAAGAGCGGTGAAGGTAACTTTGGTTACAACGCTGCAACTTCACAATATGGCGATATGTTAGAAATGGGTATCCTTGACCCTGCTAAAGTAACGCGTTCTGCACTTGAGCACGCTGCATCTGTTGCTGGTTTGATGTTAACGACTGAATGTATGATTACTGATATCCCAGAAGATAAACCTGCTATGCCTGATATGGGCGGCATGGGTGGTATGGGCGGAATGATGTAATATCATTTCGATCTCAGATCATAAAAAAATCCTCGCTTTATGCGGGGATTTTTTATGCGAGTTGTTTCATTCTTGTCTTTTTGTATATTTTTTATTATGCTTTTGTACTGTTCGGTAAATATAAATACAACACGAAAACTGAGGAGAACTAAAATGAAAAGATTAATCTTCATTATTGCAATCAGCCAGATGCTAACGGGATGTTTAAGTATCATGGGGCAAAGACCCGAAACAAGAAATGATTTGATGCAGTCTTGGGTGGGGAGTACAGAGGAAAAACTGATCAGTAAATGGGGGCCACCGTATAGAAGCTATGCACTCCCAAATGGTGCAAAAATTATTTCATATAACGATGGCTGGAATGCTTGTACAAGGAAATTTATGCTTGAACAAGGTAAGGTCACCAAATGGGGATATAGTAATTGTTCTATGCATCTCAATCGACCTGACAAAATTGACAAGAATATCCCAATTCCACAACCATCACTTTAATCAATTATTTATAGAGATAACTTTAAACTGAAAGTCGCTGTTCGAGTTAAAATGTCGTGGTGCTTAGACTGGAGTAGCGCAGTAAAGCAAAATTAGGCTGTTATAAATTTTTATGGATTGACATTTTACCTGTGGTGGAATGTCACTATGCTCTCTAATTTTTTTAAAAGAATAACTTAGATAAAAAGGTTATTTGATCTAGAAAGAATACTTACCTAAAAAGAATAATGACCCAGGTAAAGAAAATAATCGCTTGAGCTACGAACTGTGCAGCACTTCCCATATCTTTGGCATTTTTTGACAGTGGATGGCGTTCTAAAGAAACACGATCAACCACAGCTTCTAATGCTGAATTAAACAATTCTACAATGATTGCCAATAAGCAGACACCTATCATCACTGCTTGTTCAACAGAAGAGACATCAACAAAGAATGTAATCGGAATTAAAACAATATTAATCCAAACAATCTGACGGAAAGCAGCTTCATTTTGGTATGCAGCTTTAAATCCTGCTAAAGAATAGCCTGTTGCATTGAGAATGCGTTTGAAACCCGTCGTACCCTTAAATGGAGAATAATCACTCATAAATCAAAGCAGCTAAAGTTTTTAAGAAGTGTATTATTCTAAACTTAAATTGGGATTAATTTTAAACAAAAAACACCAAGTTTAGAAAAAATTAAGCAAACAGTTGAATCGTTTGCTTAATTTTTTTGAATAAATCAGATGTTACTTGGTATTTGGATTGGCTTTTAAGTACGCATCTAAAGCTTTACGACCTAAACCAGGATCATCGGTAAATACACCATCCACACCAGCTTTAAAATACATCTCATATTCTTTGTTCGCTCCAGCTTCACAACGCTTGGCTGCATCTGCTTCAGCTGTACTACATTTTAAATTGTTGGCAAGGAAGTTATTTTCAGGACGGAAAGTATACGGATGGACTTTTAAGTTCACAGCATGTGCATCTGTAACGAAAGAAGAGGGTGCAGTATAGCTATCATTAAAAATATACGGTTTCCATGGACCTACACCATCAGCATATTTGGCGACGTCTTTTAAACCTTGTGCTGTTGCCATGTCGCCATAAGTGGTTTTAATCCCTTGTGCGGCATAATCTGCTGGACTGATTTTCTTATCATCATAAAGCTGAATAATTTTGGCATGCTTTAAGCTTTTATGTGCTGTCAATTGGTCTTTAAAGTACTTTAAATTATTGACTTCAAATGATTGTAGATAAATTGGCGCAATTTCACGGCTATATTGGTACTTTGCCAAAGTTCTAAGCAATGGATCTTCCATGGCTAAATTTAATTTTTGAAAATATGTTGGGTGTTTAGTTTCAATATAGAGCCCAACCACTTTACCGGTTTTTTTATAATTCTTTTCCGCCAGTTCAATAATCTGCTCAAGGGTAGGGATATTCAATTGATCATTGTATTGGGTATTGTTCGGGCGTAAAGCTGGAATACGCTCGCGTGCTTTAAGTTGATTTAATTCACTTAAAGTAAAGTCTTCTGTAAACCATCCTGTTAATGATGTCCCATCGATGATTTTTGTTTTCTTACGATCTGCAAATTGGCTGAATGTGCTGACATTGGTTGTACCACCAATTTCATTTTCATGGCGTGCAACCAATACGCCATCTTTGGTCGATACCAAATCTGGCTCAATAAAATCAGCACCATCATCAATGGCTTTTTGATAACTTTCAAGGGTATGTTCAGGGCGTAAAGCACTTGCCCCTCGGTGACCAACAATAATGATTTTAGGTTCTTTGTATTCTGGTGTGACGTTTTCTGATTTTTTATCGTCATCATTACAAGCAGTTAATAACGCCATAATACTGATCATTAACCCAGTATTTTTAATCATATTTTTCTCAAATTCTTATATGGAAACTGGCTATAGTCTAAGTGGTTAAATTGACACTGTGATGACATCAAGATGAAAAATTGATGAAATGCTTTTGGTTGATTTATGTCTAGAAGAAAAAAACTCTTCATAGTTTCTTCATATTTAAACTTATCATTCGCTTTTCTGTTATTTTTCCTTGAGTTTTTAGTTTAAGTCACAGAATATCCATATAAAGTCGATTTAATTGCTACAACAACTTTACCTCAATCCTTTGACGCAGAACCTACTCTGATGCTCTCAAAATTTTTTATTCAACGTCCTATTTTTGCCTGTGTACTTGCAATTATTGTCATGGCTTTAGGCGTATTTTCAGTCTTGAATTTACCGATAGAGCGATATCCAGATATTGCTCCGCCAAGGATAAGTGTTTCTACAACCTATACAGGTGCAGATGCTGAAACTGTTGAAGAGAGTGTTACTCAGGTTTTAGAGCAGCAAATTAAAGGGATCGACAATCTGCTGTATTTTAGTTCGAGTAGTGACTCATCGGGTCGTGCCAGAATTAGTATCAGCTTTGAAAATGGAACGGATCCAGATACCGCACAAGTCCAAGTACAAAATAGTATCAATGGTGTACTGAACCGCTTACCAGATGATGTACAGCGTCAAGGTGTAACGGTGAATAAATCACTTGGCGATACCTTTATGGTTGTGGGCTTGTATGATGAAACAGGTAAAAGTAACAATATCGAATTAGGTGATTACTTATCTGATCATATAGAACAAGAATTGTCACGGATTGAGGGGATTGGTGAAGTTGATGTTTTCGGCTCTCAATACGCCATGCGAATTTGGCTGAATCCGAATTTACTGCGTCAATATCAATTGATGCCGAGTGATATTCGGTCAGCAATAGAAGCACAGAATACACAGGTTGCAGCTGGTGGCGTCGGTGATTTACCAGTAACTGCTGACCAATATTTAAATGCAAAAGTCACCGCTGGTTCACGTTTAAGAACAGTCGATGAATTTAAAAATATTATTGTTAAATCCAATACAGATGGTAGCTATATCTATTTAAAAGATGTGGCGCGTATTGAGTTGGGTGCAGAAAATTATCAGTCTTTTAATACCATTAATGGTTACCCTTCATCGGGCATGGGGATTTCTTTATCCTCTGGTGCAAATGCTTTAGCAACATCTGCACTCATCAAAGCTGAATTGGCGAAGATTTCTGAAAAATTACCTCAAGGTTATAAGATTGTTTATCCACGTGATAACACGCCGTTTGTGCAAGAATCGATTAAAGAGGTGGTCAAAACCTTATTAGAAGCCATCGTATTGGTGGTTCTGGTCATGTTTATTTTCCTACAAAGTTGGCGTGCAACGCTGGTTCCAACCATTACTGTACCGATTGTGATTTTAGGTACTTTTGCGGTACTCAATGTGCTGGGCATGAGTATTAACACATTGACTTTATTTGCCTTAGTGTTGGCAATAGGTCTGTTGGTCGATGACGCCATTGTGGTGGTGGAAAATGTTGAACGTTTGATGCATGAGCAGGGCTTAACTGCAAAACAGGCATCTATCGAGTCTATGCAGGAAATGACAGGAGCTTTGATTGGGATTACCGTGGTCTTGACCGCAGTATTTATTCCGATGGCGTTCTTTACAGGTTCGACAGGTGTAATTTATCGTCAATTCTCCATCACCTTAGTGGCGGCAATGGCCTTGTCATTATTGGTTGCATTGATCCTAACTCCAGCACTCTGTGCCATTATTTTAAAACCCAATCCTAAACCCATGCGTTGGGCGACATGGTTTAATCGCAAACTTGAAAATCTAAGACAAGGTTATATTCGCCTGATTCAAAAGACCTTAAATTTGAAATGGGTGATTTTGACGATTTTTGTGGCTTTGATTGCTGTATTTTCACTGATCTATCGGGCTTTACCCACCAGTTTTATTCCAAGTGAAGATCAGGGCATGCTGAGTGTACAGTTCCGTTTAGCTGATGGTGCGCCGATGTCAAGTAGTCAGGTGGTTGGGGAAAATATTCGAAAATATTTCCTTGAGCATGAAAAACAAAATGTTGATATTGTGTTGATTCGTTATGGGCGTAATTTTTCGGGTACAGGACAAAATTTAGGAACAGGCTTTGTGGCTTTAAAGCATTGGGATGATCGCTCAGGTACACAAAATTCTGCGCAAGCAATTCGTGAACGTGCGACAAAGTATTTTAGTCAAGATCGCAATGCTCGGATTACAGTCAGTTTGCCTGCTTCTGTAAATGGCTTGGGGGATAGTGATAGTTTAGAATTTTGGATTCAGGATATTAACGGTCAAGGCAGGAAATATTTAGACCAACAATTCACTACATTGCAGACACAAGCCAAACAGTTCCAATCCTTTGAAAATCTGGATAAAAAATCCAATCCAGATAAATCTAAGTTAAAAGTTGATGTTAATCAAAAATTAGCATTGGCAAATGGGCTGAGTCAAACTGCGATTAACAATACTTTGTCAGCAGCATGGGGTGGCTCTTATGTAAATGACTTTATTGATCGTGGACGAATTAAACGAGTGATGATGCAGGGCGATGCAGAGTTTCGTTCAAAGCCTGAAGATCTACAGGTATGGACAGTGCGTAATGCACAGAACCAGATGGTGCCATTTAGCAATTTCGCAACGACGCGCTGGGAAGGTGGGCCAGATGTGGTCAATCGTTTCCAAGGTTATACCGCCTTGCAAATGGAAGCCAATGCAGCGGCGCATACCAGTTCAGGTCAAGCTATGAAAGATATTCAGACCTTGATTAGTCAACAAGATGGAATAGATGTTGCGTGGAGTGGCTTGTCATTTGAAGAACAAAAATCAAGTAGCCAAGCATGGTTACTCTATTTGATTTCGATCGGCTTTATTTTCCTTTGTCTCGCAGCCTTATATGAAAGTTGGTCGATTCCAACCGCTGTGATTGCGGCAATTCCTTTGGGGATTGGAGGCAATATTATTTTTAGTAAATTGGCAGGTTTTCCAAACGATATTTACTTCCAAATTGCATTGCTAACAACGATTGGTCTGTCGTGTAAAAATGCGATTTTGATTGTTGAGTTTGCTGCACTATCACAGGAAAAAGGTAAAACAGCGATTGCTGCTGCATTAGAAGGCGCAGGGTTGCGGTTACGTCCAATTCTGATGACATCCTTGGCCTTTGGTGCAGGTATTATCCCCTTGGTTGTTGCGTTTGGTGCAGGTGCTGCCAGTCGTCAAGAAATAGGGGTAAGCGTATTGGGTGGGGTGATCTTCGGAACAGTTTTAGTTTTGCTGTTTATCCCATTTATGTATGTGCTGGTTCGTTCAATTTTTAAATCAAAAGTACTCTCTGAGTAAGGGTGTTGATTGATGAGCTTCGCTTGCTCAATGGTCTTTGATGATCATTGATCAAGCTTAAAATCATACAGAACCTTTAAAATATGTTTCACAACAAAAAACATCTTTATTTTCGTGGGATTGCAGTCCAACATGTGGCAAAAGTTTGATGGAATTTGGATCATCCTATGCAATTTTCTTTGGCACTCGTTTCAGAAATAGAAAAAGCCATTCAAAACCATCAATTTGATCTCATTGAAAAACAATTTGAACAAATCAATGATGCCGATATCGCAAAAATTTTGGCAGACTTATCTTTAAATGAACAGCTGACATTGGTGGAGTATTTGCCCAATGCTGCCTATATTCTTGAGTTTTTATCACTCGAACAACAACTTAAAATTTCTGAACATTTACCAAAACAGATACTGGTCAATATCATTTCTGAGATGCACTCGGACGATCGTACTGATTTATTTAAGTACTTGCCTTATGCATTACAACAATCTGTTTATGCCGATTTAAGCCCTGAAATACAACAGCAGATCCAACATTTAGCCAGATATCCAGAAGAGTCTGCTGGTGCAATTATGAGTTCAGATTATGTGACATTGTCACCTGATTTGAACATGGCACAAGCCATCAAGCAGATCAGAGCAATTGCCACAGATCGTGAAACGGTCTATTTGATTTATGTGGTCAATGCACAAGGCAAGTTACTCGGGGTTGTGTCCTTACGTGAAATTATTCTTGCTGAGCCTGAGCAAACCATTGCTGAAGTTATGAGTACGGATTTGATTGTTGGGGACGTTAATGAAGACCAAGAGAGCATTGCAGAGAAGCTGCATTATTATGACTTTATTGCGCTGCCAATTGTTGATGAGCAACAACGTCTTTTAGGTATTGTTACTTATGATGATGCCATGGATGTCGTCACTGAAGAAGCCACAGAAGACTTTTTAAAATCCAGTGCAGTCTCATCGTCTCCTAAAATGAGTATTAAGACAGCACCGATTCATTACCTCTATAAAAAACGGGTATTTTGGTTGGTGATTTTGGTTTTTGGCAGCTTATTGTCTGGATTCGGGATTGCGCATTTTGAAGATATTATCGCAAAGAATATTGTGCTGGTATTCTTTTTGCCGCTTTTGGTCGGGAGTGGCGGGAATGCTGGCTCACAATCGGCCACGTTAATGGTACGGGCATTGGCAACGGGTGATGTACATTTAAAAGATTGGATGTATCTGATTGGGCGTGAAAGCTTGGTCGGTTTATGTTTGGGCGGAACAATGGCAATTGCTGTGTCCATTCTTGGCTACTTTAGAGGCGATGCAATGGTCGCTTTGGTTTTAGCTTTAAGTATGATGGGTATCGTATTGATGGGTTGCTTAATAGGAATGAGTCTGCCATTTATACTGAATCGTTTAAAACTGGATCCAGCAAGTGCTTCGGCACCCTTAGTAACTTCGATTTGCGATGCAACAGGCGTTATCGTTTACTTATGTATTGCATCGATTATTTTATAAGACATGGCTGAATGGTAAGCTTTAAAAATGCTTGGCTGATCATGTTTAATCAGCAATGTCTTTTCTTAAATCTCGACAACTGGGAATATCGGTATAGCGATATACCTGATAACCTGCTTGTTCTAACATCTCGTCACGTTGTGCATCGATATGTTCTTTGCCAAGGTGACTGGGATCATCGAGTTCAATAATAGCAATCACTTCAAGCTGTTTGTCGAGTAGCACAAAATCGGTCACTTTACGATTGAATTTGGAACGCAATTTAAATTGATTGCAATCAATTAATGCGCTAAACGCGACTTGTGCAAGTACATGATGTTGTGGAAAGGCTTCATTTAAACGGAAAAACATTTTCTGTTCAAAAGGGGTGATCACACGTTTTGCATAATAATGTTTATTTCGAAATAAATACTGACCAAAGCAGGCAAGCAATAAAGCAAAGGTTGCGATACTGCCAATCAATAAAAATAAAATTTGATGTAAATCGAGAGACATAAGGGATCGGTATCGTATAGACAAGAAAAAACCCACTCAATCATGAGTGGGTTTTTAAAATCTGGCTCTCCAACCTGGGCTCGAACCAGGGACCTGCGGATTAACAGTCCGTCGCTCTACCGACTGAGCTATTGGAGAATCTGGAACGCATTTTAGGGATGAAATGGGAATGGGTCAAGGAAAAATTGTTAAATTCATCATAAAAAAGCATTATTTGCTAAATATTTGATCATTCTGAATAAAAGTAAATCTGAATAAAAGCAAAGTTGTTTTAAACGTTCTAAAATTTAGGCGTAAGCCGAAAAACGTTTAAATCTTTTGTCTATAGAAAATAAAGATATAAAAAAGCCCACTTCATTATGAGTGGGCTTTTTAGAATCTGGCTCTTCCACCTGGGCTCGAACCAGGGACCTGCGGATTAACAGTCCGTCGCTCTACCGACTGAGCTATGGAAGAATAGATGGCTCTCCAACCTGGGCTCGAACCAGGGACCTGCGGATTAACAGTCCGTCGCTCTACCGACTGAGCTATTGGAGAATCTGATGCGCATTTTATGGATGAAAGCCAAAGTGGTCAAGTGAAATGATAAGAAAAAAGTCTTAAATGTTTTTTTATTGTCCGAATTTAAAGAGTTTGTATATATATTGATTATTTTTAAAGTTTTCCAGTTCTTTATTAGAGATTAAATGATCATAAGTGATTAAATTTTGTTGCAGCTGAAGAAGGGTTTGTATTCGTTGTGATGGTTTCATTCGGACTAAAGCACTAAAAATAATCGTGATTTCTAAGATTTGAATATTTTTAAAAAGCAAGTTTGATGAAATCACTATATTTTTAACCCTATAGGCTTTTTTCCACAAAAAATGTTGTTGCATAATTTGATCAATAAACATTAAGTCAAGTTCGTAACACATACCAAAAGAAAAGCCTCGATGTTCTTGCTGTATTTTACGCATACTGAAAGCAGAAATTTGTGCATAATTAATGGTGATTTTTATTGCATACATTTGAATTTGGCAAAACTCGGAATGAAAACATATCTGTGGTCGTCCATGTTTGATCAGCAAAGACAATGAAATAAGTTCAAACAACACAATAAACAGCCAAAATAGGACCACAAAAATAAAAGTGAAGCTGATATCGTCCGTGTCGGTAATATAGAGATAACAGGGGATCTGAATAGCGCTAAGCATTGCATAACTATAAAAGATTTTTATTGGATCTGCTTTTACCGTGTAATTAGGATTGATCATATTTGAATTGAAAAAATTGAATCGCATAAAAAGGCCATTCTAATCAGAATGGCCTTTTTACAAAAATAAAATGCTGAGATCTTATTTTTCAACACCAGCTTCTTGGCCCGCATATTTCGCGTTTGCATAGTCCCAGTTTACAAGGCTTTCTAAGAAAGTCGAAATGTATTTAGGACGAGCATTACGGAAGTCGATGTAATAAGCATGTTCCCAAACATCAATTGTAAGTACCGCTACTTTGCCATGTGCAAGTGGAGTATCTGCATTTGAAGTTTTAAGAATAGAAAGCTCGCCATTCACTTTATCAGCAACTAACCAAGCCCAACCTGAACCGAATTGAGTTGTTGCAGCAGCAGCGAATTCTTCAGCGAATTTTTCGTAAGAACCGAAAGCTTCATCAATTTTAGCAGCTAAAGCGCCAGTAGCTTTACCGCCACCATTTTTAGCCATACAGTTCCAGTAGAATGTGTGGTTCCAAACTTGTGCAGCATTGTTAAATACACCTGCTTTAGATGCATCGCCAGCAACAGCAACAATGATCTCTTCTAAAGTTTTACCTTCAAGATCAGTACCCTTGATTAAGTTGTTTAAGTTTACAACATAAGTATTGTGGTGCTTGTCATGATGGAATTCTAAAGTTTCTTTGCTGATGTGCGGCGCAAGATCTTCATAGCCGTATGGTAAAGCAGGTAAAGTAATGGTTGTCATGTTTTAAATTCCTTGCATTTAGCTGGGTTTTAACATTAAGTGGCTTTATTGTAATGGATTCTTTCAACAATTGTGCAAGATGTTAAATAACAATACACAATTTATTTCGATTTAATACGTATATAGAAAATCTAAAAAGTACATCGCATTTTTATGGAAAAGTGTCTAATCGGCAGAGCAATATTTGCCAAAAAATGCGTTACATTTTTTAGGATAGCGCTTAAATCGGGTTGTTGAGTTCGAAATAACTAGCGTCAATATTGAACTGTTCAGCGATCGCTTGAGCAAGTTGTTGAACACCATAGCGCTCTGTTGCATGGTGTCCACATGCATAGTAATGCACATCTAACTCTTTGGCTTCATAAAAAGTACGTTCGCTGACTTCACCTGAAATATAGGCATCACAATTCATCGCTGCCGCTTTGCCTATAAAATCCTGTGCTCCACCTGTACAAAATCCGACTTTTTGAATCAATGATTTTTCTGCATTGAGATGGATGGTATCAAAGCCTAATTTTTCAGTGAGAAGGTGTTTAAAATCTTCTGGTGAGATCGGATTTTTTAAATAACCAATATTACCAATCGGATTGCGTTCGCTTGGGTCTAAAGCTTCAATGTTTTCCAGCTCAAGGATTTTGGCAATCATTGCATTATTCCCCAATATTGGATGCGAATCTAAGGGGAGGTGGTATCCAACAAGTGAAATATCATTTTGGATTAATGCTTTGATTCGTTTGCCACGCATGCCAGTGATTGGATAGGGTTCGCCTTTCCAGAAATAGCCATGATGAACCAAGAGCAGGTCTGCTTGTTGTGCAATCGCTGCATCAATCGCATCCTGTGACGCCGTGACTGCACACAGGATTTTCTTTACTTCAGATCGTCCTTCGATTTGTAATCCATTGGGTGCGTAATCTTTAAATTCATGTGATTTTAAGGTTTGATCACACCACTGGATGATATCTTTGAGTAAAGCCATGAATAACCTTTATTTAAATGAAGTGTGTTAAGACCATCAAAACATATTTTAAATTGTAACTAAAGCTGAACAAAACTCTTTGTGTTTTTTATGTTTCTTGATTGAATTGCTTTACAATATACAAATTGCTTTTGCATCAACGAATTAAAAAATTCTTAGAGGAATAAAAACGTGCGGCGTTCATTTACTTGGCTCCCTTGGGTTTTACTGATACTGGTTATTATTTGTTTTGTGGTTTGGCAAAAACTTCAACAGCCCAAAGCACCGATTGCTGCTGATGGTGTGAAGATGCCTGCTGAGAAAGTTGAGCCTTTGGTCAATACATCTCGAACGGGTGGTGTGGTGTCCTATAGTGCTGCCGTTAAGGTTGCCGCACCAGCAGTGGTGAATATTTTTACCACTCAAAAAGTAAAACAAAATCATCCATTGCTCAATGATCCTGCGTTTAGAGAGTTCTTTGGAAATCAGATCCCTGAACAAAATCAAAACCAGAATGAAAACAGTTTAGGTTCTGGAGTGATTGTACGTCCAGATGGTTATATTTTGACAAATAACCATGTGATTGCTCAAGCAGATCAAATCGTTGTTGCCTTGCAAGATGGTCGCCGTGCAGAAGCCACTGTAATCGGAACGGATCCTGATACAGATTTGGCTGTGATCAAGATTGAATTGAAAGAATTACCTGTCTTGCCATTTAAATTGAGTGGCAATGAAGTCGGTGATGTTGTGTTGGCAATAGGCAATCCATTTGGTGTAGGGCAAACGGTAACGCAGGGGATTATCTCTGCGACGGGTCGTTCTGATCTCGGTATCAATACTTACGAAGACTTTATTCAGACCGATGCAGCCATTAACCCGGGTAATTCTGGTGGTGCATTGATTGATGTAGCTGGGAATTTGATTGGGGTTAATACTGCAATCTTCTCACAGTCAGGTGGTTCGTTGGGGATTGGCTTTGCCATTCCTGCCAAAATTTGTCAGCAAATTTTAAATTCAATTTTAAAAGATGGTCGTGTGATTCGTGGATGGATGGGCATTAGTTTAGTTCCGCCAACGCAAGCAGATGTTTTACAACCGCGTCAGCCAGGTGTTGTGGTTGCTGATGTATTGAAAAAGGGTCCTGCGGCGGAAGCGGGGATTAAAGTGGGCGATCGTATTGTTAAAGTGAATAATGAAGATATTACTTCAACCTCACATTTAATTAATTATGTTGCACTCCAAGCACCGAATACTGATATTCAAGTTGAAGTCATTCGTGGCGAACAAACCGTCAATCTCACTGTTAAAGTGGGTGAGCGTAAAGTTCAAAGTGCTGACTCACAATTTATCCCTTTACCACGACGTTAAGTCTTACGAAAATTTTAGCCCTGATGAATCAGGGCTTTTTTATTTCTGAGATGCAGATTTTCCTTAGCTCATAAGACTATTTAGTGAGGCCAATTGGCACAGGGATTAGGTAATAGGCTATGGATTGCACCAACTTCTTCATCTGAGAGCTTTGCATCTTTATTTTTATCTAAGAATTTAAATAATTTAATGTTTTTATCTTTGCCTTGAAACTGTCTGTCATCTGGCCACGGTAGTGGATCAAAGTCTTTGACTTTTAAGAACTCATTGAGTTCAAAGGTATCATTCTTATTTAAATCATAGGTCTTATGAAACTTCTCCCAGTCTAAAGAAGCCGGATCACAGGCAAAGCTAAAGCTTGAAAGTGCGCTACAACTGAGAATTAGACTATAGATTATTTTATTCATCTGTTTTATCCCATTTTTTAAATTAGCTTTGATTATAAAGACAAAGTGATTTTAAACGAATAGTTGCATCTCAACAAAACTATTTCCGTCTTGATTCAATCTATTCGATAGAAAATACTATATTTTAAAAACAAAAAAACAGTGCCGAAGCACTGTTTTTATTGCAATAAAATGCTATTCAATTAACTTTCTTGTTGAATCCCAGCAACTAACCAATCTTGCGTAGACCCTGCTGGTTTAACAAAGTGCCATACTTCTGAGAACGGTACAGGTTGACTATTTAAGTCTTCGCTGACAGTTCCAGTAAAACGAACACTCACCACGTATTGTCCATTTTCTGTCGCGCTATCCAATACCAATGCATTTAAGTTTGAAAACTCAGCCACATCTTGATCTTGGTTTGCCATGATATCGCTGTACATTGACTGATAAAGATCAGCTGTTAAATAGCGTTGAATTTCAGCAATATTGCTCACTGAGTTCATTGACTGAATATGGTTAAAGCGTTGACGAGCAACACGTAAGAAAGCAGCAGGTTCAGTTCCATCCGGAAGTTGATTGCCGCTTTGCATAGAGGCTGCGCCAAACGGTGCTTGTGTTGCAGTACCACCATTGACAGACTGACCAAAAATATTGGTCGTGTCGTTTGAACTACGTGCCGTATTGTTTTGACCAAATGGCGCAGATGTTGGACCTGTGCTATTTGGTGCATACGGATTATTGCTGGCTAATTTTTTTTTTGCACCGAATTTACGGAACAAGAAGAATGCAGCACCTGCGATCAGGATTAACCAGATCCAGCTTGGAATTCCGCCTTTTTTCTCTTCTTGTTGAGCAGCTGCTTGTTGTTTCGCTAATTCAGCATCATTGGTTTGTGCTTGGGCATTACCATTATGATCATCAGCCATTGCATTTGCCGCAATCGCACCTACTGCTGCACCTGCAACACCAGCAGCAACCATTTTACCTACACCAGAACCTGATTTTTGTTGACCAGGTTGAGCAGGCGTTGGTTGTTGAGCAGGCGTAACTTGTCGAGGTTGAGAATAAGACTGACTTGAACTCGAAGAACGGCTCATGCCATGGCTTTTACCACCACCTGCACGTTTTGCTTCAGCTAAAGGTGCTACAGCCAAAGTTGCCATTAAAATACCTGCGACCAAGCCGCGCTGTCGAACTTCCATTGAATCTACCTATATTAAAAATATGTTGATGAATATGAGTGCAAGCACATTACTGTAATTGCTTTTCATAGTTCTCTTTATGCAGTCTTTTTAAGAGAATTTCAATGTTTTTAAGATTTATTTGCACATATATTCACATAAACATAACGAATATATTGCTGGGCTTTTAAAGCCCAATACGGATTTTCTAATCTATTGAAATAATTAAAACTATCAATTTAAAAAGGCTTTTATCATATCGGTGGAATTGTGCTGTGATATACAAATTTAGTGCAGCAATTTATGATAAAAATTCTCATGATTTAATGGGTAATTTATAGTGTGTAGTACCCAGCCTTTATCTTTAAATTATTTGAATAAATATCGATCGATCAATCCGTTATAAAAATGATTAAAGCAAAACTATTGTTTCAGCTTTAATCAGACATTTAATTTTTATTGGATCTGTGAGGGTTTATTTAATGAGGGATAAGAAGCAAATTTTTATTTAAGCTATCTATCAAAGCAAGCTTACTTCCTTGTAAGGCTTGGTGTTATTTTATAAATGGGATGAATTAGACTTCATCACTCAATTGCATGGCTTCTGTTAATGCCTCATGCAGTCGAGCCACTGCAATGATTTGTACACCTGCAATAGGCTTTTGTGGTGCATTGCCTCTAGGTACGATGATGTATTTAAAACCATGTTTTATGGCTTCTTTTAAGCGTTCTTGCCCATTGGGAACAGGGCGTATTTCACCCGATAATCCCACTTCACCAAATACAGCCAATTGTTGTGGTAAAGCTTTAGAGCGTAGACTTGAAGCACAGGCCAAAAGTACCGCAAGATCAGAACCTGTTTCGGTAATTTTTAAGCCACCCACGACATTGACATAAACGTCTTGTCCAGAGGTCTGCACACCACCATGACGATGCATGACTGCAAGCAACATATTTAAACGGTTTTGTTCTAAACCGAGTGCGACCCGACGTGGTTGTCCATGCGCGTCATCAACCAGCGCTTGAACTTCAACCAATAACGGACGTGTACCTTCACGACTGATCATTACAACCGAACCGGGAATCGCTTCATCATAACGACTTAAAAAGATGGCAGACGGATTGGCGACTTCTTTTAAGCCCTTATCTGTCATGCCAAATACACCAAGTTCATTGACCGCACCAAAACGGTTTTTAACAGCACGAATCATACGGTAGCGGGAGTCAGATTGCCCTTCAAAATACAGTACACAATCGACCATGTGTTCAAGTACACGTGGACCGGCCAAGGCACCTTCTTTGGTGACGTGACCAACAAGAAATAACGCTGTACCACTATTTTTTGCAAATCGAGTCAATAGTGCAGCTGATTCACGAATTTGCGAAACACCGCCGGGAGCAGATTGTAAGGTTTCGGTATATAAGGTTTGGATTGAGTCAAGGATGGCAACAGCAGGGCGCAATTGTGCGAGGGTATCACAAATTCGTTCTACACACGTCTCTGCCATGACTTGTAATTTATCAGTAGCTAAGTCAAGACGATTGGCACGTAAAGCCACTTGTGAAAGTGATTCTTCCCCTGTGACATAGAGTGCTGAATTCTTCGCAGCAGCCATGTGCGTTGCGGTTTGCAACAGAATCGTTGATTTACCAATACCGGGGTCACCCCCGATTAGGACGACAGAACCTGTGACTAAACCACCACCAAGTACTCGGTCAAACTCGCCTATACCCGTAGCTAAACGTGTTTCATTGGACACGGTAATCTGGTTAAGCAAGGTGACATTGGCCGCTTGTCCTGCATACCCACCGCCCATAGGTTTGGCACGATGTGATACGACAGGTTCAATTCGCACTTCAGTCAGAGAATTCCATTCACCACAGTCTGAACATTGACCTGCCCATTTTGGATGGTCTGTACCACATTGTTCACAACGATAAACAGTTTTGACTTTGCCCATTTTGAGTGCGTTCACCTTTTGAATGATGTGCTGAATGTACCAATAGCGCCATTGAAATACAATTTTTTGCTTAACATCTCGCCAAAAACTATTTTGGCACGTAAACTGCAAATCGAAGGAACGGTAAAAATAAGAAAGGTAAGGGATAGTCGTTTGACTATTAAATAAGCTAAAAGATGAAAAAACTTAGATATTTTAAGTATTCATTGAAAAAGGCTTTTTTATTTTTTTTGTTTTAAGCTACTTTTGTACAACGAAATCTGAGAGAAGAATATAACAATGTCAAATGAAAACCTCAGTTCTTCTGCGGAAACAGGTGAACTAGCAAGAAGTTTATCGAATCGTCATCTACAATTGATTGCAATTGGTGGTGCGATTGGTACAGGCTTATTTATGGGTTCAGGGAAGACGATCAGTCTTGCGGGACCATCCATATTATTTATTTACATGATCATTGGTTTGATGGTTTTTTTCGTCATGCGTGCGCTTGGTGAACTGTTACTTTCGAACTTGCAATACAAGTCATTTATTGATTTTTCTACAGATTTAATCGGACCATGGGCAGGCTATTTTGTCGGATGGACCTATTGGCTGTGCTGGATCACAATTGGTATTGCAGATCTATCTGCAATTATCTATTACTTACAGTTCTTTAATAATGGGTTGCCATTTACTCCAAGTGAAGGGGCAATGATAAGTGTTGCCGCAATCTTCTTTATTTTAGGGTTGAACCTAGTCACAGTAAAACTGTTTGGTGAATTGGAATTCTGGTTTGCGCTGATCAAAATTATTGCCATTGTGGTGTTAATTTTGGTGGGTTTCTGGATGATTTTTACCGGCTTTACTTCAGCAGCAACAGGTCAAGTGGCGTCATTTACTCATCTTTGGGATCATGGGGGAATGTTCCCGAAAGGCTTTGAAGGCTTCTTAGCAGGCTTCCAAATTGCCATCTTTGCTTTTGTCGGTGTTGAACTTGTTGGTACCACAGCAGCAGAAACCAAAGATCCAGAGAAGAACTTACCTAAAGCCGTTAACTCAATTCCAATCCGTATTATTTTCTTCTATGTATTGGCATTGGTGATTGTTATGTCAGTTACACCATGGAATATGATTGATCCTAAAGTTAGCCCATTTGTGAACTTGTTTAGTCAAGCGGGAATTGCTGCGGCTGCAATCATTATGAACTTGGTGGTCCTTTCTTCTGTAATGTCTTCAATGAACAGTGGTGTATTCTCAACAAGTCGTATGCTGTTTGGTCTTTCTCGTGAAGATCAAGGTCCTAAAGCATTTGGTCTGTTAAATAAACGCGCAGTTCCAGCGAATGCTTTATATTTCTCTGGTGTATGTCTATTGGGTGGTGCGGCATTACAATACTTCGTTCCTAATACTGTCGAAGCATTTACTTTAGCAACCACACTGTCAACGATCTTGTTTATCTTGGTATGGATTATTATTTTGTGGAGTTACTTGGTGTACTACAAAACACGCCCAGAACTTCATGCAAAATCAGTGTTTAAATTACCAGGTGGACCGATTACTTGTTATATCGTGATCATTTTCTTTGTCGGTACGATTGGTATTCTTGCATTAGAACCAGATACAATGAAATCATTGATGGTCAGTCCGATCTGGCTCATTATTCTTGCGATTGGTTATTTCTGTTTTTATAAGAAAAAATAGTCATTAACGATTTCAATGATATTGATAAGAAAACGTCAGTAATTTACTGGCGTTTTTTTTATTCTCATTTTAAGCTTTAAGGCTTCCGCTTTGGTCTATATTTTAGATTCAAGGTATAAGGTATACTGACGAAAATTTTGGAAATAGGTGAACAAATGCGTTTTGCAATTTGTGGCATCGGTTTAGTTTTAGCAAGTGCGGTGTTGGTGGGTTGTGGTCAATCAGGCAATTTGCAGTTGGCAAACAGTCAAGACTATGACAAACGTGCCAAATATTTGCTTTATTCAAAAGATGCCAATAAAGCTGCCCAAAGCAAGGCAAAAGTGCAAGATCAGACAGCCGTTGCAGATCAGTCTGTGCCAGCGTCTCAAGCCACTTCAAACTAAACCTAATTACACTTTCATTGAAAGGATAGATTCATGAGTTTCTCCCGCATTCATGGGGTATTGCATGCAGAGCAATGTTCTTTAGATCAACTCGCGCAGCAATATGGCACACCGCTTTATGTTTATTCAAAGGCAACTTTTGAAAAGCATTATTTGGATATGGATCAGGCATTTAGCTTTATCGATCATCAAATTTGTTTTGCGGTGAAGTCAAACTCAAATCTTGCGGTATTGAATGTATTGGCAAAATTAGGCTCAGGCTTTGATATTGTCACAGGTGGTGAGCTTGCACGGGTCCTTGCCGCAGGTGGAGATGCTACAAAAATCGTATTCTCAGGTTTAGGCAAACAAGAAGCAGATATTCAAAAAGCCCTAGAAGTAGGGATTGCGTGCTTTAATGTGGAATCCCATGCTGAACTTGATCGTATCCAAAAAGTTGCGGCAGGTTTAGGCAAAAAAGCTCCGATTTCGTTACGGGTAAACCCAGATGTAGATGCAAAAACACATCCTTATATTTCGACAGGTTTAAAAGAAAATAAATTTGGTATTCCATCAGATTCAGTTTTTGAAACCTATCAATATGCAGCGTCTTTACCCAACCTTGATGTGATTGGGATCGATTGTCACATTGGTTCGCAATTAACTGAAACACAACCTTTCGTAGATGCGCTTGACCGCGTCATTATGATGATTGCAAAATTGAAAGAATTGGGCATCCAGCTTAAACACATCGATATTGGTGGTGGTTTAGGGGTGACCTATAAAGATGAAACACCGCCAAGTGTTGCTGAATATGCCAATGCAATGCGTCCAGCTTTAGAGAAATTAGGCTTAAAAGTCTATATGGAACCGGGGCGGAGTATTTCAGCAAATGCTGGGGTATTGGTGACTAAAGTTGATTTGTTAAAACCAACCAACTATCGTAATTTCGCGATTATTGATGCTGCAATGAATGACTTGATTCGTCCATCGCTTTACCAAGCGTGGATGGACATTCAAGCTGTGGTATCGCGTATAGATGTTGAAGCAAAGACTTGGGATATCGTGGGCGCCATTTGTGAAACGGGCGATTTCCTTGGTAAAGAACGTGAACTTGCCATTCAGGAAAATGACAATCTTGCTGTTTTAGGTGCAGGTGCGTATGGTTTTGTCATGAGTTCAAATTATAACAGCCGTGGTCGTGCTGCTGAAGTCATGGTCGATGCTGACCAATCGTATGTGATTCGTAAGCGAGAAACGATTGAATCACTTTGGGAAAATGAAAGCTTATTGCCTTAAGGAGCCATTTTAAATGTTATTAGAATTTACCAAAATGCATGGTCTGGGCAATGACTTTATGGTGGTTGATTTAATCAGCCAGCGTGCATTTTTTGATGCAATGACCATTCGCCGTTTGGCTGATCGCCATTTCGGGATTGGTTTTGATCAACTGTTAATTGTTGAACCACCAGATTTTCCCAATGTTGATTTCAAATATCGTATTTTCAATGCTGATGGTTCAGAAGTAGAGCAATGCGGCAATGGGGTGCGTTGTTTTGCACGGTTTGTTTATGAACGTCAGTTGACCAATAAAAAGCGTTTTAAAGTTCAAACCAGCGCTGGTATTGTCGAACCTGAGTTGGGTGAAAATGGTTGGGTGCGTGTCAACATGGGCTATCCAAAATTTTTACCCAATGAGATTCCATTTCTTGCAGAAGAGCCAGATGCATTGTATGACATCGCATTGCAAGATAATGAATTGCTGACTATTGATGTGGTCAATATGGGCAATCCACATGCAGTGACAATCGTTCCCGATGTTTTAACTGCAGATGTTGCCAAAATTGGTCCTCAAGTGGAAGCACATGCACGTTTTCCGCAACGAGTAAATGCAGGCTTTATGCAAATTGTTGATGAAAAGCATGCGCGCTTACGTGTGTTTGAACGTGGTGTGGGCGAAACGATGGCATGTGGTACAGGCGCTTGTGCAGCCGCAGTCTCTGGAATGCGTCGTGGCTTACTTGCCAATAATGTCGAAATTGAGTTGGCTGGTGGTAAATTACAAATCGAATGGAAAGAAGGCGATGTGGTTTGGATGACAGGGCCGACGGCAACCGTTTATGAAGGTCGTTTAGATTTACGTTATTTCCAAGGTTGATCTGCTTTTCTTTTTACAGCTTAGAGCAAAGCCCTGAATTAATTTCAGGGCTTTTTTATCTCTAACTGTTTAGTTTTTGGATTAAAAAAGACCAGATAAATGTTTATACTGTTTAGAGATCTAAATAAATAATCACAAGGAAAAATAAACAATGGCAATAGATCGTATTGATTGGCATGGCGAATCCGCAGAGCAAGCAGGCTTTCCATATGAAAATGGTGGAACACATATTGGAATTTATTTGGCCTGGATTATCAATAACCAATTGGAAGGTGAGTTTCACCAAGAAGAAAGTGCCGATGAATTAGAACAAGTACGCACACGTCAAATGACTGGACGACAGTTTTTGATCAATATGTGTGATGAAAAATTTTGGGAAGAAGATTTAAATGAACAAGGCTTTGAGTTTACCCAAGCCTATTATGAGAGCAATCAATATTTTAAAGATTATGATGAAATCTTAGTTGATGCTAGAGGTTTGACAGATACTTATGCTGTGGATGATACATGGGACAATTATGATTTGATGGCAGTCGTGATTAGTCAAAAATATGCACAATGGCAGCAGAACCGTTCATAACTCTATGCGCTTTAAGCCAATAAATACTTTCTCTAAGATAAGCTTTTGTATCAGTCTCGAATTTACCCATAAAAAAACACAGTCCAAAATGGGTAGGACTGTGTTTTAACGTAGATCTGTCTGGAGACCAAATCAACGTTAAGTAACCACACTTACAGCGCGCATACTTGTATAATTTATATATGAGGATACTTGTGTATTTTTCAACCAGTCTAGTTGCCAATTTTAAATTAGCAACAGTCGTTATGTTCACTCACCATTAATTCATTGAATGAATACCAAACATATTGCCTTCAGTATCAATGGCTAAAACAATATGCCCATGAGGCCCAATCGACATTTTTGTTTGATGAACTTGACCACCAGCGGCTGCTACTCGGGCTTCTTCAATGGCACAATCTTCACTACTGAAATAGACAATTGTACTGTTTCCACCAGCAGAAATGCCTTCCATTTTAACCAATGAGCCTGTTGCGCCGTATTGGCTCATATCCGATGGAAATGTCCACATTTCCACCGATGAATCGTTTGGATCACTAAGTAAACTCAGCTCAGAACCAATCACCGTTTGATAAAATAATTTTGCCCGTGCCATATCATTGACATAGATTTCGAACCAACACACTGGATTTGACATAAACGTGTCCTTTTATTTTGCTGTTATCGGTTTTATAACCATACATGGCTGTATTTATAAGCTTAAGGGCAGTTGAGCCTTTAAACTCTATTTTTAGACTTTATTGTGATTAGCTTATGACAAACTTAACTCAAGCGTAGCTGTATTTTGTAAATAAGTTTATTTTTTAATCAATATTCTAAGGGAAACTTAAAGAAACAATAGATTATAAACATAAAAAAAGAACGCCGAAGCGTTCTCTTTTTCGATCATTGGATCAATGACGTGCAGCTTTTTTGCCTTCATCAACCGCTTTAACGATTGGTGCTTTGACCAATGGCGTAGGTTGCTCAACCAAAGCAAGTGGAAGAATCTCATCGATACTTTTCACAGCTTTAATTTCCAAACCATCTTTCACGTTCTGAGGAATTTCAGCTAAGTCACGAACGTTTTCTTGTGGGATAAACACCAGTTTAACGCCACCACGATGTGCTGCTAAAAGTTTCTCTTTTAAGCCACCAATACGCATTGCTCGGCCACCTAAGCTGGTTTCACCTGTCATTGCAATATCAGGACGAATTGCAATCCCAGTGAATGCCGAAACCAGAGCAGTGGTTAATGCTAAACCTGCAGATGGTCCATCTTTCGGTGTCGCACCTTCAGGTAAGTGAACGTGTACGTCAGTTTCTTCAAAACGAGAAGCTTCAATACCCAATTCATCAGCACGTGTACGAACCACAGTCATTGCCGCAGTAATCGACTCTTTCATTACATCGCCGAGTGAACCCGTGGTAATAAATTTACCTTTACCTTTTACTGCTGCAACTTCGATGGTCAATAACTCACCACCGACAGAAGTCCATGCCAAGCCATTTACACGACCCACTTGAGCTTCTTCTTCCGCCATACCGTAATCAAATTTATGCACACCTAAATATTCAGGTAAGTTTTCAGCAGTGACATCAATATGTAAGTTTTTCGCTTTCTTACTGACTGATTCTTTCACCACTTTACGTGCAATCTTCGATACTTCACGTTCAAGGCTACGTACACCAGCTTCACGGGTATAACGACGTACGATGTCACGAATCGCTTCTTCATGAACAGTCAATTCTTTGCCACGTAAACCATTGTTCTTGATTGCTTTTGGAACAAGGTAGCGATCAGCAATATTGACTTTTTCGTCTTCGGTATAACCCGGCAAACGAATCACTTCCATACGGTCCAATAAAGCCTCAGGAATATTCATGCTGTTTGCAGTACAGATAAACATCACTTCAGACAAATCAAGATCAAGATCTAAGTAGTGATCGTTAAACTTGTTGTTCTGTGATGGATCAAGTACTTCAAGCAGGGCAGAAGCTGGATCACCACGATAATCCTGTGCCATTTTGTCCACTTCGTCGAGCAAGAACAGTGGGTTCTTAACGCCAACTTTGGTCAATGACTGCACAATTTTACCCGGCATCGCACCAATATAGGTACGACGATGACCACGAATTTCTGCTTCGTCACGGACACCACCGAGTGCCATACGAACGAATTCACGACCAGTTGCTTTGGCAATTGATTCCCCGAGTGAGGTTTTACCAACACCAGGAGGACCTACTAAACAAAGGATTGGACCTCGAAGTTTTTTCACGCGTGATTGAACTGCTAAGTATTCAACAATACGTTCTTTGACTTCATCCAAACCATAGTGGTCTGTATCTAAAATTTCCTGAGCTTTGGCTAAGTTAATGCTGACTTTGCTGGCTTTATTCCAAGGCGTATCTAAAATAGCCTCAATATAGTTGCGTACCACAGCAGCTTCACTTGACGCAGGTTGCATTGCTTTGAGTTTACGGAATTCATTTTCAGCTTTTTTACGCACATGTTCAGGTAAATCAGCTTCCGCTAAACGTTTTTCAATTTCAGCAACATCATCTTCCGCACCACCATTCATATCGGAAAGTTCACGCTGAATGACTTTCATCTTTTCATTGAGGAAGTATTCGCGTTGGTTCTTTTCCATTTGGCGTTTTACAGAGTCATGCAATGTTTGCTCAATCTGTTGTTCTTCAGATTGTTGCAATAAATAAGTCATTAGCTCTTGTAAGTGTGCTTCAAACTCATCGTGCTCTAGGAATTTTTGTTTTACATCGATATTTAAAGGTACACGGGTTGCAACAAAGAACAACAATTGTAATAAATCGTCGATTTTATTTGCTGCTGCAATCAATTCACGTGCATTACGTAATTTGGCTTCTGCATACTGTGAAAACAGTGCACGTAATTCTTCTACACGTGTTGCTTGAGTATCTTTATCTACAGATATCGTCATTGGGCTTAATGCATGTTCAGCCGATAAGTATTCATCATTGTCGATGATTTCAACCAGCTTAGAACGATGTAAGCCTTCAATCAGTACCTTGATACAGTTTTCATCATTTTCATGATTCACAACTTGTACAATCTTCGCGACGGTACCATATTGATATAAGTTGTCGTGATCAATTTCTTCTGTAAGCGAATCTTTTTGCGCAACTACAAATACTAAATTGTCACTGTTACGAGCCACATCAACTGCATTGATCGATTTTTCACGACCCACAAATAGCGCAATTTGCATATGTGGGTACACAACCACGTCACGCAACGCTAAAAGCGGTAATACACTTGGAACCTGTGGCTCTAAGTTTTCTTGATTCATAATAATCTCAGACATGGGCACTCCTAATGAGTGACAACGGTGTTGCCATGTTTTTTATAGTGATGTGTATTTCAAAAATTACAAGGGCTTTGCCAAATAAAAAGTTTAAAAAATCGCAAGTATCTGATTAACAAATAAACCTATTTGCATTTATTGGTCAATTTAACGGCGAAAATAATAGGTTTTTGCTGGGGTAATTAAGCTATCTAAGGGCTGATCCCATGGATTTCTTTTTAGCTCGTGGGTGAGTAACTGAAAATTATGCGCTAAACCGAGTCGATGTGGGCGGTGTGCAGCTGATGCAAGCGTTCGATCATAGAAACCGCCTCCCATGCCCATACGGCTACCTTTTAAATCACAAGCCAATAAAGGCATGACCACCAGATCGAGTATTGAAATATGCTTAGCACGACTTGCCATGGGTTCTAGCATCCCAAGACGATGTAAAGAAAAGCGCCGATTGCGGAACTGCCGATTTGATATTTTGACCCAAACCAGTTTTTTGTTCATATTACAGATCATGGGCAAATACACGGTTTTTCCAATCGCACAGCAATATTCGATAAGCAATTTGGTTTGAATTTCACCAAAAGCATCTAAATATAATCCGATTTTCTGCGCATTGAAAAAATGGCGATGGCGTAGCATCTGTTTAAAGCATTGCAATTCAATGACCATTTGTTGATTGCGGGTCAGCTTTTGTCGTTGTTGTCTTAAAGATCTACGCAGTTGTGAATTTTGATCCATGTTTTGAATGCTAAAACTAAACTGTTGCCAGTATACAATGAATTGATAAACAGCATTTATAACGAAATGATCAAGATGTTATTTTGATTATCTTTTATTCACTAGAGTTTGCGATAAATGGGCAGTTTTAAGCTATTATGCTAATCGTTTGATAAAACAAGATTAAATATTGATGTTCTACATTTTAAGTCCGGAGTATCTATTCTGACAAATGTAGGATTTTGCTCAGTCAATTGCAAATGAAAGCACTTCAATTAGGCTGAGAAGAAATTCACGTGAGTGATAATTATGGATAAGCACGAAAATAAACAGGAAAACACCATGCAAAGTCAGCTAAAACAACAATCTCATACCTTGTCACGACGGTTTGTTATCTCAATGCTTGCATTGGCAAGCAGTTTACCGCTGATGAGCTATGCCGCTCCAGCAGCGCCAAAACTGGATCTTGAGTTATCTGCACATTCAAAGAATAAAATTAAAACCTTAATGAATGATCCAAAAGTTTGGCAACAGATTCCCAAAACAGTCACGCTGTGTGTGTATTCTCCTGATGGCGCCAATAGTGAAGCTTTTGAACAAGCGACCAGTTATATCAGTGAACTGCCACGAATTACACAGATTGCTAAGGAATTTGGGGTGGATATGAAAATTACCCGTCCAACCAAATTGTCGATGCATATTGATTTAAATTATCCAAAATTAAAGAAAACCGCTTCTACGGATATTAATTTAAGAGTTTATACCGATGAACGTGTATTGACTGAGGATTTCCGCAGTAAACGCTGTGATGGTGCTGGAATCAGTAACATTCGTGCACGTCAGTTCAATCCGTTTGTCGGCAGTATTGATGCTATTGGGGCAGTACAAAACTATAAGCAATTAACCACCGTGATCCAGTTACTTGCACGACCTGAGTACGATGCAAAAATGGTCAATCGTGATTATGAAGTGGTGGGGATTGTTCCTTTAGGTGCTGCGTATATCATGGTCAATGATCGCCGTATTGATACCTTATCAAAAGCAGCAGGGAAAAAAGTGGCGGTCATGAACTTTGACGGTACTCAAAAGAAGTTGGTGCAAAATGTTGGTGCACAACCTGTTTCAGTTGATCTATTAACTGTGGGTGGAAAGTTTAATAACAAAGAAGTCGATATTATGGCGGGGCCTGCTTTGTTATTTAAGCCTTTAGAATTGAAAAAGGGTATGACTGATAAAAATGGCAATGTGGTTGGTGGCATTATTCGCTTTCCTTTGATACAGGTCACAGGCACATTAATCATGCATCGGAATAAGTTCCCTGCAGGTATGGGACCAATCGCACGGGAAATGATTTCTAAACAACTCAGCCCAGCATTTCAGTTTGTCGATAAACTGGAGCGAGAAGTTCCAGATAAGTATTGGTTTGATATTCGTGAAGCAGATAAACCAGGCTATATTAAGATTATGCGTGAAGCACGTATTCAGATGACCAAAGAAGGCTTCTATGACCCAACAATGATGAAAATTTTGAAAAAGGTTCGATGTGGTCAAACCCCAAGTAGTTTTGAATGTGCTTTAAATGATGAATGATTGGGTTTTGCTCTTGTCTTGATGAGGTATATAAGTCAAAAGCAAAATCACAAACAGCTGATGTTTTTGATTTGAATTAAAAGCTAAAGGAGCAAAATGAAAGTTTATTTTGCTCCTTTTTTATTGCAAAGTTTAGGCAATGCTTTACTACTCTGTTAGATTAAATCCAAGATAAAGAAGATCAAAATTAAGATTTAAATGATGTTAAGAAAACCGTTCAAACTCTTGTTGCTGACAGTGTTGTTTTACGTTAACTCGATATATGCCGCACAGTATCAGACAGGGGATATTATTTTTCATACTTCTAAATCTGCACAAAGTCTTGTGATTCAAAAAGCCACCCATTCGCCATATAGCCACATGGGAATGATTGTGATGAAACAAGGTCAAGCTTTGGTTTTGGAGGCGATTCAGCCTGTGAAATATACACCGCTTCAACAATGGATCAATCGTGGTGTAAATAAAGCCTATGTCGTGAAGCGTTATCAATCTCAATTAACTGCAGAGCAACAGCACAAGTTAGTCAAACAGGCCGAGACTTATTTAAATAAACCCTATGATGTTTATTTTGAATGGAATGATGACGCAATTTATTGCTCTGAAATTGTATGGAAAGCTTATCAATACGCTTTAGGAATAGAATTGGCGCCCTTGGAAAAATTACAAAGTTTTGATCTCACAGATCGAAGTGTTAAAGCACTTATGCAACAACGCTATGGACAGCATATTCCATTGCAAGAAACTGTGATTACGCCAAGTGCAATTTTTAATTCAAAGAAACTGAAAATGGTTGACTCGGTTGCTGGCTTGAATTGATTGGAAATATAGCAGGCATAAAAAAACCTGAGTCATGATGCTCAGGCTTTTTATAAGAAGCTGTATATACATACATTCTTGAATGTGGCGACCCTACGGGGATTCGAACCCCGGTTACCGCCGTGAAAGGGCGATGTCCTAGGCCTCTAGACGATAGGGTCAATAAATTGAGGCAGACACTTGAAACTAAACCATTAAATTAATGGCGACCCTACGGGGATTCGAACCCCGGTTACCGCCGTGAAAGGGCGATGTCCTAGGCCTCTAGACGATAGGGTCGTTTCAGAGGTGGGCGTATATTAGGGCGAATACTGGCAGGTGTCAAACTTTTTTCCATAATAAAAACTGAAATTACGTTTATATGGATAAAAACAAAGCAATATGAGCAAAGTGGTTAAAATTAAGACCATTATTACGGCTTGAGGTACAGAATGGGATCTAAAATATTTTGAATCACCGTAGGATGTTGTAAGTAGCCTGCGATTTGATGAGGAGTATGAATAAACGTTGAAATCGCGGTATTTAAAATCGCGGGTTGAAAGTCAAAGGGCGCGTTGATCAAAGGAAAAGCGGTTAAAAAATCATCTGGAGAATAGAAATTATGCCAATCACCATTTAGACAATTTGGTCTTTTGATTGGTGGTGTCAGTTTAGACTGAATCACTTTAAAGGCGAGCGGTGAGCCTAAGGTAATAAAGCGTTGTATCTGGTAGTTTACTTGCAGCTGTTGTAAAAGATTATAGGCAATCACGGTTCCTAACGAATGCGCAACGATAATATGCGGTTGATCGGGTTCTAAGCTAGCGAGTATCCGTTGATGCACTTCATCCATAAACTGAGGATTGGCGAGGTATAAATAAGTTTCGATCAGGAATTTATGAATCAGACTTTCATGAAGTTTTGGAAAATTATTTAAAATTAAAGAGAACTCTTTGAGCGCTTTATCTTTTAACAGTTGCGAAGCCAAATACAAGCGTTTGGACAGTTTTAAGTCATGCTCAGGCATGAAGTAGGGCAATATTGGAATTGCAGGAGGGGCATTTAAGGTTGTAGTGGGTAGCGTTGTTGTATGTTTATGAAAGTGAAAGTTTACCCATGATTTAGGCAGAAAGCTTTCTAAGTCAAAGCGATTGCTTAATTGGTGTTTACTGATTAAATCGCCATAAAAAGCCAAGCGAATATCTAATTGTGCTGTTGAAATAGGCAGTTTAAGTTCATCGATTCCCTGTTGAAGAATATCAATCCAATGTTGCTTTAAACTCTCAGCATTATAATTCTGCTGGTTCATACCATGAATAAAAATAATCTTCATTGGGGTTTTTATAGATTGTTATGTTTAACTATTAAATTACGAGCTTAAACTGATTTTGACTATCTATGAATGTACAAAAAGTGTAGCCGATGGCTACACTTTTTGTTTAGGCATGATCAGTAAGATTTTGTTTAGGATTGTGATTGATCTTTATATAAGAATGCGTAGCTGATATAGCAAATTGCAATAAAGATTAAACAACAAATAAAGCCAACCACCATCTCAGGGTCAAATACCATACTGATACAGGTAATTAAACAGAAGATAAAACCTAAGATCGGCACAATTGGAAACAAAGGTGCAGCAAAGCCTAATTCAGCTTTGGTATGACCTTGTTTATACCATTGACGTCTAAAATTAAATTGGCTCAGACAAATACTCATCCACACCACAACCATGGTAAACGCAGCCACACCCAACAAGTTTTTAAAAATAGTCTCAGGTGCAAATTGTTCTGAAAGCAGACCAGGTAACGCACCGAACATGGTGACAATCACCGCAATATATGGAATACCGCGTGCATTGACTCTAGAAAACAGTGCTGGAAGCTGTTTCTTGGCTGAGAGCGACCACATCATACGTGACGCTGCAAATAGCCCTGAGTTAGCCGCAGACAACAATGCAGTGATGATTACAAAACGGATAATGTCTTCTGCGTATGGAATACCAATATGATCAAATACCGTAACAAATGGGCTGCTACTGACCCCTTCAGCATGTAATCCTGCCATTTGGTGAGGCAGCAGTGCACTAATTACGATGATAGTACCGACAAAGAAAATCAATAAACGCCAAATAGCAGTATTGATGGCTTTAGGCACATTTTTCGCGGGATCTTCAGTTTCACCCGCAGCAACGCCAATCAACTCAGTGCCAGAGAAGGCAAAGTTCACGATTAACATGGTGGTGAAGATTGGGAATAGACCTTGTGGGAACCAGCCTTCATCGGTCAAATTACTAAATAACGGTGCTGAAGTATGTCCCTGATAATTTAAAATACCAAAAATTGCCAAAAGGCCAAAAAGAATAAAAGCGATTACCGTGATGACTTTGACCAAAGAGAGCCAGAACTCAGATTCGGCAAACCATTTGGTTGAACTCATATTTAAGCCAAACACGATTGCTGCAAAAATCAGCGTCCATAACCACATTGAGATATGCGGAAACCATTCTTGCATTAATAAAGCCGCAGCAGTAAATTCAGTGCCTAGTGTTGCTGACCATGTTAGCCAATACAGCCAAGTAACGGTGTATCCGGTACCTGGACCAATGTATCGTTGCGCATAAGTACCAAATGAACCAGACTCAGGCATATGAACAGCAAGTTCACCTAAGCACAGCATCACCATATAGGCAATTACACCACCGAGGATGTAAGAGATAATGGCACCAATCGGACCGGTTTGTGAGATCACCTCACCAGAACCTAAAAAAAGCCCTGTACCGATTGCACCACCAAGCGAAATCATCACCAAGTGACGAGTACTCATTGCTCGTTTGAGTGGTGAAGAATTAGATGATACCTGAGCATCATTTTGATTTGGTGATGACTGCATAAGCTTCAGATGGAAATAAAACGAGAAGCGCGCTATTTTAGCCCAATTCATAAATAGTGCAATGATTGAGTGTTGCTAATGCTCAATAAGCAATACTATAAATCACCGCGATTTTATGGTTTTTATAAATAAATATTTAAATCAATTATTTATATTTAACTCTGCACTGATTATTTTAAATTAAAAATCCAGATTATTGATGAAAAAACAATCTTTTAAATATGAAGGGATGGTGGTTTTTAACTGCTTTAAATACGATAGATATAAAAAAGCCTGAGTCGTATTGCTCAGGCTTTTTTACGAGAAAGTTTTATTTTAACAACCTTCTCAAATATGGCGACCCTACGGGGATTCGAACCCCGGTTACCGCCGTGAAAGGGCGATGTCCTAGGCCTCTAGACGATAGGGTCGTAATGAGGTGATGCGTATATTAAGGATAAAAGACATTTTTGTCAAAATGGATTTATCGAAAAAGCGTTTAACTGATGAATCTATAAGCGAATCATCATGTATTTGTTTTTAATTTAGCCAGAAAGCTATTTTTTGCTTTTTAGAAGAATCCAAATCAAATAAAAACGGCTTGATTCATATATGGATCACTGAAAAATTATGCTACGGATTAAAAGCCTAAAATAGAAAAGCCCGTATGAATACGGGCTGATCAGTGATTTACAATGCGACTTAATTTTTCTGATGATAAAGCCAGTAATAAGTTGCATAACATGCTGCCATAAACACTAAACAACCAATAAAGCCAGAAAGCATTTCCGGATCTGCTGCCATACTTAAACCGGTTGCGGTACAAGTGATAAAGCCAAGAATTGGTACAACGGGATACCACGGCGTTTTAAATTTTAAATCAGCCAGTGTTTTACCGCTGGCTAACCATTTACGACGGAAATTAAACTGACTCCAGCAAATACTCATCCACACGATAACCATGGTAAATGCTGCCACACCGAGTAAGTTTTTAAAGATCACATCTGCGCCAAATTGCTCCGACAGTAAACCGGGTAAACCCCCAATCATGGTCACAAAAATTGCAACAACAGGGGTGCCTGATTTGGTCAGTTTGGAAAAAACTCGAGGTAATTGTTTTTGAATTGAAAGCGCCCACATCATACGAGATGCCGCATATAGTCCTGAATTAGCAGTGGACAAAAGCGCTGTAATGATCACAAAACGCATGATGTCTTCTGCGTAAGGAATTCCAATCAAGTTAAATACAGAAACAAAGGGACTATTACTGATCCCTTCACCATGCGCGGCTAGGCCAGCATCTTGATAGGGCAATAATGAACTGATGACAATAATGGTACCAACAAAGAAAATCATTAACCGCCAAACCGCAGCATGAATCGCTTTTGGGACATTTTTTTCAGGATTTTCAGTTTCACCAGCCGCAATCCCAATCATCTCAGTACCATTAAAGGCAAAATTTACAATCAGCATGGTGGCAAAAATAGGAAATAAACCATTGGGTAACCAACCATGTGCGGTTAAATTACTGAATAAGGGTGCAGTTTCATGACCATGAAAGGGGATTAACCCAAATATTGCGGTTAGGCCGAGTAAGATAAATACCAATACCGTTGCAACTTTAACAAAAGACAACCAAAACTCGGACTCTGCAAAAAAGTGTGTTGAGGTTAGATTGGAAATCAAGACGGCAACAATAAAGACCAAGGTCCATAACCAGATGGAGGTTGTTGGAAACCATTCCTGCATCAGCATGGCTGCCGCTGTAAATTCAGTCCCCAAGGTGGCAGACCAGCCAAGCCAGTACATCCATGACACCATGTAGCCTGTGCCTGGTCCAATATTTTTAGCTGCAAAAGCACCAAAAGATCCAGTCACAGGTTGATTGACCGCAAGTTCGCCTAAGCACAGCATCACCATATAGGCAATTAAACCACCGATAATATAGGCAATCACTGCACCAATCGGCCCAGCTTGTGCAATCACTTCACCTGAACTTAAAAATAAGCCAGTACCAATCGCACCGCCTAATGACAACATAATCAGATGGCGTTTGGTCATGGATCTTTTTAAGACAATAGTTTGCCCATCAGCGACAGTGTGCTGATTCGATTGATCAGGTGATTGCATATTTGATGTCATTGAACTTTAAAGAGATATTTTAGATTAAAATGCCAAAATTGACAAAATAAAATAAGCCATCAGCTTCTAAAGTCTAAAGAACGAGGGATGAAATAAAATAACTGAATCAAGAAAATCAAAAAAAGAGAAAGGAATTATAAGAATAAATAGATGGCGACCCTACGGGGATTCGAACCCCGGTTACCGCCGTGAAAGGGCGATGTCCTAGGCCTCTAGACGATAGGGTCGTTTAGAAGATGGCGATATCTTATTGATCCGCCACCAAATTGTCAAGTAAGTGAGGTGCGAGTTTGTTCAAAATATAGCAAAACAGTTCAGCCGTCTTTTGAGTATCGTATAAGGCCGAGTGAGCCTCTTTACCATCGAACTCAATTCCAGCTTGAATACATGATTTAGCCAAAACAGTTTGACCAAACATGACCGCACTTAAAGTCACAGTATCAAATACAGAAAAACTATGAAAAGGGTTTTGATTTTTACTGCCAGTTCGCGCAATTGCAGCTCTTAGGAAACCTAAATCAAAGTGGGCATTGTGTCCGACCAAGACCGCATGGGTACAATGTTGCTGACGACGCACTTCATTAACCGCCTTAAAAATACGCTTTAATGCTGTTTTCTCATCTTCAGCCATTGCCATACGCATTGGATTAAATGGATCTACACCAATAAAATCCAAAGAACGACGATCTAAATTTGCACCTTCAAAAGGATTGATGTGTGCATGATGTGCTTCACCTGGAACAAATTTTCCTTCAGCATCATACACAATCGGGATGCATGCGATTTCAAGCAATGCATCGGTATCTGCATTAAAACCTGCTGTTTCAACGTCAACCACAACGGGTAAAAAACCACGAAAGCGTTGTCCAATCACAGGTAATGTTTCAGTTGTCACACCTTTCTCCATTGGATGGTTTTTCCAGCATAAAGTGGAATAATGTGTTCACCATCCAAATAATCTAAACTTTCAGGGATTACCTGATCTTCTTTCACAAGGGTAATCTTATTTGTGTTGCGAGGCAAACCATAGAAGTCTGCACCAAACATACTGGCAAAACCTTCTAGGCGTTCGATTTTGTTGACTTGATCAAAAGCCTGAGCATAAAGCTCAATTGCTGTAGGTGCACTATAGCAACCTGCACAACCACATGCATTTTCTTTGGCATTTTTAGAATGTGGCGCACTGTCAGTACCTAAGAAAAATTTAGGGCTGCCGCTAGTGGCAACTTCAAGTAAAGTTTGTTGATGGGTTTGACGCTTTAAAATCGGTAAACAATAAAAGTGAGGTTTTATGCCACCGACCAACATATCATTACGGTTAAACAGTAAATGTTGTGGTGTGATCGTCGCAGCAACATTACGATCTTGTTCAAGCACAAAATGCGCAGCTTCACTGGTGGTAATATGTTCTAACACCAATTTTAATTTCGGAAATTGCTTAAGTAACGGTGAAAGTACTTCGTCTAAAAAGCGTTTTTCACGGTCAAAAATATCCACATGCTGATGGGTAACTTCACCATGTAACAATAATGGTACTTGATGTTCTTCAAGTTGTTCAATTACTGCATAGACTTTACGAATGTCACTGACACCATTATCCGAGTTGGTTGTTGCACCAGCAGGATAGAGTTTAATTGCATTGACGAATTGAGACTCTTTGATTTTGCGAACTTCATCTGGAGAAGTATGGTCGGTAAAATACAGTACCATACGTGGGTCAAAATCAACCCCTTCAGGAACATGTGCCATAATACGGTCACGATAAGCATTCGCTTCATCTACAGTTTTCACAGGTGGAACGAGGTTCGGCATACAAATCGCACGGGCAAATTGTTTGGCTAGATCTGGAACTGTACGTTTTAAGGCAAGACCATCACGTAGGTGGGCATGCCAGTCATCTGGCTGAAGCAAAGTGATCGTATTCAAGGCAATTCTTACTGACAAAATAAATGAGATGATAATCTATAACACTTTAAAATGATAACAGCTATTTCTAATCAATAATTCAAATTAAATGATTAAAAACAAATCTAAAGCTTATATTTTGTTCGGATTGGTCATGTATGTGTCATGATTGGGTGTTAATGCTGAGTAGAAAATCTACAACTGTATAACATGGCAATGATTTTCAATTGCTTAATTTGAATTTATTTTAAAATTACCGTTTTTAAATGATTAAATAGTCAAAATGTACTATTGCATATTTTTCTTAAAAAATGATAATAAAGTCATACAAAGATAAACTTCGAGCATACATAATTTTCATTTTATGAATAAACACGCTATTGACCTTATACAATTGTGTTTAAAGCCTTGAGAATATAAATGATCGGCTCAAGGTGTGTGTGACGTCGCTTTTATTGTTCGAGATCAGTATACTATGTATCTGTAATACAATAGTTTATTAGATAAGTACATCAATTATAATATTGAGTTAATAGAGAGCTTTATATGGGCAAGTTTCTGCCAAACCTGATTTGCATCATGTGTCTTGTGGGTTTAAATATTCAAAGTCAAATTTTTGCCAAACAAAATGTTAAAGCTGATAAAAGTCAAGAAGCGATAAAAGCGGACTTAAAACAAGATTGGTCAGTCAATAGTATCAATACAGCCAATTGGTCAGAAAATATTGGCAGAGGACAATTCCCCGTTTATGCCCGTGCACAAGTGATGCTCAATAATTTACATGCTTCGCCAGGGCCAATCGACGGTAAAAGTGGCAAGAACTTTTTAAAAGCACTTGCCGCGTATCAACAGATTAAAAGTTTACCGATTAGTGGTGAACTGGATAAACAGACTTGGGACAGTTTGTTAAAAAATCAAAAAACTGCAGCGTTTGGAACTTATCAAATTACGGCAGAGGATATTAAAGGACCTTATGCCAAAGCAATTCCGCGAAATTATGCCCAACAAGCAAAAATGCCGGGTTTGTATTACACCCGTGTGAGTGAAATGTTAGGTGAAAAGTTTCATATTGATGAAGACTTTCTTAAACAACTCAATCCAAAAGCTAACTTTAAAAAAGTAGGCGAAACTATCAATGTACCGATCGTACGTAATGATTTGCCTGAAGGTGTGGCCTTAATTATTGCGCATAAGCCTGCTCGACAACTTTATTTATATAATAGTACAAATCAAATGATTGCATCTTTTCCTGCCACAATTGGGGGTTCTGGTACACCATCCCCGAAAGGGACGCATAAGGTCATTAAAGTTGCACCAAACCCTGTCTATGGTTATAACCCGAAAAACTTTGTTCAAGGGAGCAACCGTCAAAAGCTGGCATTACCGCCTGGCCCAAATGGTCCTGTTGGTAATATGTGGATTGCTTTAAGTAAACCGACATTTGGTATTCATGGTACGCCGAATCCTTCATTAATTTCAAAGACCGCTTCTCATGGTTGTATTCGTTTGACCAATTGGGATGCCAATGATTTAGGTCGCAAGGTTCAACCGGGGACCGTGGTTAAGTTCTTAGATTAATCCCGTTGTATATCCGAAAAGGCTGAGTACTTTAAAAGAGGGCTCAGCTTTTTTTATTGCGTAGATAAAATTTTGCTGCTGTAAATATTAAACTTATACACAACATACTGAATTTATTGGGTATGATCAATTTAACTTAACCATGTCAAAAAAATTGAAATCTTTATGGGTACAGAAAAAAAATTATCTACTCAAGAAGTCATTAAACTTGAACGAGATTTGGCTAAATTTGCCAATATGATGGATTCGGTGGTGCGTATTCCATTTACCAAGCAAGGGGTTGGGGCTGATGCTGCACTCAGTACCATACCGATTGCTGGTGATGTCGCGGGTTTTGTGCTGACTTGCTATGCAGTTTATAAAGCCAAACAGATTGGCGTGCCTCAAGCTAAACTCAATGGAGTATTAAAACTGGCTGTGATGGATGGGGTTGTGGGATGTATACCGATCGCTGGAACCTTATTCGATATTTTTATTCGGCCCAGTCGTAGAGCTTTAGACGTTGTACATGACCATATTCAAGAAGAATATCAGATTTATAGCGATGATCATGTGGTTCACCCATTTTTACATGAGAAGCTAGAACAAAAGCAACAGTATTCCGCATTTTGGCGTAACCCTGTCATTGCTTGGATTTGGATTCATATTCCCGATATTTTAGGCTTGATTGTTTTAATCCTGATTGGACTTGCGATGTGGTTTGGCGTAAATATGTTGTGGGATTGGTATCAAAGCTATCGTGCTTAAATTCCAACATTGAATTGATTTGAAAATGTAGATATTAAAATACAGAGGTGATCATGCAAGATTATATTTCGGCAAACCTTCCTGCTATTGATTTTGATCATACTCGTAAATTTTATGCATTCTTAGGTTTTCAGTGTGATTATCAGTCCACAGAATGGATGATCTTAAGTAAAGACAGTTTGCTGGTTGAGTTTTTCCATCACCCCAATTTAAATCCAAAAGAATCATGGTTTAGTGCTTGCTTAAGAACACATGTCTTGAAAGATCTGTTTCATTTTTGGCAAGGTTTAGATTGGGCACAATTCCCAGAAGCACGAATAACTGAAATTCAGTATCTCGAAGAAATTGATATGTTTTGTGTGATTGATCCGAATGGAAGTTTAATTCGTTGTATTCAGTTAGATTAATCCCCCAAATTGGTATTGGTATTGGTATTGGTATTGGTATTGGTATTGAAAGAAAGTAAGAAAGTAAGAAAGTAAGAAAGATAGAAATTGCGCGGTAAATATTGGATAAAGCAAAAACTAAAATATGATCTACCCATAAACAAAGCCTCCATATTGGAGGCTTTGTTTTTCTATGAGATCACTACGATTGAGCGAGCGTGTATAGATTAAGGTAAATTGAGTTGGCGTAAAGCGGCAACACGTTGCTCGATGCTTGGGTGAGTTTGGAATAAAGCAGCCAAACTAAAACCTTGCTCTTTACCTTCTGCGATCGCAAAAGCTTTCATTTCTTTCGGCATTTGATCTGGCATTTCAGATTCAGCCTGTAGACGCAATAAAGCGGAAATCATGGCTTCTTTACCTGCAAGTTGAGCACCAGCTTCATCTGCACGGTATTCACGATAGCGAGAGAACCACATTACGATTGCCGAAGCTAATATACCGAAGACGATATCAAGCACGATGGTAATCGCAAAATAAGCCAGTCCAGGCGCTTCACCATCTTGACGGCCAAAGACATTACGGTCAATAAAATCACCAACCACACGGGCAAAGAACATTACAAAGGCGTTCACTACACCTTGAATAAGGGATAATGTGACCATGTCACCATTAGCAACGTGACCAATCTCATGCGCAAGCACGGCACGCAATTCATCTTTGTTCATGCGTTCAAGCAAACCTGTTGAAACCGATACAAGTGCATCGTTTTTATTCCAACCTGTGGCAAACGCATTCGACTGATAAGATGGGAAAATACCAACATCTGGCATTTGAATACCAGCACGTTGGGAAAGTTGAGCAACCTCTTGTAATAACCAAACTTCGGCTTGGTTACGAGGAGCATTCGGGTCAATTAATTCAGTACCTGTGGTTTTTAGCGCCATCCATTTGGACATAAATAGGGAGATTAAAGAACCTACCATACCAAACACTAAACAGATGACCATCAGGTTGCCTAATTTAAGACCGCCAGCGCCGTAGTAACTACCAACACCTAATAATGATAGGATAATGCCAGCTACAACCAGTACCGCGAGGTTGGTTAGCAAAAACAAACCAATCCGCATCATGGAGAGAACCCTCTTATAAATAATAAATAATATGATGTATTAAAATAAATCATGAAATTCAATATGAGGTTTACATGATTAAAATTCAAGAATAAGAGGGAAAAATCTAGCTAGCAAAAAATGACAAATTCAATTGAAAGGGATAGTGGATAAAGAATTTATTTAAAAAAATAGGCAAGTTAAAAAAAGATTCTCTGTATTAGAGAAAACATTATTTTTTTCAGCAATTTGTTGAAAATATGTAATTGCACAAATTACGTGCTTTATTTTCTATTTCAATAGGGCTATTAATTGGATTCTAAGTGCAGATAAGCATTAGTTGCCAATGGTGATTTGTGCTGTCGCACTGGCATGTGCTGTTGAATAAGAACCCGCAGGTGCATCTGTGTAAGTCCCATCAGAAGCAATAATAATTGGTCGAGAACTATATTTTACTGGTTGAATATTTGAACTGTTGCTGATTTGTGGTGTCGGCTCGACTTGATTGGAGAAATCATTTTGATTTGATTGGGCAATGATTTGTCCAGTACTGGTTGAAGTGCCAATATTATTTGCAGATAAATTTAAACCACCAGCATAGAGGTTGTTTAAACGACTGGTGACACGTTTGACATAGTCTTGGGTTTCACGGAAGGGAGGAATACCGCCGTATTTGTCCACATTCCCTTCACCCGCATTATAAGCCGCTAAAGCTAAACTGGTATTGCCATTAAAGCGTTTCATTAACCAACTGAGATATTTGGCACCACCAAAAATATTCTGCTGTGGATCATACGAGTTGGACACATTGAAGCGACGAGCCGTTGCAGGCATCAGTTGCATTAAACCTTGCGCACCAACAGGAGAACGGGCATTGGTATTAAAGCCAGACTCGGTATGCATCACTGCTTTGATTAAGCCTTCAGACACACCATGCGTCTGCGCAGCTTGACGGATAATACTATCAAAGGAATTTTTACTTTTACTATAACTTGGCAGTACTGCAGATTCTGAGCTGCCCCAATTGCTATAACTATGAATATTACTGTCTTTATAATAAGTCACTTTGACTTTTTGCAGTGAACGATCCGAATTTTTGCGATTGGTCAGTAAGGTTGTCCCATTTTGGTCTTTGTAGAAATAAATTTGACCTGCAAACGTTTGCGATGTAAATGAGGCAAAGCTCATACACCCTAAAATAGACACTAGCGAACCCGTAATTAATTTTTTCATTTTGTAGTAATTAAAATATTTCCCCAATTTTTGGGAGTTTAACAAAGTTATTGAACAAGAAAAACTATGAATTGAGTTTTAACAATACAATCGCGAAAAAGCAAGTGCTATTTGTTGGCATATTAATCAAAAAAAATTTTATATTTTTTTTAAAATATATTTATTGACTATGCTAAACAATTGAAAAATATATATAAAATATAATGGTTAAAAAATGATCAATCTAAAGAGAATGCCCATCATTGCGTGAGAAAACTTTGTCAAGCCCCAAACAATCCACAATTTTATCCACAGGTTTTGTGGAAAACTGTGGAAAAGTCCAAAAGATAAGCACTTCGGCTAAAAAATGAACTGAGCCGTCTATTTTAAATGTGGAAATACGACAGGAAGATGACCAGATAAAAATTGATGCAAAATAAAAAAATCTTTAGATGCGGTTAACGTTCAAATCAGATAAAATTGCCCAGTATTTTTTTATGGGTTTATCTCGTCTATGTACTCGCCAGTTGAGTCCGAACAAGGATTTAATTTTAAACCAGAGCTTCCAACAAGTTCAGCTTATTATCGTCTTTTGAAAAAACTTCGTCGTCAAGTCGGCCATGCAATTCGTGACTTTAAAATGATTGAGGAAGGCGATAAGGTAATGGTCTGTGTTTCTGGTGGGAAAGACAGTTACACCTTGCTTGATATTTTGTTGCAATTTAAACGTATTGCACCGATCAACTTTGATGTTGTCGCAGTGAACTTGGATCAAAAGCAACCTGGTTTTCCTGAAGATGTGTTACCGAAATATTTGGAAGAAAACAATATTCCTTATTATATTTTGGAAAAAGATACTTATAGCATCACCAAGCGTTTGACACCTGAAGGGAAAACTTACTGTGCAGTGTGTTCACGTTTACGTCGTGGTTCACTCTACGGTTTTGCGCAAGAGATTGGTGCGACCAAAGTGGCATTGGGTCATCATCGCGATGATATCATTGCAACATTCTTCTTGAATCTATTCCATGGTGGTAGCTTAAAAGCGATGCCACCAAAATTATTGTCTTCGGATAAAAAGAACATTTTGATTCGTCCTTTGGCTTATGTTGAAGAAAAAGACATCATCAAATATGCTGAAATTCGTAAATTCCCGATCATTCCATGTAACTTATGTGGTTCGCAGGAAAACTTACAACGTGCCATGTTAAATGACATGCTACGTGGTTGGGATAAACAATATCCAAAACGTTTGCACAGTATTTTTGGTGCATTGCAGAATGTTTCACCATCTCAATTGGCTGACCGTGATTTATTTGATTTTGAAAAATTGGATGAAGAACGCGAATTCGATATGAAATGTGATACGGAAGAAATGAAAAAACGTTTAGATGTTGTAAATCTTAGTTTTGCAGCAGATTGATCTTTTTTGCCAATTAAATGAACAAATCGGGCATTCATATTGAGATGAGTGCCTGATTTAAAAAAATAAAACGATAAAACCGATAAAACATGAACAGTCCGTACAAAAAACTTTAGCCCAAATTGAAATTATCATGCTATAACATTGGGCAAGCAAAACTGCTTCAACCTGATGTTGTCTGGATAGATAACACAATAAATTGAATAAATAATTTGAGGAATGAACATGCCTGCATTTTTAACTGATGATTGGTTTGCAAATGTTGAAAAATTAACTGCTGAAGCAGGTGATTTAAACTTACCACCAGCACTTTCAGGTTTAGCAATTAATTTGGTTGTTGCAGATGCAGATGGCAACACAGAGCTTGCTTTAGACGGCGGAAAAATCGTCAAAGGTAGTTCTGCAAATGCGAAAACAACATTGAACATGGATGCTGAAACACTTCGTAAAGTATTCTTAGAATTTGATATGGCTGCTGCAATGCAAGCATTTATGACAGGCAAAATCAAAGTTCAAGGTGATATGTCTCAATTGATGGCTTTACAAACAGCCAAGCCAAGCCAAGAGCAAAAAGATTTATTTAAGAAAGTATTAGAGCAAACTGCTTAATCTTTTTACAATAAAAAAGCTTACGCGAGAGTAAGCTTTTTTATTGCCTGATTTTTACAAATCCAATCGATTTAAAATACAGATTAAATTTCTAGTAATCGAGGTGTGGTCTTAATGTGTTCTAAATAAGCCCGAATACGTGTGACATACTGTACCGCTTGTTTATAACGACCATTACTTGCTTGATTACGTGTCAAATAATTATAAAGATTCATCCAGTCATTGGGATCTTTACCTTGTGCTTTGATGCGCTTTTGAATACCTTCAACTGCACCAGGCCCCATATTGTATGCAACCAAAGCATACCAATGACGATCTGGATTACGAATATAAGAATAACGACTCAACATCATATCAAAATATTTTGCGCCGCCTTGGATACTCTGAGCGGGGTCACTTCGATTACTGACACCCATTTCTTTGGCTGTGGTATTGGTCAACATCATCAAACCACGGACACCTGTGGGAGAAACAGAGTCTGGTTTTAAATATGATTCTTGATAACCAATTGCAGCAAGTAGGTGCCAATCTAAGCCATATTGCTGTGCAGAGCGCTTAAAGCTGGCTTTATAAATCGGTAGACGAGAACTTAGGTCACGTTGAATCACGTTCCAATCGTCTTTCTTGACGACATTACGATTATAAAATGAGGCAAGTTGCTGAGTTGAACCATTTTGTTTGCTTTGGCAAATGAAACCACTTGCTGTTGCTGTTAATGGATCTTCAGCTTGTTTAAATACCCAATTTAATGCTGGGTTTAAACCATTACTTTTTAAACTGTTGAAATCACCACAGCTTGCTGAAAATGAGGTTAAGCGTTCTGCTTCGATGCTTTGCATATTTGCGGTGGTAATCGCAAAATTCGCCTTACCTTGAGCAACCATTTTCAATGCTGTTGCATTGTCAGAAACAGTTTTAAGCTCAAGTTTAACGTTTAAACTTTCAGCATAGTTATGGGCTAAGTCATAGCCGAAGCCATGCTTGTAGTCTCCATCCTTAAACACGATGCTTGGATTGGAAACCGCAACTACAGTCAATTTACTCGAATTAACTACAGCATTGTATTGATTGTTCTTACTCGCATTAATACTAAAAGGAATTAATGCAGTGGATAAAACTAAAGTTTTGATTGGCAGCGCACGAAAAAATGAGTTAAGGCTAAGCCTCGACCCAGAGGTTGAACTACTGTGCATGTTGTCTCCGCTACAAGTAATTTATTGCCCTAAAAAGTAATAAGCACAAAAACGCTTAAAAACTTCTTATAGTTGGTAAATTCAATAAGGGTGGGCAGTCATGAACGTCATTCAAAAAATGACATGTGGGATAGAAAGATTTTGCAGAAAAACTACAAAATTAAAAAAATAAACTCATAAAACATGTGCGCATAATATAGGCGGTTTTTAGATCTGTCAAACTTTGTATGAAAAATGATCAATTTAAAATATTTAAGATAATGATTTTTAACAGAATATTTTTTTAAAAAATGCAGAAATTTTAAAACTGAAATACGCTGCCAAAAACTGTAAGCAAATGTTCCAAATGTAAGTTAAGAATTACCACTTTTAAAAGGTTTTCTGATTGAATTTTCTGTCTGAATTTAAATAGGAAAAAAACGATTTTATTGCTTTTTAAAACTTAAAATGCGCTATTTTTGAGCTGACATTTTTACGCTATTGGCTGTAGACTGTAGCAACATTTTTTAAAAAATAAGTATCAAGTGCATATGTATTTTAAATGGTTTTAAATCATGAAATCTAATTTAATTACCCGTTCAGGGCATGATCTGTTGGTTGCAGAGTTACAACATCTCTGGCGCGAAGAACGACCTGAAATTACCAAAAAAGTGACATGGGCTGCCAGTCTGGGTGACCGTTCTGAAAATGCTGATTACCAGTATAATAAGCAGCTACTTCGAAAAATCGATCGTCGTGTACGTTATTTAGGGAAGCGTTTAGAAGAATTACGAATTATCGATTTTTCTCCAGAACAAGCAGGTAAAGTGTATTTTGGTGCTTGGGTTGAAATAGAAAATGACGAAGGTGAACAAAAAACCATACGTCTGGTCGGAGTAGATGAAATTTATGATCATCATCCGCAACATGTCTCAATTGATTCACCGATGGCAAGAGCTTTACTGTCTAAACAAGTTGATGATGAGGCAGAAGTGGATACACCATCAGGGAAAAAACGTTGGTATATCAATTCAATTCGTTATGAATAGCTTGAATATTCATCAAATTAGCGAGATTTGACTTTATTTTGTACATTTGATTGAAGAAATACTGAAAAAGATTTGCCAAGTTGCAATTTTATTTATATGATAGCCGCCATTGGAAGCGTGGCAGAGCGGTTTAATGCACCGGTCTTGAAAACCGACGAGGGTGTGAGTCCTCCGTGAGTTCGAATCTCACCGCTTCCGCCAAATATTGAGATAAGCCCTTGTTTTTACAAGGGCTTTTTTCTTATCTGTGTTTTTGACCCACATAAAAACCCACATAAAATTTTGGCTGTAATCGTATTTACTGAGTCTTGATAGAACGTGTTTGGATTATCATTGAAATATTACTAGACAATAATAAACTGATCTTAAACTGTAGATATGATTCTAGTGAGCTAAAATTAGACTCTATTTTGAAAGACCTTTGCTTAAATGAAATCATGAAAATAAAAAAAGCAGCATAGAATAGCTCATGCTGCTTTTTTGGCTGAATTTTTATTTATCTTTCATAATCAGTTCTCCCTCGTTCAATCCTTAAACTTGGGGAGTTATCTCTGAGCCTAAACCAGTGGTCAGGAACAACCAGTTGAGCTTTGAGTACATTTAGGCGATGACCCACGTGAATTTGATTTAAGTCATAGTAGTTGAGTTCCTGCACTTGAAAAAGAGGAGCATTACCAGAATTCATAGAGGGGATCGTACCTAATGCGATATGATCACGATTGAGATTAATAAAATAAGGCGCGAGTGTTTGGTATAGTGGTGTACTGTCAAATGGACATAGGTCTGAAAATTCTTTTTTTACAAAGAATATCAGTCTAATCGTTTGTGTCTGCTGAATGTCGATCTCATCTCTGGCTAGAATACCGAGGACATTATTTTGATGGCGTCTGCGCCAAACATCTCTAATAATTTCATTAGATTTCTCTTGTACGATTTCATAAGCTGACATATCTCTAAAGTCAGGTTCACCAAAATCAGGCTCAAGCCCATTAAACAGTTTACGCTGTACAACCAATGAATGAACTTCAAAACGATTTGTTTCACCATAGATGAATTCTAAGAATCGATCGTATGAGCCAGTAAGGTATCCAAATCTATTGTTCCACGATCGACATTGAGTAGTGATTGCTCTGGTTTGGATTCTGACTTTGAAATCAGCAAAGCATTCTTCACACTTATGTTCTATCAATTGATAGGCTGCAAGATTTATGTTGCTCAGTCCATGTTGAAACATAAGTTGGCTCAATAGTGCTATTTCTGGATGGAGTAAGGCATCCTGAAATTTACCTGTTGTATAGGGGTTCCTAGTATTGTCTGCTACAATCTTTAAAACTAGATTCCCCAAATTCGTTACATATAGATTGGGTATAGTTGGGTGAGGGAATGCTGTTGGATTATTCGTGAAAATCCGAAAACTCTTCTTAGTTTTGGTTTTTTGGATCAGCTCTGAGTAAAAAGCCAAAGAAACAGGGGCAACATGTGTATACGGATGATAAGCATAGGCTCTAGTTACAACATTGAGATAATTAAGGGATTCTGTTTTTTCCATGGCATTGAGAGTCGTCATAATATATTCCTGAATGAGTTATTGAGAATTTGTTGCGATTAAAGTGCGAGAACGGCCTGTATTAGCTTTAGGCTTAGGTAGCTCGCTCCGTTGGAATCGTTTAAAATTCTTAAGTTCAGAAAAGACGAAAAGTTGTTCAGCCTTCACAATGTAATCAAAGGTTTTGATTAAAAACTTTTGTTTTTCAATGTCGGAGTAATGAATCATGCCAATACCACAGTATTTATATTGATCCTTAGCCATATTGCAAATATAGGTACTCCCTTGATTGCCTGTAATTTTTTTCCAGTAATCGGAAATATATTGCGCTATGCTAATGTCCTCTCTGTGTTTGCCACCATCGTAGAAAAAATAGGCGTGAATATGAAATCCAGTCGCATGAGAGTATTCATATTGGAAAATAAAACCTTCAATATCGTTTAGCAGCTTATTATTGCGCCAATTGTTCTTAAACTTTTTCATTGATCGCTTTAGATAAACAAGGTCATGACGTGAATAAGGCACAGTCATAGAAGATGCATGTTTTAAAATCGTATCCATATCACGCTTTAAGGAGAAATCAATTCTGATGACCAGGACTCTGGCAAACTTAGCAATGAGTTGACTGAACAGCTCAATACAAGCATGTTTATTTGCCTTCTTTACTAAGTTTCGATCACGAATTTTCTTTTTATATTCCGAACTCTGGATATGTTTTGCTAGTCGACTAGTAAAAAGATTAAATAAATCGATATAATTTTGCACATTCTCTTTGTTTCGATAATCGATGGAAGAAACATGGGCCAATACCTCAAGCTCAAGTGGTGAGAATTGAGATTGAACCAGCATCCAAGCCTTTACCTCTTCCCCGTAAAAATAGCTTGCAGAGAATTGATGTAGAAAGGCCGAACGCACTTTCTCTTCTAAAGATACCCATGCTGGAGAGCAGTGCACCCGATAGCGCTCAGTAAAGAATGGAGATTTTTCCTTAACTAATTTTACTATAGGGCTTTGAAGCTTCTCGCATTTAGCGATAACTTCGATGATGTTCAAACAAACATCAGCCTCATGATCGATTGCATGCCTAAATTGAGATTGAGTCCCATCTGGTGCAGTAATAGCAGTTAGACTCAGATCAGACCTGAGAAGTGCAATTTGCTCTTCAAGACTGAATGTACCCGCTGTATCGTGTAGCTGTAGTTTAATCATAAAATTTCTCAAATTTAAGTTTTAAGAAATTTGGGCAATAGCTGTCTGTAGACACTGCTTTAATCAGTGTCTAAAATTGTTGAATGATTGAATTAGGTATTTGTCGTACTACACCATCTAAATTTTATTCTTCCATCTGCTGGATAAGCATCTAAACTTAATCTGTGATCTGACTTTGCTAAAGCAGTCAGAATCACACCAGACGATTCTATTTAAGTGAGAGACTTAACCACTGATGATCATGAAGTCATATCTTTCACTTAGTATAGTGGTTGATAATGTAACTATCTAATATATTTATAAATAATAGATTGATATATTTAAATGATTTAATACCGTTATTCAACTTCAAGCTAAACAGACTAGCTTTGCACAAATTCATATTGTGTTTACGTGGATGTGCAGATTCATGCGATATACACAGTTAGGCCGTCATCGATAGAAGATTTCGGGCTTCAATTTTGGATTGAATCCAAGCCTGAACTTCACTCAGCCGCCAACGGGTTAGATGCCCAAACTTCACAGGTTTGGGGAAGTCAGGGTCGTAACGTTTAGACTTTGAATTCATGCGATCGTAGATGGTTGATCGAGATAAACCTGTCAGTTCTTCTAGATCAATCCGACTGATCATTTTGAATGGGTCGGCAGATGAAACCATAAAAGTAATCCTTGTTTTAGACATTTAAGAATATGCTGTACAACATGGGATTACTTTAGATGGGACATAGGACTCGATAAATGTTTCTGCACCGAGAGATTTTTAATTAGAGAAATCCTAGGTCGTGAATATTAAATTAAGTATTTGTTTTTAAATGTGTATTTTTTATTTCTACGGTATAATGTTTTTTAATTTTTTCATAAAGTGAAAGTTTTTCACCATCTTGATCTTTAATTTGATGTTTCCATTGATAAAAATTTTGCAGAATATTTTTATGGATATAAGCAATAGCATGATCAGAATATAATTTTTCTAATGTCTCATTGCAACCAATAAGTCTATCATCTAAACGTTTAATATGGATTGCACCTGGAATTCCAGTTTTTATAAAATGGGGTTTAACTGTGTTCTTTCTAGGCATATAGGTATAAGAAAAACTCCCTAGATTCTGAGCTTTCTTATATCTTTCTCGTCTATTGAGAAGCGTTGCTTTTTTTAGAAGATAAAGTCCTGTCACCGTGGGAATAACACTCTTTTCGTATTCAATGTCAATTTCAGTATCAAAAAGTGCATTTACCTCAATATTTTTTTTATTGGCTACTGTGAGATATTTTTCGACATGATCTTTATATTTAGGCTTTAAGTGAACTCGGATTATTTCTTTGATTTCTAGATCCTTATAAGCCTGAGCCTGTATTTTTTTTATTTTTTTAGCAATTTCTTCAGGAATTTCGACTGATCTACAATCCATATGCTGAGCATAAAATTGAAAAGCTTGCTGGTACGCTGTATATGCTTTTTTAAAGCTAAGTGGCCATTCACTCTTTTTAGTAAAGTCGAATTCTTTATTTTTTAATAAGTCTAGATACTCATTTGAATTAATATAGTTTTTAAAATCACGGATGGCGATCAGTACTTCATCATAATGTCGATAAAGACGATCTTCTATCGGTAATTTAATAAATTTACTTTTGTCAAAATAGTGAGGTTGCAAGCCTTGTTCTAACCATTCTTTTTGTTTATCTGAAATAGAAAACTTACCTTGATTCAGAAGTGTATCAATAACTTGTTGTTCATCAGCTTCATTCTTAACATTCGAAAAGCGCCAATAATGTTCGATAGAGAGCGCTGGATTACGAAGATTATGAATGACAAAGCGTTCTAGGACCCTAATTTCTTCAATTTCTTTTTTGAGATCTATGTAATTTTCCATGTTGAATTGTCTAATATGAATTTGGCTCCATTATAGTAAAACATATACGATTTTTATAAAATTATATCAATAAAAGTGAGAATGAGCTTGTAAAAAGTAAGGTGTGATTTTGATGTACAGAGATAACACTTAAATCGAGTTTTTTTAATCGGTTATAAAGACAACGTCACCTTCAATAGTGATGTAACTTTTTACAATTATTTGGAAGATGATGTCTTGGTTTTTTAAGCCCAATAAAGTAAATCTAGATTGATAAAAATTCAAACTCATTCCATGACGCATATTTTATACAGACGCAGGTACGGAGTAAACCCATTCATTTATATCCGATTGACACATTTCCTTTCAGCACTTATTCTTTATGCGCTGGCCTACATTGCCAGTGGGTTTTAGCAGACCCTATACACAAGAGTACTGAAGAGCTTGCTTTTTAGTACTGGATCCTTACGTCCCCCTTTTTCGCTATGGTAGGACGGAGGGGGACGCGCTTGCGCGTGCTGGATCCTTGTGTACCAGTCTGCTAACCCTCTTCGTTCTGCCACCATTATTTAGCAGTGATTGTGGTAGTTCTTCTTTAATACACAAGGAGTCCGCCATGCGTACTAATTCAATTTTCACTTTCTTTTTATCTTCTCGATCTTTGCTTGTGCTTGATTACAGCACGTAGCTCTCTTTCACTGATTTTTCTAAAAAACGGATGACGATCAATATAAATCATGAACTTGGGAACTGCCCAGAATAAGTCACGTCTGGGTTTTATTAAAAAATGATTGATTTAAATCCGATCTCAAATAAAGAAATTTCAAATACATATTACCTCAGTGAAGCCATAACTCCATATGAGTGGGCATTAAAAACATAAGTATATATGAGAGGATAGAATGAAATTAAAACTCATTTTTTCATTGTCAGTCAGTATCTTGCTGACTGCCTGTAGCAGTGCTTTTGAATCAGAATTTAAGGATGGTTGCCGTAACTTTGGTGGCAATCGTAGTTTCTGTTCATGTAGCTATAACAACGTAGAACAACATTATGGTGAAGATAGACTTAAGCAGATCAAGAACCCGATGCAATTTCCTGAAGATTGGGAAGATCAAGTACAACAAGCAGGTTTAGCTTGTATGTCTGAATTGAACTAGGAGGCGGTTAAAGATGAGAAATCTATTGATCACTTATCTGCTGATCATGTTGGGCTACTGGTTCAAATTGATCTGGAGCTTTCCTGCTTGCTATTCCAAAGCCTATCTATTAGGCAGAGCCTTCGTCTGGCCTTTTACCTTTTTAGAATGGCTGTTCTCCTAGCGGAAATTAAGCATTAATAAGTCAATAACAGTAAAAAATTAATAGGTCAAACTTATGAAAAGAAATATTGGCATAGCAGTTTTAACACTTAGTTTCAGTTCATTCATCCAAGCGGCTCCCTCTTATGGATTGGATACAGCTGAAACCATGGCTCATCTTGTGAAGATGCAAAAGGGTAGCGGTTTACAGAGCATTTGTACCTATCGTTCAGTGACTCAACATTATGGTGTACATGAAATCCAGAGTTCGATGTTAAATGGGTGTGAAAAAAATCTCGCTTATATCGCAACCTCAGAAGGTGGTGGGGTATTAAGAGTATTTGGAACAACCAATCGTTTATTGGTAAAACGATTAGGCTATAGACCATCAAGACAAGCCGCTCCTACTGTCGTGAGTAAATACAAAAGATTATGTGATAACCCAAATATGTCAGTCAGTTTCAACCAAAAAACGGGTGAAACTACAGATTGTAGAACCGGTGAAGTGACAATCGATCCTCAAATCAAAGTACTCAAAGAACAAGGCTTATGGCCGAATAAATAAGGAGAGTCTTGTGTCGAAATTAAAAACATCTGGTCTTATTGCCTTGGTGCTTTGCATCATTGGGGGTGTGTCAGGTACTTATCTATTGAACCAACATCTACAACGTAAAGCAGAGCTACAGTTAGCGCAACTGGCAATGGAACAGACCAAAGCCCAAAAAACTCAAACTGCTGATGTAGCTCAAGCTTCAACTGAATCAGCAGATAATGATTTAACTGAAGATACAACAACACAAACTGAGCATTTAGGCCCTAGTGAAGATGACGTTGCTGGTGCGGTCGCAACAGTGGAAGCAGCTAAAGCCTCACAAAACTCAGCGACTGAGCATTTAACTATGCAAGTCGATTCTGAATATCATGAGGGAAAAACATTAAGTTCAAATGCTGCAAAGTATTGCAACAACACAAACTGAGCATTTAGGCCCTAGTGAAGATGACGTTGCTGGTGCGGTCGCAACAGTGGAAGCAGCTAAAGCCTCACAAAACTCAGCGACTGAGCATTTAACTATGCAAGTCGATTCTGAATATCATGAGGGAAAAACATTAAGTTCAAATGCTGCAAAGTACGGTTTAAAGCCAATCAAAACTGCACCAGCTGGTCTTAAGGCAACCGTTTCAAGTATTGATCAAATGTTAGCGTCACATCTCATGGAGGTTTGGGGGCGATCTAGCCCAGATCAGGTGGCTAAGCGTGTTGAAGGTTGGAGTCAACAGGGTAACAGCATTACTTACCGTGCAGCATGGGATTCAGATCGTTATCAATGTACATGGTATGTGGTGCGTTGGAACCAAAATAACAATCAAATTTTAAGCGAAGGCTACAAACCTTGTTTTTAAACAAAATGCCTTTTTATAGTTTTAATTTCAAATGAATTTTATACCCATTTAAAACAGGAATATCACCATGAAAAATCTCAAAATAATCAGCTGTGCTTTATTCAGTTTATTGATGACAACCGCAGTGATGGCAAAGACAGAACAAATCGTTTTAAAAAAAGAGGTGGGATTTGGTGAGGAAGCAGTGATTTTTCCGACGACCAAAGGTGAGGTGATCCTCAATCGTTATGCACTTCCAGCAGCCGTTGCCAAACAGATCAAGCCCTATAAAAAAGGGCAATGTTTAGAAGTTCAATCTCAACATGGATTCTTTAAAGATACTGGGGATGGGCAATATATCCAGCGTATCCGACCATGTAGAAGTTCATCTAGTTTGGCCATACCTAAAGTCAATCGATAAGCTATACACGTTTAAATCTAAATCAAATCAACCTTAAAAACCACGAGCCGATGCTCGTGGTTTTTTTATGTCTATATCTCAATATTTAATCAAGGAAAAACACGATGCAGCAATGCCCCTATTGCCATTCACCGCATGTGCAATTACTACGGCGAAGTCAACAATCACAAGCTAAAACTAAGTTCACGTTCTCATCGTGCTCACCGATGTCACTGGCAACGGTAGGGATGCAAATCTCTAAACGGTTGGGGATTAATCCCTTTGTTGGTGGTTTTATTGGTTTAGCCGCTGGAGGGATGTTTTTACTTTACATCCAAAAGCAAGATAATTTGATCACCCTACATTACCAGTGTGAGCAATGTCAGGAACACTTCGACATTCAACACACTGAATGAATCTAAATAATCTACTCAATATCTCACTGTGAAATATTCACACTGAATTGATTCAATTCATTATTCACTCAATAAGAAGGAAAAACCTTATGGCACATCAACTTGAACAAATGGCTTATGTCGGTCAAACCCCTTGGCATGGCCTGGGTAATCAACTTAGCCCAAATCAACCCATCGAAGTCTGGGCAAAACAAGCTGGCATGGATTGGCAGATTGAAAGCTCCAATGTCAGTTATATGGCAGAAAATCACAAAGGGCAGAATCTGATCCTCCCTCACGATGAGCAACGAGTGCTGTACCGCTCAGATACCCATGCACCTTTATCTGTAGTCAGTCAACGTTATCAAGAAGTCCAGCCTAAACAAATTCTAGAGTTTTATCGTGATTTGACTGAACAATCCGGCTTCGAACTAGAAACTGCGGGGGTACTCAAAGGTGGTAAGAAATTCTGGGCATTGGCGAGAACAGGGCAAAGTACTGCACTCAAAGGCAAAGATGTCAGCAATGGCTATATTCTCTTAGCTACGGCTTGTGATGGGACTTTAGCCACCACAGCACAATTTACTTCAATTCGTGTGGTGTGTAATAACACCTTAGCCATTGCACTAAAAGGTCAAGATGCTAATCGAGGTGTGGTCAAAGTCCCTCACAGCACCAAGTTTGATGCAGACAAGATCAAACAACAGCTGGGTATTTCTGTACGGGCATGGGATGAACATATGCATCAAATGAAACAGTTGAGTCAACGGAAAGTCACACAGCAGGAAGCGGCTGCTTATTTTGATGCTGTATTTAACAATACCAGTCTCAGCCAGACACAACAGGATGAGAGCATTATTCAGTTTTATCGCAACGTTGCCAACCCAACCGAACCAAATAAAGCAGAACCGAATGGAAGGGCAATGTCTAAAGTCATGACCATGTTTAATGGGCATGGACGAGGGGCAGAACTATCCTCAGCCAAAGATACTACCTATGGTCTATTATGCAGTATCACGGAGTTTTGTGACCATGAACGTCGAGCCATGAGCCAAGATCATCGACTTGATTCAGCATGGTTCGGTGCAGGTGCAGGCTTAAAACAACGAGGTCTAGAACAAGCCTTAAGGATGATTGCTTAAAACAGGTATCGAGGGTTTTATTTAGACAATATCACCATCACTCAGAGGATTTGATGACAGATAACAGTTTTGAGTACAAATTTAAGATTGGGGATTTGGTGGTTTTAATTTACCCCATTCAGGATGTGCAGGTGAGAACAGTGGATGAAATACCACACCCTCAATATCTGGTTTTAGATGGCTATCGGCATATCTATCATACTGACTTTATCCGTCTTGCAACGTTTGACGAAATTAAGCTGAGTTATCGCATCGACTAAATACCATTTAAACATACTGATTCCAATTCTAATCCCATGCCAAAAAGTATGGGATTTTTTTATGTCTTTCAAATTAGAAGTTAGAGGAATACATCATGAGACAACATACCGCAAATATACCCCAACCCATCATAGGTCCTGTAATAGGATCAAAAGCTTATTCATTATCTTCAAAACGAAAAAAGCAACCCAAACGCCTAGCTGAAACCAAAACCATGTCACAAGCCGAATGGCTCAAGGTGCGTAAACAAGGCATTGGCAGTAGTGACTGTGCCGCAGCTTGTGGACTGAATCCCTATATGTCGATGCTTGAACTGTGGATGATTAAAACGGGGCGTATTCAACAAAACATTGAGGATGAAAGTGAAGGGCATGCACCACTCTATTGGGGTAAACGTCTAGAACCTTTGGTCGCTGAATACTACAGCATGCATACTAATTATAAAGTACGTCGAGTCAATGCAGTATTACAACACCCTGAACCCGATAAGTACTTTATGTTGGCAAACTTGGACTATTCCGTGGTGGGTGATGCAGATGTACAAATTCTGGAATGCAAAACCGCTGGAGAACATGGTGCCAAGCTTTGGCGAGATGGTGTGCCTTTATACGTGCTTTGTCAGGTGCAACATCAACTGGCAGTGACAGGTAAGAACGCAGCACATATTTGTGTGCTGATCTGTGGGCATGAAACACGAATCTTTAAAGTGACCCGTTCAGAATCAGTGATCCAACACATTATCAATGCTGAACGACATTTCTGGGAATGCGTAGAAAAGGATACTCCACCTGATGCTGATGCGAGTGAATCAGCAGCCAAAGCTTTACAGCTACTTTATCCTGACCATGTGCCACTGACAACCACAGACTTATCTGAAGATACGCAAGCCAATCAACAATTTGAGCAACTGATTCAAACACGAAATAAAATCGAAAAACATCAGGAAACATTCGATCTTCTCAAACATCAACTACAAGCCAAGATGCAAAAAGCTGAACGAGCGACCTTTCAAACCGGCTCAGTCACTTGGAAAAAGTCGAAGGATTCAATCAGCTTAGATAGCAAGGCATTACTGAAACAACACCCTGAATATCTCAGCCAGTTTCCACAAAACAAACAAGGCTCACGGCGTTTCAATATTTATACCGATTAGCCTAAGTGAAATATTCAACCACTTAACATTAGAACAACCCTACTAAAAATCCCATACCTGAGCGCATGGGATTTTTTTATGCCAATTCAATTTTATAGAAAAGAGGAAACTACCATGATTAAAGGTTTAGCGATTACACCACCCATACTCGGTAGAATCAGTATTGGAAAAGTCGTCGAAAAGAATGGAAAGCGACTGCCTGAACGGGATGACCAATTTACCATTACCAGTCAAATCCAAGGCAAAGATGGATGGGTGAAACATCCTTTAGATGATCAACTACGAGCCAAAGTTCCCAATCAAAAACTCCGCTCAATCCCAGTACGGATGATCTTTAATGATCCTGAACTTAACCTTCGAGCGGAATACACTTTATTTGATCGCCAAACAGGGCGACCTATATGTATTGGAAACGGTGAGACTTGTCAAAGACAAACCAACAAAGGCATTGAACAACATCCATGCCCATCACCTGATTTATGTGCATTGGCACAAGGAGGGAACTGTAAACCCTTTGGTCGATTACATGTCAATCTAGATGAGTCGGATGAATTGGGTACTTTTATTTTTAGAACGACTGGCTTTAATAGCATTCGGACTTTGGCAGCACGACTCAGTTATTACCATGCGGCATCGAATGGTTTACTGTCATGTCTACCACTTCAACTGACACTTCGAGGAAAATCCACAACTCAAAGTTATAGAACACCTGTGTACTACGTGGATTTAACTTTAAGAGATGGTATCAATTTACAACAAGCCATTCAAATAGCGAAAGAAATTGATCAGCAGAGTAAAGCAACTGGATTTAATCAAGTTGCTTTAGATCAGATGGCTAGGCAATGCTTTAGTAATGCGCGGTTTGAAGTGAATGTTGAAGAGGGATTGGATTTGGTGGAAGAGTTTTATGCGGATGAGCACGTCGAATCTGGACAACAGTCTACAGACTCAAAAGTTAAGATAAAGTCTAAACTTAATCAGAGCGAGGGTTTTGTACAGGATATTCAACACGGGTTACAGGGCAGTGTGAGGGTGGTAAATTAGTTGGTATTAGGGGGTGAACAACAGTGTATATTTGATTTTGGGCTCATAACAATAATGTCCACTAATCATTTTAGTGGACATTATTAGGATGATCTGTAAGTTAAAAGGCGGAAACCTACAGGATGCTTAGTGTTTATGTACCATTTTAATTAGTTAAAGATGTTTAAAAGAGTTGTACTTAAATCATTTAAACAATAGAAAAGATTAGGGAGGTTATTATTCATTTGGGTTAGAAGTGGACAACGATAATACTGTTTTTAAGTTTTTTACTTCTTCTATGGGGCTACGACCAAATAGACGTTTAAATTCTCTACTAAATTGAGATGCACTTTCATAGCCTACTTTTCTTGCAGCGGTTTCAGCACTTAATCCTTGTCGAACCATCATTAATCTTGATTTATGTAGCCGTATGGCCTTGATATATTGAATTGGGGAAGTAGAAGTGACTGTTTTAAAATACATATGAAAAGCAGAAACACTAAGGTTCGTCTGTATCGCTAAAGTGTTAACATCTATTTTTTTTTCATAATTTGAATGAATATACTGTAAAGCATTAGCAATTTTACCAAAACTACTGTTCCTTAATAGTACCTCTCTAAGTCCATTTCCTTGTTCATTGCTAAGAACTCTATAAAGAATTTCTCTGTAGATAGAAGGTCCTAAAACTTTAGCTTCAATCGGTGATGTTAGTGACTTTATCAAACGAAATACGGCATTTTCAAAATTAACATCTACAGGGCTAGAATATAGTGCACTAGGAAGAGAGCTAGATTGGATGGGGTTCATAGGAAGATTTGTTATAAGTTCGGTCAATATCAAAGGATCAATGTGGAGGATAATACCGAGTAAAGGGTTATCAGCTGTTGCTTCTGCTTCAACATTGAAAGGTAACGGAATAGAGACCACAAGATAATTATTAGCATCATAAATATATTGCTTATCATTATAAAAACCGCATTTACGACCTTGTAAAATAATTACAATGCTGGGCTCATAGAAAGTCGACATGCATGTTAACGTACTGTTTGAACGAATAAATGTAACATTTTCAAGTAATGACTGCGTATACCCTTCCGAAGAAGCTAACTGATTTATTAAAGACAACATGTGTTGTTGTGAATTAATGGTGAAGTTAGTGCTCATTCTTGAATTCCACATACAACCTTAAATATCTCAAAATACGAGTAATTATTCCTTTTAGCAAGTTACCAATTACTTTTAGGCAAGTATTGAATACGAATAGGTCTTAAAGCTTAGTCGCTTTGTATATAGGATAATTTTAGGTTTTTAATGAATTTAAGTTCATCTTACGGTTATAGAGGTTTTAACACATGTCAAAAACAATACGATCAAAAATTATTATTGTTACAGGTGCAAGTAGCGGTATTGGTGAAGCCACTGTTAGAGTTCTAGCTCGTCAAGGGCATGCCTTACTGATCGGTGCTCGTCGTGCTGATAAACTAAAACTACTGGCTGATGAGCTTGGTTCTGAAGGGTGTAAAGTCGAATATCGGACTTTAGATGTTACCCAACAAGATGATGTTCAGGCGTTTGCTGATTTTGCGATTCAACAATATGGTCGAATTGACGTCATTATTAATAACGCAGGTATCATGCCACTATCCCCAATGGCTTCTCTTAAAGTAAATGAATGGGATGCCATGATTGATGTGAATATTCGTGGTGTCCTTTATGGCGTAGCTGCGGTACTTCCTGTAATGCAAAAGCAAGGACATGGTCAAATTATAAATATTTCTTCTATAGGTGGCCTCTATGTCATTCCTACAGGAGCCGTATATTGTGCGACGAAATATGCTGTACGTGCCATTTCTGATGGATTACGTCAAGAACATAAAGAGCTTCGCGTAACTTGTGTTTATCCAGGAGTGGTTGAATCGGAACTTGCGAATACCATTACAGATTCTGCCGCAGCCGAAGCTATGGAAGGTTACCGTAATATTGCTCTTAAGCCAGAAGCCATTGCCAATGCTATCGCACACGTCATTAATCAACCTCAAGATGTTGATACGAGTGAAATAGTGGTTAGACCAACAGCGGCCTTATAAGTTTTATTTGTAAAACGTGGTTATGTTTTCGACGTTTTTTACCTTATAACGACGGAAAAATCATTAATCAATTAACATTATTAGGTATAAAAAAGATGAATCAAGAACAGATTAAGAGTTTATTAGATAGCCAAAGAGCATATTTTCGTTCAGGCGAAACATTGGATCTAGATTTTAGATTAGAGCAACTGGAAAAACTAAAAACAAGCTTTATAAAATACGAACCGAAAATCATTGAAGCTGCTAAAAAAGATATGGGCAGAAATGAAATGGAAACGTATTTAATTGAGTTGAATTGGGTGTTAGATGAACTCAATAACACTATAAATAATCTCAAGGATTGGGCGAAAGAAAAGCATGTAAAATCGCCTGAAATGTTTAAAGCAAATGAAAGTATCCTAAAACCTGAACCTTTAGGAACAGCATTTATTTTGAGTGCTTGGAATTTTCCGACATGGCAAATTTTTGGTCCTTTGCTTGGAGCAATAGCCGCTGGAAATACAGCAGTGGTAAAACCTTCTTCTACGTCTGCTGCTTGTGGAGACGTAATTAATGAAATTATAGAAACTACATTTTCGCCAAATTACATCAAATGTATTTTGGGAGATGTGGAAATGATTAATCGTTTCTTAGAAGAACGATTTGACCTTATATTTTTTACAGGTAGCCCAAGAGTAGGTAAAGTTATTCAATTAGCAGCATCTAAACATTTAACACCAACAATTTTAGAGTTAGGTGGAAAAAGTCCTGCTATTGTAGATGAAACAGCTGATATAGAACATGCTGCCAAGAGTATAGTTAGGGCGAAATTATTCAACACTGGCCAGATTTGTGTTTCAGTAGATCACGTATATGTACATTCGAGCATCAAAGAGAAATTTATAGAACTCTGCAAAAAATACATGGTTGAATTTTATGGCGAAGATGCTTCTCAAAGTGAAGATTATGGTTTTATCATCGACCAGAGAAATTTTGAAAGATTGTTAGGGTCGTTAAACAATAATGGGAAGATTGTTTTTGGCGGACAGTCAGATGCTGCAAAACGCTACATTGCACCAACTATTTTAGATGATGTTTCAGAGAGTTCTGAAATTATGCAAGAAGAAATTTTTGGACCAATTATGCCAGTACTTTCCTTTGATTCTATTGAAGAGTTGGTGGCTCTTCAAAAAACTAAAGAGAAACCTTTAGCATTGTACTTTTTTAGCAAAGACAAGAAGAGCCAAGATTTGGTGCTAGCTCATACCAGTTCAGGCGGTGTTACAATTAACGATTGCATGCAACATGCGGCATCAAGATATTTACCATTTGGTGGTGTGGGAAATAGTGGCATGGGTAATTATGTTGGCGAAGCCACATTCAAAGTCTTTACACACTTCAAACCTATTATGATAGCTCACGCAAATGATTCTTTGGATGATTCATTGAGTTACCCCCCTTATGCTGGAAAGGTGGAAAAGTTAAAAAATCTCATGTAGATTTTAGTTTAATGGGTGGTGATTCTAGCTGCACAGACAATTAAATTTCGTAACATTCATAACTTTTCTTATTATTGATAAAATATGAAGTTGCAGAGTACAGTAGCTTAGGGTGTGCGCCACTCCAACCAATATAGCCATTACATATAGTTCATCGCATAATGCAGTTTTGATTCTCCCATTATGCGGTGCATTTTTTAATTTAATTAATACGACAGTTATCAAAATGATTATTAAGTTTATTGTATAATTCTAAGCTTAATAATTAACAACCCTCGATGGAAAATTCTAAATAAAATGTAGCTTTCTTAAAAAACTACTTAATCAAATTGACCAACTCTCATGGGCAGATCAGATTTATTTTCTAAGATTAGTTATTTAATTTGAATAGATATCATAAAAGTATTTGACCTTTTTACGAATTATTTTGAGAACTATATATGTCCGCAGAAGCCCACTCTTTTGGATTGCTAAGTCCTGTGATTTTATTGGCAGCAGCCGTTATTGCTGTCCCTATCTTTAAACGTATTGGCTTGGGCTCTGTACTTGGTTATCTCACGGCAGGGCTTATCATTGGGCCATTTGGATTTGCCTTTTTCTCCGACTCTACTTCAATATTACATATCGCTGAACTCGGTATCGTTATGTATCTTTTCTTGATTGGTTTAGAAATGAAACCATCACACTTATGGAGTTTACGTCGAGAAATATTCGGGTTAGGTACTTTACAAATTATCCTATGTTCTTTAGCACTTCTTGGTGTAGGTCTTGCTTTTGGTTTTAGTTGGCAAATCGCATTTATTGGAGCGACTGGTTTTGTATTGACATCTACGGCTATTGTTATGCAGTTGCTGGGGGATCGAGGTGATACGAATAAACCTAGAGGACAAAAAATAGTCGCAATATTATTATTTGAAGATTTATTGATTGTTCCGCTTTTAGCAATTGTTGCATTCATGTCGCCTGATTCAGTAGTCGAAAGCGTTAGTTCCCGTTGGCAGAGTATTGGAATAGGTATAGTTGCAATTGTTGGACTGATTGTCGCTGGATATTGGCTTCTTAATCCTTTATTTAGGATATTAGCTGCTTCGAAAGCTCGTGAGGTAATGACTGCGGCAGCCTTACTTGTTGTGTTAGGTGCTGCATTATTAATGCAGGTTAGCGGCCTATCTATGGCTATGGGGGCTTTTTTAGCAGGCGTGTTACTTTCAGAATCTACTTTCCGTCATCAAATCGAAGCGGATATTGAGCCTTTTCGTGGAATCCTACTTGGTTTATTTTTTCTTGGCGTCGGAATGTCGCTTAATTTATCGGTAGTTGCAAACAATTGGCAGTTAATTATAAGCGCTGTTTTAGCAATGATGACAGCCAAAGCACTCATGATATATGTTGTTGCTCGTATTACGAAAACATCCCATCCTGATGCACTCGATCGTGCTTTATTAATGGCTCAAGGTGGTGAATTTGCTTTTGTACTTTTTGCTGCTGCAACGAGTGCACACGTTATTGATGAAACAATCAAATCAAATCTAACGGCAATTGTCGTTTTATCAATGGTATTAACTCCAGTCGTTGGGATTATTTTCAAAAAATTGTATAAGCCAAATCAACAACAAAACTTAGACGGTATTGATGTAGCGAATGGTTTGAGTGGCAATGTATTAATTATTGGTTTCGGTCGTTTTGGTCAAGTAATGAGTCAATCATTATTAGCTAGTACTGTAGATGTCACCATTATTGATAGTGATATTAAAATGATTAAGAACGCTGAAAAAATTGGTTTTAAAGTCTATTATGGTGATGGGGCAAGACTAGATATTTTACACGCATCGGGTGCTGGAAATGCCCAAGCTATTGCTGTTTGTGTTGACGACAAAGACGCCGCAAATCAGATAGTAACGCTAATCAAACATGAGTTTCCTTTTGCTAAGGTACTTGTACGAGCATATGACAGAGAGCATTCCTTACATTTAGTTAAAGCAGATGTCGACTTTCAGATTAGAGAAACCTTTGAATCTGCCTTACTCTTTGGTGAGGCAACTCTAAAAGCAGCTGGAGTTAGCCAGACAGAAGCTTCTAATATTACTCAAGAAATTAGGGAACGAGAAAAAATACGTTTTGAGATGGAAGTTTCAGCAGATGATTTATATGCCAGTTTAGGTGTCCGATATAACAATACCACGTCTAAAACAACAAAGACATTAATTGAGCCGAAGCAAGATGGTGATATTTAGTTAGATAGTAAAGCAATATACAATGCTATTTTTCCGACACCTCTGCATTACATTAGTGGATTTACGTTACCTGAAGACAACAGTAAACAGAATGAAATTAAAACGGCAAAAGAGATCGATCAGCAGAGCAAAGCAGCAGGATTTTATCAGGAGGCTTTAGATCATGTAGCACGACAGGGCTATGGGAATGCAAGTTTTGAGGTGGGAGGTGATGAAGGGATGGATATTATTGAAGAGTTTTATGTGGAAGAAAGTCAATCACAACAACAAGCTCAAGATTTACTTAAGTTGCAAGAAATTCAGAAAAATCTAAAGCAATCGGTACAAACCTTGAACTAAAGTAGAAGGCATCTGCTGATGCCTTGTATTTTAATTATTCTTAATTTATAAATACAAGAATAAGAATATCTAAGCATCTAGATATCTTCGAACACTAATTAAAACTTTGAATATTATAATTTATTTGAATGAGGGGTTTATGGTACGGGTAGAGTATTCAAATTTCTTACAGACATTGAATAATAATGCCTCTGTAGAGATACGTAAGATAGCAAACCTTGTTTTAGAAAATTTGGATGAGTTAACTCCATTAAAGACTGCTCAAGGACAACGGATAAAAAAAATAGCATCGTTTGCTAAGCTAAGATGGGAAAGTATTGGTTCGGAGATTAGCCCTTTGGCTACGACATTAGGAGAGCCGAAATCAAAAATTGCAAAAATTAAAAGTATGACAGTAGGACCATTTAGAGGGTTTTCTAAGTCCGAGTATTTTGATTTAGATAGTAGCTTAGTATTGATATATGGTCCTAATGGAACGGGGAAATCAAGTTTCTGTGAGGCCCTAGAGTACTGTCTACTAGGTAATGTGGAAGATGCGGAAAATAAACGATTCCGTAACCAAAGTGAGTACCTTAAGAATGCTCATGTTAATCAATTCCTAGCTCCTATTCTTCAGGCTGAAGATAGTGAAAATGGTCTCTTAAATGTTAAGCCTGATGAGCAAACATATAGATTCTGTTTTATTGAAAAGAATCGTATAGATAATTTTTCACGTATTGCAGCCCAAGTGCCATCTAAACAATCTGAATTAATATCAACGTTATTTGGATTAGAGTCTTTCACTGAGTTTGTTAGAAATTTCACATCTGATATGGATGGTAGATATATTGATATTATTGGAGAGAAGTCCAAAGAGCTAGGTGAAAAACGTTCACAATTGTTGGGGAGTGAACAACAGATAAAAATGCATACGGAGTTACTTAGCCAGATTCAATTGGAGGAGGTCGCTTTAGCTGCTCGATATAAAGAGAAGATAAGTTTTGACCAAATGGTGATTGAATTAAATGGTAAGGACGCTGTATTAGGGCTAGTACAAAAACTTGAATCGGAAGTTCAGTCACCCTTAAATCCTAAAAGTAACCTTTCACTCAGTGTATTAAATGCATTGAAGCATCAAATAGATATATTGATTTCAGCCTTAACTATTGAAGAAGAAAAGCTAGCACAAGCAAGTCAACAGGTGTCATTTAAACAACTTTATAATGCCATCATTGAATTACAAGATGGTAGCCCAAATCAGTGTCCAGCTTGTCAAACTCCACTCGGACAGACTACTGTTAATCCTTATAGTTATGCTAGAGATGAGTTGTTAAAGCTGCAGGTGTTGGCGGGGATACAACAGCAGATACAAGACCTAAAAAAGCAAATCCAAGACCTCTTCGTTGATCTCTCTCAGATAATTCAAACCTGTTTATCTTTTTATCAAAAAGATAATTGTTTGGAAGCATATAGGTCTTTTACAGGTGGCAAAACATCTTCTGAGTGGTGGGGGTGTTTAACGGAAATGTTACCTGATGGAACAACGATTTGGATGAATATTGAGATACAAGTTCAAACTCTTGAAGCATGTGATCTAAAAATAAAACAAGAAGAAGACTTGAGAGTAGTTAGGGCTACAGAGCTCATGAAGTACCGTGATTTTGTGAAAGAAATAACTATACTTCAGACACGGAGGCAATCAGCGACTCAGGCTATAAGTATTGCCCAGTCCATGATTAGCACATTTGAAGAGCAGAATGCACAGCTTATTGCAGATGTTGAAGCTGAAAAATTAATAGTTGATCGAAATAAGGTTATATCTAACGCTTATGCTGACTTTGTTAAAATGTTGGAAGCATACTGTAATGAATTACCTGTGCGTTTAGTTAAAGATCTAGGAGGAGTAATTATTGATCTTTACAATGCTTTCAACAGGAACGATACAGAGAGTGAACTATTAGCTGATGTAAAACTACCTATTACTCAGAATCAGAGAATGGAAATCGCATTTAAAAATAATCCAGAAGTTTTTTTTGATGCACTTCATATACTTAGTGAAGGACATATTCGATGTTTGGGATTAGCAATTCTATTGGCTAAAAATATTAAAGAAGAGTCACCCTTATTGATTTTTGATGATCCTGTGAATGCCATAGATGATGAGCATCGTGAAGCAATCCGAAAAACACTCTTTGAGGATCAATTCTTTACTAATAAGCAAATATTGTTAACTTGCCATGGGGAAGAATTCTTCAAAGATATTCATAATCTGCTTTCAGTGGAAAGAGTGAAGTCAACAAAATCATTTAGTTTTCTACCACGCCTGGGTGGGCAGCATATCAATATTAATTTTAATTGTGCGCCTCGCAATTATATTGTCGCTGCTAGAGAACACATCAATCAAAATGAAATTCGTGATGCTTTAACAAAGTCAAGACAAGCTTTAGAAGCAATAACTAAAGGAAAAGTTTGGAGGTTTGTGAGTAAGCATGGTGATGGGAATTTGAGTCTAAAGCTACGATCAGCTACATCTTCAATAGAGTTAAGAAATCTTACTGAACAATTGAAAGCTAAAATTGTTAAGAATGATTTTATTCATGCTCAAAAAGATAGTGTTTTGCAGCCATTAGAATCTTTGTTGGGGATAGGTGGCGAGAGTAGGGAGTGGAGATATCTTAATAAGGGAGTCCATGAAGAACAGGATCGAGCTGAGTTCGATAGAAGTGTTGTTAGTGCGATAGTCTTGAATTTAGAAAATTTAGATCAAGCTTTGAATTAATTTTATAGTTGTGACTTTAAAGGGCTGGTTTGTCAGTCCTTCTATAGAATCATATATGGGTTTGCATATATGCGATATTTCGTATATAAAGGTGTTATAAAATCTCAAAAGAGTTTAATTCGATGACAACTTCATCAAATGTGAAGATTTATCACAACCCAGCTTGTGGAACATCTAGGAATACTTTGGCTTTGATCCGTAATACAGGGATCGAGCCAACTGTGATTGAATATCTCATTACACCACCTAGTCATGACGAATTAGTTAAATTGATTCAGGATGCAAAATTAACAGTAAGAGAGGCCATTCGCCAGAATGTAGATCCCTATCGGGATTTAGATCTTGATCGTAGTGATTTGAGTGATGAGCAGTTACTTGGTTTTATGCTTGATCATCCAATATTGATTAATCGACCATTTGTTGTTACTGAATTAGGCACTCGCTTAAGCCGTCCTTCTGAAGTTGTCTTAGATATTCTACCATTACCTCAGAAAGGTGCCTTTACGAAAGAGGATGGTGAAAAAGTGATTGATGAAAATGGTCAACGAGTGAATTAAAAATTTTACTTTTTGTATATGATTATCCGCATATCCAAATAAGTGAATGGGAGTTAAGAATGGACCAAGTTAATTTTTTTAAATGCTTATCAGATGAAACTCGACTCAATATCGTGACTTTAGTCGCTGAGAATAAAGAATTATGTGTTTGTGATTTGACTGAAAAGTTGCAACTGAGTCAGCCAAAGATTTCTAGGCATTTAGCGTTATTGCGTTCTTCTGGTCTCTTACAGGACAGAAGACAAAGCCAATGGGTGTATTACAGCATTAATCCGCAATTACCAATGTGGTGCCATGACGTTCTGAATCTTTTGGTAAGCAGTCAAACCATAGCGAATAAAGATTCCCAAAATATCCAAATAAATAGTTATTGTGAGTAACAGAATATGAAATTCCTTTTTTTGTGTACTGGAAATAGTTGCCGTAGCATCCTCTCAGAAGTCCTTTTTAACAGTCGTGCGCCTGAAGGATGGAAAGCATACAGTGCAGGTAGTAAGCCATCAGGGCAAGTACATCCATTGACTATAGAAACTTTAGAAAATCTTGGTCTCTCAACAGATGGTTTATGGAGTAAAACCATTGATGACTGTGAACAATATCAACCTGACGTGGTGATTACTGTTTGCGATTCAGCAGCTCAGGAAGCGTGTCCACTTTATTTAGGTGGAGCGATCAAGGCACATTGGGGCTTGGCTGATCCTTCACATTTAGATTTGCCGAAAGAAGAAAAATTAAAAGCATTCCAAGTTACTGTTGATCATATCAACCGCCGCTTAGACGCTTTATTGGCACTAGATACAACTCATATGTCTCGCCCAGATTTGATTGCAGCAATCAATCAAATTTCGCATATTGAATGAGAACATCATGGCTCAACAAAGATTATCCTTTCTAGATCGTAACCTCACTCTATGGATTTTTATCGCCATGGCATTGGGGATTGCGATAGGTGTGTTCTTTCCGCAAGCTTCCGTCGCTTTGGATAAAATGAGTGTGGATTCTGTCAATATTCCAATTGCGATTGGTTTGATTCTGATGATGTATCCACCGTTAGCCAAAGTGGATTATGCAGCCCTACCTCAAGTGTTTAAAGACAAAAAAACCTTAACTTTGTCTTTGGTACAGAACTGGGTAATTGCACCAGTATTGATGTTTGCATTAGCCATTATTTTTTTGCATAGCTATCCAGAGTATATGACAGGCTTAATCCTAATAGGTTTGGCTCGCTGTATTGCAATGGTATTGGTGTGGAATGGTTTAGCCTGTGGTGATAACCAATATGTAGCTGCATTGGTAGCTTTTAATAGTATCTTCCAAATTCTATTTTTTAGTACATATGCTTGGTTATTCTTAACTTTCTTGCCGCCTTATTTTGGCGTTGCAGGGCAAGTGATTAATGTCGATTTCTGGACTATTACCCATGCGGTATTAGTCTATTTGGGTATTCCGTTTTTTCTTGGCTTTATAACACGATTCACTTTAGTGAAAGCTAAAGGTCTGGATTGGTATCAAAATGTCTTCTTACCTAAGATCAGTCCACTGAGTTTGTTAGCTTTATTGTTCACGATTGTGGCGATGTTTAGCCTAAAAGGTAACGATGTGGTGAGCTTGCCACTAGATGTCTTACGTATTGCCATTCCATTGACGATTTACTTTATCGTGATGTTCTTCATTAGCTTCTTTATGAGCAAATGGATGGGGAATGACTATCCTAAAACAACAGCAATTTCGTTTACGGCTGCTGGGAATAACTTTGAGTTGGCGCTGGCTGTAGCGATTGCAACCTTTGGTTTAGCTTCACCAGTCGCTTTTACTACGGTAATCGGACCATTGGTTGAAGTGCCTGTGTTGATTGCTTTAGTCAGTGTGTCTTTGTGGCTTAGAAAAAAGTTTTTTAAAGAAGAGGTGTAATTTTTATGACTCTCCCAAATGTAGATATGAATCTTTTGGATCAACCGACTTTAGAAAAGGTACAAGCTAAAGAGTTGGATCATCCACCGCGTATTTTGCTGCTCTATGGCTCTAACCGTGAGCGTTCATACAGCCGTTTGGCCGTAATGGAAGCTGGGCGTATCTTGGAGCAGTTTGGTGCCGAAGTAAATATCTTTCATCCTAAAGGGCTGCCTTTACCTGAAGATGCGGACACTGAACATCCAAAGGTTAAAGAGTTGCATGATTTACTCGCTTGGGCAGAAGGAATGGTGTGGTGCTCGCCTGAGCGTCATGGCTCCATGAGTTCAATTTTTAAATCACAAATTGATTGGATACCATTGGCAGGTGGCGCAATTCGTGCAACGCAAGGCAAGACTTTAGCCTTGATGCAGGTCAGTGGAGGTTCACAGTCTTTTAACAGCTTAAACCAGATGCGGATTCTAGGTCGTTGGATGCGTATGATCACTATCCCGAACCAATCGTCTATTCCTAAAGCTTTTTTAGAGTTTGAAGAAAATGGACGGATGAAACCTTCATCCTTCTATGATCGAATTGTCGATGTAATGGAAGAACTATATAAGTTCACCTTGCTTACTCGCGGGCAAAGTCAGTACCTCACTGACCGTTATTCAGAGCGAAAAGAGTCGGCAGAAGAATTATCTAAGCGTGTCAATCAACGTAGCTTATAAACTTTAGGTGATCAGAAATGCAAAAGAGACATTCTAAATTAGTGATCTTAGGTTCAGGACCTGCGGGTTATAGTGCCGCTGTATATGCAGCACGCGCAAACTTAAAACCCACTTTGATTGCAGGTATACAACTTGGTGGTCAATTAACAACGACCACTGAGGTAGATAACTGGCCGGGTGACCCAGAAGGTTTAACTGGTCCTGCACTTATGGAACGAATGCAAGCCCATGCTGAACGTTTTGGCACAGAGATTGTCTATGACCACATCAATGAAGTTGATTTAAGTGTCCGTCCATTTGTACTTAGCAAAGTATCCAATTGAAGAGATTGCTAAAGGATCAAATTTTCGATCAGTTCCAGCGATTGTAAATATATTGAATAATTTAAGACCAGACTTACCGCAAGCTGTAAGCTCACCAGATGCAAAAGGTGAGGCTAGATTTTTTCATACAAATTCTTATAGGGGCGCGCGAACTAATGAGAGGAGTTCTAAAGAGGATTTGCCAATAGATATAGCTCGGTCTACTCGTGCAAATTTGATACAGAGGCTAAAAAATGAGGGTTGGGATATTCAAAAAACTAAGATATTGATGTTAAGCCATAATGTTTTAGCTTCTGAACAAGGATATCCTAAATTAATTAAAGTGTTTGAAGGACGTAATGATCAATTTGCTAAAAAAGAAGATCCTGTAATAAAATTTTTTGCAGAAATAGTTGAACCAATGAGTGCCAGCTATGGCTTATCAAATTATGGTGAGATGTTTAAAATCTTTGGCTCAAAGCCAGCAATAACTAAGCATGAAGATAAATCTTGTTGGCGCCGGGATATGGATCAATTATTAAAACTAAGGCAAGAAGGGACAATAGGGCAAGTTATAGACCATTTAAAGCATACAAAACGTCCATCTCCTCCAGATAGAGTACTTAGACGAGACGATGAACTTATTACATTAAGGAGCTCGCCTGATACGGAAATGTCTTCAACACTATTACGTTATAATAAATTAAGAGAAATCCCATATAAGGAAGTAATCGAGGTTACAAAGTTTATCGAAAAGCAAACTCCATTTGCAACGCAGCATAGTGTTAAGGGGGCTGAGTTTGAGAATGTATTAGTAATTTTAGGTGGCGGATGGAATAATTATAAGTGGCCTCAGTTGCTTGAGACTAAAAAGTTGACTAAGGCAAACATTGATGGTTTTCATAGAGCTCGTAATCTTTTTTATGTATCAATTTCTCGTCCAATGACAAGACTAGCTGTGTTAACTACTCAAACATTATCGGATACAGCACTTGTAACAGTGAATAATCTATTTGGAAGCGAAAATATTGAAGACTTATGTTTTGATACATAAAAATAAAGTTTACTCCAAATTTACACCTTAGCTTAATTTTTTTATTTTAAGTTATTGTAAATTTTTAAGTTATTTTATTTTTTTGTCCTATGCTTCACTGTAGACAACTCTGTATAGACAAATTGTCTACATTTTTAGTAGAATTCATCAAAGTCTAAAATTAAATAGCAAACTATGTCTAATAATCTTTATGCAGCTTCCGTAAGCGACTATATCTTTAGAGGTGAGAATGCAGCAGTAGATTCATGATAAGAATGAGATGCGTATGGATCTGGAAGGGTCTCGTTATGTCACCAAACAAGTGACTGTGTGAAAAGCGACTGCTGAACAACCAGATGTATATAACGCGCGAAATAAATAATTGAACATTTTTTGAATTTTGATTGATTGAAATTAAATTAAAAATTAGAACGTATTAAGGTTAAGCTTATGGCATTTATAGACAGTAAAAATCAGACCGCAGGGTCAAATACACAGCAACAACCAGCCGCTAAAGAGACCAAGCCMGCRGTAGAGTTGGCAGTATTTAATTTGGCCAGYCTGACGCATACAGAAGAYCATAAGTTTATCGCGCATCAAATCCAAAACTATTTACAGGCTTGCGGAAATACCAGCCTAGAACAGATCAAAGCAAGCGCCAATGTAGCGACAGTCGCCCAATGTAGCGACAGTCGCC